>NZ_JH417574.1:39137-54907 GCF_000239275.1 Megasphaera geminata F0357 | reverse complement strand
CGGCGGGAGCGACGGCAACTGGAGCGTCGGCCGCCGTTTCTTCAACTGCCGCGGCTTCAGCCGGAGCGTCTTCCTCCATTTCCATGATACCTTCAAGCATATCGGGCGTCAGGGGAACGAGGGAATCGGCCGTTACTTTCATCGTGGCGCCGATTACGTTACCGATGTGGAGCACGTTATCGGGAATTGTCAACAAACCGGAGTCTTCCAAATCAGGAAAGATGTTGGGATCTTCCAAGTTGGAAGCGGATAATACTGTGCCTGCTTCGGCACGGCAGCACAACACTGCTGGATCTTTTGCATGTTCTTGAGCCGTTTCGGCTGTAATAGACATTCGTTTGTCCTCCTTTTAATTACTTTTGAATTACGTAGGCGGCAACGTACGATACAGCTTATGACCGTCAGCTCGCAGAACATGATCTGTATGATGATAAACCGGAACTCCTAACCTAGGAGCTACACCCATAACGGTGTTCGTTCATTCGGAGCAAGTTCCGACTACTAATACTTCAGCACCACCTCGTTTCAAGGCCATGACCTTTTCCGCCTGCCCCGGGCATACACCCGGCAAGCCACATCTGTATCGTCCATCGACTTCTACCATTCTCTTACATCGTTCTTTGGAAACAACTTCGGCGCCCATCGCTTCAGCGATTTGAGTCAATCGTTCTTCCGACCCGCCGCATTCACAGATGAGGATACCTGCTTTGCGTTTTTCCTGCGGGAACGGCATTGCCACCAGGCAACCGCCGCTTGTCTTAGTTACGGGAGATTCTTCCGTACCGGGGCGTCCCGTCTGAGGACCGCCGATCACGATTTCACCGTGCGGATTTATGAATCCGCCGGCCCGTTCGATAAGATCACCCATAGGCGTACCGACGGGTACATCGACGAAGACCGACTCCTTATGTGCAACACGGCCGGATACGGTAATATCCTTGTCGATTACAGGTTTGCGATCTTCAATGGCTCTGACGATATTTTTCAGCGTTTCCACATTGTCGATACAAGCTCCCACCGTACCGGGCAACTGGCCGGGCTCAAGTTCGATCCCCATGACTTCACGGACAATAACGCGTTCATCGCCTGCCGGATACATATCGGGCAAACGGAAAACGTCAATATTGTCTTCATTTCGTACCGCCTTGATCAGTTCGATAACCGCCTTTTTGTGTTTCGGTTTAATTGCAATATACCCTTTAGGGGCCTTGGTGATTTCCATGGCGTACTTGACGCCGCGCACCAATTCGGCGGCATGTTCTTCAATCTGATGAATATTGTGAGCCAAAAGAGGTTCACATTCAGCCGCGTTGGCGATGAAAGCGCCGTTCGGAATTTCCGTCTTTAACTTAACGGCCGTCGGGAACCCTGCACCGCCGGCACCGACTACGCCGGCTGCGGCAATCGCTTCAAGGTTCGTTTTCGTATCGGGAATTTTGACATATTCGTCAAAGTTCTGTACGTCATCCGGCTTGATTACGATTTCACCGTCAGTAACCGCTGAAATTTCACCGGTAAAGCTGGCATGGATATTGGCGCCTAACCCGCTCGGTTCAGCAATTAATTGTCCGCGTTTAACTTTATCGCCGGCCTTGACAACCGGCTTACAAGGGCCGCCTACATGCATTTTGAGAGGTATTTTAATCTCTGTCAATTATTTTTCACCTCCATTCCCAGATGTATATTATGGGAGAATAGTGATTAAATATCCTAAAGGCGGCATGCCTTTCGGATACTACCATTTCCCGTCGTTATAATACCATATAGGTTTTACTTTAACAAGGACTTTTATTAAAAATACGTGATATAATACACAATATTACAGGAAAATACACGCCTGCCCGCACCATTACTGAATCATATAAATTATCAGGATATCTATCATATAAACTTATATATCTACTTTATAGGGTACGTTCAGAGATCGTCATCCTACTACAAACGGTCTTTTATATGCCCGCCGGACCGGTGCAACCCTGCCGCTGTATTCGGGAATGAGTTTATGTTCCGCCGTTCGTGTATATTCATACAAAAAGAAGCCCTTTTCTCGTAAAAAGGACTTCTTTTCACATAATTTTGTATTTATGACAGTATCTGAGCGGCAGCCATCCTGCCGACACATATTATAAATTTTTTTCGCGTAAATCCCCAATTATTTCGCGAACCCTGTCAGCCGCTTTTTCAACAGCCGCTTCTTCCTCCGAGCCGAAGCGGCGTATCTTAATTTCCACCTTTCCTTCACCGACCGCTTTATTGCCTACCGTAACGCGAACGGGGTAACCGATGAGGTCGGCATCATTAAATTTCACACCGGCCCGTTCATCCCTGTCGTCGAGAATAGCGTCCGTACCGCCGGCAAGGAGCTCCCGGTAAATAGCCTCCGCCGCTTCGGCAATACCCGCATCGTTGCCGTTGACCGGTAACACCACGACTTCATAAGGGGCAATAGACACGGGCCAAATGATACCGTTTTCATCATTATGCTGTTCAATTGATGCCGCCATCGTTCTCGTAACACCGATACCGTAACACCCCATGAAGAAGGGTTTTGCCTGACCGTCCCTATCGAGGAATGTGGCTTTCAGGGCTTCGGAATACTTTGTTCCCAGACCGAATACCTGCCCCACTTCAATGCCCTGC
This sequence comes from Megasphaera geminata F0357, assembly GCF_000239275.1. GTDB lineage: Bacteria > Bacillota > Negativicutes > Veillonellales > Megasphaeraceae > Megasphaera > Megasphaera geminata. The sequence goes on along the minus strand of NZ_JH417574.1, from coordinate 52,267 downwards.
GTCAGCTTAACGGTGCCCCCGCATTCGGGGCAGCCGTCGTGTTCGTTAATAAGGCGGATGACGGCGACTTTCACGTCTTTAAAATCACGGGACGGCGTTACGTTCTTATAATGATAGCCGTGTCTGTTGGCGCCGGTTACACCGTTAATTACCTTCATTGCCGACTCATCGACGACAATGGCGAAATCATCGCCCTGCGGCCCCGCATCCAGAGGGCTCATATAGCCCGGTTCGAGACCGTGCTTTTGCAGAAGTTCCGCATCCGCCGCTTCAACATCATTACCGCCGATAAGGTTTTGAACGGCCACGTCATTGACCTCATGGTCGCCGCGGACCATCGTCAGAACGAGTTTACCGTCGATATCGAAAGCAACGGCTTTAATCGTCTTTTCCACAGGCGTGCCCGTAACTTCGACGAGATCCTGAATGGTCGCGCATTCAGGCGTTGCAAAGAGCTCCATTTCTTTCGGCTCTTCCGCTTCCGGGACAAGGGCTTTGGGGACCGCCTTTTCCACATTGGCTGCAAAACCGCATTTCGTACAAATGACGATATCCGCTTCGCCCGCTTTTGCGAGGGCCATGAATTCATGGCTGTAGTTACCGCCGATTTGGCCGGAATCGGCCAGTACGGGACGGCAGTCAAGGCCGCATCTTTCAAAAACACGGCAATACGCATTGTACATGATATTGTAGCTGGCGACCATACCGTCTTTGTCGGCGTCAAAAGAATAGGCGTCTTTCATGACAAACTCACGGCTGCGCATTAGGCCGAAACGGGGACGGATTTCATCACGGTATTTATTTTGCATCTGCCAGAGGTTTACGGGCAGCTGCTTATACGATCGCAGTTCATTGCGGACCAGTGTCGTAATCAATTCTTCATGAGTAGGGCCCAGACAGTACTGATTATCATGACGGTCGGAAAGTTTAAACATTTCCGGCCCGTATACATCCCAACGGCCCGTCTCCTTCCAGATTTCGGCAGGTTGTACAATCGGCATCATGACTTCCTGGGCACCGGCCGCATTCATTTCATGACGGACAATATTTTCGATTTTAAGAACGACCCGTCTGCCCAGCGGCAGGAAGGAATAGAGCCCGGCGGCGCTTTTCCGGATCATGCCGGCTTTCAGCATTAATTTGTGACTGACGACGTCCGCTTCGGCAGGATCGTCACGTAAGGTGGGACAATACAGACGCGATGCTAACATGTGAACAACCTCCCAAGTTATGATGCAAACCAGATTTTACAATGCAGTTTATTTATAATCGTGAATTATATCACGAGATTTATTAAAGTATACCATATCATCATTTACACTCACAAGGCCCGGAGCCATATTTTTTTGACCCGTTTATTTAGGAAATATAAAAAACGCGTCGCCTCATAATTGATAGGTACTCCCTTCACCGAAATCCGGTCCGGCAAAAAAGGTATGTATCATAATTTCAGGGACGCGTTTTTCTGCAAACGGCTTCGCTGCATCAGCAGAACCGATCCCGCGTTGCGTCGATCTGCTTCTCCAATTCCACTATTTTTTCATACGCCGCCGCGTGTTCTTCCATATAGTTTCTGACACCTTCCATTTCGGTGCTCTTTACCAGAAGCGAGACGCCGCAGCATACGGAAGCCTGCCGCGGTGTCGGGGATATTTTCACGGTATATCCCGCCTCTTTCAAGGCCATAAAAAGACTCATGGCATCCGTATGATTTTTAAAAAGTATGTACCAATCTTTTTGCCCGCTCATGTCACCCCAGCATTTCAATAAACGCACCGACACGTGTACGGAGCTGTTCCGCATCGTTATCGTCATAATCCGTTTCAATATGAATAGACGGAATACCCGCTTCCTTTAAAGCATACTGTACATCGCGGCTTTCTGTATCATAGAGGGTGCAGAATTTCAAGTTCACATCGATTACGCCGTCCACTTTATATTCTCTGCAAAGGCGCAACAGATCGTCTATACGGCCCGTATTGGGCGTGAAACAGGCGCAGTTGTTCTTCATGTACCGCTGTGCGAGGGCCATAATCTGCTCACTTGCGGTCGTCGGCGTTTCATCAACCTGATGTTCAAAATAGCGCGTGCCCGTGCAACATTCTTCGCAGACGACGACGGCGCCGCTCGTTTCAACAATATGATGCATCTTCCAGTTAGGGATAGCCATCGGCGTACCGGCAAGCATAATACGCTTCGTGCCCGCGGCAGCCACGCCGACGCCGTCTTTAATGCGTTGTTCCAATTCGGCGGCAAGCGTATTGGCCATATCCGTACAACGCTGCGGGTCGTCAAAGAAAGCGATCTGCATCATGAGGAGCGCATCTTTGCCGCTGATCGGCGCGGGATCGGCCTTACGGGCGTGATATACCCGTTCCAGCGCTTTACGGCGGTTGTTGAGGAGCACCGTCGCTTCATGAAGCTTTTCAACAGTTACTTCATTGCCCGTAAATTCCTCTACAATCTTCTTGAACGCATTAATTTCTTCCGCCCATTTGACATAATCCTGAGGCCGTTTCATCTGCGGCATGTCCATGACGTACATCGGCACGTCACGGCCAAGGATTTCATAGGCTTTCTTTTTGCCGTCGCAAGTCGTTTCGCCCACGTACATATCGGCAATACGGAAAAAAGGACAGGTGCGGCCGAGACGGGCGCCGACGGAAGCCTTAATCAACGAACACATACTTTTCGGCAGAACCTCTTCGCCTGCGGGAACCCAGAATTGGGAACCGCCGCAGAGCCCGGTAACAATACCGCCGGCAGCGACAATGATTTCATCGGGTACATACAGACAGAACGTACCGAATACTTTACGGCCCTCTTTTTGAGCTTCCATCAACTCGGCCGGACGGATGCCGTGAATATCGGAAACCACCATATCCCAGAAAGCCATCCCTTCCGGCCTGTTTTCCTGTGACAGATAGATATCCCCGAAGGCCTGCGGCAATACGGAACAGAGTGTGTCATGCGCTTCCAAATCCATTCCCAGGTCTTTCCACATTTCATGACGATCAGGCATACATAATTCCTCCTTAACAGTTATAAAAAAACAGTCTCACAAAAGCGCTGTGCGGCCGATTACGGCCGTATGCGCCGTGAGACTGCGAGCATACCTGCGGCAACGGCAGTGTTTCTCCGTATCCGCCGGTATGCAGGTATTCATCCGGACGTTAATCGCCGTATATCCGTATTTCCCTATTCGGCAGGCAATACGTCCCGACATACGTTATTTAAAATTTTCCTGATAACGGGAAATTCGCTCTCATTGATTGTACGTACGGCAAAGCAGACCCTGTCATGCTGCACCCGCACGATGACGGGGGACTCCGCTTCACGGAGACGGCGCTCCATTTCCGCCGCGGACATCCCTTCTATAGTGACAGCAACGGCATAGCTCGGCATTTCATATTCCGGATAAGAACCGCCGCCGACCATATCCGTCACGGCGACGATTTCCGTGGCGACGGGCAGAGTATTCTCCTGCAATATCTGCATAAAGCGTTCACATTTCGCATAAGCCTCTTCCCGCGTCAGAGAGAGCATCTGCAGGACGGGGATTTCCCGGACGGCCCGGTCTTCATCCAAGTAAGAACGGAAGGTTGCTTCCAGCGCGGCAATCGTCATTTTATCCACACGCAGCGCACGCAGGAGCTGATTTTGCTTCATAGCCTCAATATACTCCGTTTTACCGACAATAATACCGGCCTGCGGTCCGCCTAAAAGTTTATCGCCGCTGAAGGTAACAATATCACAGCCTTTGTCGAGAGCTTCCTTAACAGTCGGTTCGTAAGGCAGGCCGAAGCGGGTCATGTCGAGAAGAAGGCCGCTCCCCAGATCGTTGATCAAGGGTACGCCGTGGAAATGAGCCAGTCCGGACAGCTCGTCCGCGCCGACGCTCTCGGTAAACCCGGCAATATGATAGTTGCTCGTATGCACCTTCATAACGGCTCCCGTACGTTCACCGACAGCCTTGTTGTAGTCGGACAGATGCGTTTTATTTGTCGTCCCGACTTCACGGATGATGCCGCCGCTGTGTTCAATAACTTCGGGAATGCGGAATTTCCCCCCTATTTCCACGAGTTCGCCACGGGAAATAATAACTTCTTTGCCGGAAATGAGCGTATTTAACGCCAGCATGACCGCCGCCGCATTGTTATTGACAACGAGAACATCTTCAGCTCCCGTCAATTCACGCAATATATCCGTTAAGTGGCTGTATCGCGAACCGCGGCTGCCCGCTTCCAGATTATATTCCAAATTGGAGTAGCAGCCCGCAACGGCCGCCACGTGCCGGCATGCGGCTTCACTCAGTACGGAACGGCCGAGATTGGTATGTAAGACGGTACCGGTTCCGTTAATGAGCCGACGCAAACGGAAAGCTTCCCGTTTTTTCAGGTGACCGGAAATCATCGCCTCCAGCTCTTCATTTTCCGGAATTTCCATACGCAGGCCGGTGAGAACGGCTTGCCGCACCTGATGGAGGACAGCCTGTAACGCTTCTTTGACCAGGGCGGCCGAATAGGAATCTGCCAAAGCAACGACATTGGGCCTGGCAAGAAATACATCAATTTTAGGTAAACGGGATAATACCCTCTGCTTTTCTTTCACGAATGGGCACCTGCCTTCTCTGTTCTTTGTACCGTTCTATTTTATACTTTCTCGTACGAAACGGACAAGCCCGTTTTTTCAGCATGGTAGAACCCGTCCACGGAAAGGCCCAATTCCTGCAGGAGCTCTTTTAGTGTCTCCTCTTCCGTCAATTCATATTTTAAAGAAAAGCCGCAGCTCGCATAAATTGTGGACGGCGTCGGAATAATTCTGACGGCCATCCCCTTTTTCTTCGCCCCGTCTTCCACGGCCATGGCCTCCCGCGTATTTTTCAACAGCGCAACGCCGTAATATTCTTTTGCCGCCATCACGGTTTTACGATCCGATACGCTTTGCGCATCATTTCAACTATGGAAAACATATTGGTAATTTCCCCGACTTTTACTTTTTCCGTAAGGCCGTAGAAGTTAAGGCATGCGCCGCAGCCGTAAATTTCCACTCCCTCTGCGGCAAGTTTCTGTAAATCTTCCAACACTTCCGAGCCTTCCGTAAGCAGCTGTACGCCGCCGTTATAAAAAATAATCCGCTGCGGCAGCACTTCCTGTTCCGTAAGTGTATAAATGAAAGTCTTCATAAGGTTTTTGCCGAGTTGTTCGGCACCGTTTCCCATAGTAACGGAATCAATGACGACGACAAATTCGTCGGCAGCCTTCGCCGCTGTATCCGGATCGGTCTCAGCCGTTTCGGCGCCCTGCGTTTTAGTAATTGTAACGACAAACCGGTCGGCGCCTTCTTCTTTAAGATCATACTCATAGCCCATCTGAGCGGCCATCCTGCGAAGGTTTTCCGTAGCCACTTTATTATCGACCGTTGTTTCGACCCGTTCGTTTTCCTTCAACGCCTTGCGCGTTTCGATGACCGGCAACGGGCAAACCATGCCGACCGCATTAACTTTAACCATATTACAAATCCCCCTTTACTGCTGCATGCGCAATTTCAGTGTACGGCTTCCCCGCCGATACGTCCCCTCTGCGGCAAACGCGGCGCCGGGATCCGTTTCATGCCGGGAAGTACGCTCTTTCCGGCACGGATTTACTGCGCGTAACTCAAATAGGCCTGTGTACGCGCCTCTGTCGGACGGCAGAATAACCGGTCAGCTTCCGCCTCTTCAACAACCGTGCCGTTTTCCATATAGGCCGCATAATCGGCAATTCGTTTAGCCTGAGACAGATTATGCGTAACGATGACAATAGTACAGCGTTCTTTCAGCTTATGCAACGTCTCTTCCACGGTCAGCGTGTTTTTTATATCCAATGCCGAACAGGGTTCGTCCAACAGGAGGACCTTCGGCTTTAACGCCAACGCTCTGGCTATGCATAAACGTTGTTGCTGCCCGCCGGATAAGGAATCGGCCCGTTTAGTAAGCTCCCCTTTAACGTCGTCATACAGCCCCGCATCCGTCAACGCTTCCCGTATCCGCCGTTCCGTTTCTCCGGTGTCCGTGACACCGTGATACCGCAAAGCATAGGTCATATTTTTGCGTATGGAAAAGGGGAACGGCGTCGGACGCTGCTGGATAAGTCCGACCTCTTTGCGCAGCAGCTCTAAAGGCAGTTGAAAAATGTCCGTCCCTTCCAGAAGGATCCTTCCCGAATCCATGTGGATTTCGTCGGCAACAGTCCGATTCAACGAACGCAGGAGCGTCGTTTTACCGCAGCCGGACATACCGATAAGGGCAGTTATTTTATTTTTATAAATCGTCAGGTTGACGTCCTGTAAAATCCGTTTGTCCGAAGACGACACGGACAAATTTTCAATAATAAATTCAGCTTCCACAGATTACCTCTTTTTGCCCGCGTACCGGCAGAACAGATTGATGCCCAGCAGTAAAACCAACAGGATAAAAGCCGTACCGTATGCCATTGACAAGGAATACCCCTGACTGACGAGAATATATAAGTGATACGGCAGGGCCATGAAAGGTTCCGTAAGATCCGGCAGCTTCCGAGTATAGAGGACGGCGCCCGTAAACATAACGGGTGCGGCGGCCCCCATGGCATAGGCGGTTGACAGCGCTACGGTCGAAGTCAGCTCACGCAGGCGCTGCGGTATGACAAGCGTCAGAATAATATACAGCGTTGACAGTCCTAAACTTCTGGCCGCGTCTATTTGTTCGCGCGGATATTCGCGAAAAATCTTTTCCGTCCGCACCGCAATAAAGGGCATAATCATAATCGCCAAAGTCATTCCGGCAGTCAGGACGCTTTTAGGAATGGCCAAATGCATAAGAAAAAAACTATACCCGAAGAGCCCCAACAAAATGGACGGAATCCCCGAAACGCATTCTGTGCAAAAACGGCAAAAACGATACAGGACGTGGTTTCGGCAAAAAAAAGTCAGCCAAATGGTCGTAGCGACAGCCGTGATCGAGGAAATAACGGCCGCAACCGCTCCCGACATGAGCGACCCGACGATGGCCGGGAAAATACCGCCTGCCGTACCGGGAGGTATCCCCTCAGGTCCGGTTGAAATAAATTTCCAGGAAATGACTTGCGCACCCTTGACAAAAATGTACAGAAAGACAAAGATAACGGTTGCACATACAAGCAGGCCGCTGAGATAAACAAAAAGAACGGTCACGGCTCTTCTCATATGCGTGTATCCTCCCCGGCGCTCTTTCTGAACATATAAAAAAGGATATTCGACAGGATAAGAACCGCCATAAGTACCATACCTGCCGCATAAAGAGCTTCATAATGAGGGCTGCCGTATTCGGCGCTGCCCATTTCCAGGGCAATGAGGGCCGGCACGGATTCACCCTTATCCAAAAGACGCGGCGCTGCCGCGGCATTCCCCATAACCATCATGACGGCCATGGTCTCCCCCATAGCTCTGGCAAAAGAGAGGATGAGGGATACAAGAAGCGCGGTCTTCACGTGCGGCAGCAAAAGGCGCGACATAAAATACCATTTGTCTATACCCAGACAAGTAACGGCATCTTCATACAGACGCCGTCCCGACTCGACCGATTCGGCGCAGTTGGCGACAATAAACGGCAAAATCATGACCGCCAGGACAAGCGCCGCCGACAAAATACATTCTCCCGTCGAAAGATCAAAGATACGTTCCATGCCTTTTACAACGACGGTAAGCCCGATAAAGCCGAAAATAACGGACGGGACACCGGCAAGCATATCAATAAAAGCCAGGATGACACCCTTTACCCCGGAAGGCGCACAAAATTCGATAAAAAAAGCACAGCCCGCACCGAGCGGCAGGGCAAAGAAGACGGACAGAAAAGAAACATAAAGGCTCCCGCCGATCATAGCCCCGATACCGAACGCCGGCACATCGGCCAGCGGGTTCCACGTATGGGAAAAAAGGAAGGAATATACACTTGTGTGTGCAAAAACGGGCACTCCTTCATAGCAAATAAAAAGAAATAGAAATACAAATATGGATATTGTAAGCAACGCTGTAACACGTATCGTATATGTTCCCGCTTTTTCCGCTTTAGTCATACCTGTTCCCTGCAGTAAAGGGATATCGCCGAACGGTGATACCCCTTTATACTTTCCGTTATTTTACGGGAATGAATCCCATTTTTTCGATTATTGCCATACCGGCGGCGGAACGCACATAATCCATAAACACTTTTTGCAGTTTTGTTAATTCGCCGCTGCCGACAATGAGCAAAGGCCGTTGAATCTTGTACGAGCCGTCCGCAATCGTTTCCGGTGCGGCCGTCACGCCGTCGACTTTCAGCGCGAAAATACGGCCTTCATTTTGTTTGGCCACGCCGTACGAAGCATAACCGACAGCGTTTTCATTTTCAATAATCTTCTGCACAAGCGCCCCCATGGAAGGAGCCTGTACCGCCTTATCGGTAACCTTCGTGTCGCCCATAATTTTTTCCTGGAAGACTTCATGTGCGCCGCCGCCGAGATCACGCGTTACAACGACGATTTCTTTTTCCGGTAAGGACGGGTCCACCTGGTTCCAGGTCTTATATTCGCCGGAGAAAATTTTCTTAATCTGATCACTCGTTAAATTATCTTTAATCCCGGCAATCGGGTTGTTCGGATTGACGGCAATCGTTAACGCATCAATACCGATTTTATATTCTTTATAATCTTTAATTTTCTGTTTTTCGCCGTCTTTCACTTCCCGTGCGACAAGGCCGAAATCCGCCGTCCCGTCAAGAAGGGCTTTAATACCGGCGCCGGAGCCGCTGGAGGAAACATTAATCGTAATGCTCGCATCGGGCAGAGAACTGTCCGCTTTTTTCCAGGTCCCGTTCTTTTCGGCAAAATCCTTGCCGATAGAAGAAATGACGGGAGCCAATGTGGAGGATCCGTTGAATGAAATTTCCGTTTTCTCCTGACTCTGCCCCGTATCACTGCCGCAGGCCGCAACCATAAATAAAGCGGCCATAGCTAAAGCGGCCGCAATCAATCTTTTCTTTACTGACATAATACACCTCTTCCTTAATCGGTAATTCGCCGATCTCTGATTTTTAGCCGCAGCCGCAATTGCAGCCGTCTCACGAAAAGCAGTGTGTCAGCGCGGGTACTGCCGCTGCGCCGCGGGCCCTGTTCTATCTAATTAATCATACCCGTACACGCCGTACAGCGTCAATTTTAATTAATAAACCCGTATAATCGCAGTGCATTTATCAACGAATATAATAAATCATTTAATATAACCTTTATTCCTGCCCGACACAAATACAGAGACCGCCCTGCATGCAGGGCGGTCTCTGTATCAGAACTCCGGTTCAATAAGACCGTATTTACCGTGTTTACGCTTGTAGACGACGCTGATATTTTCCGTTTCGGCATTCAGAAAAACAAAGAAATCATGACCGACCAAATTCATTTGCAAAATCGCTTCTTCCACATCCATAGGACGGGCGGCAAATTTTTTCGTGCGTACCACTTCAAATACTTCATCCGATTCGGGAGCTTCCGTCGCCAGGGCCGTCTGGAAAGATCCGCTTTTTATGCGGCGGGCGATTCTCGTCTTATATTTATGGATCTGACGGACCATCTTGTCGAAGATGAGGTCGATAGCCGCATACATATCTTCGTTGGCTTCAACGACACGCAAGACGACGCCGTCCACTTTCAAAGTAAGCTCGGCAATTTTCCGTTCTTTTTCAACCGAAAGCATGGCCTGGAGGTTCACTTCGCTTTCGAAGTATTTTGTTACTTTCTTTTCATGCTTTAACACATAATTCTTTAAAGCATCTGTTACTTCCAAATTTTTGCCTCTTACAGTTGTTGCCATAAAATATCCCTTCCTTTCATGGAGAATCGAGACGTCCGCCTTAATTCTCCTGATATATTATATATTCTACAAAAGTCCCGTATATCCTGCCGCTACCGTAAAATATTTTCTTTATCCCGCAGGGGAATTGACAATCCCCGCCTGTTCATGGTACTATTGAACTCGACAACATCATAATCCGTTCATCCAGAGCAGCCGAGGGACTGGCCCTACGACGCTGCGGCAACCCCCGTAATCGGGAAGGTGCCAAATCCAGCGGGTTTTCCGACAGATGAAGCCGTATACTATACTGCCGTCACCTGCCGGCGGTTTTTTTGTTGTCTTGAAGTAATATCATCCATGAAGGAGCTGATCACGTGATTACATTGGAGAATGTCACTAAAGTCTACGGCCATAAGACGCAGGTAAAAGCCTTAAACGGCATCTCCCTCTCCGTTAAGGCCGGTGAAATATTCGGTATTATCGGAAAAAGCGGCGCCGGTAAATCTACACTTGTCCGCTGCATTAACATGTTGGAACGGCCGACAAGCGGTAAAGTTATTATTGACGAACGGGATATGACCACCCTTTCCGATTCCCGGCTGCGCCGGGAACGAAAATCTATCGGCATGATTTTTCAGCACTTTAATCTCCTCTCCTCCCGTACGGTTTTTGACAATATTGCTTTTCCCCTGGAACTGACGGACACGCCGAAAGAAATCATCCGCAATAAAGTGGAAGGGCTCCTTGAACTCGTCGGCCTGTCCGATCGTAAATCCAATTATCCGTCTCAGCTTTCAGGCGGTCAAAAGCAGCGTGTCGGCATTGCCCGCGCCTTGGCCAGCGATCCGAAAATCTTGCTCTGCGACGAAGCGACATCGGCACTTGACCCGCAGACTACGACCGCCATTCTGGCCCTCCTGCAGGACATCAACAAGCGGCTCGGCATTACAATCATCGTCATTACGCACGAAATGGCGGTCGTCAAAGATATTTGCGACCGCGTAGCCGTGATTGAGGGCGGGTATATCAAAGAATGTGGACGCGTCGTCGATATCTTTACGAATCCGCAGTCCGAGACGATGCAGGAATTCGTCAAGTCAATCATCAATACGGAAATGCCGCGGGGCATCACCCGCCTGGGCATTACGAACGAGCCGAAAGAAGGTTCCGACATGCTCGTCCGCGTACGTTTTAAAGGCAATATCACGACAAAACCGCTGATGGCCCAGGTCATTCGTCATTCCAACGCGGATCTTAGCGTCCTGTACGGCAATATAGACTATATTCAGGACGAGCCGTTCGGATATTTGATTTTTTCAATCATAGGCGATATGGAAAGCCAGATCAGAGCCTTCAATTATATTGAAAGCCTGCCTGTAGAAAGCGAGGTGCTCGGCTATGTCCGCGGAAATAATTAAACTTCTCTTACAAGGAATAGAAGAAACGGCCTTCATGGTCGCCGTATCCGGTATGATCGCCGCACTGATCGGCATACCGCTCGGTGTCACACTCGTGACGACGGGTAAGGGCCACATTTTGGAAAACAGGGTTGCCAATCAAATTCTCGGCACGGTCATAAATATCATCCGTTCTATCCCTTTCATTATCCTTATGGTGTCCATCATTCCCTTTACGCGTATGGTTGCGGGCACCTCTATCGGTACAACCGCCGCGTGCGTGCCTTTGACTATTGTGGCCGTCCCCTTTTTAAGCCGCCTTGTAGAAACCTCCGTTCGCGACATTGACTTCGGACTCGTCGAAGCGGCTCAGTCAATGGGGGCCACCCCGGTTCAGATAATCCGCAAAGTGCTCCTGCCGGAAGCGTTACCGGCAATTATCAATAATATTACGGTGCTGATCGTCAACCTTATCGGATCCTCGGCTATGGCCGGAGCTATCGGCGGCGGCGGTCTCGGGGATATTGCGATCCGCTACGGCTATCAGCGTTTCCGCGCCGATGTCATGCTGGCGACTATTGTCATCCTCATCATCGGGGTCAACGTTATTCAGGCCTTAGGCGATCTGCTCTCGCACAAAACGAACAAAAAATAGGCCTCTCCATACAGTAAAAGGGTCCGCTTCACCAAACGGGAGCGGACCCTTTGCAATATCATAAGAAATCTTTAATTTTTTCGCGCTTGCCCCAATTACGGAGCTTGCTGAGCGCTTTTCCTTCAATCTGGCGAATACGTTCACGGGTCACATTAAAATGCTGGCCTACTTCTTCCAACGTTCTCGGACGTCCGTCTTTTAAGCCGAAACGAAGGTAGAGAACCTTCCGTTCCCTGTCGGTAAGACAGGAAAAGACGTCTTCGATCTGCTCTTTCAACAGGATAAACGAGGCCGCGTCGTCAGGCGCTATCGCTTCATGGTCTTCAATGAAATCACCGAGATGAGAATCTTCTTCTTCGCCGATAGGCGTTTCCAAGGAAACGGGTTCCTGTGCGATCTTCATTATTTCCCGTACCCGTTCTACGGGAACACCCATTTTTCCGGCAATTTCTTCAGGCAACGGTTCCCTTCCTTTTTCCTGTAAGAGCTGCCGTGAAATGCGGATGAGTTTATTAATCGTTTCCACCATATGTACGGGAATACGAATCGTCCGTGCCTGATCGGCAATGGCCCTGGTAATGGCCTGCCTGATCCACCATGTAGCGTATGTACTGAACTTGTACCCCTTGCTGTAATCGAATTTTTCAACGGCCTTTAAAAGACCGAGATTGCCTTCCTGAATAAGGTCGAGGAAGAGCATCCCTCTGCCGACATACCGTTTGGCGATAGAAACGACCAGTCGCAGGTTTGCGTCTGTAAGTTTCTTTTTGGCAATATTCCCCGTGCTGATTTCCTCGGCTGTGGCTCCTTCCGCGCCACCGGCTTCAATCCGTTTGGCCAACGTAATTTCCTCTTCAGCCGATAAGAGAGGCACACGGCCGATTTCTTTCAGATACATGCGCACGGGATCGTCAATATTTACGCCTTCGGGAACGGAAAGACTCACTGTGACGGTTTCACTGCTCTTGTCATCATCATCGTCGTTAAGGCTTTCGTTTTCATTCATCTGTTCGGACTCCCCGATAATATCGATACCGTGATCGGCAAAATATTCATACATCTTATCCATTTCATCGGCCGTCATATCACATTCGCCCATGGTATTCATAATTTCCGTATAGGTCAGGCAGCCTTGTATCTTGCCCTTTTCAGAAAGTTCGTTAATCTTTTCCGACACATGGGCGTGACGTTCTTCTTCCGTTATTTTTTTCTTTTCATTTTTTCTTTTGGCCGCAGACCTGGCCGTTTTCTTGCCG
>NZ_JH417574.1:19147-39127 GCF_000239275.1 Megasphaera geminata F0357 | reverse complement strand
CTTTTGGGCCGCAGACCTGGCCGTTTTCTTGCCGGCGTTTTTCTCAGCCTTATTTGTCCCGGCCTTTTCCGTCAGGGCGCCTTCCGCCGCCATGGCCGCTTTCTCTTCCGCTGCCGCCACGGCTTTTTCTTCTGCATCTTTCTTCTTAGTTGCCATTATCGTGCGCTCCTTTCTTTGTTGACAAAACCAGCTGTTTAATTTCATTGCTCAAATTTTTACACGCCGCCAGCGCGTCCTTAAGACGGGGATCGTCATGCAGACTGTATGCGGCGGCAAGCTCGCTGTGTTTTTTATAGTCCGCCTGCAAGGCGGCAAGACGAAACCGCATTACATAATCAACAAGGACCTGTTCATCCAGGGGCACATCTTCAAGAACAAGAATACGTGCCGCCTCATTTCTTATGTCGGGGGGCAATGCGTCCTGTACGGCCGCTGCGGTATACTGCCCCCCGGCCGTATACTGCCGCTCAATTTCTTCGTATACGGCGCGCCGTTTCGGATCCGTAAAATAGGCCGCCTCAATTTTCTTTTGCACCCTGCCGTAAGCCGCAGGCCGTTCCAACAGATAGCGGAGAATATTTTCTTCCGCGACGGCCATGGCGTTGCCGCCGCGGGCAGCGGCATTCAGTTTGGCCACATCCCGGGAAATGACAACCTGCCGCCCACCCGCTTCGGGATGCCTGCGCACGTATGTATTATATTCACTGCGCACGGCATTTTCATCAATCTGCAGGCGTTCGGCCATCTTCTTCATGAACGCTTCGACGATAATCGGGCTGTCCACCCGGATGAGGACAGGCATAACGGCCGCGGTTACGGCGGATTTTCCTTCCAGCGTGGACACATCGTACCGGCGCAGCCCTGTAAGCAGCATGTAATCCAATACGTTCGGCGCACCGGCCAAGGCCTCTTTAAACGCCTCCGGCCCGTGGACGGTAATGTATTCATCCGGGTCCTTCCCGTCACCCAGGGTCAGGACACGTATCTTCATGCCGAGAGAACGGACGATCTCCATCGCCCGCACAGTGGCCTGTCTGCCCGCGTCATCCATATCGTAGGCAAGGATTATTTCCTTTGCCTGACGCTGGAGAAGGCGGGCCTGATCGGCCGTAAACGCGGTGCCCAAAGAGGCGACAACATTGGTGATCCCCTTATTGTGGGCCGAAACGACATCCATGTACCCTTCGACGAGAACGGCCCTGCCTTCGCTGTAAATGGAACGATGAGCCCTGTTCATGGCGAAGAGCAATTTTCGCTTGTTAAAAACGGGCGTTTCAGGAGAATTCAAGTATTTGGGCTTGCTGTCGTCTAAAACTCGTCTTGCCGAAACCGACTACCCGATCCCTGCCGTCAAAAATCGGAAAAATAACGCGATTGCGAAAGGCGTCATAGTAATGACCGTTTTTTTCTTTTATCAGTCCCAGTCTGAGTAATTCTTCAGGCGGCACATGTTTCCGGATAAACGCGTCTGCAAGCTTATTCCAGCCGTCTGGTGCGAACCCCAGACGAAATTCATGAATGGTTTCGTCATTCAGGCCGCGTCTGTGCAAATAAGCCAGCCCGTTTTCCCCGTAATGCGTTTTGACCAGACAGTTATGGAAAAAGTTACACGCCATCTCATTGATTGCAAACAGGCGTTCCCGTAAACGGTCCCTCTGTTTTTCTTCTTCCGTCTTCTCCGTTACGGGAAGCGGGATATGCGCCCGTTCGGCAAGACGCTGTACGGCTTCACTGAACGAAATATTTTCTTTCTTCATGATAAAGGTAAAAACATTGCCCGAAGCATGGCAGCCGAAACAATAGAAGAAACCTTTTTCGGCGGCGACACTGAAGGATGCGGTTTTCTCGCTGTGAAAGGGGCAGCAGGCCCAGAAATTACCGCCCCTCCGTTTTAAGGCGACATAGTCCGAAATAACCGAGACAATATCGTTTGCCTGCCGTACCTGTTCAATAAATTCTTCGGAAAATCTCATCGCCCGTGTCACCTGCAAATCTTAATTTACCATACTCTATATAATATTCTATACAAATATGCGAATTCCTGCTTTTTCATCAGAAAGACGGTGCAAATTCTGCAAGAGGCTTATCTGCAGGACGTATCACTTCCGTCCGGCTAACCTTGCCGAAGCCCTTTATCATCCTTTTCTTCCTATGGATTTATTGAAACCGATTTTGTATAATATAAGCTGCAATACGGAAAAACAGCCCTTTTCGGGAGAACGGACAATGCTTGAGTTTACAGTCGGACAGCTTCATACCCCTACGTCCGTCGCGGGCGTGCTGCGCCATTACGGTATTTCGGCCACACTGCGGCGGCGCATAAAAAATAACGGCATATGCCTGCGCAACGGTATCCGCACGGAACTGCGCGCCCTCGTTGAAAGCGGTGATACGATTACCGTAACCTTACCGGCAACGGAAGCGGTCAAGCCGGAAAACATTCCTTTACATATCCCGTATGAGGACGATTATCTTCTGGCAGTCAACAAACCGGCAGGTCTGCTCATGCACCAGACGGCTGGCGAACGCACGGGAACGTTGGCTAACGCGGTCATATATTATTACAAAGCAAATAAACTGCCCTTCTCCTATCATCCCATGCACCGCCTGGACAGAAACACGTCCGGTCTTTGTCTCATTGCCAAAGGCGCGCATATACAGCATCTTTTCGATAAAAAGAGACTTTTTTATGTCCGTTCGTATATGGCCTTGCTTGAAGGGAGCTTCCCCGCCCGGCAGGCATCGGTTCGCACCCCGATCGGCCGTGACCCTGCCAGTATTATCAAACGCCGTACCGATGCGGACGGCAAAAGTGCCGGTTCCGACTTCTTTCGGTTGGCGGCGGCACAGGAATACAGCCTGGTACAAATTACTCTGCACACGGGCCGGACGCATCAGATTCGCGTTCACAGCGCCTATTTAGGCCATCCCCTCGTAGGCGACGAGTTGTACGGCGGCAAACGGGAGCTTTTGCAACGTCAGGCGCTGCATGCCTGGCGATTGCGTTTTGTCCATCCCGTAACGGCTGAAATGATCACCGTAACTTCCCCTTTGCCTGCCGATATGCAGAGGCTTGTAGATAAAGCCGGTTGGAAGCTTTAATTACGTATATTGTTAGGAGGAATGACAATGCCTTTAGTAACCACTGCGGAAATGTTCAAAAAAGCGTATGCCGGTCGGTATGCCGTCGGCGCCTTCAACATCAATAACATGGAAATTGTACAGGCCGTAACGGAAGCGGCGGGAGAATTAAACTCTCCCGTTATCCTCCAGGCATCGGCCGGTGCGAGAAAATATGCCAAGCCGACATATTTAAAACATCTGGTGGAAGCCGCCCTGGAAGAATATCCGCACCTTCCCGTGGCCCTTCACTTAGATCACGGCGCAGATTTTGAAACGTGTAAAGATTGCATTGACGGCGGCTTTACCTCTGTCATGATCGACGGTTCTCAATACAGTTTTGATAAAAATGCGGAATTGGCAAAACGCGTAGCCGACTATGCTCATGAAAGAGGCGTCGTCGTCGAAGCGGAACTCGGCCAGCTCGCAGGCATTGAAGACGATGTAAAGGTGGATGCGCAACAGGCCTCGTATACTCGCCCCGAAGAAGTGGAAGAGTTTGTCACCCGTACGGGCGTGGACTCTTTGGCAATCGCCATCGGCACCAGCCACGGCGCCTATAAATTCAGACCGGAGCAGTGCACGAAAAATGAACAGGGCGTCTATGTTCCTCCCGAACTTCGTTTCGATATCCTTGAAGAAGTGTCCAAACGCCTGCCTGACTTTCCCATCGTCCTTCACGGCGCCTCCTCCGTCCTTCCTGAATATGTAAAAATCATTAACGAAAACGGCGGCAAACTCGATAAGGCCATCGGTATTCCGGAAGAGCAGCTTCGTCATGCGGCATCCCTGGCGGTGTGCAAAATTAATATTGATTCGGACCTCCGCCTTGCCCTTACGGCAGGCGTCCGCCAGCACTTGGCGCAGCATCCGGATCATTTTGACCCGCGCCAATATTTAAAAGACGGTCGCCAATACGTGAAAGACGCGGTCATACATAAAATCCGAAATGTTTTAGGTTCGGAAAACAAGGCGTAAATACTTGCGTTCCAGTCTTTTATATGATAAACTTATTTTCAGTGTTATTGTAAGCAGGGAGGTGAAACAGTTTGCCGCAAATTAAATCCAATATTAAATCCATGGAAAAAGACGCCGCTCGTCGCGCAGCCAATTCTCGCGTAAAGTCTTCCGTACATACGGCTATTCGACGCACGACGGAAGCTATCGCCGCCGGTGACGCCGACGCAGTAAAGAAAGCGTTTTCCAAAGCCAGCAGCGTTATTGACAGCGCCGCTCGAAAAGGCGTGCTTCACAAAAACACGGCTGCTCGTAAAAAATCCCGCCTGGCCGCTAAGGTCAACAGTGCCGGTAAATAATTCGAAATACCTGCAAGCCCCGTTTCCGCGGGGCTTGTTTTATATCTTTCCACGTTCGAGGGTTCCTATGCCAAGACCGCAATTACATCAATTCATCCATTTTGCGGAACTCTTCTTTCCGCTTTTACTGACCCAGTTTGCCCTCGTCGGCAGCAGCCTTTTCAGCAGTATTTTCAGCGGCAACGCCGGCACCATCGATTTGGCGGGCGTCGCCGTGGCCGCAAACATTTGGTATCCCGTATTCGCCGGCTCCTGCGGTATCGCCTTCGGCATTTCTCCGATCATCGCCCAGCTCAGGGGAGCCCATAAAGAAGAAGATATTCCCGTATACATTGCGCAGGGTATGTATGTCGCTTTTGCTTTAACGGCCGTTATTCTGCTCCTGGCCTTCCTGTTCCTTGAACCGCTCCTCGCGCTGCTTCACCTGGAACCTGCGGTTCAAGCTATTTCAAAACAATATTTGTTTGCCCTGGCCTTCGGCATTCTGCCGCTCTTTATACAGGCGACGCTGCGTTACGCCGTGGACGCGCACGGTATGACCTATCTTTCCATGGCTGTTCTTATGACAAACCTTATCTTATCGACAGCTTTATTCAGACTGTTCGTCTTCGGCGGCTTTTGTTTTCCCGCCCTCGGCGGCGCCGGCACGGGATATGCCATCACGACGGCCGCCTGGATTACATGCATCGTTTTTATCATTATCTTATATTTCAAAAAGCCGTTCCGGCAGTATCGCCTCTGGTCCCGTTTCCGCCCCTTCAGTTGGGTTCACTGCAGAGAACAGCTGCGTCTCGGCCTGCCGATCTTTGTCGCCGTATTCTGCGAGACAAGTCTTTTCAGTATAGTGGGGCTTTTAATGAGTGAATTCGGCACGCTCTACCTGGCCGCCAATCAGGCGGCTATCAGCTACTCGACACTCGTGTATACGGTTCCCTGGAGTATCAGCCTGGCCGCGACTATCGTCGTCGGTTATGAAGTAGGCGCCGGAAACAGAGAAGGGGCCCTGCAATACGATATTATCTGCGGACTTACGTCGCTTCTGACCGTATGCCTGACCGCCTTCACAACATCCACGCTCCTTGATCCTATAGCGGCCATGTTCACGCATGATGCGGAAACTTTTAAAACCATCCGCGTTTTTCTTATTTTCGCCCTCATTTTCTCCGTCTTTGACGCGCTCGGCACCCCTGTACAGGGTATGCTCCGCGGCTATAAGGATGTAAAGATCATTACGTATGTCGCCTTTAGCACGTATTGGCTGATCGCCATTCCCTCGGGTTGGATCTTAGCCCATTATACGGCGTTCGGACCGTACGGTTATTGGCTGAGCCTCGTAATAGGCCTGGCCGTCAACGCCGTCATCCTGAACGGCAGGCTTTGGCTCTATACCGGTCGCCGCCCTTTATAAGGAGGTACAATTGTGACTCATGAAGAAATGAAAAAATACGCGCAAGTGCTTTTACGCAAAGGCCTTAATATACAGGAAAAGCAAATTCTCGTCATACATGCCCCTGTCGAGGCGTCGGCCTTCGTTACCGAACTGGCCGGAGCCGCCTATGACGCAGGCGCTTCTCAGGTCGTCCTTAATTGGCGCAGCGACGATCTGACGCGTCTGCGCTATATAAAAGAAGGACTGCATAACTTTCAAACCCTGCCGGACTGGCGACGTGATTTCAGCCTTTACTATTATCGGCAGGGCGCCGCCTTTTTAAGTCTTGTCTCGGCGAATCCCCGCCTCCTGAACGGGATGACACAAATAAAATCGTCGCTTTTCAGAAAGCGTCCCATGAGGCGTTAAAAGAATATTCCGACGGTATGATGGCTTCTAAAGTTACATGGCTCGTAGCGGCCGTTCCCTCCCTTGTCTGGGCAAAACTCCTTTTTCCCGACGACACGGAGGCCGACGCTTTTCATAAACTTGAAACGGCAATTTTAAAATCGGCCCGCGCCGACGGACCTCATCCCCTCCATGACTGGGACATTCATCTGGAAAACCTGAAAAAACGACGCACCTGGCTTACGGCGCAGGCATTTACAGCGCTTCACTACACTAATCGCGCCGGCACGGATCTTACCGTAGGCCTGCCGAAAGGCCATATCTGGCAGGGCGGCACGGAAGAATCGGCCGCGGGTATCCCCTTTAACGCCAACATACCTACCGAAGAAGTATACTCGGCGCCGCAATACGACCGTGTCGACGGTGTTGTCTGCAGTACAAGACCCTTGATTTACCGGGGCAATCTCATAGACTCATTCCGGCTCACCTTTAAAAAGGGGAAAGTTATCCGCTCTCATGCCGAAAAAGGCGACGACCTCCTCACGGCTCTTCTTGATACGGACGAAGGCGCGCGCCGTCTCGGCGAGGTGGCGCTGATTCCCTGCGAATCGCCTGTCTCCTTATCAAATACCTTATATTATGAAACTCTTCTCGATGAAAACGCGTCCTGCCATCTTGCCCTCGGCAAAGCCTACCCTACATGTCTGGCAGGCGGTACGGCAATGGCCGATGCTGAATTAAAGGCCGCCGGGCTTAATGATTCCATTGTCCATGCGGATTTTATGATAGGTTCCGAAGATCTTGCCGTTACGGGGATAAAAGAAGACGGAACGAAAGTCCCCGTTTTTATTAACGGCAGCTGGGCCGACTGAATTACATACTCCGACAAATATAAAAGGACGCTTTGTTCCGGATAAACAAAGCGTCCTTTTACATGTCCGGTCATAGAAGGCGGAAAAGGCGGGCATTTATAAAATGTAATGGCTCAAATCCACATTGGAAACGACTTCTCCAAGTTTGGAGGAAACAAAATCCTTATCGATGAGAATATGCTTCATCTCACTGTAAGGCGCTTCGAAAGCCGTTTCTTCCAGGATTTTTTCTAAAATAGTATGCAGCCTGCGGGCGCCGATGTTTTCGGTTTCCGCATTGACTCTGTACGCATATTCTGCGATCATGTCGACGCCGTCCCCGGTAAATTCAAGCTCCACCTCATCGGCATGAAGAAGTGCCGTATATTGTTTCATGAGCGATTGATTCGGTTCTGTCAGAATCCGTTTGAAATCATCCACCGTAAGAGACTGCAGTTCCACGCGAATGGGAAAACGGCCCTGCAACTCGGGAATGAGGTCCGAAGGCTTGGAAACGTGAAAAGCGCCGGCCGCGATAAAGAGGATATGATCCGTCTTTACGGGACCGTATTTAGTATTCACGCTCGCGCCTTCGACAATAGGCAAAATATCCCGCTGTACTCCTTCGCGGGAGACATCGGGTCCGCTGCTCTTACCTTTTTCGGCGATCTTGTCAAATTCATCGATAAAAACGATGCCCGCTTCTTCCGTCGCCTGCACCGCCTTATCGACGATAACGTCCATATCCAGGAATTTACCCAGCTCTTCCTCTTTGAAAATCTCCCGTGCCTTAGCCACGGTCATTTTTTTCTTACGTTTTTTCTTGGGTATGAGATTACCGAGCATTTCCTGAAAATTATTAGTCAGTTCTTCCTGCGAATTCCCCGTGAGAATGCCTTGTACGGCCCGGCCTTCTTCTGCGACTTCCACCTCAATTTCCCGTTCGTCCCATTCTCCGGACGTTATTTTTTCAAGCATCCGCCGGCGCCGTTCCGAGCCGCCTTCGGCAGCGGGCTTAATTTCATCTTTCTGTTCGGTATCGCCGTCGCCGAACAGAAAATTTACCGGACCCGATACAGCCTCTTTAACCGCTTCCTTTTTAGGCCAGAATACCTGCAGAATACGTTTGTTGGCTTCCGCTGCCGCCGCTTCGCCGAAACGGCGGCTTTCTCTCTCCTGAACCATGCGGACGGCATTGCCGACAAGGTCACGGATCATTTGCTCCACGTCTCTGCCGACATAACCGACTTCCGTATATTTGGTCGCTTCGACTTTGATAAACGGAGCTCCTACGAGATTTGCCAGGCGTCTGGCAATTTCCGTCTTGCCTACGCCTGTAGGCCCGATAAGAAGGATATTTTTCGGAATAATTTCCTTCTGCATGTCGCCGTCCAGCTTTTTGCGGCGCCACCTGTTCCGTAACGCGACGGCTACGGATTTCTTGGCATCCTCCTGTCCGACTATATATTTATCAAGTTCCGCCACGATTTCACGGGGCGTCAAGTTTTCTTCCTGTATCATCAGTAAAAGACTGTCCTCTCTTAAATTTCTTCAACAATTACAGCATGATTGGTGTACACGCAAATGTCCGCCGCTATATGGAGCGCTCGCTCGGCTATTTCTTTAGCCGGCAAATCCGTATTCGTCCGTAAGGCTCTGGCGGCAGCCAAGGCATACATACCGCCCGAACCGATGGCGGAAATACCGTCATCGGGCTCAATTACTTCACCTGTGCCCGAAAGGAGCAAAATACGCTCTCCGTCAGCGACCAGCAAAAGAGCTTCCAGCTTGTGCAGGACCTTGTCGCTGCGCCAATCCTTGGCAAGCTCGACAGCGCTGCGGATAAGATTGCCGTTATGCTCATTCAGTTTTGCTTCAAAGCGGTCAAACAGGGAAAACGCATCCGCCACGGATCCGGCAAATCCGCTGATGATCTTGCCGTGGTAAAGACGGCGTACTTTCTGAGCCGTCCCCTTCATAATCACAGAATTTCCCATCGTTACCTGTCCGTCACCGGCAATAGCCGTCCTGCCGTCTTTCTGTACGGCAACGATAGTCGTTGCATGAAACGTCGTTTCCATTTATATCTTCTCCTTCATCAGGACTGTTTCGGCAAGTGCCCGTTCGGCAAGCACAGTGTTTTTTTCACGTTTTTTCATCCTCTTTTTGATTTCCAACGGATCAATAATGCCGAAATTTATATTCATGGGTTGGAAATTATCCTTCGGTCCGGTCGAAATATAGCGGCTCAACGCACCTATCGCCGTCCTGCCGGAGAAGGTCAGGCACGGTTCATCATGCCACAGTTTAGCCGCATTTATGCCCGCCAGCAGCCCCATCGACGCCGATTCAAGATATCCTTCCACCCCCGTAAGCTGTCCGGCAAAGAAAATATTTTCCCGTTTTCTGTACTGTAATGTCGGCAGGAGCAGCTCGGGCGAATTGATATAGGAGTTACGGTGCATAACGCCGTAACGGACAAATTCGGCATGTTCCAGTCCGGGTATCATGGAAAAGACACGCTTTTGTTCGGGAAACTTTAAATGCGTCTGGAAGCCGACAATATTATACAGGGTCGCACTGCCGTTATCCTGCCTGAGCTGTACGACAGCATACGGCAGGATATCCGTGCCGGGAATTTCCAAACCGACCGGTTTCATAGGGCCGTACCGGAGCGTATCGATACCGCGGCCCGCCATGACTTCCACAGGCATGCAGCCTTCAAAAACGGCCGCTTCCCGCTCAAATTCATGAAGGGGCGCACATTCCGCCGTTGTCAGCGCACTCCAGAAGGCTTCATATTCTTCCCGCGTAAACGGGCAGTTTAAATAATCGGCTCCGCCTTTACCGTAACGGGCGGCGCGGTACCTTGTTCAGGTCAAGTGAATCGACCGTCACGATCGGCGCGGCGGCATCGTAAAAACGAAAATAACTTTTTCCCGTCATCTTGCCGATGTATGCGGACATGGCATCACTTGTCAAAGGACCGGTAGCAACGACGCATATGCAGTCATCAGGAAGCGAGGTCATTTCTTCTGTTACGACAGTAACCCGCGGATGTGCCGTAATTTTTTCCGTTACATATTCACTGAATGGGACGCGATCGACGGCTAAGGCGCCGCCGGCCGGCACACGGTGCGCATCGGCGGCTGCCATGATGAGGGAACCGAGACGACGCATTTCTTCCTTTAAAAGACCGACCGCATTTTCCACATTGGCGGCACGGAAGGAATTGGAACAAACGAGCTCGGCAAACAGTCCCGTATGATGAGCGGGCGATCGTTTTTTCGGGCGCATTTCAGCGAGTGTCACGGGCACGCCCCTGACGGCCAATTGCCAGGCCGCTTCCACACCGGACAAGCCGGCACCGATAACAAGAACACTATTTTTCATTTACCGTTTCACCTTTTTTATGATTTTCACATTCCCCGTTGCTGCAGAAGAGCTTATCCTGTCCCGTTTTATAATGTTTGACAGTCATTATGCTGCCGCAGAGGGAGCATTTTTTATCCACCGGCTCATTCCAAAGCACAAAATCGCAGTCAGGATATCGGTTACAGCCGTAAAAAGGCCGGCCTCGCTTCGATTTGCGTTTAATGAGCCGTCCTTCCCCGCAGCGGGGGCAGGTTATGCCCGTATCCTCAACGATGCCCTTTGTATTACAGCATTCGGGAAAATTCGAGCAGGCAAGAAACTTGCCGAAACGGCCGAACTTATACACCATCGGCGAGCCGCAGAGCTCACATATTTCTCCCGACTCCTGACCGGAAACAGTGACTTTTTCCATGCTTTCTTCAGCATGGTCCAGCTCGGGCTTAAACACGGTATAAAACTCACGCAGTACATGCGTATACGTATCGCTTCCCTGTTCAATCCCGTCTAAAGCCTCTTCCATATGGGCCGTAAAGTCGACGTTAATGATACCGTCAAAATATTCCTTTAAAAGTTTAATCGTAACGATACCGAGCTCGGTCGGCACGAATTGTTTATCTTTCTTTTCCACATAGTTACGATTTTTAATCGTATCCATAATGGGGGCATATGTACTCGGACGGCCGATACCCTTTTCTTCGAGTGTCTTGATCAGGCTCGCTTCCGTATAGCGCGGCGGCGGCTGCGTAAAATGCTGTATTTTTTCCGCGCTGACATTATGAACGGCCGTCCCTTCCGCAATAGCCGGCAATACCCGGGCTTCTTTATCCTTCCGCGTTTCTTCATAAAGTTCCGTAAACCCTTTAAAAAGCACGGTATATCCGGACGCTTTCAATTCATATATACCGCTTTGTACGGTTACGGCCATGTGTTCCGTTTCGGCCGGAGCCATCTGGCTGGCAAGGAAGCGCTTCCAAATAAGCGTATATAAACGTAACTGGTCACGCGTCAAGAAAGAAGCCACCGTTTGAGGCGTCAAAGAAAGGGATGTCGGCCGGACGGCCTCATGCGCATCCTGACTGGCGCTTTTTGATTTATAAACATGCGCTTTAGACGGCACAAATTTTTCGCCGTATACGGCACCTATATACTCACGCGCGCCTTTAATCATATCATCATTGATACGCGTCGAATCTGTACGCATATAGGTAATCAGTCCGACATGCCCTCTGTCGCCGAGCTCAAGGCCTTCATATAATTGCTGCGCCAGCATCATCGTCTTCTTGGCGCCGAAATTAAGCTTACCGGCACTTTCCTGCTGCAGCGTCGATGTTGTAAAAGGAGGTTGGGGCATGCGTTTGCGTTTTCGCTTCTCCACCTTCGTAACACGATCCGCGTCTTGAGTTCGTCCCTTCTTTTCCCATGCCAATCCGTCGCATACGGCCCGGGCTTCTTCTTCAGTGGCCAGGCCGGCCTTTTTGCCGTTAATTTTCGTAAGCTCGGCTTCCAGCTCCGTGCCGTCATCCGTCCGGTAAACCCCCGATACGGTCCAATATTCTTCGGGCATGAAGGCGGCGATTTCTTCTTCCCGTTCACAAATAAGACGCACTGCAACGGACTGGACCCTGCCGGCGCTGAGACCTTTGCATACTTTTCTCCATAAAAGCGGACTCAACTGATAGCCGACAATACGGTCTAAAATACGGCGTGCCTGCTGTGCGTCAACGCGTTTCAAATCAATCGGTTCAGGCGCGCTTAACCCCGTTCTGACGGCATCTTTTGTAATTTCATGGAACATAATGCGACACGGTCCTTCCGGATCCATGTCCAAAATATGGGCTAAATGCCAGGAAATAGCTTCTCCTTCACGATCCGGGTCGGTAGCGAGATACACATTCCTGGAGCGGACATACTCACGGCGCAGCTCTTCAATAACCTTTTTCTTATCGTACATATCAATATAAGTCGGCGTAAAACCGCCCTCTACATCGACACCGAACTGATTCCGCGGCAAATCGCGGAGATGGCCGCGGCTGGCAAGGACCTTATATTCTTTGCCGAGAAACTTCTCAATTGTCTTAGCCTTGGCGGGCGATTCGACAATGACCAGATTCTTCGCGTTCTTCGGCAACGGTTCCAGCTTCTTTAACGGCTCCTTCACGGGCAGATTGACACTGCCCCTGATGATCAGTTTTTCACCGCCGTCTTTCTTATTACGGCGTTTCTTTTTCTTTGTATCATCAATGGTAATGGTTCGTTTAATCGGAAATTCAAGCATCTTTTTCATCCTAACTCAATATATAATCGTAAAGATATATTCAGTATTAAATAATACACTATTATATGTGCCCCTTCAAGGCGGGCAAAAGAATAATCAAAATACTTCCTTCTTCCTGCCGGTAATGCTATAATAATATAAGTTTTCCAAGGTACTTTAAAGGAGGAATTGACACATGATATCCAGATCTGTTAAATCGGCACTCTTATGTCTTTGCGTATCTTCAGCGTTTGTCTGCGCCGCACCGGCCTATGCGGCAGGCGCACAGGAAGCGGGCACCGTTTCCGTTTCCGGGTACGCAGAAGAACAGATAACGCCGGATACGGCGTATATTACCATCGGAATGACGACGGACGGAAAAACATCGGAAGAGGCGCGCATGAAAAACAATGCCGTCATGAACGAAGTGCAGCAGGCGGCTCTTGCCATGGGTATTGAAAAGAAAGATATGAAGACAAGGGGCTATAACGTATATCCTACATACGGTTCAAACCAGAAAATCACCGGGTATTCTGTAAGCAATAATCTGGAACTCAAGGTTTCGGATTTTGACCTGATCCCCCGCCTTATTGCCAGAGCAAGCCAAGTCGGCGCCAATGAAGTGCACGGAGTGCGTTTCACTAACGAACACGCCGATACGCTCCGCAGCAACCTCATCAAACAGGCGGTTTATAACGGCAGGCAAACGGCTCAGGCCGTAGCGGAAGCGACCGGCCACCGTTTGGGCGACGTTAAATCAATTACGGTAGCCGGTAATTCTCCCTCTTACGCGGGCATGCAGCTTATGAGCCTGCGCGCTGCCGCCAAAGACGAAGCGACTCCCGTTGAACCGGGCACAAATACACTCAGTGAATCCGTCGAAGTAGTTTACTACTTGCAGTAACACTATAAAAATACGGGCAGAGGCACTTGTCTCTGTCCGTATTTTTATGCCGCAACGCCCTGTAAGAGAAAAAGTGAGCGCCATATCTAAAGAGCTTTTTCGTCCATGTACCGGTTCTTTATTCTGCATGAGAAAAAACGGAAAAAACCTCCCTGTTCGCATGGCCGCTCTTCTCAAAAAAAAGCTTCCGCGCCAATTCCCGCTCCAGCCCCTCTTTCCTTTTTTTATCTCTGAAAAGAGCAAGCACGTCATCGTGAGCGCTGATCAGAATGTCTCCTTTAATATGGTGCACCTCCGTCATATGCCGCAATTGACGCACAATATTTATATATACGGACTCGGGTGAAGCCAGCGTTCCCGTATCGGCGCAGACGTTACAAGGCGAATACTGCGCCTGATACAATCCCTGCCGTGATTTTCGGCGCGTAATTTCCACCAAATTGAGCGCCGTCATACCGAATACATGTACGCGGGCCCTGTCGGCCGCCGTCTCGCGCTGCAGGATACGCAATATTTCTTCCCGTTTTTCAGAATCGTTCATATCAATAAAGTCGACGAGAACGATCCCCCCTATATCTCGCAGGCGCAGTTGTCTGGCAATTTCCGCGGCTGCTTCCTTATTGACATGAAACAGCGTATTTTCCAACGTACTGCTGCCGACATACTTGCCGCTGTTGACATCAATGACGGTAAGCGCCTCCGTATGGTCGAAAATCAAACTGCCGCCTGACGGCAAAGAGATCTGGCGTGCCGTCAGACAATGCAATTCGTCTTCTATGTGATAATAGTCGAAAAGCGGCTCTTCTCCGGCGTAGAGTGCCACCTTGCGTTTTGCCTCCTCAGCGCCGGCAAAGAACCCCGTTATACGTTCATACGCTTCTTTATTATCTACAATAACGGCCCCCACATCATCCGTAAAGTAATCCCGTATCATGCGCATCAGCAGATCCGCTTCTCTGTAAAGGATCTTCGGTTTTTTCGCCAGTTTATATCGCCTTTGTATGCTTTCCCAGGTACGCAGGAGATACTGTAAATCCGCAGTAAGCTCCGCCTCGGATACACCGGCCGCAACAGTACGGACGATCATTCCCATACCTTCGGGTTTGACGGAAGCGACGACGGCGCGCAGCCGATCCCGTTCCTCTTCATCCCGTACCTTTTTGGAAACGCCGATATAATCTACAGTCGGCATAAGCACGGCATAACGCCCGGCAATACTCACGTTGGCCGTGACCTTTGCACCCTTCATAGACTGTTCATCCTTAACGGCCTGCACGAGCACACTCTGCCCGACCGAAATATGCGTTTGCTGGACTTCTTCTTTTGTGGCGGCCCGAGGAAAAAGATCGCCTAAGTAAAGAAAGGCGTTCTTTTTCCGGCCTATATCGATCAAAAAGCGGCCTGCATGGCGGGCAGTATGTTTTGTACAACGCCCTTATATATATGATTGACAATATGCGTTTCGTCATCCCGTTCCACGGCATAATCGCAGAGACGGCCGTCATCGATAACGGCCGCGCGCGTTTCTTCGGGTATAACGTTGGCAACTAACATTTTCATAATAAAATACCGCCTGACTGCCGGCCCGTTATTCAAAAAGTGACGTATTCACTCCGTCCTGACGATGCCATAAGGCAATGCGCCTGGCCAGCATTAATTCTTTATTTATGGGGAAAGCAAACGTATCGGCCAATATTTCCCAGATCTGAGCGGGTTTAACGGCTCCCTCTTCAGTCTGATAAATACCTGCCGTCAGTTCCAAATTTTCTCCGTCTGTTCTTCCCGTGACAGGCGCGATAACATGTTCTTTCACGTCGATCCGCCGGGTCTTTCGCGTCTTGGGTGAATACTTTTCATACTGAACCGTATCCGCATCATTAAATGACCGTAATAACCGTGCCAGGTCTTTTTCCGTAATCTTCCCCGTCACGGGGCCGCGTAAGGTATAAACGGCATAATTGGCCGCCCGCCATGAGCTTCGGCGCTTTTTGATCGATATATTTTCCGCAAAGGACGGCAAAGCCGAGAGGAGACTTCTCATTCATCCTCGCCATCACGTCATCGACGGGAATTTCTTTTGCCAATTCCAGATCCATAAATTCTTCATCAGCCGCCACACCGACGCCCAATGCCGAGGCAAAGGACAGTTTCATGTGCGGATTAAAGCCTTCGGAATACAGCACGGGAAGATCCGCTCTGATAACGATCAGGCGGACGGCCCTGGCAAAATCGAGATGGGACAGGAATTGCAGGGCATTGTCTTTTTTAATAGCTAAACGTAGTCTTGCCACTGCCGTCACCCTCTTTCCAGTCGATAACATGGACTCCCAGATTAGGACACACGCCGCAGCCGGTACACCGTCCGTGCCGGCAGTCACGGGTCAACTGTTCGTCACGGGCCTGTTGCCACTCCTTTAAAAGATAATTTTTCGCTACGCCGGGACTCATATGATCCCAAGGAAAGGCTTCGTTTTCCCGGCGCTTGCGGGACGCGAAGTAATCAACGGAAAGTCCCGTCTCGGCAAAGGCGGCGTTCCATATATCATAATCGAACATCTCCGTCCAGCCGTCAAATTTACTGCCCTTTTCCCACGCCCGGTACAGGACTTTTCCCAGTCTTCTGTCACCGCGGGCAAAAGCGGCCTCCATACGCCCGGTACGGGCATCATGGTAATGGTAGGAAATATGTTTGTCCCGTATAAGCGTCTTAATAAAACGCTGTTTTCGTTCGATTTCTTCTATGGAACATTGCGGCGCCCATTGAAACGCCGAATGGGCTTTCGGTACAAAACTGGATACGGAAACGGTATTTTTCCCGTTATTCTTACCCGTTACCCGGCGGTAAAGGTTAAGGACTTTATAAGCCAAATCGGCAATTCCCGCCAAATCTTCATCCGTCTCCGTAGGCAACCCCATCATAAAGTAAAGCTTCACCGTTGACCAGCCGTTTTGAAACGCGTTTTCACAGGCAGCCAGCAGATCCGCTTCCGTTACGCCCTTATTGATGACATCGCGCAGGCGCTGTGTTCCCGCCTCCGGTGCAAAGGTAAGCCCGCTTTTACGGACCTGCTGCACCTTTTTTGCAATATCTACAGAAAAACTGTCGACACGCAGCGAAGGCAGACTTACGCTGACCTTCCGGCCCTTAAAGGCTTCGAGCAGGAGGTCGACGAGTTCCGGCAAACGGGAATAATCAGCCGAGCTGAGGCTCATAAGGGAGATTTCATCATACCCGGAATTGGCGATAATTTCTTTGGCGAGCTCAACTAATCTTTCCGGCGTTTTTTCGCGAACCGGCCGGTAGAGAATCCCGGCCTGACAGAAGCGACAGCCCCTGCTGCAGCCGCCGAACAGTTCCAAGACGGCGCGGTTATGAACGATATCGATATTCGGCACAATCGGTTTCGTCGGGAAAAATACCGTTTCTTCGTCTGCGACGACACACTTGCGGATAACCGGTTCAGCTTCGGCTTCAGTAGGCACCAGTCTGAGAAAATCACCGTTTTCATCGTATTCATCCCGATAAAACGAGGGTACATAGTTCCCCTCCTGTCCTGCCAGTACCTTGAGGAGCCCCTTCTTTCCGCCCGGCTTCCCCGCCTCTTTCCAGGCGATGACAGTATCCGCCAGTAATTGGACCGATTCTTCCGATTCACCGAGACAGAAGAGATCAAAATAGCCGGCTAACGGTTCGGGATTATAAGCGCAGGGTCCTCCGCCGACGACGAGGGGGTATTCTTCTCCGCGTTCGGCGGCCCATAAGGGAATGCCTGCCAGATCAAGCATATTCAGGATATTGGTAAAACTCATTTCGTACTGGAGCGTAAACCCGACCATGTCAAAATCTCTGACGGCCGTCTTCGTTTCCAGGGTATACAGGGGATATCCCTTTTCCCGCATTATTGCTTCCATATCGGGCCACGGCGCATACACCCGTTCCGCCGCCACATCGTCCCGTTCGTTGAGCAGCGCATAAAGAATACGCAGGCCCAAATGACTCATGGCGACTTCATAAACATCGGGAAAGGCGTACGCTACAGTAAATTTAACATCTGCATGATTTTTTACGACACTGTTCCATTCACCACCTACGTAGCGCGCAGGCTTAGTTACTTTGCTGAGTAAAATAGGATCTACATGAACTGTCTGAGACACGGCGTCCCTCCCGGATCAAAGAAAAATGGTGGACTGCTGGCGCATGTGGACGCTCAATACGAGAGCCAGAGACATCATATTTGTCGTCAAAGCGCTGACACCGTAGCTCATAAAAGGCAAAGGGATGCCCGTAACGGGCATAATACCGCAGGTCATGCCGACATTGACGAGAATTTCGAACGTCCACATGGACACAATGCCCGTCACCAGGAGCATACCGAACGTATCTCTGCATTCTTTAGCGGTCAAAAGAGCTCTGTAAACGAGAATAAAATAAAGGAAAAGAATAAAGAGAC
This sequence comes from Megasphaera geminata F0357, assembly GCF_000239275.1. Classification (GTDB taxonomy): domain Bacteria; phylum Bacillota; class Negativicutes; order Veillonellales; family Megasphaeraceae; genus Megasphaera; species Megasphaera geminata. Next base: position 21,079 of record NZ_JH417574.1, on the reverse strand, counting down.
AACCCAAAAAACCGAGTTCTTCCCCGATAACGGAAAAAATGAAGTCCGTATGGTTTTCAGGTAAAAAATTCAGCTGGCTTTGCGTACCGTGAAAAAGGCCTTTGCCGAAAAGCATGCCCGAACCGATGGCGATTTTCGATTGGATAATATGATACCCCGCGCCGAACGGATCCGCATTCGGATTCAAAAAGACGAGAATGCGCGACTTCTGATAATCCTTCATAAAATGCCAGCCCAGAGGCGCTAAAACGATGCCCGCCACAGCAATGTTCCGCAACATCGACATTTTAACGTGAGAAACGACGAGCATCCCCAGCGCGATAGCCAGGAAAACGAGACTCGTCCCCAAGTCGGGCTGTTTCAGGACGAGTAAAAAGGGAATGCCGATATATAATCCGACAGGCACGATGTCCCGCCAGGTATTGATCTTGCCTATACGTTCCGATAAAAGCGCCGCCATACAGACGATCATTATAAGCTTGGAAAATTCCGACGGCTGCAACGTAAGCGGGCCGAGTCGGATCCAGCGCTGGGCCCCCAGGGCGGAGGTTCCCAGGAACATGACGGCAGCGAGCATAAGCAGATTAAACAGGTACAGAGGCTTTGCCAACCGTTTTAACCGCGTATAGTCGTAATTGCCGAGAAAAACGACAAGGAGCAGATTAACGACAAAAGCCGCACCTTGTTTAGCCACAAAATCGTAGTTTATGGCGCCTTTATTGATATGCGTAGCGCTGCCGATAATACATAAACTGACGCCGACAATTAGGGACGCTACGACAAGAATAACCTTGTCCGCATGTTTCCATTCTCTTTTAAATAACACAGTTACACTCCCTCAGCGTCGCTGCTGACGCCATGCTTTTGACTGATACATGCGCGTTTTCACGGACAGCCGCTTCTTCTCTTCCCTTGTCTGCACATGCTGCAACACTTCTTCGGCGGCGGCCGCAATCTTTTCGATATTGGCCGTTACCGCCGCCACGGCGGCTTCTTCAGCCGGTATTTCACTGACGGACGGCAGATGCGTTCCCGTCCTGCCGGGATCCGTTGCGGAACCGTCCCGCTCTGCACGGCCGGGAGTGCCGTCACCTGCCGGTAAAAAGGCTTCCCACTCTTCCCGAACGGGTTCCTCACCCGTTTCCAGATAGTTTACGGTGGCTTTCAGGGCCGCATAAAAAGGCGTCGTATCCGGCAGATCCGCAACCATGCCTTCCTGTGCGGCGGCATGAATGTCGTCGTCATGAGGTAAGACCCCGGCAATCGTTTCAGGCATGAGAACTTCCGTCATCGGGCCTACATCGAGATAACCCGGCTTATCCTTATAAAAATTATTAAAGATAACATCATAAGCAAAATTTTTATGTTTGTTGCAGAACTGCATCACTCTGCCCGTATCGCGCAGGGAAGTCCAGGTCGGTTCCACGACAAGAAGGATCCGGTCCGCTATGGCCGTAACATATTTAAACGCTCTTTCCCGTCCCGGCGGGCAATCAATCAAGGTATAATCGTAATTCCTGGACAGTTTCTCCACAACGTATTGGAATGTTTGCGGCTCCGTCTTTTCCCAGGTCTTTTTCTGGCTGGCCGGCAGAAAATCAATATTCCCCTGCAGGGGAATAATTGCTTCCGCCGCTTTGCACCGTTTTTTCATAAGGTCGAACACATCAAAGAAAACATCGTCCTGCGTACCGAAAAGGAGATCCAGGTTACGCAGCCCCATATCCGCATCTACGGCAAGCACGGAATATCCTTTACGGGCCAAGGCGACAGCCAGCGTTGCCGTTATCAGGGTTTTTCCCACGCCGCCCTTTCCGGAGGCGACAGCTATTATTTTGGACATATACGCGGCTCCTTTCTCTACCGTTCCGAATTTTCCCCGTCCCGTTCTTCCGCCCTGCCGCCGGTACCGGCTTTATCACCGGCGGCTGC
>NZ_JH417574.1:0-18929 GCF_000239275.1 Megasphaera geminata F0357 | reverse complement strand
GCCGCCGTATCCGCGGCATATGCGCCGACATGGAAAAATTCTTCCAACATCGTTTTAACAATAGGTCCGGCCGAAGCCGCACCGAAACCGCCCTGTTCCGTAAGAACGGCAATGACAATACGCGGATGATCATACGGCGCATAGGCTACAAACCAACCGTGATCCTGACCGCCGAAATTTTCGGCAGTCCCCGTCTTACCGGCCACCTGAACGGGAAATCCCTGGAAGAGCGATCCGGCCGTACCCGACTCTTCCGCCACGTTGCGCATGCCCTCCCGAATCAGGTCAAGTGTCGATTTCGATACTTCCAATGTGCCGATTTGTTCCGGCGCGAAAATCTTATACGGCGTACCGTCCAGATTATCGATACGACTGACGATAAACGGTTTGTACTGAATGCCGCCGTTGGCGACTTCACTGACGATCATAGCCGCCTGCAAAGGCGTGACAAGCTGAAAACCCTGACCGATGGCCGAGTTGAAGGTATCACCCAAATACCAGTCCTGGTGGTAATTTTTTTCTTTGTACGCCTCACTCGCCACAAGGCCGTCAGATTCCCCGTGCATTGCAATGCCCGTCTTCCGGCCCATACCGAACATTTTGGCATATTCTTCCAGTTTATCAATGCCGACACGGCGGCCGAGCTCATAAAAATATACATTATCCGATTTGGCCAGGGCTTCCGTAAAATTAATCCAGCCGAGCGCTTCTCCCCCTGCATTGCGCATATCCACCAGCCAGTGCCGGCCGCTGTCGTAAATCATCTCATCGGGAGTAATCTTTTTTAATTCCAGCGCGGCGGCGCCGGTTATAAGCTTAAAAGTCGAGCCCGGAGGATATTCGCCGGCAATAGCCCTGTTTTCCATAGGATGATTGGGATTGTCGTTGATCTGCCGCCACTCCGCCTCCGTAATGCCCCGGGTAAACCAGTTCGGATTATAAGCCGGACGGCTGGCCATGGCGAGAACAGCGCCTGTATTCGGGTCTATGGCAACGGCGGCGATACCGTTCACCCCGATGCCGTTGGCTACCTGCCTGTCCATCGCCTGTTCAAGGGCCTGCTGCAAATTTACGTCAAGGGTCAGGTGGATATTGTGACCGGGAACGGGATTCTTTCGTTCCAATTCTTTGACGGGACTGCCCGTCGCGCGACCTCCACCTGGCGGCTGCCGTCTTTGCCGCGCAGGAGATTATCATAATATGCTTCCAGCCCGGCGCGGCCGATCTGCGTAATAACGGAAACGCCGTCCTCATCTTTCAAGCGCTCCATATCTTCTTCATCGATCTGCCCGACATAACCGAACACCTGAGCGGCCATCATATTGTAGGGATAATAACGAATCGGCTGCACATCCACGGATATACCGGGCAATTCGTTCCGCTCTTCTTCCACCCTGGTAACGATATCCTGCGTCAAATCCTGCGCCAGCACGGTGGGAATATAAGAATTCTTTACTTTTGCGACTTTTTCCCGTAATTTTTCTTTCGGCAGATTCAACAGCCGCGATAATGTATTTAACTCTTCCTCAGTCATACTGCCCTGCGACGGCATATACGTAACCGTAAAGGAAGGTCGGGAACCGACGAGTATCTGGCCGTTCCGATCGTACATGACACCGCGCATGGCTGCCAGGGGTATGGCGCGTAAGCGGTTTCCCTCCGCCAGCGAATTATAATAATCGCCCTGAAAAAGCTGCAGCCAGACGAGTCGCGCGACAAGGGCCGCGAAAACGACCAGTATTACCCAGTACACATAGCGAAAAGGGCCGTCATTATTCTTTTTCTTCAATAATGCTTCGAGCATGTAAACCTGCCCTTTCTATCCGTAATAACCCGTAAAGCCCAGATACGTTTCTTCATTTCGCATTTTACGTACCGCTTTATCCGCCGGCAGCGCCAAAATGCCGTGATAAAGCAATAAGGGGATACTGTACTGAGCAAGGTACGCAGGCAGGCTGATAAATTGTCCCGACAGGGCCAGCACGGCATAAGTCAGGATAAGATTCAACTCGGTCGCGACCAAAAGCAGGAGTATCACCAAAAGGCGCTGTCCGTCCTCAACCACGCGGCCTACATAAGAGGCGGCAAAAGCCAGAACCAGATAAGGCACTATATGAATGCCGAAAAAATTGCCGATGACGACATCCTGCACAAAGCCGCCGATGAGAGCCGCCCCGATACCGATTCGTTGTCCGAACCGCAAGGCGACGAGGACGACGACTATAAAAATGAGATTAGGCTGTTCGACGCCGTTAAAAATCCGCGGTAGAACGACGCTTTGCAGAAGGAAAACGATTACCGCCGTAATAAATGTATAAACTCTTCTCATAGCGCCGCCGCCCCTTTTACGCCTTCCACCTTATCTCGTTGGGTTTGCGGCACAAGCTTGGGCGCCACATCCGGTTTATCATACGAATTACTTGACGACGTCCCCGTGATAACGAAAACTTCTTCCAGTTTAGAGAAATCGACACCCGGTTCGATAACCGCGTATTTAACAAAATCGGAATCATCCATATGAATGGAAACGATCTTGCCGATATACAGCCCTTTCGGATAAATAGAACCGAAACCGGATGTAATCAGAGTATCTCCTTCAAGGATGTCCGCCTCCTTAGCCACATTGACAAATTGCGGCTCCAGCGGCATATTGCCGTTTCCGCGCACAACGGAAGCCACCCGCGATTCGGGCCGCTGCACAACGGCCCCGACGCTTGTACGCGGATCGGTCATGAGCTGTACGCGGGCCGAATCGGAAAAAGCGTCGCTGATAAAACCGACCACGCCGTCAGGCGTAATAACGGCCATATTCTCTTTAATTCCCTGATTGGAACCGGCCCCGATAACCATCGTATTGGTCCAGGTCCCGTAATCCCGGGAAATGACGGCAGCCGCTACGAGCTGCAGTTCTTTATGAGCCGCACGAAAGTCGAGGAGCCTGCGGAGGCGTTCGTTTTCCGCGGCCAACTCATCATAATCAACCGTTTTTTTGCGTAAGTCGGCATTATCGTTTTCCAGCTTTTCCCATTCAACGCGGTTCTTCAGACTGATATCGATTATACGCTTAACCGCGGAAATACGATCGGCTACCCAGGAAAGCCCTTCTTCCAAAGGTGTAACGACGGTCTGCAGCGGTCCCGTCACATAAGGAATGGAATTATGCTGCCGCCAGGGGCCGCAGCCGACTATGCCTATGATAATGAATAAAATGAAAGCGACTATCATGCTTTTCTTGCTGAAGGAAAACAATGTCAAAATCTCCTTTTATAAATGGTCTGTACGCCTTGTACAAGTGAGTGTAAGGTTTCTCTGTGCCTCAACGCCATCCCCGCGCCTTTAGCCACCGCCGTTTCCGGTTCCGCCGCCACCGTGACGGGCACGCCCGTTTCCTGTGAAATAAGCTGGTCCATCCCCTTTAGCAAGGAACCGCCGCCCGTAAGCACAATACCGTGCTCCATAATATCGGCGGCAAGTTCAGGCGGAGTTTCACGCAAGGCCTGCCGTATGAGTTCTAAAATTTTCAGGAGCGGTCGCCCCATTACTTCGTAGATTTCACTGGATTTGAGTGAAACTTCTTTTTCCAAGCCGTCATCGAGGCTGCGGCCCCTAAAATAATAATTCCGATCTTCAAGCGGCAGGACGGCCGATCCGTTATACACTTTCATTTCCTCCACGGTTGCGTCGTCCGTGACGATTGCATAGGTTCCGCGCAGATACTCTTTTAACGCCGCATCCAGCTTCTGTCCGCCGCTGCGGAGCGACTCGGATACGACAATGCCGCCCAGGGAAAGAACCGCGATATTCGTGGTACCGCCGCCGATATCGACGATCATGTTGCCGAGCGGATCGAATACGGGAAGACCCGAACCGATGGCGGCAGCCGCACCCGTTTCGATAAGGTAAGCCTCTTTCGCGCCGGAACGAAACAGCGCTTCCAATACGGCGCGCTTTTCGACATCCGACGCAACGGCCGGCACACCGAGCATAACACGCATACGCCGTACAGTACGAAAGGTCTTGCTGAGAATATAATTAAGCAGGGTGCAGGTAACGGAGTAGTCCGCAATGACGCCGTCCACCAGGGGTCTGTGAATTTTTACCACCTCCGGCGACCGGGCCAGTAAGGTCTCCGCATTGCGTCCTATGGCCACAACCTTTTGATTGCGTTCATCCGTAGCGACGAGAGAAGGCTCGGAAAGGATTACCCCTCTGCCCTCCACGTATACCTGAGTCGTAGACGTGCCTAAATCTATCCCTATATTTTTTGTCAGCGGTGAAAAAATCGAAGCCATTCTGCAATCCTTTCCGAGTCATACTACAGTCGTTATTTATTTTACCACAAAGAGCCCTTACCGTGAATACGCCGGAGCCGTCAGATTTGCGATTTTTACCGCAGTTTTACGCAAAAATACGGCCTTGCCGAAAAGGCAAAACCGTATCTGAACCAACCTGTAATAACCGCATTTATTTACTGTCTTTTGTCACTTTAAAAGCGGCGGCGTACATGACCGGCAGGACGAGAAGCGTCAGTACCGTAGCTATAAGCAGCCCTGAAGCGATAGCCACGGCCATAGGGCCCCAAAAAGCGCTGGGCATAAGAGGTATCATACCCAGGATGGCTGCCGCGGCGGTCAGCATTATCGGCCTGAAACGCATGACCGCCGAATCGACAATCGCATCCCAGGGCGTTTCTCCCGCCGCCATATGTTTTTCTATCTGATCGATGAGTATAACGGAGTTACGGATGATCATGCCGCTTAATGCAAGAATGCCCAGGTAAGCGACGAAGCCCAGCGCTTTACCGAAAATGAACATGCCGAAAGCGACGCCGATAATACCCATAGGCGCGGTAACCAGCGTAAGCGCCATGAGGGAAATACTGCGCAGCTGGAACATGAGCAGGGTCATGATAATAAAAATCATGACAGGAACGGGCACAATAAGATATTTCAGTGATTTTTCACTGTTTTCCAGGTCACCGCCTTTTTCAAGCGTATATCCGAAAGGCATTTTATCACGCACGGCCCCGGCGGCATCATAGGCTTTCTGTGTCGCATTATCGGCCGTACCGCTGACAATGTTCCCTTCTACGGTGACGGTCGGTTTTAAATTGCGCCGCCAGATTTTCCCTTCCTCGGCCCCGTACGATATGATCCCTATCTGTTCGAGCGGCACCGGGCCGTGCGGCGTATAAATGACAATATTCTTGATCTGTGAAATGTCGGTGCGGTTGTTTTCACTAAGGCGCAGCTGAATCCCGATAGTTTTATCGCCGGCATAGTATTCGGCGACAGTCGCACCGCTGAGCTCCGTATAAAGCGTCTTGGAAACATCGCCGCCGGAGATGCCGAGATACCGCAGCTTGTTTTGGTCCAGATCCACCTTCAATACCTTGGATTTCTGGGCCCAATCGAGATGAATATTACGTAAATTTTTATCTTCCGAAAGTACGGCGGCTATTTCCTGTGAATAGGTTTTGACCTTATTAATATCAAACCCGGAAACGCGCAGCATGACAGGATAATCCGAAGGCGGCCCCATTTGAATGTACCTGATATTCGGACGTACGTCCGGTTCGTGCTCGGCAAGTTCCCGCCTGATCAGCGAAACAAGTTCTTCACGGGTCCCCGTGTCTTTGGCGACGACGACGAACTGCGCATAATTACTTCCCGGCAGAACCGGGTCCGTCGTCAGGACAAAACGCGGCGCTCCTTCACCGACATAGTAGGAATAATCTTTCAAAAGGTCTTTCCGACTGTCCAGAAACTGTGAGAATTTCGTCGCCTCTTTTTGCGAAGCGGCAAGGGACGAGCCTTCGGGCAGCGTCATTTCGACAATAATTTCCGGCCGCAGTGACGGCGGGAAAAATTCCTGCGGCACCAGTTGCAATACGCCCGCAGAAAGGAGGAACAGCCCGGCAGTGCCTGCCAGCACCGTCTTTTTATGAGTCAGGAACGCATACAGAACACGTCTGAACAGCCGGTAAAAGCGATTATCATACAGATCTCTTTCCGGCCCGTTTTCTTTTACCTTAATGAGATAATAGCCGAAAAGGGGCGCCACCATAACCGAAACGATCCAGGAAAGGAGAAGAGAAGCCGTAATTACGGGAAAGAGGGCCTTACAAAATTCCGCGGCGGCTCCTTTCGAAAAGGCGACGGGAATAAAGCCGGCGCAGGTAACCAGGGTGCCCGTAAGCATCGGTTTCGCCGTTTCTCTGAAAGCGGCGCAGGCCGCCTCTGTCCGCGATTTGCCCCGCTCCAGCTGGACGCTCATCATTTCCACGGCAATAATGGCGTCGTCCACAAGAAGGCCCAAAGAAATGATAAGCGCGCCGAGAGATACTTTGTGCAAATCAATTCCGCCTATCTCCATGATGCAGAATACGCCCGTCAGAACGAGGGGGATGCAAAAAGCGACGACCATGCCCGTGCGAATGCCCAAACTGAGAAAACTGACCACGAGGACGATAATAATGGCTTCCCGCAATGTACCGACAAAATCACTGATAGATTCGTCGACGACCTTAGGCTGGTCCGATACCTGATGTATTTCCATACCTGCGGGCATATCGCCCTGCACGGATTTTACAATCTTTTCCAGATTTTTACCGAGCTTCAATATGTTGCCGCCGTCTTTCATGGAAGCGGCGACGCCCACTGCAGGCTGACCGTTATAATACATTTTCGGATCGGACGGTTCCGTATACGTGCGTTCGATCTTTGCAATGTCGCCCAGACGGAAAACGGCGTTGTCCCCTTTTACGGGAAGATTTTTAATCGCTTCCACATCTTCAAATGTACCGCTTACACGCAAATAGACGTTGTCCGTCTGTGTATTGACCATACCCGTGGGAGTAACGGCATTCTGCCCCTTCACCGCTTCGGCAATGGCCGTCGGCGCAATGCCGAGAGACGCGAGTTTTGCATTTTCTATTTCAACGTATACTTTTTCAGACTGTTCACCCAGGATTTCCGCTTTACCCACATCAGGCACGCCGAGGATTTCCCGCCGCAGGAGTTCCGCTTTTTGCCGCAGTTCTTCATAAGAATACCCGTCGCCCGTCACGGCGTAAACGGAACCGTACACGTCATCAAAATGGTCGTCATAATATGGACCGTACACGCCCTCCGGCAAAGTGCGCTTCGTGTCTTCCGCAAGATTGCGTACTTCCTGCCACACGGAACGCACGCCGGACGATTCTATATCATCGTCAAGATTGACAAAGATAACCGCCTGTCCCGGTTTGGAATAGCTTTTAATATAATCCAGATGCGGCGTATCCTGAAGCTTTTTCTCAGTTTTATCCGTAACCTGTTCTTCCATCTGCCCGGCCGTAGCCCCGGGCCAGGCAACGGTTACGACCATCTGCCGCACCGTATAGGACGGATCTTCCATCCTCCCCAATTTCATATACGAAAAGGCGCCCGCCAGGGCGATGACAATGATAAAATACCATACGAGAGCCTTATTGCGCAGGGATATCTCCGTAAGATTACGCATTACTCATCACCCTCCGTGCGGACGGTCTGTCCCTGTGATAAAACATGGACGCCCGCCGTAACGACTGTATCACCCTTCTGCAGTCCCCTGACGAGAACGCGGTCCTCATCAAAAGCTTCAACCGTCACCGTCTGTAAAAACAGCTTCCTGTCTTTTCCCACTACCCAGACCTGCGGTACATCGCCGGTCTGATAAATGGCGGATAGCGGCAGAAGGCAGGTCGTACCGTCGCCTATTTCATTGACTTCTTTTACAGTGGCCGTCATGCCGAGCTGCAGCCCCTGAGGCGGTTGCAGCAAAGACGCCGTTACTTTATACGTACGCGTGGCCGCATCCGCCAAAGGCGCAATTTCCCGTACTTTTGCGGTAACGGATACGCCCTTTAATGCCCAAAACGATACGGCTGCATCTTTACCGACCTCAAAATCTTTTATTCTGTTTTCGGGTACGTTGAATTCGACTTCCAGCGCATCGCCCTTGACCAGGGTCAAAACGGTCTGACCCGGAGACACCACCTGACCGGGTTCACCGCTTACAGCGGCAATGACGCCGTCGGCATCGGCCGTAAGCTGTGTATAAGCCAGTTGATTTTCCTGCGCCGCCGCCGCGGCAGACGCCTGGTTATACTGTGCCACCGCCTGAGCATAAGCGTTCCGATATTGATCCAGTACGGCCGCGCTTACCGCATCCTGCGCATACAACGCCTGATACCGGGCCAGATTCGTTTCCGCCAATGAAAGTTGAGATGCGGCAGCCGTTACAGCGGCCTGCGCCTTAGTCACGCCCTGCTCAACATCCTGCGGGTTAACGGTCATGAGTACGTCACTGGCATGAACGATACTGCCCAGCTGAACGTTCCTGGCCGTAATACGCCCGCCGACCTGGAAAGCCAACTTGCTTTCGTAACGGCCCTTTACGGTCCCTGTATATTCGAATGCAGCCGCTCCGGTTTGCGCGCCTACCGTTTCCGTCTTTACGAGCTGAGCCTTTTCCGGTTCGGCCGTTTTGCCGCAGCCGGCCACTAAAACACCTGTCATTACCGCTATTGCCAGCGCAACCGCTTTTTGTGAGAATCTCATACTGTCCTCCCGCCGTCTTTCGGAAATGAAATCAGGAAAATATTCCGTTTCCCTGTAAGCCGTAAATCCGTACGGCATTATTATAAAAGACATCATCCCATTTATCACGAGGGATGACGGCCTTTACAAAATTAATGTAATCGTCAAGATTGGCCAACGGCCAATCCGTCCCGAACAGGATCCGGCTGTAGTCCCCCATATACGAAAATAAATCGTACAGTCTGCGGATGTAACCGTATTTTTCATAGAAAAAACGTTCCGTATCGGAGATTTTCCCTTCCAAAAGCCCCGACAAATCGGTGCTGACATTATGATTTTTTTCCAGGACAGCGACGGCCTCATCTAAAAAAGGATTGCCCATATGGCACATAACGAAGCGAACATTTCTGAAATTTACGGCCGCTTCGTCAAGCGTGAAAGGATGACTGTATTTCAAAAGTCCCGTTTCCGTTGCCGTAAGCCCCGTATGAACGGCGACGGGCTTGTCGTATTTTTCCGCCAATTCATAAAAGGGCGCCAGTCTGTCATCGTATACATAAAAACGGTTATATCCCGGATAAAGCTTAATTCCGACACATCGGGGCCGCTTCAGATTGGCTTCCACCAATTCGGCCTGTTCCCGCAGGGATCGTTTGTCGTCATCAAAATGATCCAGGCCGATGCAGTAACTTATAAACTCGGGATAACGGTGTTCTTCCGGATAAAGGGAGCGGTTGCTCATGACGATACGTGGACGATGCCCGCACTTTTATAGGATTGACGCAGGTTTTCTTCAGTATTTTCATGTCCCGCCATACGCGCGAGTTTGTCAAAATCGGAAAAATCGGCGAAATGAAAATGCGCATCTATGATTTTCATTGGTTCTCCCCTTCTCTTTTCACCCGGTTTAAAAATTAAACCGGACATTTGCTTCCTGCAACCTCTTTATCATACACGCTTAACGACGGTTAAACAAGCAGGAGCATGACATATCCCTTCCCTCGCCGGAAAAATGCCGGTCCGTAAAACCGCCGTTATCTGCCGTGCCGGTTCACGGAAAAAATACGGACTGTACGAAAAGGACGGCTAAACGGATACCGTAAAACAGAATAACCAGGCCGCAGGCGATATTGAGCAGACGCAGCAGCCGCGGCGTAATGAAATTGCCGAAAAAACGCACGGCTGCGGTTATGCCGAAAAACCAAAAGACCGAGGCGGAGAGGACGCCGCCCATAAACGCAAGACCCGCGTCACCGGGAAAAGACGCACGAAAGGCGCCAAGCAGCATAGTCCCGTCAATAAGCGCCTGCGGATTCACCCACGTAACTAAAAAAGCCGTAACCACGGTCTTTTTACCGGATGAAAAACGGCTGTCGGCGGCAGGAATATCACGGGCCCGCAATAAAGAAACGGCAATAAAAATGATAAAACAGCTGCCTGCACCCAAAATGATATGCCCGGCCTGCGGATAAAGATATAATACATTGCCGACGCCGAAAAAACAGGCCGACGATAAAAGGATATCAAAGAAGGTGACACTGACCGCCGCCGTCAAGGCGCGGCGCAAATCGGCGGTCAGTGCGCGGTTAATAATAAATATATTCTGCATCCCTATAGGGGCCACATAGGCGAACCCGAGCAGAATGCCCTGTATATATATTTGTCCCAAGGCCGATACTCCTCATTTTCTTCAACTACTCTTCCGTCAGAAGACGGCGGCTGAAATAATAATAGCAGGCCGTCGTAAAAACGCAAGCGACCACCCAACAGAGGGGACTTGCCGCGCAAAGTCCCCTGTAGGCCCAGACGGAGGCAAGGACCAAGGCGGCGCCGCTGCGGATAACCAGTTCCAGAAGACTGCTTAACAGAGGTACGATCGATATGCCCATTCCCTGGAGAGCATTTCGGTAGACAAAGATCTGCCCCAGGAAAAAATAAAAGGGGACTGTGAACATGAGATACAATCGGGCCTGTTCCAAAAGAAACGGGTCTTCTTCCGAAGTAAACCCCGAAACCAGAGCCGTGCCGAAAAAGTACATCAGTACTACCGCTCCCAGGCAAAGGCCAAAGGACAGGTACGAACATTGGCGTACCCCTTTTTTGATACGGTCAAATTTGCGAGCCCCGTAATTTTGCGCCGTATAAACGGCCATGGCAATGCCGAAGGAAATCATGGGCTGCATGGCTACCTGTTCAATTCTCGTCGCCGATATAAAGGCGGCTATAGTTTCGGGGCCGAACGTGTTGCAAACGGCCTGTACGACAATAATGCCCAGAGTAATAATCGAAAATTGCATGGCCATGGGCATTCCGACCTTCAAATGCCTTGCCGCCGCATCTCTGTCGAAACGCCAGTCTTCCCGCCGGAGACGAAGGAACGGGAATTTATGACGCATATAAAAGAGACAGAGGATCGCGGCGATGCCCTGCGCTATAACCAGGGCAATCGCCGATCCGGGAACACCCCAACCGAAAGAAACGATAAAGAGAACGGCCAGCCCTATATTCATGAGTGTCGAGAGAATGAGAAAATACAGAGGCGTCCTGCTGTCTCCCAGGGCGCGGCAGATACAGGACAAAAGATTATACATCATTGTGGCGATAAGGCCGTACGAAACAATGATAACATAATGATACGCATCGTCATACAGTTCATCCGAAATATTCATAAGATAGAGTATTTTAGGCATGAGAAGGCCGGAAATAAGCATGAGCGCCAAGGTAATGCTGCCGGACAGCATAGCCGACATGGCGACGGAACGGCGCACGCCGTCAAAATCGCCGGCGCCGAACCGCTGTGCCGTAATAACGGTAAAACCGGAAGCCAGACCGATAGTAAGCGCCAGAAGGCCCATAAAAAGAGGCGCCGTGGCCCCGACAGCCGCCAACGCGCGGATCCCGATAAAGCGGCCGACAATGATAATATCGGCAATATTATAGAATTGTTGAAATATATTCCCTATAAGCAGGGGTACCGTAAAGGCGGCGATCAATTTAATCGGGCTGCCTTGTGTCATATTTTTAACCATCCGGATCCCTCCGTTTCGAAAGCATGCCGGCTTTAATACATTTTTAATCGGATTCTAACTGTCTTTTAACAGCCTTTTCATCTCGTCGTGTCATCCTGTAAAAGGGTGATAAAAATGAGCATACAGCAACGGGCGGTAAGTAAATCTTTCCACCGTAAAGGAACTTACTTTTTTACGTTATGCACCGCCGACAGAAAGCCTCTCTTCGGCACCGTCGAAAACGGTCTCTCCGGCCCGTATTGGCGGCCTCATGCGGCGGGAACCGCAGTGGCGGCCATGCTTGAGCGCATAGGCCGGACCAGACGCGACATCGAGCTGACCGACTTCGTCGTCATGCCGAACCATATTCATCTCATCGTTACCCTGAAAAACGGAGACAGCCGTACTATCGGGTGGTTCGTCACGTACTGCCGCGGCATCCTGGAGAAGCAGACGGCCATCGACTTGGTCATATCGGCTAAAGACTCGCTCGTGGAAGAGCTGCATACTGATTTGGCCTTTCGCACGGCACGTTTAAGTTTGGAACTGCATCATCAATACTGGCAATACGACAGGCTCTACGTGGCGGAAACGCCTTCCTCTTACGGTAAATAGCCGCCTAACACAGAAGCTGAAGAGATTTCAGTTCCCTTTCACTGCATTCGCTTACATAGGAATACAGAAATTCTTCTAAATATTGCAGTGCCGCAGCCGTAAGGCGAAGAGTCGTCCCGCGCTCCCACGTATACGAGCAGACGGATTCCCATTGCTCTTTTAAAACGGGGCTGAGCCTTTCCGACAGCCGTCCTTCCCGGCGCGCCGTACCGATGTGCCATCGGCGCATACCGTTGGCATAACGGCCGTCCCGATACACATATACGTTTTCCGGATCGGGAAAGAGTCCGGCCAGCCCGACGAGCTGCCAGCCGGCAACAATGGTGGCCGTACGTACATCTTTGGTATTGATGCCGGCACAATAAGCCCGCAAAAGAGCGAAGACCCGCATATCGGCCTCCGCTTCGGGCAAAAGAGCCAGCTCGATATCCGTGAAAATCTGACTGTACACGTAGGTTTGCCATTCCAGATCCAGCATAGCACGGCTGTTGCGGCATTCATATTCGCTTAACGTATAGCCTCCGTCTTTTTCCCACGCCTCAAAGGATATGTCGCTTAAAAGTAAGAACGGACTGCCTCCCTGTTTTGCCGTTTGTTTCACTGTACCGGCAAAAATACGGATGAGGCCTTTCTGCGCCGTAAAGACAGTGAGCACACGGGTTCCTGCCGAATTCTTCCTGATACGCAAGACTACGCCGTCATACGATCCTGCCGGACCGTGCTTACTCCGATTCATGGGTATCTCCCGCTTCTTCCGGAACAACGCCCGGCACGGCGCGGAGCCGGACAATACGAAATCCCTGTATCTCCATCACCGTAAAGACGTAGCGGCCGATAGTCACTTTATCCTTAACATGCGGCGTATGCCCGAGCAAATTGAAGACATAGCCTCCGATCGTATCGACATCAAGATCGTCTTCAACGGGGATATGCAGCAGCTCTTCCACATCATCGAGAAGAACCGTACCGGCAAATTCATAGGCTCCCTGCGGCAGCGGCTGGATTTCTTCCTTCTCCGCCGTGTGTTCGTTGCGGATAGTACCGACAAGTTCTTCCATGATATCCTCCAACCCGATAAGACCGACCGTACTGCCGTATTCATCGACGACAACGGCTAAATATGTCCGCCTTGCCCGCATCAACTGAAGAAGCTTGGAAACAGGCATGATTTCAGGCACCATGAGAATCGGCCTGTTTATAAGCCGCAGATTATTGCGCCTGTTAATATGCAGATCGAGGACATCTTTTATATGCACAAGGCCCAGAACGTGATCTTTGTCTTCCTCACATAACGGGTACCGCGTGTGCCGCGAAGTATTGATAGTCTTTAAATTTTGAGCCATACTTTCTTCCGCGTAAAGGCAGACGATCTCCTGTCTTGGAATCATGATCTCCTTGGCCAGAAGATCGGAAAAATCAAAGACGTTGTCAATAAGTTCGCTTTCCAGTTTATCAATTTTCCCCTCTTTATGACTGGCCGTAATGAGCATACGGATTTCGTCTTCGGAGTGAACCATATCGATTTCATTGGTAACATCAAGAGATTTGCCGCTTAAAACAAGCTGTCCCAGCTTCATGCCCGCCGCCAGGAGAGGATAGAAAATTTTGCTCATGCCGTATATGGCGCCGCCGACGACGCGCAAAGTCTTTTCAGGGACCTGCATGCCTACCGATTTCGGCACCAATTCGCCGAGGACCCAGAACAAAAGCGTCAAAACGGCAATAACGGCGCCGTAAATAAGTACATGGAGAATATAAAAGGGCGTCAGCACCCCCCACTCTCCGTACGTATAAACGAGGCCGTAAAAAAGGGTGGCACCGGCAGTAAATGCCGACAAAGAAACACCTGCCTGCGCCATACTGAGAAAAATACCGGGCGCGTCGTAATAACGAAGCAATTTCCGCGCCGACATATCCCCGTCGCGGACCCTTTCTTCAATGGATTCCTTGCGCAATTGCACGAACGCAAACTTGCCCAATACACAGAAACCGTGTACGGCCAAGGCGGCAAAAAAGATAAGAACGCACGTCACAAGCGTGCCTATTTGCTCTTCCATAGACTCCGATTATCTCCTATTCGTCTTTATAACCGAATTCACTCAAGACGGACGCTTTATTGCGCCAGTCGGTCTTTACTTTAACCCAAATGTCGAGGAACACGGACGAGCCCAAAAGGCGTTCGATTTCCGTGCGGGCGAGGCGGCCGATTTCTTTTAAAACCGAACCGTTTTTACCGATGACAATACGTTTCTGCGAATCCCGTTCAACGTAGACGGTAACGCGAATATATACTTTATTATTCTCCCGTTTCGCCATTTCCTCCGTATACACCGCCAGGGCATGAGGCACCTCTTCACGAGTCAGCTGTAACAATTTTTCCCTGACAATTTCCGCGACCAGCAGCCGTTCCGGCCGGTCCGTAATCATGTCGTCCGGAAAATATTTAGGTCCCGGCGGCAATATTTTTTTCAATTCCCCCATAACGGCGGAAACATTCTCCCCCTTTAACGCGGAAACGGGAATGATCGCGGCAAAATCGCAGAGCGACGAATAGTCGGCCATGATCTTCAAAAGCTTTTCTTTATCAAGTTTATCAATCTTGTTGATAACGAGAAAAACCGGCGCATGTATATCTTTAATTTTATGGAGAATGAACATGTCGCCGGGCCCGCGTTTTTCATCGGCGGCGACGAGAAACAACACGGCATCGATATCTTTCAGCGAACCGTAAGCGGCTTCATCCATAAACCGGCCCAATTTATGTTTCGGTTTGTGAATCCCCGGCGTGTCGAGAAAAACAATCTGACTGTCCGCGTCCGTATGGATGCAGAGAATCTTATTCCGCGTCGTCTGCGCCTTATCGGAAACAATGGTCACCTTCTGCCCGAGGATCCGATTGATAAGTGTGGACTTGCCTACGTTAGGCCGGCCTACAACAGAGACAAAGCCCGATTTAAATTCTTGTTCCATAAATCCCCCTACAGTGAAAAAGGCTGCGGCAGCAGTGAATCCAAGGCGGCACATGTATAGGTCCCGTCCTCTTTCGTCAGGATAACCACGGGTACCCTGAACTCCGCCAACACCTGACGGCATGCGCCGCAGGGCACAGTATAATCAGCCGTACCGGCCAAGGCGACGGCACGAAAAGTCCGGCACCCTGCGGCAACCGCATTAAAAACGGCATTGCGCTCCGCGCAGGACGTCAGCCCGTACGACCCGTTTTCAACATTGCATCCCCTGTAAATCTTCCCGTCCGTTCCCAGTAAAGCCGCGCCGACCTTAAAGCGGGAGTACGGGGCATATGCGTTTTCACGCGCTTCACGCGCTGCTTTAACCAGTGTTTCTACAGTGTTTTTATCCATTATAACGACTCACCTTTACGTACATAGCCGAGACGCCGGAGAATAAACTCTTCTTCCCTGCGCATTTCCGCCTTATCTTCCTCCGTCATGTGGTCATATCCCAGAATATGTAACATGCCGTGTACGGTGAGATAAGCCAATTCCCGTTCAAATGTATGGCCGTACTCCTCAGCCTGACCGGCCGCCTTGTCAAGAGAAATGACGATATCACCGAGCAGGGCCGTATCGGGGCCGTCATAGCCGTCTTCTTCCCCTTCGTTTAAGGCAAAGGAAAGAACGTCCGTAGGGCTGTCCGTATTTCTGTATTTTTTATTAAGGCCGCGTATATAGTCATTGCCGCAGAGGACAACGCTCAATTCCGCATTCGGTCCGAGGCCGTAAATAAGAGCGCCTTCATTACAGACGCGTTCAATAATTTCCTCATACGTGTCCCGTTGCAATTCGTCTTTTTCATAAGTAATGCGGACATTCATCGCCTCGCCACCTCCCCGTCCGTATAAAACCGTTCATAAGCCCGTATAATACGCCCTACCATATCATGCCGGACGACATCTTCATCCGTAAATTGCATTATACCGATGCCCGGCACGTCCCGCAGTACGTTCATGGCTTCGACCAGGCCTGATTTACTGCGATCCGGCAAATCTATCTGTGTTATATCACCGTTGACGACGAGGCGCGAATGATTGCCCATGCGCGTCAGAAACATTTTCATCTGTTCACGCGTCGTATTCTGCGCTTCATCGAGAATAACAAAAGCTTCTTCCAACGTGCGTCCGCGCATATATGCCAACGGCGCCACTTCAATACTGTTTTTGGCAAGCATCTTCTGCATTGCGTCAAAGCCGAACATATGGGCTAACGCATCATAAAGGGGACGCAGGTAAGGATCGACCTTTTCCTGCAAATCACCGGGCAAAAAACCCAGCTTCTCACCTGCTTCAACGGCAGGCCGGGTGAGAATAATCCGTTCCGCTTCGCGGTTTTTCAAGTAATATGCCGCCAAGGCCACGGCCAAATAGGTCTTGCCCGTGCCGGCCGGGCCGATGCCGAAGGTGACCGGATTTTTCCGGATATAATCAACATACTGCTTTTGCCCCAAGGTCTTCGGTTTAATCAATTTACCGCCTGCGGAAATGCTGATCGTATCACTGTAAAGCGCGGTAAGCGCGGCTTCCTGACCCCGGCGGATAAGTTTCGCCGCATACCGGACATGCTGCGTCGTCGGATAGACTTTCTCTTTATTAAGCCCCCGCATCTGTAAAAGGACGCGTTCCAGCAAAGCGATCTCTTCAGCCGGGCCCTTCAGGAATAAATCCAGTCCCCGTGCCGCCGCTTTCACGTGAGAGAATTCCTGTTGTATTGCTTTCAGCAGCTCATCGTGCATGCCCAAAAGATGGCGCGCTTCGGACGAATCGGAAAATGTAAAAATCGATTCTTTCAAAATTATCTCCCCCGGTCTGTAAATTGGCGCACTGCCTTGCCGTGTAAATAATCACATTTTTTTCCCTGCCACGTATGGTGAAGAGCCAGCTCGCTGTCAATCATATCACGAATGCGCCACCACCCCATGCCCCAATTGGCAAATTCCACCGCTTCTTCGGGCGCTCTGCCGATAAGCCGTTGGAAGATTAAATCGGGCCGCGAGTATTCAAGAAACGCAATGACTCTGTACACGTATTCCTCCACTGTAATAAGCTTAATTTCACCCTTTCTGTACCATGCGGCCATAGGCGTATTTTTGATGATATAGAGGGCATGAAGTTTTACTTCATGCGTCGGCAGGGCTGAAATAATTTTGGCCGTCTCGACGGTATCTTTCCTGTCATCACCGGGAAGCCCGATAATCACATGCGTACAGTTACGGAAGCCATAGTCTCGTAACATCATAAGGGCATCTATATATTCCGCCACCGTATGGCCGCGATTGATTTTTTCCAACGTTTTATAATTTACCGTCTGTAACCCTAATTCGACAAGTATATCAACACCGTGCCGTTCACGGATACGCGACATAATATCCAAATAGGCCGGATTGAGGCAATCCGGCCTCGTAGCTACCGCAATACCGACGATTCCGGGTTGGCAAGCCTCGTCCAGATACTCTTCAAAGAGCTTCGGCTCTATATAGGTATTGGTAAAATTCTGGAAATAGGCAATAAATTTGCGGGCCTTATATTTAGGGCCGATATGCGCTCTGTTTTGCTCCAACTGCTCCCTTACGGTCACCGATGACGGTAAATTTTCATAACCGGCTCCAATGGAGCCGCAAAAGGCACAGCCGCCCGTCCCCAATCTGCCGTCCCTGTTCGGGCAGGTATCGGGAATACTGACGGGTAATTTATATACCTTTTCCCCGTATGTGTGTTTTAAATACGCTGAATATACGCGATACGGCGTGTCCATAATTATCCTCCGGCTATTTATAACCTTGTGAGCGTCCGCCGCACAGCGCCAAAAACGTTGTTACAGTACCGCCGTATGGGTCGGGCCGGGCCGCAGAGGTAAACAAGAGAGCTTAGTGTGTATATTATACTGCAAATACTCCGCCTGTGGAATATATGCACGAAAAGAGAGATAAGCGGTTATCTCTTATCCCTCTTTATTCACGGCGGCCCGTGTTTTTATATCTGTAAATTAAATAGGCGGCAATACACACGGCCAGAACGGCAGCCAGTCTGTACGCATGCTCGGCTATATGGACGAGGTCATGTCCCAAAAGGACTTCGACGGCAACTGCCGGAAGCTTGCCGATAAAAGTGGCTATCGCATGCTCGGTAAAAGCAACGCTGCTCGCCGCCAGCAGCGCCGTTAAAACAACATTGGGCGTATACGGCAAAGCACGGGCAATGAGAACGGTGCGAAAACTGCTGTATGAGTCCAGCCGGTTTAATCGCCTGCTCTTAGCTATGATCCGTTTGGCCAAACCGCGAAATACCGTACGCATAACCGCAAAACCTGCAGTACAACCGACAAACTCCCCTATCCAGGAAACAATAATGCCCGGTATAAGCCCGAAAACAAGGCCGTTTACAATGAGTATGGGCAGGGACGGCAATCCCGTCATATTGGTCAACGCGATCATAAGGATGCTGACGGCCATCGCACCGTACCCGAAGGAAAGGACATATTCCTTTAAACCGAGTACATTCCCCGAAAGGGCCAACTTCCACAGTGTCTCATAAAAACCGGGAATAAGAACGTGCACCGCCCCCAACAGGCATCCTAAAATCAAACAGGCATATATTTGCATCTGACGCTCGGTCATCGATTTCAACTTATTCATATATACTCCCCGGGAGTGTAAATTAACTGTATAACGGATTTTATTATACGCCGGGAACGGCCGAATGTCGACAGTACAGATAAAACGGGCGCAGGCA
>NZ_JH417573.1 GCF_000239275.1 Megasphaera geminata F0357 | reverse complement strand
TCGTTCAATTTTTGAAGGGGCTGTTTACAAGGTTAAATAAATTTACGAAGACAGTAGCAGATTTTGGTTGTACGGACAGGGGCTTTATAAAAAGCAATCTCCGTAAATATGGAGAAGAGACTATACAAGTACGGTAATGATATTATCAGGAGAGTTGCGCTGAATATTATCCTACCGGAGATTGTACTACCCTCCCTATTCTGATGCAATAGAATGATGCTGTCAAATAAATATTTACTGCTAAATTCCCGGCAGTTTCATGTCACACTTAGAATATATTAAATAAATCAAAACCAAAATAAAAGGGACAGATTCGGTAGAATGCCGATTTGAAGAAATTGCTTAATTGGTACTGACCGGCAAAGTGGATAATTTTATTGTAGCCACTTTATTATTCTTATTCGGCAATGAATCCCGGTGTTGTGAGATAGCGGTCGCCATTATCAGGAAGAATAACAACAACGGTTTTACCTTCATTTTCCGGACGTTTTGCCAGCTCCGTCGCCGCGTAGAGAGCTGCACCGCTTGAAAATGCCGATGAGTAAGCCTTCTGTTTTAGTGAATATTTGTGCCGTTTTAAAAGCTGCGTCGTTGGTTACGGAAAATATCTCATCATAAATTTCGGTATTCAGTGTTTCAGGAACAAAGTTTGCCCCGATGCCTTGAATTTTGTGAGGAGCTGCATGGCCTAGAATAGGGAGGGGAGAATCTGCCGGCTCGACAGCAACGACCTTAATGCTTGGTTTTTTGCTCTTTAAATATTTGCCTGTACCGGAAAGAGTACCGCCCGTACCTATGCCGGCAAGAAAGATATCGACAGTGCCGGCCGTATCTTCGTAGATTTCGGGACCGGTTGTTTCAAAGTGTATCTGCGGATTAACGGGATTCGTGAATTGGCCGGGAATGAAGGAGCCGGGAATTTCTTCCGCCAATTCGTTTGCTTTATCGACCGCACCTTGCATACCTGTTTTTCCCGGCGTGAGTATGATTTCCGCACCGTATGCGGCCATAAGATTACGGCGTTCAATAGACATTGTTTCGGGCATTGTTAGAATAATTCGGTATCCTTTTACGGCTGCAACAGCCGCCAAACCGATACCGGTATTGCCGCTTGTCGGTTCGATAATAACAGAACCGGGTTTTAATTTCCCTTCTTTTTCGGCAGCTTCAATCATACCTTTGGCGATACGGTCTTTGACGGAACCGGAGGGATTAAATGCTTCTAATTTCACGAGTACAGTTGCCTTTATATCTGTTGCTTCAGTGTAATGAACAGGTTCGAGTAGAGGTGTGTGGCCTATAAATTCTAATGTGGATTTGTATATATTTACCATGATGAGCAGCTCCTTTGTATAAAATATAAGTGATTTTACTGTTTTTGCGGAGTAAAGTGGTAACATCGGTTCGGATAAATTCTTGTTTTAGTGCAATTCATTATATTGCTCCTTTCCTTTATTACGGTATAGTGTAGCCGGCTTAATTATGATTGGAAATCTTATGCATATGCGTTCTGTCATATGAATCTATAGCATCAAGGCGTTTTTGCAGAAAGGCAATCTGTTGTCTTAATTCTTTAATTTCATCTTCTAATGGGTCGGGAAGATGATCATGGTTCAGGTCAATGTCTTGTTCCGTCAATTTGTGACGTATTCGCTTACCGTGTTGAACAACGACATGACCGGGGATTCCGACAACTGTCGAGTAAGGAGGTACTTCCCTTAAGACGACGGAACCGGCGCCGATTTTAGCGCCTTTACCGACTGTAAAAGAACCGAGAACTTTGGCACCGCTGGCAACGACAACATAATCTTCTAAAGTAGGGTGACGTTTGCCTTTCTCTTTACCCGTCCCGCCCAGGGTTACTCCCTGATAGAGAGATACGTTACAGCCGATGACTGTTGTTTCGCCGATGACGATACCTATGCCATGATCAATGAACAGCCCTTCGCCGATTTGTGCACCCGGGTGAATTTCTATACCCGTGAAAAAACGGGCAATACTGGAAATGATACGGGCCGTTACAAACCATTTATGGGTGTAAAAGAAATGAGACAGACGATGAGCCCAAATGGCGTGCAGTCCTGAGTAACAAAGCAAAATCTCTGCAATATTGCGTGCTGCCGGATCTCTATCTTTAATTACTTGAATATCTTTACATAGTCGTTTAAACACGACGGGATACCTCCTCCGATTGGAGTATAAAAAAAGACCAACCGTCAACAGAGACGGTGGTCCGTGGTTCCACTCTGATTGCAATCGAAAATTCCGATTGCCTCTTGTAACCTTGTAACGTAAGCTACACGGAGAAATCTACTGAAGTTCAATTTCTCTGCTCCCAAAGGCATTCAACATACTGTGGCTGCTGTATCGGCTTTCAGCCGCTGACCGATACTCTCTGTATGACCGTCGTATGCCTACTTGTTTTGGTCATTGCATTAATCTTTTAAAATTAATGATATCTTAACTTGATTAGTGCGGTTTGTCAAGAAAGGGCTGATAAAATTTATATATAAGACTGTAGCTTTATTTATTCTATCTTGATTGTAGTATAATTTGAACACGCAATCTGAAAGGATGTGTCATCTGTGGGTTCAAATACGGCTAAAAAGTGTTTCATTATGCATTTCCTCTGGTAATTTCCATTTGTGCGGGTTTTCTTTATAGGCCTTTCTTATGGCTTATTTACAGTATCTCGTGGGGTATCCCTTGTTTATCCGGTCATGATGTGCCTTCTCATTTTTGCTGAATCTATGGAATTTATTACAGTTACAATTCTTTCCAGCTCCTTTAATCCGCTCGGGGCACTCATTATGACGTTAATGGGTAACGGACGGCATCTTTTGGGGGGGGATTGCAATGCTCGGTAAAAATAAAGGCTGGAAAACACCTTATCTTATATATAGCTATGTGTGATGAGAGTTTTGCTATCAATGCGACGGCAGATATATCGGAAAATATTGACCTCGTCCAGATTTATTTTTGGGTAACCTTACACAACTGATACTATTGGTTCTGTGGTGTCGTTATCGGGTCTGTTGTCGGTACAACCTTATTTTTTTGCCTTTAAAAGGAATTTTTTCTTCTGATTCGGCGTTTTGAAGGTGTCACCTGTGACTGACATGCAGCATATAACTGTCCTCATTACGTTTTTAAAGAGGCTGTTGCGGGAGTATATGCCCAAGTATAAATAAACTGAAAATATGCCGTAAATTGGAAAAACTTGTGTTATAATATAGTAATAAGACTAGGTACTAGGGATTTAATAAGGAGAACATAGAATGTCTCTGACTGTATATTATTTAAATCACAGCGGGTTTGTCGTAGAAACGGATACGAAAATTCTCGTGTTTGATTATTATAAAGACCCTTCCGGTATAGTAGATAAAGCGGCTAAGACGGATAAACCGTTCTGGTTTTTTGTCAGTCACAATCATAGTGATCACTTTAATCCGCATATTGGCGATTTTGCTTATCATACGGCTTATTATATATATAATGAGAATGTTCCTTTTGCGGGCGGATCGGAAGAACAGCGCATATCAATGGCCGTTTACACTACTGTCAGCGTAAATGATGTGGAAGTGACACAGTATGGATCGACTGATGAAGGCGGCTCTTTCCTTGTGAAAACGGACGAAAAGATTATTTTCCATGCGGGAGATTTGAACTGGTGGCACTGGGATGGCGATACGGAAGAAAATAAAAGGGAAGCAGACAATATGTTTGCACAAGAATTACACCGCCTTACCGGGTTAGTTACGGACATTGCTTTTTTCCCTGTTGACGCTCGCTTGGGACGGGTTCGAGAATGGGGAGTTACTGCTTTTGCCGATACAGTTGCTATACGGACGGCCCTTATTCCCATGCATTATTTCGGCACGCCTTGGATCCCGTCACAGGAGTTTAAAGCAAGGCATAATGCCGTTCCTTTATGGATTCCACAGATAAATGGAGATAAACAGACTTTTTAAATATGCCTTTACACATGCTTGACCTTTGAGGAGGATATAATGGCACGAGAAGCACAGCAACAAAAACGTACACATATTGCCGACTATATTTTGATTATAGCAGCTTTGTGCGTATTGTTTTCTTTTCCTTTTGAGGACTTTTTTTGGGGCGGGTTATTGTCTCATTTAAGCGCCGCCGCCCTTATCGGCGGCCTTGCCGATTGGTATGCTGTGACCGCACTGTTTCATAAACCGCTGGGTATTTCTTTTAAAACGGAACTCATACCGAAAAGCAAGGAGCGCATCGCCGAAACGGCGCGTCATATGATTGAAAGTGAAATCCTTACGGTATCAAATATGTATTCAGTTTTAAAGAATCATCCCGTTTTAGAAGCGAGTCTGACCTATTTACAGAGTAAAGAGGGCTTTCATTCAGCTGAACGCGTTTTGGGCCAGATTTTAAATACCTTCCTGTATACCGTCGATTTGCGCTCTATTGTCGAAGCGTTCTCACGCTATGGAGAAGGCGCTATCGAACGTATCCATATTGCTCCAATGATGGGTAAAGCTATGAAAACCGGCCTTGCCGGCGAATCGGGAGCGGCTTTTCTGGACTTTTCTATTTTATCGCTTGAGAAAATGGTCAAGAGTAAAACAATGCATTCGTATATAGCGGATATCTATACAGAATCATTGCGTCAGTATGAACGTCGTAATTTTGTCTATGCCCTTGTCGTCAAAGCGGCTTTGGCAAGCGATGTATTCAGACCTGTCAATGTAGCGGCCGGAATTCAAAGGAAAATTTTGGAAGCATTGGAGCGAGCTAAAGAACCGGATACACTTGAACGGGAACGGGCAATACAATTTATTTGGGCACAAGCGGATCGATTGGAGCATAATGAGATATGGCAAGAACGAGTGGAAGCGTATAAAATCCGTTTTTACAAACATATTATTTCTCGCCCTGATATGAAGGAAGCATGGCAACGCTATGTACTTGATGAAGAACGGCAAAGTCGTGTTTGTTATTCTGCCGCTTCTTATGCTATTGAAAAGCTGGAAGCGTGGAGAACAAGTCCTGATCAGGTTGATCAATTAAATCGTTATATTTTGGCTATCGCCGCCAAGGAATTAAAACGGCTTCAAGAATGGTTCGGAACAACGGCGGAGCAGGAAATTCTCCGTTATGACAGTTATGAATTGGCTAAACAACTTGAATCCAATGTTTGGTATGACTTACAAATGATTCGCATTAATGGCTCCCTTGTCGGCGGGGCTTTAGGCACGGCTATTTTTTTTGCCATGTATGCTTTGAAAGGAGGTTGGTAGCATGAATTATCGTCAACGGGCGAATTTAATTCTTGCTTTATCCTTCTTGGCATTTTTTGTTATCTTTTTCTGGTGGTCGACGCATGAATTATCAATGGAGTTGAAGCTGGTCTTCTTTGTGTTGCAGTCCGCTCTTATCGGGGGCATTGCCGACTGGTTTGCCGTAACGGCGCTCTTTGATAAGCCGTTGGGCTTCCCTTATCACACGGAATTAGTTCATGTACATCGAAATCAGATTATTGATGGAATGACACGTATCGTTTCAGAAAAATTGTTACAACCTTATATTTGGAAAGATAAGCTTTATAAGATTTCTTTTGTTGACAAATTTACAGATTGGTTGCAGACAAAAGAAGGACATGAACGATTTCGCAATCTTCTCTTCGAAAGTGCTCAGCAGATATATACATATACGCACAAAACAGATATACAGGAAAATATTATCGTCCACATTCGTGATTATTTGAAACGGCAACCATTGGTAACGTTTCTCCAGGATCGTATTATTAATATGCTGGAAGATAAAGACAGCAAGATGCTTGAAGATTTTATCGGTCTTCTTAAAACATGTGTGCGAACGGATGCTTTTAAACAGCTTCTTGTCGAATCGTTACAAGAATGGTTGAATGAGTCGAAAACAACGCCCCATGTCATTGTTATGCTTAATAAATTTACAGGTATGGTAGATATGAATAGGATTGCCGCAGATGTGCAGAAAGGGCTTATTGTTTGGCTGGAGCGGTGGGAACATGCCGGTCCTGCTGAACGACAATGGCTTTGCCGTAAATTAGAAATGCAGCTTTATTCGATGAACGGGCAGCTTACATATACTGTTCAGAGCTGGCAGGATCATTTTGTTAATTTATTGCCTGTTGAAAAATGGTTCATCGCCACACAGCGTACGAGCCAAAGCTATTTTACGACAGGACCTGTTGGCAAGAAAAAACTTCAAGATTTGTTAGAACGCGAATTCATGAATTATCTGGAATATTGCAGTGAGCATCCTGAAATCAAACAGTGGCTTGACGATCAGATTCGCCGCTGTGTAGAAATTGTTTTGGAGAACGAACATGCACTCATCGGTGTTGCCGTGAAGGAAGTGTTATCGGGCTTTGATAAGAAGAAATTTAATGAATTCCTGGAAAGCAAGGTCGGCGAAGATCTGGCGTGGATACGTATTAACGGGACTATTGTCGGGGCTGTCATCGGTTTAATCGTCTTCGGTTTTGTCGAAATGCTTTACGCGCCTTATATAATACCGGCAATTAGGGGACTTTTCTTATTATAATGCGGGCGGTAACGACATGAATTTCCACCTTATTTTATTTGCATTTTTCCAGACGGACAAAGAGCCAAGTTTTTTCTCTTGATTTTAAATGCGGAGAGAACGTGGCTCTTTGTATTTGTAAATATTTTCTGACTATATTTTGACAGTTTTTTATGAAATCCCGGAAATGGCATTTGGCGAAATCATTTCCTTCCGTTCACGTCTTCCGGATACATATTTTATTGATTATAAAGTATTCTAAGACTATTTATTTAGTGCTATGAATCGGGAATAGAACTTTCCGGGTATCGACACCTGCAGGGGACAGGCCTGCTTTTATCTTTTAGATTAAATGCATTCTTTTACTCCGGTTCCGTCAAAGGCAGGAATAAAGGTGTCGTCGGCACAGCCTGTTTCCTGTACGAAACCGTCTTCAATTGTGCTGTTAAAAAGATAAGATTCTACTTCATCATACTCGGCCGTTGTTAAAGGGCGGTTAATTTCAGGATATAATACGGTTTTGCCGCAAGGAATGTATTGCCGCATAAGGCTAAACAGGACTTGTCCTTCAGAGAAATGATTTTCTACCCAATCAATAATCCGCTTTGAGTTGTCTAAGGCATTCGGTAAGATAAGATGACGAATAATTACACCTTTTTGCAAGATCCCGTCATCATTCATTTCGTAATCACCGACCTGGTCGTACATGGTAAGGATTGCTTTTTTTGCTACTTTATCGTAATCGTAGACATTACTGTAACGAGAGGATAATGTCGAACTAATATATTTTAAGTCAGGCAACCAAATTTGGACTTTCCCTTTAAGGCGTTGAAGCGGTTCAGGTTTCTCGTAGCCTCCGCAATTATAAATTACCGGGACAGGTATTTTCTCGTCAAGGCTGGCCTCTACGGCACGAATATAGTGACTGGGCGTGACAAGATTAATATTATGGGCTCCTTGAGTAATCAAACGATGATATATATTCTTCAGTTCTGTAACAGTTACGGCAATTCCGCATTCATGCTGACTGATGACGTCATTCTGGCAAAATATACAGCGCAAATTACAGCCGCCGAAAAAGACCGTTCCCGATCCCTTTGTGCCGCTGATGCAGGGTTCCTCCCATCTGTGCAACGCCGCTCTGGCAACTATCGGCTGAAAAGCCTTGCCGCAATAACCTGTTTTAAGTGATTTGGCATCCGCGTAAAAATGAGCGTTCCGTATTACAATTCTCGTTACAGTCATTACAGATGTCGGATTTCATTTCATCCATCCGCATAGCCTCCGCTTTCGGAAAAATACATTTATAAAAGGCCGACCCATAATGAGATCGGCCTTTATAACAGAAAAACAAGCAGTACAATAAATTAATGAACCTGAACCGCCTGTTCGTCAAAGCGCTTTGCAGCGGGATCGGTGAGTTCGAGTTCTTTTAGTCGTTTCAATTCCGTTTCTTCTACGGATGTGGACGTATCGTAGCTGGTGGGAATCGTCTTGGCAAGATAGATGCACTTCTTAATGGAGGCAACACTGATAATAATAACAAAGATCGCCATGATTGCTGATACGGAGAAAAGCAGCCATTCACCCTTGGGTAAGTAGATTTCAAACATATTAAGGAAATCTGCGTAAAAGATAACTACTGTTAAAAAGACCCAAGGAATAACCGTTACCCAGAGGTAACGAACTTTACCCATGTTGCAGATAACAACAGATGAAACGGCGAGAGTAATGATTGCAAGCAACTGATTGGATACGCCGAAAATCGGCCAAATAGTTGACAAATTGCCGCGCAGTACAATATACCCCCAAGCACCGGAGATGAGAGCGGAAGCAATTAATGCACCGGGGAGCCAATGAGGATCTGCAAATTTCGGGAAAGCACGACCGATCAGCTCCTGCAGCATGTAGCGGCCTACACGAGTACCTGCATCAAGGATTGTCATGATGAACAACGCTTCAAACATGATACAGAAATGGTACCAATAGTTCATTAGATGGTCCAGGCCGGGGATGCTGGAGAAGATAAATGCCATGCCGACGGCTAAAGATACTGCACCGCCGGGACGATGAGAAACGTCTTCGCCGACCATATGGCTGAGCTGCGGCAAGTCTACAACAGGGATATTGAGTGCCGCAAAGTGTTCAGCCGTCGAGTTGATTGCGAAGTAATCGTTAGGAATCAAGCTGGTTGCGGCGATTAAAGCCATCATGCCGACGAAGCATTCCGTAAGCATAGCGCCGTAACCGACAGGAAGGATGGAGCGTTCATTCATCAACATCTTCGGGGTTGTACCCGTACTGATCATACAGTGGAAGCCCGAGATTGCACCACAGGCAATAGTAATAAAAATATATGGAATAACGGGACCGGTGATAACAGGGCCGCCGCCGGAAACAAATTGCGTAACTGCCGGCATTTGAATAGTCGGCATAACAATGATAATCCCAAGTGCCAAGGCTCCGATAGTACCTATTTTCATATACGTGGACAGATAGTCACGCGGAGCAAGAAGAAGCCATACCGGAAGAGCGGCTGCAACAAAGCCGTATATAATGAGAGCAACGCCGATACCGTACGGACTGATCGTAAAGAACGGGGCCAGCGTCGGGCTTGCTGCAACGGCAGGTCCGAGGACAACTGCAAGCAATGTAAGAATAACCCCGATAATCGTACCTTCGCGAATTTTGCCGGGACGTAAAAAATGCATGTAAATACCGATAAATATAGCAATAGGGATAGTCATGCCGATTGTAAAGGTACCCCAAGGACTATCATGCAACGCATTTACGATAACAACGGCCATACCGGCCATTGCCAGGATATTAAGAAAAAGTACGGCAAGAGATGTTACTAAACCGATACCGCTACCCATTTGATGTTTAGCGATTTCTGCGATAGATTTGCCGTCATAACGCATAGATGCAAAAAGAATAACCATATCATGGACTGCACCGGCCAAAACACCGCCGATAAGAATCCATAATGCACCCGGTAAATAACCGAATTGCGCCGCAATGACAGGACCGACCAAAGGCCCGGCGCCTGCGATAGCGGCAAAGTGATGGCCGAAGACAACATATTTGTTGGTCGGCACGTAGTCATGTCCGTCTTCAAAACGGAATGCAGGTGTTACTTTGTACTGGTTTACTGCAAGTACTTTGGTAGCAATAAATGCACCGTAAAAACGGTATGCCAATACGAATACTAACGCTGAAATGATGACAATAAACAAACCGTTCATATCAATAGAACCTCCTTTTAAAGTATATACTATAGTTTAAAAAACTATTACGTATCGAATATATTATATACTGCCAGATAAAAAAGGCAAGAGAACCATTGATAGAAGATATATGTTATTAATTAAAGTCCAACGTTTAACTCGCTACATGTAGTATATGTAATGGCAATAAAAGTATGTTTTTGTAATAGTGATTTGGCATATAACTATATTCCCAATGCATATATGTTTTGCTGATACGGATTGGGCTGTTAGTGTACAAAAAATGTATACATATGGTATAATAAATTCGTATCCTCAATATTGAAGAATCATGAAAGTTATAAGGAGTTAGATAAAATGCTTGTAACGGTAAACAAAGACAATTTTAAAGAGGTAGTGGAGAACTCACAGGTTCCAGTATTACTTGATTTCGGCGCTACTTGGTGCCCTCATTGTCAGAACCTGTTGCCCAAATTGGAAGAACTTTCAAAAAAAACGGAAGACAAGCTTGTTGTGGCTACGATTGATACGGACGAGAATCCGGAAATTGCAGCTGCTATGCATATTGAATATATCCCGGCCCTTTTTGTTTATAAAGACGGGGCTTTCAGTGATATGCTGGTAGCGCCAGAGTCGTCGGAGAGTCTTGAGAACTGGCTGAAAGAAAAGGGTGCCTTGTAATATTTTATAAAAGCAGCGTTTGCTTTCGTAGAAAA
>NZ_JH417572.1:25859-91625 GCF_000239275.1 Megasphaera geminata F0357 | reverse complement strand
CGGCGGTATCTTCCGCCGTATTTTTATTTTGCATCCAACCGTTCAGATACGATCTTTAATTTGAAACTTATAATATATGTTTTGTTCCCTTGCACCACAGTCAAAGATAAATCTCCGTTTCTCTTTTTGTTTTGGTGCCGGAAGTCTTGATGTATAATAAAAAGCAACTTACATAATCAGGAAAGAGGAGAGGAGTAAGCATGGGCTTAAAAGAAGTACAGGAAAGTGACGTATTAAAATTTTCTCCCTGTACGGACATTTCGTATGTGGCTTACAGGGCGGATACGGGTGCAGAAAGCGTACAGGGACCTTTGTCGGAAGAAACGATGGTGCCTGTATGGATAAACGGCGTAGAAAAGGGAATACTCATTGCCTCGCCTCAGGATATATATCATTTGGCCATCGGCTATGTTCTTGCCGAAGGTTTAATTCCCGCATATGCGGATATTGAGTCCGTAACCGTCGAAGGCGACAGAGTGAATGTGAAGACGACGAAAGAAGCTCATCCTATACCGGCCCCTTGTCCCGACCGGTTAGGAACGGTTCGTGCCGATGAAATTTGCAGTTACGGCGGCTTACTGGATTCCCTGTCGGCGGCTCATCATGCGTCTCACGGCATTCATGAAGGGGCCTTGGTAAGAAAGGGTAAGTCCTCGCCTATGCCGAAGACATCGGGCGCCATAATGTACTGGATCGTCTGCGCGGCATTATAGAAGACAAGGGCATAAACGTTTCCGATGTGATGCTTATTTTCAGCGGTCGCGTGCCACAGTCGGTTATTTCCAAGGTACACGGTATGGGCGTGCATTTAATCGCCTCCCGCGCCTTGCCATCCGTCTTGGGCCTGAAATTGGCAGATGAATACGGCATTACGGTTGTTTGCGGGCTGCGCCCCGACTCTTTCCGCCTTTATACGCATAAGGAACGAGTATCCTTTTAACGGGAACCGACGCGTTAAGAATGAAAAACAGGGAGTAACGTATTCGTTACTCCCTGTTTTTCATTTATTTATTTCACTGTCAGTAAAACGGTACGGACTGTCATGCCTGCTGCGGCAGGCGGTGCGCCCTTAGGAATAAAGGCGAGGGCGTTGGCCTTGGACGGGCCTAATAAGGAGCCGGCCGTGGCCCGCGAAAGGGGAGAAAAGGTTGGCATGCCGTCTATAAAGCAAACGGTGCCTTGGACAAAACGGTCTACCGGATTGTTTTTATGTAATCCTTCTGCCATGCGGCAATTTACTTCCGGCAAGGTTACGTCCTTTTCGCCGCGCAGGCGCCGCAAGACGGGTAGGGCAATAAGGTGGAAGGCGTTAAAGGCCGCTGACGGATTGCCTGACAAGCCGAGAACAGGGATAATTTTGTCTTTCCTTTCTATGGCACCGCCGAATGAAGCTGAACCGGGCCGCATAGTAATGCGGTCATACAGTTTTTTGGCACCGATGCGTTCGTATATATGCGGCATGGAATCGAAGAGGCCTACAGATACTCCGCCTGTACTGATGATAACATCGGCTTCGAGCGAAGCTGAAAAAATACGAGCGATTTCCTCTTCCGTTTCGTCCGAGTTGTCGGTCACGTGCATATAGCCCGTCTGGCCGAAACCGTATTCGCGTAAGAGACCGGCGAATAAATAGGCGTTGGAATTGTAAATCTGAGCGCCGTTACGAGCTTTGGCGGGCATGACGAGTTCGCGGCCCGACGTGATAAAGAGGACGTGCAGGTCTTTGTATACCGTAAGGTCCGTGCGGCCCAGACCGACGGCGGCGGACATGGCGCCTGCGGTCAGAACGGAGCCTGCCGTGAGAATCGGGTCTCCCGGGGAGCATTCTTCGCCTATGGGAATGACATTATCTCCCTGATGTACGGCGCCTTTTATCTCAATGGTCTTGTCATTGACGGCATTTACACTTTCCTGCATGACGACGGTATCGCAGCCGTCGGGAAGGGCACCGCCGGTCATGAGGCGCACGGCCTCGCCTTTTTCTACGCTTTTGGCATATACTTCGCCGGCCCCGAGTGTGGCGAGGACCGTATATTCCGTACGGCCTTCTTCAAAGTGGATAGCGTATCCGTCGAAGGGTGATTTACGAAAGGGCGGGTAGGGTTCGACGGCATGTACGTCTTCGGCGAGAATTCGCCCCAATGCAATGTCGGGACGGATGGATTCCGTCCCGACAGTTGCGTGGTTCAGTACGTCCGCCCACATACGATTTACTTCTGTTACTGATAGGGGAATCATAGGATGAACCTTTCTGTGTTATGTTGTGGGTGCGGTTGCAGCCGCTTTTTTGGCTTCCATTGCAGCTTTGGCTTTAGCAGCGGCTTCAGCCGGATCGAAGAGAGTGAATACTTCTGTGGGACATGCTTCGATACAGGCAGGTACGCCTGATTCCGTGTCTCTGCATAAGTCGCATTTGAACGCCACTTGGCGGAACGGCCGGCCTTTTGTATCGCCATGATAGATGCGCATCATCGTGATAGCCTTGAACGGACAGGCTTTCGCGCATTTGCCGCAGCCTTTCTGCGGATCCTGGTCGAGGATCACCATATCTTCACCCATAGAGATCGCGTTGAAAGGGCATGCTTCCATGCATTTGGGTTTCGGGCATTGATGGCACTGAACCGGTTTTGTTACAGTATCCGTGATTTGAATCTGGACGCGCGGTGTAAAGTCATAGCTGTCCGGGTCCAGTGCAAATACGTTTTTTTCCGTGTGGTTTACAACACACGCGACCATGCAGGTACGGCAACCGATACAGAGCATAGGATCTGATTTGATAAATTTATTCATTAGATGCCGCCTCCGTTTCTTCCAAGATGCCCATCTGCCGTCGGATTTCCGTGTAGCGATTGATAACTTCCTGTTCAGCGGCTTTTTGATCGTCTATTTTTTCAACGCGGCAGGCGCAGTATTTGAATTCCGGCGTGTTACTTTTCGGGTCGAGTTTCGCATTGGTTAATTCATTGCATGCACCTATCCACCATTGGTAGGTCATATAAGTTGCGCCTTTGGAAACGCGGCCTGTAGGCAGGCAACGGGTGATTGTCTCACCGCGCGGCGAAAAAACTCGGACCAGTTCGCCGTCTTTGATACCGAGCGCTTCACAGTCTTCCGGGTTCATTTGAATAAAGCCCGGTTCATCAGCTAAAGAACGGAGAAGGCGACAGTTTCCGGTCATTGTACGGACGGAATAATGGCCTACTTCACGGACTGTCGACAGGGACAGAGGGTATTCCGCCGTTTCTTTTTCCTTTACCGGTGTGAAGGGGAAGAAGAAGAAACGACCTTTACCGTCAGGTTTATTAAAGACCGCATCCTTGTGGAGATATTGTGTACCCTTGTCTTCCGGATCCGCAGAATAGCACGGCCATTGGATGCCGTAGTTGGCTTCCAGTTTTTCGTACGTAGCGCCCGTATACTTCGGTGCGAGCGAGATCATTTCATTCCAGATTTCTTCCGTATTGTTGTAATGCATGGGATACCCCATCGCCGTTGCAATGAGACAGAGAATTTCCCAGTCCGTTTTTAAATTCGGATCCGGTTCGACGAGTTTGTGGACGCGCTGGAAGCGGCGGTCGCAGGAAGAATAGACGGCCTCATGTTCGCCCGAGGCAGTGGCAGGCAAGATAACATCCGCATATTCGCTGGTTTTATTGAAGAAAATATCCTGTATGACGACGAGGTCGATTTTTGACAGGGTTTCGCGGATTTCCGGCAAGTCCGGATCGGATTGAGCGGGGTCTTCACCGATAATGTAGTAGACCATGAATTTGTTTTTTAGAATCCGACTCACGGAGTACTTTGTCGGGGACATGTGTTAAAGGTGAACCGTTTTTGTCGGAGAGCTTAACACCCCAGGCTTTTTCAAACTTGGCGCGGACTTCGGGATCCGTGACTTTCTGGTAGCCCGGATATACGTTCGGCAACACACCCATATCACACGTACCCTGTACGTTATTCTGGCCGCGGACCGGGCCGACACCCGTCGCGTAATGACCGAAGTTGCCCGTCATCAGAGCGAGATTGGAACAGCCGATAACACATTCCACGCCTTGGGAAAATTGTGTAACGCCCATGCCCCATGTCGTCATTGTATGCTTAGATGAGGCAAAGAGCCGGGCGGCTTTACGCACATCTTCCGGATTGAGCCGTGTCTGTTCGGCCACTGCCTCGGGGGCGTATTTAGGATCGGCGATTTCCCGTGCATATTCTTCAAAGCCCACGGTATGAGCCTCAATAAATTCATGGTCTACCAGGTCTTCCGTAACCATGACATGTGCCATGGAACAGAGGAAGAGCATGTTCGTGCCGCCCTTGATTTGCAAGAAAATATCCGCAATGCGGGCCGTTTCCGTTTTACGGGGATCGACACAAATAATCTTTGCGCCTTTTTTCTTAGCCCGTACGATGCGGCGGGCTACAAGAGGATGCGACGTAGCCGCATTATATCCCATATTGAAGATAACTTCCGCATCTTCCAGTTCGGGCACACTGTAAGACATCGCGCCTTCACCTAATGTTTCGCCGAGCCCGGCGACAGAAGGAGCGTGTCAGATACGTGCGCAGTGATCGACGTTGTTTGTCCCGACGACTGCGCGCATGAATTTTTGTGTCAAATAGCCGACTTCATTTCCCGGGCCTCTGGCGGAGCCAGCGCCCATAACGGAGTCGGGGCCGTATTCTTTAATAATGGCCTTGAGCCGCTCAGCCGTGTAACGGACGGCTTCTTCCCAGGATGCGGGTTCCAAGGGAGTTCCCTTGCCGCCCCGGCGAATTAAAGGGGTACGAATCCGTTTTGTTAAAATTTGGGGGTCATTTAAGTAATCCCAACCGTACAACCCTTTTAGACAGAGACGGCCGTCATTGTTAACGCCGTGAGGCGACCCTTTTGCTTCAATGACTTTATTGTTTTCCCTGTCTACAGTGACATCGATGAGACAGCCTGTCCCACAATAAGGACAGACGGTGGTAATCGTTTCATAGGACATCGTATAATTCACCTCTTTTAATCAATGTAGTCATATGGGATTGTTTTTAAATGGCGCTCCGAGATATGCAAGATAATAATCCTCCCCGGTTATGCACATATCTTCGAATAATTTTATTGTACACTTAATATTCTCAATATGCAAACGGAAAAGACGGAAAAATTTACGGAGGGGCTGTATTTGATACAGTTGTTAAAGAAAAATCCGTAACATCTTAATGCCGGACATGCATAAAACGTTTAATATATTTATAAAGCGGCTGTATATTGTTGACTTCAAATCTGCGGATATAGTCGCATTTTTCCGGAAACTGCCGCGATATGACCGCAAGTATCTGTTTTGCATTATGCCGTGCCGGAATTATTTCTGTTGAGCCGAGAATTCGAATGGTTGGGAAAACGGCATGATCACGGGTTTCAATAAATACCACGTCGACATCCATTTCTTCGGCTGCCGCGGCCAGGAGATTTCGTTTATCCGCCGCTTTACTGTCAACAGACGGAACAATACGGGTTTCCTTAGCTCCGGCTTTTTTTGCGAGATCCGTGTCGCTTCCTTCTTTATTCCCGTATATGCGGTGATGCGTGCTTTTTACATAGCCGACAGAATACCCTTCCCGTGTGAGCTGTCCGATTAAAGCTGTAACCAGCCGGGTTTTTCCCGCTCCCGATGAGGCGGCGCAAATGGAAAATAGCGGGACTTTACGCATGCTGTTCGTGTCGTATGCCAAAGCTTCCTTATATGCGACGGGCGTATTCATATTGACGTATTGCCGTGCATGCGCGCTTTCGTCAATATATACGACTTTTTTATCCGCATAGATATGTCGTACACGATAATTTCCGGCTGCTAAGGCCGTGAGAATTTTTTTGTAAATACGGCCTGAGTAAATTGCGCTCAGCGGTTCTT
Organism: Megasphaera geminata F0357; assembly: GCF_000239275.1. Lineage (GTDB taxonomy): Bacteria > Bacillota > Negativicutes > Veillonellales > Megasphaeraceae > Megasphaera > Megasphaera geminata. The sequence continues at coordinate 85,728 of NZ_JH417572.1, read as the reverse complement.
CTTTGCCGTTTACAAGGGGAATGACGGCATCCGCATCCTTCGTCATATGAGCGGACAGAAGTCGATTGACGGCTGAAAAATCATAAAACGGAAGGTCGACGGAAAGCACGAGCCATTTGGTTGTTTTATGCATGTGCATAGCCGCTTCCATGCCGCCGAGCGGGCCTCTCTCCGTAAAGGTGTCGGCAACGACAAAAACAGTTCGCTTTGTACCGTCCGGCAAAGTCCAGGTGTATTCTATATCGCTCTCCCGTCGCTTGCCTGTCGTCGCGACGACAGTCCCGGGCAGATCCGAAAGATCAAGCTCTCTGTTAATGGAAATAATCGTATTTTTAAACGGGAAGACTATGCTTCTTTGCAGCAGAGAGGTTAAACTTGTCGTTCCGCGCCAGGGCAGTTTTGATTTATCGCAACCCATACGGCTGCTTTTTCCGCCTGCCAGAATGAGAAGAGACAGTAGATTTTTATCGGGGATCAATACCATTTTGAAGGGCTCCTTATACTTTTTAAGAAAATCCTAACACATTATTGTGGGAATGCAAAAAAAAGATATATTTAATTAAGTCTTGACGGCACAATTGAAGAGAGTATACTGATAACGAACAGTCATACGAGATATGCAGATAATTAATAAGTACTGCAATCGTATGAATAAAGGAGGAATTTTTATGCTATCACCGGCAGATGTTGCGGCCAAGTTTGACGGAATCGGACAGGGAAAAGCCGATTTATGTATTCATCAGGCGGTCCTTTTGGGAATTTTAGCAGGTATGTATATCGCTTTGGCGGCAGTGGGGGCCAATACGGGCGGCAGCATGATGGATAATCCGGGTGTGGCGAAGATTATCAGTTCGCTTATTTTTCCGGCCGGCTTGGCTATGGTTGTCCTGGCAGGATCCGAATTATTTACAGGTGACTGTTTAATGCTTATCGCTAAACTTGATAACCGGATTACATGGGGGAAAATGCTTCGTCTGTGGGTTATCGTGTATATCGGAAACCTTGCGGGCTCTATTTTGGTTGCCTTCCTCATGACACAGGCGCAACAATTATCTCTTTTCGGTAACGGAGTCGCGCTTATTACTATAAAAACAGCTGTTGCAAAAGTGAATTTATCTCCTCTCAGTGCCGTTATTCTGGGCGTCTTTTGTAATTTCCTCGTCTGTGTCGCAGTCTGGATCGCCACGGCGGGTTCTACGGCTACTGAAAAACTGGCAGGTGTATATTTACCGATCTTCCTCTTTGTACTCTGTGGTTTTGAACATAGTGTTGCCAACATGTACTATATTCCGGCGGGAATCTTCGCCTCTCTTGATCCGACATATGCGGCCGCCGCTGTGGCCAAAGGGATAGACATGTCCGTCCTCACATGGGGGAACTTTTTTGTCCGTAATCTGTTACCGGTTACGATAGGAAATATTATCGGCGGCAGCCTGATGGTAGGTGCCGTTTACTGGAAATGTTATCATACCGATACATAAAAATTTAAAATATGGAAGCTACGTAAAACGGTCTCGTGCAGTTATCCGTAATAACTGGAATTTTGCGAAGAAATATTCTATAATAATCAATAGAGATACCGGCTCCGGCATATTCCGTCGTGAGCCGGTTATCACATATACAGATATTTCACGGCATGAGAAAGGTATGTATTTATGAAATGTATTAAAACGGAAAATGCGGTAGGGCAGGTTCTGTGTCATGATATTACACAAATCATTCGCGGGGTGACAAAGGGGCCGGTCTTCCGTAAGGGCCATATTGTTACGGCAGAGGATATTCCGGTCCTTCTTTCGGTGGGTAAAGAGAATGTGTATGTTTGGGAAACCGATGAAACTATGCTGCATGAGGACGAAGGTGCCGCTGTGCTGCGTGACTTGACCCTGGGGCCCAATATGCACGCTACGGAGGCGAAAGAAGGGAAAATTGAGCTTATTGCCGATTGCGACGGCCTTCTCACCATTGACAGAACACGGCTTCTTGCGTTGAATTCTCTGGGCGAGATGATGATTGCTTCCCGTCATGGCGGGTTTTCCGTACAGAAGGGGGATAAGCTTGCGGGGATGCGTGTTATTCCCTTAGTTATTGCAAAAGAAAAGATGGAAGAAGCCAAACGTGTTGCAGCCGGCGCTCCTGTTTTTCAGATCCACCCGTTTACTAAAAAGAAAGCCGGTCTTATTACGACGGGCAATGAAGTATTTTACGGGCGTATTGAAGATACGTTTTCCCCTGTCATCGAAAAGAAGCTCGGCGCATTCGGCGCCGCTGTGGAAATGCATGTTATCCTGGCTGATGATCCTGCGGAAATCACGGCTGTCATTAAGGATATGCTCAATAAGGAGATGGACATGGTTTTATGCACGGGCGGCATGAGTGTCGATCCCGATGACCGGACCCCTGCGGCGATCAGGAATACGGGAACCCGTATTGTCTTTTATGGCGCGCCTGTTTTGCCGGGGGCCATGTTCCTTCTTTCTTATACGGACGATAACCGTCCCGTCGTCGGCTTGCCCGGCTGTGTCATGTACGCAAAACGGACGATATTTGATCTTGTCCTGCCCTCGCTTATGGCAGGCGTTCCTGTGACCGCCGCCGACCTCAGCCGTATGGGCGAAGGCGGCCTGTGCCTGGACTGTCCCGTCTGTACTTTCCCGAATTGCGGTTTCGGGAAATAGGAGGAACTTATGGCTGAACTTACACATATAGATGAAAAAGGAAACGCCCATATGGTTGACGTGAGTGAAAAGCGCAGTACGGTACGTACGGCAATAGCGACCGGTTCGATTACGATGAACCGCCAATGTTATAATGCTGTGAAAAACGGCGGGATACCGAAAGGCGATGTTCTGGCAGCAGCGCGTATTGCCGGCATTATGGCCGCCAAGCGAACGAATGAACTGATTCCGCTCTGTCATCTTTTACAGCTCACGCAGTGCAGCATAGAGTTTATATTTCATGAAAAAGAATGCCGCATTGATACGATATGTCTCGTGAAATGCCGAGGACGGACAGGCGTGGAAATGGAAGCGCTGACCGGCGTGTCCGTATCGCTTCTGACGATGTATGATATGTGCAAGGCCGTTGATAAGTCAATGGTCCTTTCCGATATACATCTTAAAGAAAAAAGCGGCGGTAAGAGCGGCCGTTTCATTTACGGAAAGACGGGCGATGCAAATGAAGGATAAATGGGGAAGATGCATTGATTACCTGCGAATCTCCGTTACCGATAAAGTGTAACTTTCGCTGCCGGTACTGTATGCCTCAAGCGGTTCTGGACGTGTGTCATGCGGAAATTATGCGTTATGAAGAGATTATGAACATATGTGAGGCCGCCGTCAGAGCCGGTATCAGCAAATTTAAAATTACCGGCGGTGAACCTCTCTGCTGCAAGGGGGTCATTCCCTTTATGCAGGGGCTGAAAGGTCTTAACGGTGTAAATCAGGTCACCGTGACAACGAACGGCATGTACTTGGAGGAGCATCTGCCGGCGTTGGTCCGTATGGGTGTGGATGGGATCAATATCAGTCTGGATACACTCGATCGGGACCAGTTTGAACACATTACCGGCACGGACGGCTTGGAGCGTGTTCTTGCCGCCGTCAAGGCGGCAGCCGCCTCCGGTATTCGCACAAAGGTGAACGCCGTCCTTCTGCGCCAGACGAGAAGCCAGATTTTACCGTTGGCGAAACTGGCTGAAGAAATGCCCGTTGACGTGCGTTTTATAGAGATCATGCCTATCGGGTTCGGCCGGTTTGAAAAGGGAGTGACCGAAGCCGAAGTGCTGGCGGTTTTACGCGGTAAGTATGATGATCTTCGGGCCGACGAAGGCGTACGCGGTAACGGACCGGCGGCGTACTATGCCGGGGCCGGATTGCGCGGCCATATCGGCTTTATTGCAGCTAATACACATCAATTTTGTCATGCATGCAACCGCATGCGTTTGACGAGTACGGGTTTCCTGAAGCCTTGCCTTTGCTATGATGCCGGTGTTGATCTGAAGTCGATCGTTCGCGGGCAGTCGAATATGACCCTGGCTGAAGCGTTTGCCAGGGCGATCGGTGAGAAGCCGTCAGGGCATTGCTTTTCGGACCGGTCGGAGATTACGGAAATAAAAACGATGAAGCAAATCGGGGGATAATTTATGGGTAAAATTTTAGCAATTTGTATCAGTAAGCAGCGGGGTGTACAGAAGAAGCCGATTAATGAGGCGAAGGTGATTGCCGATTGGGGCATTGAACATGATGCCCACGGCGGCGACTGGCACCGTCAGGTCAGTCTTCTGTCAGCCGATAAAATAGAAGATTTCCGCAAGAACGGTGTTCGCGTCGGGTATGGTGCCTTCGGGGAAAATCTGGTCGTGTCAGGGCTTGATTTCGCCAAACTGTCCGTAGGGACGTTGTTGCGAGCGGGTGAGGTCCCTTCTGGAGATGACGCAAATCGGAAAAGAATGCCATGCACATTGTGCTGTTTATCATCAAGTCGGGGACTGTATCATGCCGCGCGAAGGCGTTTTTGCCAAAGTATTGACCGGCGGCGTCCTTCATCCGGGAGATGAACTTGTGATTGAAGAACGTAAGGAGAATCGTCCTTACCGGGCAGCTGTCATCACACTTTCCGACAAGGGCAGCCGCGGTGAACGGATTGATGAAAGCGGACCCGTTATTGTGGGAGAATTGGAAAAACGGGGGTTTGAAATAACGGAAACTCTTCTCCTTCCCGATGATGAGGAACAGCTGAAAAAACAGCTTGTGCGTTTGTCAGATCAACGCCGGCTTGATATAATAATAACGACCGGCGGCACAGGGTTTGCACCGACCGATATAACGCCTGAAGCAACGTTGGCCGTCGCCGATCGCCTCGTGCCGGGTATTGCCGAAGCGATTCGTGCCGAGTCGATGAGGCAAACGAAGCGGGCTATATATTCCCGCGCCGTCAGTGTACTTCGTAAGAAAACGTTGATTGTCAATCTTCCGGGCAGTCCGAAGGCCTGTCGGGAATGTCTGGCCGTTTTTATGGATACAGTTGCGCACCCCTTGGACTTGCTCCGATATGGTGCGAGCGACTGTGCCGAAAAATAATTTTTGTCGTTCAGGAGGAGCACTTGTCATGAAAAATTGGAAAAAGTTCATCAGTTTGGCCGTTGTGGCAGCCTTGGCTGTCGGTCTCGTCGGTTGCGGGCAGGATAAAAAAGATCAGGTGAACGGGGGAAAAGAAAAAGTGAAACTTACGGTATTTGCAGCAGCAAGTATGACGGAAACGCTCAATAAGATTAAAGCCGATTATGAAAAAGAACATCCAAATGTGGAAATTACGTATAATTTCGATTCATCCGGTACGCTGAAGAAACAGATTCAGAACGGTGCCGATGCGGATATTTTTATTTCGGCGGCGCAAAAACAGATGAATCAGCTTGATGCTGCGAAAGATGAAACAGCTAATCCCGACAAGTTGGATTTTATTAAATCCGATTCCCGAATTGATCTTTTGGAAAACAAAGTCGTACTCGTGACGCCGGAAGGGAATCCGAAACATGTAGAGAGCTTTAACGATCTGGCAGCTAAATTGAAAGACGGTTCCGTTCGTCTGGTTATGGGCAACAATGACGTACCTGTCGGACAGTATACGGAAAAAATTTTGAAGTTCTATAATCTTGACGAAAAAGCAATTGCCGCTGCCGGTAATATAACATACGGCTCGAACGTTAAGGAAGTAACGACGCAGGTTCTTGAGGGTTCTGCAGATTGCGGTGTCGTTTATGCGACGGATGCGTTCAGCGCTAAACTGAAACCCGTCGATCAGGCTACAAAAGAAATGTGCGGCCAGATTATTTATCCCGCTGCGATCTTAAAGAACTCGAAAAATCAAGATGCGGCTAAGGACTTCCTCACGTACTTACAGAGCGATGCGGCTATGAAGATCTTTGAAAGTGTCGGTTTCAGCCGCGTATAGGAGAAACTTATGGACTGGTATCCCCTTTGGAACAGCTTACGCATAGCCGGGATATCCTGTGTCATCGTATTCTTTTTGGGAATTTATGCGGCTCATCGTATTGCGACCTTGCCGCGGCTCGTGAAGGGCGTCCTGGACGTCCTTCTTACCTTGCCTTTAGTGTTGCCGCCTACCGTATGCGGGTGGATCCTCTTGCTTATTTTCGGACTCACCCATCCGGTAGGTATTTTTTTAAAGAATATGGGGATACAGTTTGTCATGACCTGGTATGGCGGCGTTATCGCTTCGGCAGTCGTCGCCTTTCCGCTCATGTATCGGACGGCGCGGGGGGCGTTTGAAAGCTTTAATGAAAATCTTGCCTGGAGCGCCCGTACGCTCGGCTTGTCGGAACGGTTTATTTTCTGGCGTATCCGTCTTCCCGCCTGCAAACAGGGCATTATTGCCGGTGTGGTCCTCGCGTTTGCCAGGGCGCTCGGTGAATACGGCGCGACAAGCATGCTTATCGGCTATATTCCCGGCAATACGGCGACCATCTCAACGACTGTTTATCAGCTCTGGCGTACTAGTGACGAGTACAGCGCGTTCATTTGGGTGGTTATCAATATTATTATCAGCGCCATTGTTCTTCTGACTGTAAATATGATGGAAAAGAGAGCTCGTCAAAGGAGGGCCGGCGGATGGCAATAGATGTGAATGTGCGCAAATCCCTGGGTTCCTTCTCGTTGGATGTGGCTTTTTCTTCAAAAGGCGGTATAGTAGGGCTTCTCGGCGCGTCAGGCAGCGGCAAGAGTAAGACCTTGCAATGTATTGCCGGCATAGAACGGCCCGATGAGGGCCGTGTCGCCGTTAACGGCAAGCCTCTCTTCGACAGCGGCTCATATATCGATATGCCTGTTCAAAAGCGCCGCGTAGGGTATCTTTTTCAAGATTACGCCCTTTTTCCCAATATGACGGTAGAAGAGAATATTAACTACAGTATTCGCAAAGGACGCAGCAAAGCGGAAAGGACCGCTGCTATTGCATCCATGGTAAACCGATTGCGTCTGGACGGATTGGAACGGAATAAACCGGCTCAACTTTCGGGCGGGCAGCAACAGCGTGTGGCCTTAGCCCGTATTCTCGTGAATGAACCGGAGGTGCTCCTTTTAGATGAGCCTTTCAGCGCATTGGACAGCTATCTGAAAGAAAAGCTCATGATTGAGCTCAGCGAGACGCTGGCTCAGTTCCGCAAGGATGTTGTTCTTGTCACGCACAGTCGTGACGAAGCTTATCAGCTTTGTGACTCGTTGGCTATTTTGTCGGACGGCAAGCTTGAAGTGTTCGGTGAAACTAAAGCTGTTTTTGCGCAGCCTCGCACCAGGGCCGCCGCCGTCTTAACGGGGTGCAAGAATGTTGTTGCCGCCCGGAAAGACGGAGACTGTACGGCCCGTATACCTGAATGGGGCATCACTGTGACTGCTGCGGAACCGGTTGGTGATACTCTCTGCGCCGTGGGGATCAGGGCCCATTCTTTTAAGGGCGGAGAGCGTAAAAATTCATTTGCTGTACGCTTTGTTGAAGAAATTGAACAGCCCTTTGAATGGGTTCTGAAATTTCGTTATGACGGACAGCAGGATAAAAGTCCTGCCATATGGTGGCGATTTCCGAAAGACAGATACCCCCGGGACATTCCGTCTTGTCTTGGCGTAGCCCCGGAAGACATACTTCTTTTGTATAAATAGTAAAAGGCGATACAATTCTTTTGTATCGCCTTTTACTATTTAACCGCGGATATATTCATGTAAATCTACATTTCGTTCTTGATTGGCCATGGAAAAACCTCCTTTTTCGACGGTGTCGAAGTCAAAGAGGGGATCTTTACTTTTAATGGGCATCAGTTTTTTGATCACGCCGTAAGGCCGGGCAAGAGAGAGCGTCCTGTCTTTTCCGGACAAGAGCCAGAGAATGCTGTAGCCTTTCGGTCGCTGCGGCAGCTTTTCTTCTTCCCCTTTGCCGTCCGTGAAATAGACGAGTATATCCGGATTTTTCCCGTTACAATAGTTGATGACCGGAGCAAAGGCCGTACCGCCCCGTTGAGGAAAACGTTCTTTCAAGTCGGTGAGTTTGTCTACATGGTAGATGCGGCGTATTTCATTATCGCACTCAATGAGTGTAATGTCATGATTATAAACTTTAACGATTTGCAGCACCTGTTCCATAGCCTGCTTAAATTCTTCGTCGCTGATACTGCCGCTGATATCAAGGGCAATATACACTTTTGCCTTTCTGTTGCGCAGATCGCCGCGCAGGTCGAGCCGTTCCGGCTGGCGGCGGTTGCGGCGTGTTGTCGTTTTTTTGCGTTCCGCCGCGACAGTGCGCACGACCTTTTTTAAGTATGCATACCACGGCAGGGTATTACTTTTATTCGCCAAGGTCGCTAGAAGACTGTCCAAGTAGGAACTGAGTTTTTCTTTGCGTGCGCCGTCGGCAGCTTTCTGTGTAAATTCGAGAATCGCTTTTTCATCAATATCATCGTTTTCGTCCCAAATATCATGTGTTGTTTCGGGATTGAATTTCATCGGCAGCGCATCGTTTGAACGTGTTCCTTCATCCGGCTCTTTTTTGCGAGGTTGTCGTCTGTCCAGGGCGGTCTGGATTTCTTCGGCGTAATATTCGACTGTCTCGAAGAGGGGCATCGCCAGGCCGTATTGTAAATTGACAACGGCTAACGTAACGGCATCGGCAGGCAAAGGGGATATATACGTGTTGACGACAATATCCATTGCTAAATTTACGGCAAGAGGCGAGAATTCTTTGCGCAATTCTTTCGCTCGTAAAAGATGCAGTGAGAGAATATGAAGTATTTCATGTTTCAAGGCGCTTTCCATTTGTTCCGGTGTGAGAGGCAGAAAGAGGAAAGGATTGAAATACATGATGTATTTAGCGTCTTTAAAGTTTGTCCCTGCCGGACTTTCCAAGTCGAAGCGAAGGTCGCGGCCCGTTTGAAAAAGAAAATAACCGTAAAAATTATCCGAGTCGTCCAGAAGACGCAGGTTAAGGGCATCAATGAGGGCGAAGAAACGTTTGCGGAAGGCATCGGACACCGTAAACGGACTTTCAGCGGCATGTTCTTTCCAGGCGGATTCAAGATTCAACAGTTCCTGGTAAAGAACGACGGCTTCGCTTTCTACATGCAGTGTCTGTTCCATCGTTTCTTACCGTCTGCGCCGGAAAGCCGCAAAATATGCGTCGATAAAGGCTTCGTTTTCCGCCGCATAGGCGTAGATTTCCGGCATTGTATTGCGAATATCTTTCATAACGGCAACCAACCATCAGATCAGAGGGATAGACCTGCAAGAAAGAAACCAGCCTGTCTATGCTTTTCATACCGTCGGCGGAATCGGCACGCAACCGTTCTGTCAATTTGTTGAGAATGTTTTTGGCGCTGATGTAGAGGCGTGTATGCGTTTCTTCCCGGATCCGCATTCTTAACTCATCGGACAGACTGTTGCCGGAAAAAACGTCTTCATAAGTGATCAGCGGCCTGTAATCACTTTCGACGAAATTTAAAAACTCTTCGGCGATGACTCTGCCTACATTGCCGCGAATAACGTTATAAAAAACGGAGCGAGGGATAGTATCCGTATTTTCTTTATACAGCCGGTATAATTCGGAAATACGTTCATAACTGCGCGGGGTCGCGTTAATATCGTCTTCGTTGCTTCGGCTCAAGTATTCGGGATAGGTTGAAATGAATTGGCAAACTTTTTCTTCCAGTCCCTTATCGGCAGCCCAACTGAGCCACTGGTACGGGTCTACTTCCATATAAAGCCAGACAAACCGGTTTTCTTGCGCGTCATCCATATCGACAGCCTCGTATTCGTAGGTATCGGACGGATTCATGGCTGCCAGAATATGGACGTCGTTGCGCAAGTGATAACCGTTGATTTCACGATTCAGAATAAGATTCATCAATTCCTGCTGGACTGCGTGTTCGGAACGGTTGATTTCATCAATGAAGAGCAGGACGCCGTGTCCTGCAGCCAAATATTCATCTATCTCACGCAGCTTATTGTGGACGGCATATACTGTTGTTTTTAAGCATACGGCATTGCGGTCATCCGTGCGGCGTGTAAATTCATCGATCAGGGGAAGCCCGCCGATTTCCCCTTCTTTCAATAAATTTCCGTCAATAGAAACGAGTTTATAATCATTTTGTTGAGCTACTTCTGTTGCCAGCGCGCTTTTGCCTATCCCCGTTTTGCCGACGAGAAGCGGGACCTGACCGGCGGCTAAAACGAGTTCAACGCTCTTTAATGTATCTGTGAAGTTCATGGATTACCTCTAAGAAAATTTTAGTTTTTCGTCTACTGTAATGCGTCGTGCTTTTTTGCTGCCATAGTTGTCGATAAGCTGAATTTTATCAATCGGCATGGTCGATACGGTGCGGCCTATGCTGCGGCTGTTGATGAGATCTCGTATATACTTCTCGTCTACGTCCGGAGCGGCAACAGTTTGGCGCAGTGCTTTTTCCACATCGTCTACGGCGACGGCAAAATTGGGCGGCATATATTTTATAATAAGGCTGTTTACTTTCATCAATTCGATAAATTTTTCGGGCGTTAAATTTTTGACGAAACGTAACGCCTGTTCATCGTTTTTCACGGCAATGCATTCCGCCGAGAAAGCGGGGTTTGCAATATAACGGAGTGCCGCGTAGTTTTGAGCGGCAGCCGCTTCCTGGACGGCGACGGACGGATTTTCTATATATTTAACGGCATCATAGTTTTTTTTGACTGCGGCCAGCTGTAATTCTTCACTCGGATTGTCTATATATTTCAGCGCCCAGCCGGAACAGGAGAGAGCGAGCCTGATCAGATCTTCCGACGGATTATGTATGTATTCCAAATTGGCCCAGCTTTTCCGAAGAGCTTTTTCAGCCAATTCTTTTGACGGATTTTTAATAAACTGAATAGCGCGTGCTTCATTGTCTATGGCAGCCGCCGTCACCCGGGGCGGCGGATTTTTTATATATTGCAGCACCATGCCGTTGCGGCGTACCGCTTCGAGCATCATTTCTTCTGTCGGGTTTTCAATGTGTTCGAGCGTGTAAGGGTTGCGTTTTACCATTTCCAAATAAGTCGAATTCTTCATAAAAACTCCTCGTTTATGTTAAAGTATACCGCAGTGTCATTGTCTGTATTATAGCACGGTGCGGTAAGAATAACTATTATTTTTAGGTTCATGAGTTCATGGCAAGGTGTCGGCCTGTATGATGGAATACGGCTAAGGATAAAATTAATAGGCGGCGGGATGAGCGCTGTCTCAATACGTATTCAACAGTATCGTTCGTTCTGACATGACGTGTTTTTGCTGTACAATGAGCGCTCTGTATCTGAGCTGAATGAGATATCCTTGCCATACGTCTATAATGAAATACATATCTTCTCCACCTTGTGTTTCGGTCCGGAACGGCCGGGAATTTTGAGACTATGTTGGAAACCGGTGTGAATAATGCAGCCCCGGTATGATTTTCTGCGATGAAACCGATATATTAAACCTGTTTGATGTAAGCAAAAAACGACCTGTAAAGGCCGTTTTTAATTACTGAAATCGGTGTCGAGAATAGCGAACTGTTCGTAGCCGGGGACCCGTTTTTTCAAATCCGCTTTAATACTGCGCAGTGCATCACCCGGGTTTGGTTCGTCAAAGTCAAAGATCAGATCAAAATAGATAATTTTTTCCCGTTCCTGTACGTAAAAGGCATGAACTTGCAGGACATGAGGATAAAGACTGAGTACATCATCGAGTTCCTTTTTAATTTCCAAGGCGTTCAGATCATTTTGGTTCGTTGCATATACGCCGATGGTCAGGGTTATGCCGAACTCTTCGTAAATATCGACAGCTATACGTTTGCATGCGGGATGGACTTCGCCGACTGTCATTGTATCGGGCAGGGAGATATGAACGGACCCCAGTGTTTCTCCGGGGCCGTAGCTGTTCAGCACAAGGTCATACACGCCGCCGACATTAGGGTAGGAAGCAATTTTTTCTTTTAAACGGCGCACTAACGTGTCGTCGGCACGGACCCCGAGAAGGTGGTTGTACATGTCGCGGACGATATCCGTAGCGGCTTTGATGATCATGACGCCGATGACGGCTCCGACATATCCCTGTACGTCAAACCGGAAGAAAAAGACGAGGATTGATGAAACCAGAGTTGCCGTTGTTAAAAACGCGTCATACAGCGCATCAACGCCGGAAGCGGAGAGCGCGTCGGATTTCCAGCGTTTTCCTTCTTTGCGGAAGTACATTCCCATGACGATTTTTATGACGATGGCAATGCAGATAATTGCCAAATCCGTTGCGGCGAAAACAGATGTGACCGGATGAAGAATCCGGCTGATTGATTCTTTCAGGGAAAGCAATCCGGCACTCAGAATGATGAAGGCAATGGCCATCGTCGTGATGTACTCGACGCGTCCATGGCCGAAGGGATGCTCTTTGTCGGCTTTTTTGCCGGCCAGTTTAGTCCCGGCGATGGTAAGAACAGATGAGAGAACGTCTGTCAGATTGTTGACCGCATCAAGGATAACGGCGATGGAATTTGATGAAAGCCCGACAATTACTTTAAAGATGACGAGTATAATATTACCGCCGATCCCTTTCAAACTGGCTGAAGTGACGCCTCTGCCGCGGGCTGCCGCCTGTTCATCAAGTTGCATGAGAATCCCTCTTTTCAAGCTGTATACGGAGACAGTAAAATCTTACATTGATTATAGTATAGCAGATAGATTCTCAATATAATAGAATTTTGATAATTATAGAGATTGGGCAATATAAAAAGCAGGCAAAGATTTTTCATTGCCTGCTTTCGATGGTATAGAATATAAGGCATTGTAAAATTGAAATTACCTTACCCCAGGATAGCTTTTAAATCCGCTTCCGGTGTGCTTGTCGGGTGGATGTTGAAGTTTTCTACCAGGTAGTTCAATACGTTCGGGGATACGAAAGCCGGAAGCGTAGGGCCGAGGTAGAAGTTCTTAAGGCCCAATGCAAGGAGTGTGAGCAAGATACAGACAGCTTTCTGCTCGTACCAGGAAAGCACCAATGTAAGCGGTAATTCATTGACACCGACGCCGAAAGCTTCGGAGAGTGCAAGCGCTACTTTGATTGCGCTGTATGCATCGTTGCACTGCCCCATATCCATAATGCGGGGAAGACCGCCGATAGTGCCGAGATCAAGGTCATTAAACCGATACTTGCCGCAAGCGAGTGTCAGAATAACCGTATCCGCCGGAGTCTGTTTCACAAATTCCGTGTAATAATTACGGCCCGGCCGGGGCGCCGTCGCAGCCGCCGACAATGGAAGAATTGCTTGATTGCGCCGTTTTTAACCGCTTCAATGACCGTATCGGCAACGCCGAGGACTGTGCCGTGACCGAAACCGGTCATAACCGTTTTACCGCCGTTGATTCCCGTCATTTCATGGTCTTCCGGATATCCGCCAAGTTCGAGGGCTTTTTCGATAACCGGCGTGAAATCTTTATTGTCATCAATGTGTACGAGTTCGGGGTAAGAAACTACTTCTGTAGTGAAAACACGGTCCGCATATGTCGGGCGAACCGGCATGAGACAGTTTGTCGTAAAGAGAAAAGCGCCGGGAACGTTAGCAAATTCTTTTTGCTGATTCTGCCAGGCCGTCCCGAAGTTGCCTTTGAGGTGTTTGTATTTTTTGAGTTCCGGATACCCGTGAGCCGGCAACATTTCACCGTGTGTGTAAATAGCAATGCCCTTACCTTCAGTCTGTTTTAAAAGAAGTTCCAGATCCTTGAGATCATGACCGGTTACAACGATGAACGGCCCTTTTTCGATTGTCAGAGGCACTTCTGTCGGAACCGGGGTGCCGTATGTGCCTGTGTTTGCACGGTCCAGCATTTCCATGCAGGTAAGATTTACATGACCTGTTTCAATAACGACGGGGAGCAATTCTTCCATTGTCAGATCTTCGCCGAGTGTGCGGAGGCCTTTAAGAAAGAAGGCGTCAACCGTGTCATCGTGCTGACCGAGCATGAGTGCATGATATGCATAGGCTGCCATGCCGCGCATACCGAAGAGGATAAGCGATTTCAAAGAGCGGATATCTTCGTTTGCATTCCAAATTTTTTTCATTTCGAAGTTGGCTGCCGCTTTATCGGCAGCGGACGTACCGCCGAAGAGTCTGCGGAGTTTATCGAGGCCCCTTCTTCACTGCTGAGGACAGCGGCTTTTTCAGCATTTACTTTATCGATCATCGTATGCATCGTTTCTTCGTTGAAATTAACGTTCGTGATGGTCGTAAAAAGACCTTCGAGGACTATGCGATGCGTATAGGCTGTCGGATGACCGGATTGACAGGCGCGGGCCAGCCCGATCAGAGCCCCTGTCAGCTCATCCTGGAGATTGGCAACTGTCGAGGATTTGCCGCATACCCCGGCGCCGCCGGTACAGCCCGTGCCGCCCGCAGTTTGTTCACATTGAAAACAAAACATTTTCTGTTCCATATTAACCCTCCTGCTTTTGTAAAAATTAGTCTAACGCGGAAATACCACGGTCAGAAGCATCTTGAAATCTTCTACGGCATGTACCGAATGGGGCTTTTTAGCCGGCATAACAAGCGACTCATCTTTTTGGACGATGTACTCCTTGCCGTCAACGACGAACCGACCGGTGCCGTCCAAAACGGTTACCAGTGCATCTCCTGTGGAATCATGCGTGCCGATTTCTTCGTCTTTTGAGAAAGCGAAGACTGTAATGCTTACAGCCTCATTTTGTGCCAACGTACGACTGACAACCTGCCCCGGAGTGACCTGTACTTGATCGGCAAGAGCCAATACTTTTTCCTGTTCTACATTTTTGATATATGCCATAATAGGCACCTCCTTTGTATTGCGCTTGAAAACTAGGGTGCTGCTTTCTCATTACGCTACTAAGTATAAACACTTAATTGATAATCGTCCGTTATAATTACAACAAAAGAAAAAATTTTTGAATTCATACATATATTCCCTATATGTAAATGTGCCTTTTTTGAGTATAATTAAGTAATAAATTTACCATTTGTTACGTATAAAGGAAGCGTTGTAATGAAAGGGCCTCGATTACTTGGAAAAAAGTTTTTTTTCGCTGTACTGGCAACGGTGTTTACTGTATCTGTCACCTTTGCGGCGTCGCCGGAAAACACTCCGGCGGACCGGTACCGGGCGGTTGTTAAAATTTCTAAAATAGGAACCGTCAGCGTCTCAAAAAATAAGCCTGTCACGGAAAATGCGAATAAAACGGGTAATGTGACTGCGGCCGATGAAGGGGATCGTACAGATTCAGAAGGCCGCGTTCCGGTTTCCGCAACGGACAGGACCGAGAAAATAGGCGTCAATCTGGCGAGCCGTATCCTTACCTTCTATCAAGGTTCCGATAAGGTTGCCATGTATCCTGTCGGCGTCGGCAGCATTTATACGCCTACGCCGATTGGGTATTATACCGTTGAAAATAAAGAAACGGATCCGACCTGGATTAATCCCGATGACACCAGTGAGCGGATCGCGTCGGGACGGAACAATCCTTTGGGCTATCGTTGGATCGGATTTTCAGGAAACTACGGTATTCACGGTACTAATCGGCCCGAGACAGTCGGCGGCTATTTTCTAACGGATGTATCCGCATGCGTGAAGCCGATGTGGAAGATCTCTACGAACGCGTTCACGTCGGCACGGCCGTGGAAGTGTACTACGATCGCATCGTTATTGATGTTGCGCCGGATCACAGAGTATCCTATTATATTTATCCTGACGGGTATGATCGCCAGCCTTTGTCCGTAAGCGACGTGAAGCGTGCACTGGCTGGCTACGGAGTGGATCCGTTTGAAGAAGAGCAGGCTATTTTACAGAAAATCAACGCTTCCGACGGCATGCCCACATATGTTGCTGAAGCGTATGATTTATACATAGACGGCAAAAAGCAGCCAAAGCGCGTTCTCGGCAAGGACGGAAAATTGTACTTGCCGGCACAGATCCTGGCAACGGCTCTTGGCTGTGACCTCATGTGGAATAATCGGGACGGTGTTTTGACGACATCCCGCGGTAAAGCGCCCGGAATTGTACGGAGCGGGATCCTCTATGTGGACGATTCGTTTGTAAACGAGCTCTTTCCGTTAAACGGGATGCTGAAACCGAATTTGATATACGATATGAAGCGTACGAACAGTAAATAAGGGTAACATTCCCGCCTTAACGGAGAGGCGGGAATGTTACCCTTATTAAAGTATGAGCAAATGAAAATAATTTATTCTTGCGGAAAATGAGTATCCTTTATAATGTAGATAGAAAAATTTTTTATACTATATCTTCCCAATCGCATGAAAACTTGATTTCCGCAGTTGTCACCGTATCTGAAAAAGGTGTATAATAGCCATCCGAAGAGAGTTCAATAAAAATTATCATTTTCCCTCAGGGGAAAGACGGGATATATAAATTTATGAACAGAAGAGAATTTTTGCGACAGGCTCTTATTACGGCAGGTACGGCAACGATCTTTTCGGCGGGGTTAACTCTGCCGGTAAGGGCCGCGGACGGCTCTGTGAAATTGGCCGTTAAAGAGACGCGCTTTAAATTCCGGGAACCTCTTGTGCGCCGTTCCCGGACAGATGCGATTATTATCCATCATGTCGGCGGTACGGATCAGGAAGTACCGGCGGCAAAAATCCACCAATGGCATTTGGCTAATAAATGGGCCGGGATCGGATATCACTACGTGATCCACAAGGACGGTACCGTTGAACGGGGGCGTCCGATGAATGCTGTCGGGGCCCATTGTTATGAACATAATCATAATACTGTCGGCATTTGTTTTGCCGGCGATTATGAACGGGCGGTACCGACTGATGCGGCTCTCGCATCCGGGACGGTTCTCATGGCCTATATATGTAAGATCTACGGCATTAAACCCGGAGCAAAGACGATTCTCGGGCATCGTGATTTGAGCGGTACCCTTTGCCCGGGACGCAATCTCTACAGACAATTGGGAAATATACGTACCGGCATAGCCAAGTATTGTTAACAGTAAAAGGGGCGGATACAAACATATCCGCCCCTTTTATGCTGCTGTCAGGAAAGGCTTTCCAAATTTTTTCGTTTACTTTCCGTGCCGAGAGAGATGACGATAACTGAAATAATGACGAAGACGGAGGCAAAAATATAGAAGATGCCGCTCATATTCCAGTCATTGGCCAAAAGCGCACCGACGAGAAGCGGTGCGACCATACCGCCGATGCGTCCGAATCCGGCAGCCCAGCCGCAGCCCAGGCCGCGGATTGCCGTCGGATACAGTTCCGGCGTGTAGGTGTAAATAACGCCCCAGGCGCCGAGATTGAAAAAGGACATGGCCGCACCCCAGAAGAGAAGAGCCGTAACAGTTGTTGCATGACCGAAGAAGTAACTCGATATGCCGCTGCAGAGAAGGAAGAGCGCCAATGTATAACGGCGGCCCCAACGGTCGACAAGCCAGGCGGCCGTATAATATCCCGGCAATTGAGATAACGTCATGATAAGGACGTATTCGAATGTTTTGACGACTGTAAAGCCTTGCTTGAAAACGAGTGACGGCAACCACATGAAGATGCCGTAGTAACTGAAGACGATGCCGAACCAGACGGCCCAGAGCATAATTGTACGTTTAGCGAAACGACGGGTCCAGAGAGCGGTAAATGATGCCGAGACGTCTCGGGAAGGGACGGTCGTATCATCAGGAGTGAAGGGCCGTGCGTCCAGACCTGCGTTTCGTTCCAGCCGGGCAACGATAGCGTGCGCTTCGGTCGTTTTCCCCTTTTGCAGGAGATAGCGTACCGATTCGGGCAGATGTATGCGAATAACCATTGTATAGAGGGCCGGTACGGCGCCGATAATAAAGGCTGTACGCCAGCCTGTGACAGGAATGATAAAATAAGCGATGAGAGCGGCTAAGAGCCATCCGACGGCCCAGAAGCTTTCGAGGAGCACCATGAAGCGGCCACGTACGCGGCCCGGAACGTATTCCGTGACAAGTGTTGCCGCTACGGGCAGTTCGCCGCCGAGGCCGAGGCCGACGAGGAATCGGAAAACAAGGAGAGATTCGTAATTCGGAGCAACCGCGCAGGCTCCGGTTGATAGACTGTAAAGAAGAATGGTGGCAGCAAATACTTTTTTCCGCCCCAGCCTGTCGGCGACGGTGCCTGCCGCAACGGCACCCAGGGCCATGCCGATGAGGCCGATGCTGCCGAGCATTCCCGCTTGAGCGCCCGTAAGTCCCCACTCCTTGATGAGAAGGGGAAGGACAAACGCGATGAGACCGGTATCCATAGAGTCAAAAACCCAACCGATACCGGCTATGAACAGTAATTTGTAATGAAAACGTAAGACCGGCAATGCATTTAAACGATCAAGCATAAAAAATCCTCCTGTCAGTGATTTACAAGTGTAAAGTTATTTGTATACATAGAGTATAGTCGGAGGGATTAAAAAAAGCAACAGTATATTTTTACCGTTGCTTTTTACGTGTATATAAATCCTTCTTTGTGCAGCGCCTTTATAATTTCATCCATGACGGCGCGTGTGGGAGCTTCGATGAGGTGTGTATGAATGCCGCCGCTCATGCTGCTGAGAAAAGCGGCATGGTTTTCTTTCATGCGTTTTAGATAGCGGTCGATATCCTTTTGTGTGGACAAGTGAAGATTTCCTTCGAGACTGCCGTAGACATCATGTTCTATCGTGACATTACAGCAGACGGTACCGCCCTTTGCTACGATGGTACGCAGCTCATGTTCCGCCTCGTCGGGACCGTGTTTACAAACGACGAGCCGTTTAATGCCGGTAGTTGTTTTCAAGAGCCGGTATCCTTGCGGTGTGGCGATAATCGACTTGTTTTCCGCCCGAAGCCTGGCGATGTCGCCGACAATAATTTGCCGCGTAACGTGGCAGACAGCGGCTAAAGTTGAGCCTGTAAGCGGAGCATTGGCACGGGAAAGAAGCTCCATAATACGGAGTCGCCGTTTGCTTGCATTCATATGTATCTCCTTTTCGGTCTTATAGGTGTATCTTAGCACAGTTTTTTTTTCTTGTCGAAACGGGGGAAGAGAAGCGGTGTAAATGATATTTTAATAATGCAACTCTTAATTCCAACTAATGCGTTTATAGAAAATCTGTTAGATAATATAATGTATAGATGTATAAATACTCCAAAGAATATAGTCGCGACGAAGTTTATAAATTAATGCACATGGCGGTGTTACTATTAAATATTACTAAAAGTTCCGGAACGAACGTATAATATTAAGAGAAATGCATAAAAATATAATGTATATCTGTTCGGGTATAGTGGACGAGTTTATTAAAACGCACTATAATTAATGTATCTACATACGTAATAATTAGTATATGCTTTTATAATATCGGAATATTGCGTATGAGCAAGAATATCAGAAAAGGAGTTGAAGCATCATGAGTTCAGAGAAAACGCAAGTTGTTCAAGAGGATTTGAATCGCGGCCTGGAAGAACGGCACATTCAGCTCATCGCCTTGGGCGGTGCGATTGGCGTCGGTTTGTTTTTAGGTTCCGCCTCGGCCATTGAAAAGGCCGGTCCCGGTGTGGTTGCCGCATATATCATTGCGGGTATCGCCATCTTTTTCGTCATGCGTGCTATGGGTGAAATAACCATTGAATACCCTGTATCCGGTTCTTTCAGTGCGCATGCTTATCAGTTTTTGAATCCTCTTGCAGGGTATGTTTCCGGTTGGAATTACTGGTATGTCTGGGTAGTTACGTGTATGGCCGAAATCACCGCTGTCGGTGTATATGTCCATTTATGGCTGCCCGACTTGCCGCAGTGGATTTCTTGCCTTTGTGCCCTCGCCTTAATGACCTGTGCCAATCTGATTTCCGTTAAGGCGTACGGCGAGTTTGAGTTCTGGTTCGCTTTAATTAAAATCGTGACGATTATTTTCCTTATCATTACGGGTGCCGGCATGATCTTTTTCGGTCTCGGCAATGACGGTGTAGCCGTCGGTATTTCCAACCTGACACAGCACGGCGGTTTCTTCCCGCACGGTTTCGGCGGCGTATTCGATACGATGCTGATGGTGCTCTTCGCCTATGTCGGTATTGAAGTTATCGGTGTTACTGCAGGTGAAGCGGCGAATCCCGAAAAGACATTATCTGCAGCCATCGATAAGGTTCTTTATCGAATTCTTCTGTTTTATGTTCTGGCCTTATTAGTAATTATGTCTATTTATCCGTGGGATCAGCTGGGGCATCAGGGGAGCCCCTTTGTTATGGTATTTGAAAAGCTCGGTATTTCCGGTGCGGCGCATGTCATTAACTTTGTCGTTATTACGGCGGCCCTGTCGTCTTGCAATTCCGGTATTTACAGTACGGGACGTATGCTTTACAATTTATCTCTTCAAGGTAAGGCGCCCAAAACCTTTTCAACAGTAAGCAAACAGAAAGTGCCTTATTAAAGCCTTATGTATGTCCGTGTTGTGTATGTTGATCGGAGTTGTCCTCAACTACTTCCTGCCGGCATCTATCTTTGAAATCATTACGTCCGTCAGCGCTTTTGCCTGCATGGTAACGTGGATGATGATCCTTTTCTGCCAGATGAGTTTCCGTAAAAAAGTTAAAGCGGAAGGCACGATTTCTAAAATCCGCTATAAAATGCCTTTCTCTCCGTATTCCAATTATCTTACGTTAGCGTTTTTCGCAGTTGTTCTCGTTTCGGCTATGTTCAATGCCAACACGCGTATCGGCATTATTGCAACGGTTATTTGGCTTATAGCGCTTGTTATCATGTATTACATTGTCGGCTTTAATAAACAGGCGGAAAAGGTTGAATTCAAACGCTATGAAAGTGATGACGTTTAAGTGAAACGTTAAGTAAGGCAGGAGTTTGATTTTTATATCTGAAATTAATGCTGATGAAAAGGGGTGTTTTACATGAATTGGGATAATTTTATTGCTCCGAATGTAAAAGAAATTAAACCGTCGGGAATTCGTAAGTTCTTTGATATTGCCAATCAGATTGAAGGTGTTCTTTCCCTCAGTATCGGTGAACCGGATTTCGCGGCACCTGAAAAGATCAGGCAGGCCATGATCGACAGTATCAATGAAAAAAAGACAAGCTATACGGGCAATTCGGGGCTTCCCGAGTTGAGGGAAGCCATTTCCGAATATTTCGATACTCATTACGGCGTGAAATATGACCCGGTTAATGAAATTATCGTAACGGTGGGTGTTTCCGAGGGGTTGGCCATGGCTCTTTCGGCCTTTGTTTCTTCCGGTGATGAAGTTCTTATTCCGGATCCGGCATATGTCGCCTATCCGGCGAGTGTTCAACTGGCAGGCGGCACACCTGTTATGGTGCCGACCTATCCGGAGCACGATTTCAAACTGTCCGCGGAAGCGCTGGAAAAAGTTGTTACACCGAAGACAAAGGCTCTTGTTATCGGCTACCCGAACAATCCGACCGGGACGGTAATGACGGCGGAAGAGTTAGTGCCTATTGCAGAATTTGTAAAGAAGCATGATCTTATTGTTTTAGCAGATGAAATTTATTGCGAACTCGTCTATGCGGGGACGAAGTTTACGACTTTCTCCAAATTACCGGATATGAGAGAACGTACGATCGTTTTCAACGGCTTCTCCAAAGCGTGGGCAATGACGGGGATGCGGCTCGGTTATGTATGCGCGCCGAAAGAGGCGATTGAACCGATTTTGAAGCTCCATCAATATGCGATTATGTCAGCTAATACGCAGGCGCAGTACGGCGGGATCACGGCGTTGAAAAGCTGTGCGGAAGAAGTGGAAGAAATGCGCCGATCTTACGATGAGCGGCGTAAGGTCATTTATCAGGGCCTGAGAGATATCGGGTTACCTGTATTCGAACCGAAGGGAGCTTTTTATATCTTCCCCGATATTCGTTGCACCGGCATGAGTTCTTCCGATTTCTGCGAAAAGCTTGTCCAGGAAGAAAAAGTCGCTGTCGTTCCCGGATCGGCCTTCGGTGATTGCGGTGAAGGGTTTGTGCGTATTTCCTATGCGTCGAGCATGGAAAATATTAAAGAGAGCCTTGTTCGTATGGGACGGTTTGTCAATAAATATAAAAAGTAAATAATTACAAGAGGCGCTGTAGCAAAACAGTGCCGGAACGACAACCGAGCCGGATCCGAAAGGTGTGCGGACGTGTGCCGTAAATACAAAGAGCCGGGTATTCTCAAGGGGGCAAACCCAGAGAATACCCGGTTTACTTGTTTGGAAGAGACTGTCGGGAAATAAGGTGGAATTTTATTCGGCAATAGCGGGTTATAGCACGTTTATGTATGCAATGCCGGTTCGATAAAGGCCAGCGTTGCATTTTCTTTATCGCTCTGAAGGAGGGCTTTCGTACCTAGCGGAAGAGTTGCGTTTTCGGTGCCGTGACCGACAGGAAGGCCTTTAATTGCCGGTTTGCCGGCCAAGGCGGCATAGTAGGCAAGTATTTCTTCCGTCGTAAAATCACCCGGGTCGGCAGGGCAGTTGATAAAGTTTCCGTACGCAATGGCTTCGACGTCTTGTAAGAGGCCGCTCTGCCATAACTGATTAAGCATCCGATCAATTTTATAAGACGGCTCGTTCACGTCTTCTAAAACGAGTATTTTTCCCTTTCCCTGCAGTGCGTAAGGCGTACCTGCCAGTGACGCAATGATGGAAAGATTACCGCCGGCAAGTATGCCTGTCGCGGTGCCGGGGATGAGCGCAGTCAACTTGCACCCCTCCGGCAAAGAAAGAGTTCCTAACGGCTGTGAAGCGGTCAGGGCTTTTTTGAAAGAATGCCATGTGTAATCGTTTTTGTCGATGCCTGAAAGCGTATTGGCCATGGGTCCGTGAAATGTGATAATTTTACTTCCAGTGCAATATGCAGGGCCGTAGTGTCGCTGAAGCCGATGAAAGGCTTGGCATGAGTCCGTATCATGTCATAATCGAGTTTGTCGAGAATTCGAGCTGAGCCGTAGCCGCCGTCGAAACAAAGGATAGCTGTTACGGAGTCATCGGCAAAGAGCTCGTTCAGATCCCCGGCGCGTTCCGCGTCCGTTCCTGAAAAATAGCCGTATCGCTTGGTTACGGTCGGCATTACTTTGACAGAAAACCCTTCTTCGCCGAGGCGCTGTTTCAGTGCCGGTATATCAATATCCTCTGCGGCTGTCGCAGTCCCGGTGATACCGATACAATCTCCGCGATGCAATGCTTTTCCCGTCGTGAAGGAAGGTACGGCCGCTGCGGTTACGGAAAAACCCGCTGTCATAGTAAAAAGAAGCGCCGCCGCGACGGCCTTTATGAAAGATGAATGTGTCATAACCGGGCCTTTCTTTGTGCAAAAAGGTATACCTTGGACGGTACACCTTTATCATATCATAAGGCCGTTTATTGTTCGGACGGCGCCGGAACATAGCCGAGAGCATTATATTTTTCTTCCATACGGGCGAGAAAGTCGAGATATTTTTTCACAATACCGGTCTTTTCGTTTTCTGCCGCCAGGTTACGTACTTCATTGTTTATTTTTTCTTTGATTTCGTCAGGCAATTCGCGGTCGGCAAAGGGGTAGACAACATTATTTTCTTTTTCTACATGAACCTGCAGGCGATTTGCATAAGCCATCATTTCCGTGATGATATCAAGCTTATATTCCGTACGGGGATCTTCGGCGTAGAGTTTCAACGCTTCATCAACTCCGCGTGTATGCGCCCGGACAAGATCGTGTTCGACGAGCATACCGTGCGTAATAATCGTATTTGCCAATTCCCCCATATGCTCAACCATTTCGGGGAAGAGTACATGTTCTTCTTTCTGATGATGATTAATGTCCGCATAGTTGCGGATGAAGTCGATGATGCCGACAATATCCAGCCGTTGACTTCGGCGCCGTAAAAATCACAACAGCACATATTACGTATTACCCTGAGCATACGGGAAATATTGGCATGTTCTTCGACCATAACGTCTGTAGCGTACATAGTAACACCTCGTTTATATTTTAGTTGCTGATTTCGTAATTATTGTCGCCCGTTGCTGTAAAGGACAGTGTACTGCCGGCAAGCAGCCCTTGATTAAGGCGGCCCGCAAATCGTAATAATACGTGCCGTTGCCGTTCCAGAACTGGCTGTGCAAGTCCTGCGTTTCTTCCCAGATAACCTTATCGGGATTGCTTTCAATAACCTTCATGACCTGGTCGCAGGGCATGCCGTTAAGAAGTATATTGTCCAACTGGTGGAATGCTTCGGGGGCTGTAGCGGGAACTTCTGTCTGCCTGCTCCTGCCGAAGTCGAAAACCACTTGTTTTAAAGCATCCAATCGATTTGTGTCGGCACTTGTAAGCTTGGTCACAAGGGCTGCGTAACGACCTTCGCCGTCATGGATACGATTTGCGGGCCGCCGTGAATATTTGCTCCGTCAACGGCTTCGGATAACTCACGGCGATCGGCTGCAGTATATGTTGCCGCTTCGTCAGCCGTGAGCCAGTTGTTATTTACGGCATATGCAGCGATGGCATCAAGCAAATCTTCCTGAAAAAGGATTTTATTATATAACCAGAAATGAATAGGTCCTAAGTATGCGCTCATACTATTGCCTCCTATTGTTTATTAGCCTGAATGGCTACGTTTACGGCTGTTGTGATTTTTTCCGGATCAAGGCCATGCACCATGCAGGCATTGGCGAGGCTTTCTTTCTGAGACGAGGGGCACCCGAGGCAATGCATGCCTTGTGCAAGAAGCGTATCAACGACTTCCGGATGGAGACGAACAATATCACCGACGAGCATATCCTGTGTAACAGTATCATTCATATCTTCGAATTTTTTTAAAATAGATTTTAACATTATAATTTCCTCCTCTAAACAGCGTTGCAAGGTATTTGTATTTTTCTTTCTGTACACAGTATAGCGGAAGAAACATAGTGTTGCAGTTGTAAAAACAACAAATCCTTTTACAATACGTAAAAATCATAGATGATTCTTTGCTGAATTGAAAAGAATTGAAATAATATTTTTTTTGCCGGCTCGATGCAGATAAATATACACTGCTTAATTTTTTTTGGAAAATAATAGCCTGTTTTTGAATATTGATAGCAATATAATAAACACAATGATTTTTATAGACGTGATAATTATATATAGATGAAAAAGAGAGAGTAGATGATGTATAAAATTGCAAAAATACTTTGGATGAGTAATATTCACATTCTTGACCTTGCATATCCAGAATATTAAAATATAAACAAATAACGATTATTGAATAGGAAGCGATATCGTGTTGATGAATAAGAAATCTGACTATGCCCTTCGCATTATACGTTCCCTGCAGGACGGTAAGATGCGCATTGCTCCAACCTTAGCGAAAGAAGAACAAATTCCTCTGGCATTTGTTTATAAAATTTTAAAACAATTGTCGAAAGCCGGTATTGTCGGCTTGGAAAGAGGACCTAAAGGCGGCTGTTGTCTTCTCGTTAATTTGAATGAAGTCTCGTTATATGACCTCATTATTGCTATGGAGGAAAATGTACATGTAACAGGTTGTATGCGCAGTGATTATGACTGTGAATGGCAACGCGTTCACGGCCTCTGCCGCATTCACGGTAATTTACGTGCTATCCAGCGGGAAATTGAAAATAAGCTGCGTTCCATCAGCCTGATGAGTATTATAAACGATGTATATACCGGTGAGTGTAACGATAAGGAGGATTGATTATGTTATTTCAGACTACGGAAGCGCATGAAGCGCTTCGCAAAGAGGTTCGCGCCTTTGCAGAGGCGGAAGTGAAACCGATTGCCTTCGGACTTGACCAGAACAATGAATTTCCTGATGATGTGGTCAAGCAGATTGCAGGCAAAGGCTGGTTCGGCCTGCCTTATCCGAAAGAATATGGCGGTATGGGGCGGGATATTCTCGCTTATGCTATTGCCGTCGAAGAGTTGTCCCGTGTAGACGGGGGTGTCGGGGTAATTCTCTCCGCCCATGTATCTCTCGGTTCGTATCCGATTGCGGCCTTCGGTACTAAAGAACAGAAAAAGAAATATTTAACTCCCCTGGCCAAAGGTGAAAAACTCGGCGCGTTCGGACTGACCGAAGAAAACGCCGGATCGGATGCGGGCGGCACGGAGACGACGGCCGTCGACAGAGGCGATTATTATCTCTTAAACGGCGGTAAAATTTTTATTACGAACGCGCCGAAAGCGGATATTTATGTTGTCTTTGCCGTAACCACGCCGGATATCGGCACAAAGGGCATTTCCGCATTCATTGTGGAAAAAGGCTGGGCAGGATTTGAATTCGGAGATCACTATGATAAGCTCGGAATTCGGTCGTCCACTACGGCCGAGCTTATCTTTAATGATGTAAAAGTACCGAAAGAAAACCTCTTAGGCAAAGAAGGTCAAGGCTTCAAAATCGCTATGGCCACTTTGGACGGCGGCCGTATCGGCATTGCTTCTCAGGCCTTGGGGATCGGTCAGGGGGCGTATGAAAACGCTCTTGACTATGCTAAGGAACGCCATCAGTTCGGTGCGCCTATCGGTATTCATCAAGGTGTCTCTTTTAAACTCGCCGATATGGCGACGAAGCTTCGTGCGTCCCGTTATCTCGTTTATTCGGCTGCCGAGTTAAAAGAAAACCATGAGCCTTACGGTATGGAAGCGGCTATGGCGAAAATGTATGCTTCCGATTCGGCAATGGAAATTACGAATGATGCTTTGCAGATTTTCGGCGGTTCCGGCTTTCTCAAAGGCATGGACGTGGAACGCGCGTACAGAGATGCGAAGATCACGACCATTTATGAAGGGACCAACGAAATTCAGCGCCTCGTCATTGCGGCGCACCTGCTCGGCAGATTGGGGCATTCTAAATGAGAGCAGTCGCAGTACAGTCAAGAAGATATCTCCTGTTACCGGTATCCGTAAGGGTAAATTCTTTACGGAAGGCGATGCCAAGGCTAAAGTTTCCGAATTGGCGGCGGCTCTTGCTAAGGACGGCTATGATTTTTCCGTCGGCATTGCCCCGGATACCCCTATCGCTCAGGCGGAACGAGTTGTTTCTGCCGGTAAGGGTATCGGTGATAAGGAAAATATGAAGCTCATTGAAGATTTGGCACAGGCTGCCGGTGCGGCCATCGGCTCTTCCCGGCCCGTTGCGGAAACCTTGAAATATGTGCCCTTAAATCGTTATGTAGGCATGTCCGGTCAGAAATTTACGGGGAATCTCTATATTGCCTGCGGTATTTCAGGGGCCAAGCAACATCTCAGGGGCATTAAAGACGCGTCTACTATCGTAGCTATCAATAAAAATAAAAATGCGCCTATCTTCAAAAACTGCGACTACGGTATTGTCGGAGATGTTCGTGAAATTCTGCCCCTTTTGGCGGATGCTCTCGGCAGAGGGGAGAAGAAGCCGGCGCCGCCGATGGTTAAGATGAAACGACCCTTACCGCCGAAAGCGGAACCTATCGGGCCTTGTTATGTTTGCAACGGCTGCGGCTATGAATACGTTCCCGAATTAGGCGATGAAGATGCCGATATCGCTCCGGGCACGCTGTTCAGCGCTTTGCCGGAAGATTGGGTTTGCCCGGAATGCGCCGAAGAAAAGACAGGCTTTGTTAAAGAATAAATTATTACTGATGAAAGGAGTTTCTCCTATGTATTGCGTACGTAACATAACGGAAGATTTATATTGGGTCGGCGCCACAACGACCACAGGACACATTTGTTTGAACATACATCCCATTCCTCTCGGCGTCTCCTATAATGCCTACCTGTTAACGGATAAGAACACGGTCCTTTTCGATACGGTTGACTGGGGCGTATGTCGCCAGCTTCTGGAGAATATTGAGCACGTATTGGACGGCAGAGGATTGGATTATTTAGTTATTAACCACATGGAGCCCGATCACGGCGCCAGTATTGAAGAGATCCTGCTCCGTTATCCGAAGGTGAAGATTATCAGTACGGAAAAATCGTTCATGCTCATGCGGCAATTCGGGTTTTCCGTTGATAAACAGGAACTCATTGAAGTGAAAGAGGGGGATACGTTTTCCTTTGGCAAGCATAACGTTACCTTTGTAGAAGCGCCTATGGTTCATTGGCCGGAAGCGATGATTACCCTTGACCTGACAAACGGAGCTCTCTTTTCGGCTGACGCCTTCGGTTCCTTTATTGCTCTCGACGGGAAACTTTTTGCGGACGAAGTAAACTTTGACCGCGACTGGATCGACGAAGCGAGACGATATTATACAAATATTGTCGGAAAATACGGTCCTCATGTACAGCATCTTCTCGGCAAAGCCGCTGCGGTCCTGGATAAGATTAAATTTATCTGCCCCCTCCACGGGCCCGTCTGGAGAGCGGACTTTGAGTACCTCCTTGATAAATACCAGCATTGGAGTACGTATGAACCGGAAGAACAGGGCGTCTTTATTGTTTACGCGTCTATGTATGGCAATACGGAAGCGGCGGCACAGAAACTGGCAAGTCGTCTTTGTGAACAAAAAATGACCAATGTACGTGTTTGCGATGTATCGACGACACACGTATCGGATCTTATCTCGCTGGCATTTAAGTATTCTCACATTGTCCTGGCATCTGTAACATATAATCTCGGTATTTACCCGGTTATGCTGGATTTTCTTGAACACATGAAAGCCCTGCATGTACAGAAACGGACGATTGCCATCTTGGAAAACGGTTCGTGGGCCGTTAATCCGGAGATTTGATGCAGCAGTTTATTGATGATAACCTGAAAAACATGACCGTTCTCAATGAACGTGTAACTATGGCATCGACCTTACAGGAAGAAAAAGAAACTGAACTTGAAAGTACGGTACAGGCTATTCTTGATTCAATGGAAACAAGATAAAAAACTCCTAAGGGGAGCGGTTTCGGGAGACATCCTTTCGGAGCCGCTCCTTTTTATATAATGAAACTGTGCGGAATTTTTCGGCATAATGTTGTAATTTTACTGCCCGTTCGTTCTTTTTAGTATGATAAATTTATATATATAAGAAATATGATAAACAACAGTTAATGTGATTCGGCCTATCGGAAGAGAGTATACAAACATATGCGGAAAAGGTAAAATATAAAGACACCCGTAAGTTTATGAATAAAAAGAGTGTATTTTGCAATATGTAAACATACGGGAATGAATATGGCAGAGCCGAGGTATAGTGTATGTCACAGAAAAATTCTGAATTTAATAAAGTACTTAATTTATGGGATATATTGGTATTGGCCTTTGGGGCGATGATCGGGTGGGCCTGGGTTGTTTCGACAGGGGACTGGATTATGCAGGGGGGCGTACTGGGTGCCATGATAGGCTTCGTGTTGGGCGGCATCATGATTTTCTTTGTCGGTCTTGCCTATGCGGAGCTGACGACTGCAATGCCGCAAAACGGCGGTGAACACGTTTTCAGTTACAGGGCTCTCGGCAAGATAGGGTCATTTATTTGCACCTGGTCCATTATTTTCGGATATACTGGTGTCGTCTGCTTTGAAGCGTGCGCCTTGCCGACTATCTTTGCGTATTTGTATCCGGAATTTCTGCAATGGTACTTGTACAGTGTCGGCGGTTTTGATATTTATGCGACATGGCTGGTTTTGGCCATCAGCCTTGTCATCCTGATTACATATGTCAACATTGTCGGCGCCAAGACGGCGGCGATCTTGCAGACCGGCCTTACTTTAATCATCGGGGCGGTCGGCATTGTCCTCATCGCGGCAGCGGGGATTACAGGCCATGCAGCCAATTTGGAAGGGCAGTACTTTGTCGGGGCGACAACGACAGAGATGGTGAAGAACACCCTGGCCGTAGCCGTTATGACGCCTTTCTTTTTTATCGGGTTTAACGTTATTCCCCAGGCGGCTGAAGAGATTTCCGCATCTCTGAAAAATATCGGCCGTATTCTCGTGTTGTCCATTATTCTTGCAGTCGCTTTTTATTCTTTCGTCATAGGTGCCGTCGGGTATCTTATGAACAATGCCGATATTTCCTTGTCCATGCAAAGTGTCGGCGGTCTCGTTACGGCTGATGCCATGGCCAAGGCCTTTAACAGTGATATGATGGCGAAGGTCCTGATTGTCGGCGGTCTTTGCGGTATTATTACGAGCTGGAATTCCTTTCTTATCGGCGGCAGCCGTGCTATGTATTCCATGGCCTGTGCCAATATGATTCCGCCGGTTTTTGCTAAACTCCACCCGCGATATAAGACGCCTGTTAACGCGCTTTTCCTCTTGGGTGTTATTACGATAATCGCCGTTTTTTTCGGCAAGAAAATGCTGCTCTGGGTTGTTGATGCCGGCAATTTCGGATGTGTGCTGGCTTATTTTATCGTTTCCCTGTCCTTTCTGGTCTTGCGCATGAAGGAGCCGGATATGAAACGGCCCTATCGGGTAGGCCCCTATCGCTTTGTCGGCGTTATGGCGGTGTTCATGTCGGGCGTTATGCTTATTATGTACATCGTACCCGGATCGGGATCGGCTCTTTTACCGCAGGAATGGGCCATGGTTGTCGGATGGGTCTTCCTCGGCATAATCTTCGGAAGCTATTGTAAAATAAAGTATAAAGATAAGTTTGCCGATCATGTTTATTTTGTGAAGACAATTGAAATACAGCAGGAAGAATATGAGGCCGGCGACGAAACGGTGATGTAAAGCCGTGTACATATGCCGTGGTCATCACCATAAAAATAAGGCCTTTCCTCGGAAAGGCCTTATTTTTATCAGTCCTGTTTTTTCCAGCCGAGGGATTTGACATAGCTGATAAAGTGTTTTACATGGCTTGATTGAGTATCGTGTTTGTGGTACACCATATAGAGCTGGCGCAAGGCCAGTTTTTTCGGCAGGTTAAATTTGAGAAGGGTCCCTTCTTTAACCGCATTGGTGACTGCCGGTTCGGAAATGACCGAGACACCGTCATGATTAATAACGAGATTCTTGATCCCTTCGGGTTCGCTTAAATGAGCTGTTACATGTAATTTGTCGGGCGTGAGACGGAGCTTCTCAAAAATACTGTCAATATGGGCTTTACTGCCGCTGCCTTTATCGCGGAGAATCAAAGGATACTTCGAAAGGATCTGCAAAGCCGCGTCGTCTTGGGAGGCCATCTGACGGAAGACCGGTGAGTTCGGTGTGATGACTACCATGCGATCGAAGGCGACAGGAACGAATTCAAGCGCGTCTTCCTCCGTTTCCATACCGGTAAAGCCGACTTGGATCTGTCCCTTTAAAAGGGAGGCGACGACCTTTGAGCTTACGTCCTGATTAATCGTAAAGGGAATATCAGGGTAGAGTTTATGAAACCCCCGCAGAATTTGCGGGAGCAAATAGATGGACGGGATGGTGGACGCGCTGATAATAATTTCATGCGAATCTTCATGCTGCCATTTTGAGAGAAGATCGTCGCGTAATTTCAGCATGGATATCGCCATGCCGTAAAGCTCACGGCCTCGCGGCGTAATACGGATCTGTTTCGTAGTGCGGATAATCAGAGGTGTATCAAGCTGCCGCTCTAAAGCGCGGATATGCGTGCTGATAGACGGTTGTGACATATAGAGTACATGTGCCGCTTTAGTGAAGCTGCCGTATTTAATAACGGCAACAAATGATTCAAGTTGTTTTAATTCCATCATGACGGTGTTCCTTACTGAATATATAATGTACAAAATTACTTTCTTATCATAACATAATTTTCATTAAATAAACCAATAGATAAATTCTATGTATTAATAAACGGAGCATAAGTTTCTCTGAACATGACGTGACGCTTTACAAGTCATGTATAATGAAGAAAAGAGCAAACGGGATATCGGTATCCGTAAAAGGGGAGACGCTTTATAATGACATATTTAGGTATAGATATCGGCTCGACCTGCGCCAAGTCGGTGATCATGAATAAGGAACGGGGAATTTTGGACACGTTTGTTATTCCCACAGGCTGGAGCAGTTTGGAGGCACTTAAAGAAATTAAAGAAAAACTGCGTATTAAAGGTTATAATTTTGAGGATATGTACTGTATCTCCACAGGATATGGCCGTCAGGCCGTGGAAGGGGCCAAAAAACGCGTTACGGAGATTACATGCCATGCGAAGGGGGCCAGCGTCCTCTTCGGTGAAGACACGTTCAACATCGTCGATATAGGCGGACAGGATACAAAAGTTATTTCCTGCCACAAAGGAAAGGTTATGGAATTCTATATGAACGACAAGTGTTCCGCCGGTACCGGAAAATTTCTTGAAATCATGGCAAACAGGCTTAATGTGACACTGGCGGATCTGGACAGAATTGCCCGTGACCATACGGAACAATTGCAAATCAGCGCCATGTGTACGGTTTTTGCCGAATCGGAAATCGTTTCCCTTATCGGGCAGGGAACGTCAAAACCTAATATTGCCTGGGGTGTTTTACAGTCGGTCGTTAAGAAGGTACGACAGGAATATGCGAAACTCTCCGAGCAGGATCTGCCTATTTTCTTGACGGGCGGCCTTTGTGAAGATGTATATTTTCTTAAACTGCTGAGTGATTCTTTCGGCAGGAAAGTCTGTTCCGATCCGAAGGCGCGCTTTGCCGGCGCCATCGGTGCGGCGGTCCTTGCCGCAGAAGCGGACGGATAAAATCAGATAAAGCAAAAAACATCGCCTCGTAACAGGCGGTGTTTTTTTTGCTTTAATAATGCGGTTATCTCTGCGTTTGTATTGTACTTTCATGTTTCATTGTTTGTATATGGCGGTATTTGAACCTCTTCTGAATGATAAAGACAATTTCTGTGAAGTGGTTGCAAAGCTCTGTAAGTTATTTCTGCCTCATAGTATAAACACATGGTTTTGAATGAGAACATAGAAAAAAGGAATACTAAAGAAAGAGTAATACATATTAGCCCGTATGAAAAGTCTGCCCTATAATTAAAGTAAATACTGAAAAGAGGGGTACTATGGAACTTGTAAAAGATTTACCTGAAGTATTTGAAGAATTTGCGGAACAGCGTAAGAATTCTTTTCTCGCCGTGAAAGAAGCTAAAGATAAAGGCATCCCTATTGTCGGTTCGTATTGCACGTATTTTCCGAAAGAACTGCCGATGGCTATGGGGGCCGCAACGGTCAGTCTCTGTTCCATGTCGGACGAAACGATTGAAGTGGCTGAACGGGATCTGCCGAAAAACCTCTGTCCGCTCATTAAAGCGAGTTACGGCTTTGCCAAGACCGATAAATGTCCGTATTTTTATTTCTCCGATCTCATTGTCGGCGAAATGACGTGTGACGGTAAAAAGAAGATGTACGAAATGATGGGTCAGTTCAAAGACGTATACGTTATGGAGATGCCTCAGTCACAGGATGAGCGGGGGCAGAAATTCTGGAGAGAGTCGATTCTCCTGTTGAAGGAAAAGCTGGAAGAGAAGTTCGGCGTCACCATTACGGAAGAAAATATACGAGAAGCCGTTCATACGGAAAATGAAGTGCGCAAAGCTTTACAGGGACTTTATCATGTCATGAAGCATGACCCGGCTCCGATTATGGGATACGATCTCTTTAAGGTCCTTTACGGAAGTACGTTCAAGCTGGACCGGAGTATTCTGCCCGAGGAAATCAAAGCTATGACGGAAAAGATAGAAGCCGACTACGGTGCCGGCAAACACATCGATAAACGTCCGCGTATTCTTATTACGGGCTGTCCTATGGGCGGCGCGACGGAAAAAGTGATTCAGGCGATCGAAGATAACGGCGGCGTTGTTGTGGGCTATGAAAACTGTTCCGGAGCCAAAGCCATTGAACGGCTTGTTGAGGAAGATACGGAGGATATTTACGGTGCGATCGGTGAACGCTATCTCGGCATCGGCTGTTCGGTCATGTCGCCGAATAAGAACCGCTTTGAACTTCTCGACTCGATGATTGACGAATATAAAATCGACGGTGTCGTCGAAATGGTCTTGCAGGCATGTCATACGTACAGTGTTGAATCAAAACAAATTCATCGTTTCGTGACGGAAAAAAAGGAAATTCCCTATATTTACATTGAAACGGATTATTCCAGGACCGATGTCGGTCAGCTCAATACACGTTTGGCGGCGTTTATTGAAATGCTTTAATAAGATTGTAGCGGCTTGTATCCCCGGGGACGGAGAGAATGGGATATGCAAGGAAGTTGAAGGCCTGGCGAGAAAAAGGAGAGTATAACATGGAATTAATTAAGACGGAAATGGCTCCGAAAGAACGACTTACAAAGTATATGGACGGCGAAGAAGTTGACCGCATTCCGACCATTCTCAGTTCCGGGGAGACGAGCCCGATTACATACGGTATTCAAAATAAAGATTACTATTTTGATGCGGATCTGATGGTTGAAGTGGAATCTCATTTGGCTGAAGATTTCGGCGCCGACAACATGGGCATGGGTATCGGGCTTCGCGGTGTGGCTGAAGCCTTGGGTGTTCCTTTGGCATTTCCGTTGAACAACGTTTCGCATGTAGACGGGCCGGCAATACAGTCATATGATGAGCTGGACGGCAGAAAAATCGTCGATATCCACAAAGACGGCCGTCTTCCTATTATGCTGGAAGCATTTAAACGCCTTCAGGATAAATGGGGAGATACTTATATTATCGATACGGGAATGGGCGCATGTTTCACCCTGGCTGCCTTTCTCATCGGTACGGAAAAATTCCTTAAAGATATGATCAAGAAGCCGGAAGAGACGGAAAAGCTGCTCCAATACGCTAACGATAATATTTATGCCTGCTGCGAACAGCTCTATAAGGAAACGGGGATCAAATCTTCTCTGGCTGAACCGATTATCGCCCGCAATCTTCTGGCCCCGCGCCTTTTCAAGAAGTATGCCGTTCCTTACATGGGACAACTGATTCAGCGTCTGACCGATCTTTACGGCGAAGCTCCGGGGCTGCATGTTTGCGGCTCCACACATGACCGTTGGGAAGATTTTGTGAACTGGGGTATTTCGTCTTTTTCCGTCGACAACTGCGAAAACATGGAAGACCTTAAAAATCTTTACGGCGATAAAGTTGCCGTTGTCGGCAATATCGATCCTGTCGATCTTCTTCGTAACGGCACGCCCGAAGATATGAAAAACGAAGTCATCCGCTGTCTGCGTGAAGCCGGGGACACCCCGAAAGGATTTATCCTTACGCCCGGCTGCACGACACCCATCGGCACGCCGAAAGAAAATGTCGTCGCTATTATGAATAATGCGACGATTTACGGTAAAGGTGCTAAGATGGGACGGATGCCTAAAGGAATGGAGCTGGCATAAATGGCTGAAATTAAAGACTATCCCTGCAGTTACGGAACGAAGGAAGATTCCATAGTTTCCCTCGTTCAAAAATGCGGCCTGGCTATCCCCGATGTCTATAGAAACGGCGCCGATATGGTTACTCTGGCTCGCGCCGTGAAAGCCGAACTCAATGATAAAGTTGTCTATCTGCCTTTCGATCATGTCGTCGAAGCGGAAGCGCTCGGCGCGTCTGTCAACTACGGCAGTGCACAGGTGGGCCCGCGCAGCAACGGGTATGTCTGCACGAGACTTGAAGAAATTTCCGCACTGCCCGATCTTGATGTTACGAAGGGGCGCATGGCTGAAGTATTACAGGCCTGCCGAATCCTGGCAGATGAGGGTGAGACAGTTATTCTTGAAGTTGTCGGTCCCGTGACTGTTCTGAACAGTCTCATTGATTTGAAGGAAGTTTTTAAGGGGATGCGCCGTAAGCCCGACCTGATGAATCAGATCTTCGACAAGATAGAACGGAATTTGCAAACCTATATCAAGGCCGCCGTTGATACAGGCGTGAAAATTATCAGCTACGGTGATGCCGTGGCGACGGTTACTATTATGGGACCGAAAATACTGACGGATTATACTGTAAACAGGGTAGCACCGTTCCTTAAAGTCCTTGAAGCAACGGTAGAGCATAAGGCGCTGTTCCTCCTTTGCCCGAAAACGGCTTTTGCTCTTACCGGTACAGAAACGGGTATCTATGAACCTCTCGGTGTAACGGACAGGAGTACATTGACCTATGAAGACGGGTGGCTGTATGCTGTCGGCAAAGCCGGATTTATGGGCCAAATGTGTATTAAAAATGCGAAATCCACTGTAAATGCGAATAAAATCTTAAAAATTACATTGCAATAAGAAAGGAGCATTCGAGTATGAGCGAAAAAGAGGAATTGTTGAAACGCTTGTCTGACGATGTATTTGAGATGGATGATGAAGATGTCGTAGAGGCGGCACAGGCGTACATCGACAATGACTATGAAGCGCTGGACGGTATTATGGAAGGCCTCGTAGACGGTATGACCCGCGCCGGAAAGATGTATGAAGAAGAAGAATATTTTGTTTCCGATATCCTTCTCTGTGCCGACGCTATGTATGCCGGCGTGGATGTCTTGAAGCCTCATCTGGATCAGAACACGGAAGCTGAAGAAAAGGTTGCCGTTATCGGTGTTATCGAGGGCGATACGCATGATATAGGTAAGAACCTTGTCAAGACGATGATGGAAACGGGCGGGTACCGTGTTATTGACCTCGGCAAAGATGTTCCTTTGCAGAATTTTGTCGATGCAGTTGAAAAAGAACATGCCGATGTTCTCTGTATGTCTACGCTCATGACGACGACAATGGAGGGGATGGGTACGGTTGTTAACATGCTTAAGGAACGCGGTCTCCGCGATTCCGTTAAGGTCATGATCGGCGGGGCTCCTATTACGCAGGTGTTTGCTGATAAAATCGGTGCGGATACGTTCTCGCCGAATGCCGTTGATGCGGTGCATCAGGCAGATCGTCTTACAGGGCGTAAATAAATATGAAAGTAACAGTGCGCGGTGACGGGAGCCGTTCCTTGATGGAACGGCTCCTTGCCGAAAAGATACCTCTGGCCAACAGCTGTAACGGCAGGGGGACATGCGGCAAATGCAAGGTACGTATTTTAAGCGGCACCGTTGATGAGATTACGGCGCCCGAAGAACGCCTTCTTTCGGCAGAAGATATTCGCGCCGGGTATCGTCTTGCTTGTATGGCTCGCAGTACCGGCGATGTTCTTGCAGTTGAAGTGCCGGAAGCGGAAAAAGAACACGTTTTTACGACGGACGGCTTCAAACCGAATATTATCCCCGATAATCCCCGTGACGGCTACGGGCTGGCTGTCGATATAGGTACGACAACGGTCGTTGTCTCTCTTATCGATTTGCGTAATGGCGAAGAAGCGGCTACCGGCGCCATGATTAATCCGCAGAAAATATACGGGCTCGATGTACTGACACGCATCACCTATGAGACGGAAGCCGGTGTTGCAGGTATTGCGGCCCTGCAGAAAGCCATTGTCGGCGGCCTTAATGAACTGGCTGAAAAAGTCTGTGCTGAAAGGGGAATTGCCGCAGATTCGCTTATTGAAATCGATGTGGCGGCCAACTGTACGATGCAACACATGCTTGCTGGCGTCGATGCCCGGCCTATCGGCAAGTCGCCGTATCGGCCCGTTTTTGTGAAAGCCCTGCGCTTAAAGGCGAAAAAACTGGGACTTGTCGGTAACGATGACACGCTTGTCTACCTGTTGCCGTCCGTATCGGCTTACATTGGAGCGGATATTGTGGCAGGGGTTCATATTTGCGATTTGAAGAATACCGGAGATAATGCCCTTTTCATTGATATCGGTACTAACGGCGAACTCGTTTTGGCTACGCCTGACGGCATGTATTCCTGTTCCTGTGCCGCAGGGCCGGCACTGGAAGGAATGAATATTACGTCCGGCATGCGCGCGGCCGCCGGGGCGATTGAAGATATCCGAATCGGTGCCGACGGTATCGACCTCGCCGTTATCGGTGATGTACCTCCTGTCGGCCTTTGCGGCAGCGGTATTTTGGCGGTCGTTCGTGAACTCGTGAGGACGGGGTTGGTTACGAAGCGCGGGGTCTTCAATAAACCGGAAAATTTCGACAACGATGATTGGCGTAAAACTATGCTTCACTACAACGGTACGAAACGTGAATTTACCATCCATACTGCCAAGACAGGGAAAGATCTTGTTGTCACACAGAGCGACGTGCGTCAGGTACAACTTGCTAAAGGAGCGATTCGTTCAGGCATCGAAGTGCTTCTCGACCATGCCGGTCTCAAGGCGAAAGACTTGGACCGCGTCCTTATTGCCGGACAGTTCGGCGCTCATTTGCCGGCTGAATCCCTCTTGGAAATCGGGCTTCTGCCGCCGGTGAGCCCGGATAAACTCATTTATGCGGGCAACTCCGCCAAGACAGGGGCGTTGTCCACTCTTCTTTCGGAAAAAGCCAAGCAGGAAACGGAAGAGCTGGCAGCGGATATTCATTATATTGAACTCAGTAACAGTGAAAATTATGACCGCCTCTTTGCGAAGTGTTTATTGTTCTAAGAGACGTGATATATTCAGTACAGGACGGTACGGCCTTTTCTGCAAATTTCTAACTAAGTAAAACTTAATTTATCATATTTTATGATAAACTCGCAGTATAACATGAAATGTTTTTATTAGAGCCTAAAATTACAAAATGGTATAATTAAACAAGGAAAGACATCTATATCGCAAGTATTTACATGCGCACGTATAGATGCTTTTTTTGTTTCAGCATGGTTAATTATAGCGGAGGGAGTATTTTTGATTGAAATTAAGAATTTGAAAAAATTATGGTCTGACGGTGTTACTGTTTTGGATAATATTAACCTTACGATTGAAGACGGTGATATTTATGCTCTTGTCGGACGCAGCGGTGCGGGGAAGTCTACGCTGTTGCGCTGTATCAACGGTCTTGCCGGGTATGATAGCGGGCACATTTTTCTTGACGGCAAGGAAGTAAAGGATTTGACATATAAGGAAATGAGGGAAGTTCGTCGTCGTGTAGGCATGGTGTTACAGAATTTCTCTCTTTTGGAACGCCGCACGGTTTATGAAAATGTTGCCTTACCGATGAAGTGTTGGGGGTATTCAAATGAAAAAATCAGGAAAAAGGTTACTGATTTGCTCGAATTAGTGGGCCTTGCCGATAAAGCTGCTGTACGTCCCCGCAGTTTATCGGGCGGGCAAAAGCAGCGAGTGGCTATTGCCAGAGCATTGACAATGGAACCGAAATTACTGTTGAGTGATGAAGCTACATCGGCATTGGATCCTAACACAAGCAGTTCTGTTTTGAATCTTTTGCAGCAAATTAATGTAAAGACCGGTATTACGGTTATTGTAGTGACTCATCAAATGGAAGTTGTTCGTCAGATTTGTAATAAGGCGTGTATTCTGGAGAACGGAAAAATTGCCGCCGAAGGGTCTGTGAAATCTATATTTATTAAACGGCCGAACGCACTGAAACGTCTTCTCGGTGAAGAGGAAGAACGGTATAATGCGGCAGACGGCAATATAATCCAAATTGCTTATGAAGTAACGGATGATACACTCAATCTTCTTGCCGATATAGCCCGTACGTTGGATATATCTTTTAAGACGCTCGGCGGCGGTATCGAAACATTTTCCAGTGACAGACTGGCTGTTTTCCGGCTGGGCATTACAGATAGGGACAGAGAAAGAGTGGCTGCTTATTTGGAAAATAAAAACTGTATATGGCATTATCTCAAAACTGAGGCAAGTGAGAAAGAGCGGGTGATATAAGATGCCGTTACAAAATATGTCTTTCGGACAGC
This sequence comes from Megasphaera geminata F0357, assembly GCF_000239275.1. GTDB lineage: Bacteria > Bacillota > Negativicutes > Veillonellales > Megasphaeraceae > Megasphaera > Megasphaera geminata. The sequence continues at coordinate 46,064 of NZ_JH417572.1, read as the reverse complement.
TTTTCAGCGTGCTTATCATTCCGTCTTTTCTGGCGACGATGAAGATGCTTTTATGGGCAATGATTCTTTCCGTATTCTTCGGTATGTGTATCGGCCTCATGTTGGCGCTTACTCGCAAAGGCGGACTTTGTGAAAACCCGCTCTTATATCGGGTTTTTGATGTATTTGTCAGTGTTGTCCGTTCCTTTCCGTTTATCATTCTGATGATATCCATCATACCGCTGACGAGATTTCTTGTAGGAACCTCTATCGGCTGGCAGGCGGCTATCGTCCCGTTGACTTTTGCATGCTCGCCCTTTATGGGGCGTATCATACAGAATGCATTACAGGAAGTAAATCCGGCTCTTATTGAAGTCGCGCAATCGTTCGGAGCATCTAAAATACAAATTGTTATGCGCGTCATGCTCGTCGAAGCCGTTCCGGCTATTGTTTCCGGTGTCGTACTGGCAATTATCAATCTTCTCGGGGCAACGGCCATGGCCGGGGCAATCGGTGCCGGCGGGTTGGGGGCGACGGCTATGATTTACGGGTATCAGAATTTTAATGACATGGTTATGTATTCCATCTGCGTTATCTTAGTTATCCTGGTATTGGTAATTCAGTGTATCGGGGATATTGTATATAATAAATTAAAATAAGAAGAGAGGAAAAGAAATGAAAAAGACAGTAGTATGTATTATGGTATTAATAGTGACCTCTTTACTGTTTGTTCTGGCCGGATGCGGAACTTTGGACAACAGCGGTACGGCTCAAGGTGATAAGAAGGTTATTAAATTAGGTGTTCGAGCCGACGGTGCGGAGCGGGCGGAACTTTTGCGTATGCCTCTGGAAAAGCTGGGTTATACGTTGGAAGTAACACCTTTTGAAGATAGCATTTTACCGAATGTCGCACTCGGCGAAAAGAGTATTGATGTCAATTGGTATCAACATCTGCCGTATTTGGAAAGCTATAATAAATCCAAGGGGACGGATTTTGTGATGGTTAAACCGTATACGCATTACGCGCGCTTCGGTCTTTATTCCGATAAGTATACGGATGTAAAGCAAATTCCCGATGGTGCCGTTATCGGTCTTTGCAATGATACGACAAATCGTAATCGCGGGTTGAAAATGTTGGCTGAATTGGGCCTTATCACTTTAAATCAGGGTGTCGAAAATGCTACGATTTATGACGTTAAAGATAATCCGCATAAATTTAAATTTGTTGAGGCGGAAATGACCTCGTTGGCGCAGGCTATCGGAGATTATGATGCTATTGCGCTGGCATCGGCACATATGGCCAATGCCGGTAAGGATCCTTCCAAGTATCTTGCTGAATCGAAAGACAGCAAAGATTATGCTTTGGGGTTTGTGGTTCGACAGGAAGATAAGGATGCGCAATGGGTACAGGATTTGATTAAGGCGTCGCAGACAGACGAAATGAAAGCTTACTTCGCACAACATGATAAAGGGGCTTTGGTGCCTATGTGGTAGGGATTCGGGTACGGGTTACCACCGGTATCTTTTTACGGTACGGCTCTGCCTTATACAGAAAAATAATAAATGCTTGCCTTGTATAGAAAATGCCGATTAGTACCACTGTCGGGGCAATGCTATAATTAAACGGGCAGATTAGTATATAAACGTGGTAAGAAAAAAGGTTCATATTTTTGCGCTGAGGAGTGTATGACATGGAACTGATCAAAACGGAAATGACGCCGCGTGAACGGCTTACGGCTTATGCGGCAGGAGAAGAGGTGGATCGTATCCCGGCCGTGCTTACGGCAGCAGAAACGAGTCCTCTGCGTTACGGTATTCAAAATAGGGATTATTATTTTTCCGCAGATCTTATGGTCGAAGTGGAGACAAAGATTGCCGAAGATTTCGGCGCCGACAATATGGGCATGGGCGTCGGGTTGCGCGGTGTTGCCGAAGCGTTGGGAGTACCCATTGTGACACCGGAAAACAATGTGTCTCATGTAGAGGGCCATGCTATTGATTCATATGATGAACTTGATACTATGCGGCTTGTCGACGTAACGAAAGACGGCCGTTTTCCGATTATGGTGGAAGCTTTTAACCGGTTGCAGGAAAAATTCGGCAAAACCCATATTATCGGCACCGGCATGGGCGGTCCTTTTACGGTTGCAGCCTTTCTTATCGGGACGGAAAAATTCCTCAAAGATATGATGAAGAAACCCGAGGAAACGGAAAAGCTCCTCCAGTTCGCGACGGACAATGTCGTGGCGGCGGCGGAAGGCCTCTACAAGAACTGCGGAATCAAGGCGTCTATTGCCGAACCGATCATTGCACGCAATCTCCTTTCGCCGCGAATGTTCAAAAAATACGCCGTCCCTTATATGACACAGACAGTAGAACGGATGACGAAAATTTTCGGCTCCAAGCCGAGTATGCATATTTGCGGCACAACTCATGACAGATGGCAGGAAATCGTAGATTTCGGCATTTCTTCCTTTTCCGTCGACAACATTGAGAACATGACGGATTTGAAGAATCTGTTCGGCAGCCGCATCGGCATCATCGGCAATGTCGATCCTGTCGATCTCTTGCGTAACGGAACGCCGGATGACATGCGCCGTGAGGTTATCCGTTGTCTTCGCGAAGCGGCGGACAATCCGTGCGGCTTTGTTTTGAGCCCCGGCTGTACCACTCCTGTGGGCACGCCTGCAGAAAACCTTATTGCGCTCATGAATGCCGCTACGACATATGGCGGCGGTGCGAAAAAAGGCGCCTTTCCGAAGGGGCTTGAACAGGCATAAATGGCACGGATTGTACCCTTTGAGTGCCCGCTGACGGAGCGGGAAAAGGAGATACAGGAAATTATTACCCGCAGCGGATTGCCTGTACCGGATGTCTATTGGCACAGAAAATACATGACGGATATCGCCGTACGCGTGCAGACGGCCTTCAATGAGAAAATGGTCTTTTTGCCGTTTGACCATGTTGTTGAAGTCGGCGCTTGCGGCGGTATTCTTCATGGCGGGGATGAAAAAAGCGGTCCTCGCAGTATGCGCGGTGCTTACGAAAGCTTTGCCGATTTTCTCAATGTGAGAATACCCCATGCCGTATATGTCCGGCGTTTGGAAGAAATAATCAAGTGCTGTTCATATTTCAGACGGCAGAAAATACCTGTTTTTATTGAAGGCAGCGGGCCTTTAAATGTGCTTTTCGGATTAATGGAAACCGAAACGGTTCTGCGAGACATGCGTAAAGAGGTTTTTGAATTTGAGGCGGTTATAAAAAAGATTGCCGACTTCCTTGTTTTTTATTACGGACAGCTTGTAAGATCGGGTGCAAAGGTTATCAGTATTGACGACTCGGCAAGCGCCGTTGAGATTTTAGGCAATTACGGCACTTCTTCGTATACGCAGTTTTATCTCTACCCCTTTTTATGCAAGTTGGAAGACGCTCTGCACGGTAAAGCGCTCATCCATCTCTGCCCGAAAGTGACGAACGCTCTCATAGCCGTTCGTTTTGCAAAATATGTGCCGCTTTTTCCATCATCCCGGGGGCTGATGACCTATGAAGACGGTATATTGACAGGTGCGGGTAAGGTGTCATTTATGGGGCAGCTTTGCTTTAAAAGCTTAAAAACCGTCTTACCTGTACGGAAGATATATGAAGTGCGTATGAAGAATAGAAAACATGCCCGTATAGAGTAAATTAAAAAGCCTGCAGAAAAAATGATTCCACATTTCCCTGCAGGCTTTTTCCGTTTCCGGTAAAGTTATTTGCGGTTGTCAGGATCAAACATCTCAAGGACCGTATCCAGATCGGAGGCTTTAAAAGACGGTGTAGCCGGTTTTTCCCTGAGGGCGGCTAAGATGAAAGCAAGTGCGGCTCCGACGCCGGCGACAAGGCCGTCCTCGGAAAGGTCGAACTCCGGTGTGTGATGAGGCGCGCCGCTGCCGACTTCAGCATCCTGGATACCTGTAAAGAAGAGCACTGACGGGTATGCAGTTTGAATGACGGCAAAGGTTTCCGATGCCATCCACATAGGGCAGTCCGGATCAAGAGCGTCTTCGCCGAGGGTATTGACGACGGCATGACGGGCCAGGTCGACGAGCTCCTTGTTGTTCATTGCAACGGGAATGTACTGATCTTCAACGAATTCTGCAGTGCAGCCGTATTCTTCGGCAATACGGGCACACGCGGTTTTGAAGAATTCACGGAATGCCAGGCCGTTATCGTTATCTGTGCAACGCATCGTGCCGGCGAAGGAAAGCTCCGACGGAATGATATTCGGCTTGGAGCCGGCGTTCACGCAGCCGATAGAGTAGGTCAGGCTTTCTTCCGGCGGGACGGCGCGCATACGATAAGCGCGCAGTTCACTCTGAATGGAAACAAAGGCTTCAATCGGGCTTTTTGCCATATCGGGCCGGGAGCCGTGACCGCCGTAACCGTGGAGCTTCACTGCGAAAAAGAAGGCGCCGGCCATAGCCGTACCGTAGAGGATACCCGTCTTGCCGGCCGGAAGGCGCCACATGACGTGTGTGCCGTAGGCCGCGTCGATGTGAACGGCGTGGTCGCGCAAGTAACGGAGCAGGGCGGAGATACCCCGTTCACCGACTTCCTCCGCTTCTTCGAAGATAAAAATAACTCTGCCTTCCCAGGCATCCGTGTGGGCTGATAGAATTTTTGCTTCCGTCAGGGCCATGGCCATATGGCCGTCATGACCGCAGGCGTGCATAACGCCCTTATTCTTTGAAAGGACCGCTTTTTTTGCACTCAGGTTCGTATTTTTTTCCTCAATGGCAAGCGCATCGATATCGGCACGGACAAGGACTGTCCAACCCGGTTTACCGCTGTCGACAGTGGCGATAACACCGCCCCGGGGTACGCGAACAGTGGGGATATTCCAGCTGTGGAGCCGGTCTTCAATATAGTCCATTGTTGCAAACTCTTCTTGCGAAAGTTCGGGATATTCATGGAAATGGCGGCGTAAGGCGACGGTTGTTTCTTTTTCTTTAGCGGCTAGCTCTCGTACAGACAGCATTGTGCGTTCCCTCCTATTGAGAAAGGCGACGAGTGACTTCGCCGCCTTTTTGTATTATCATATACTTCTTTGGTTATGTATGCAAGTAGTTCCTTCTAAATAAGGCCTGCCGTCGCAAAGAACGCTTTGTAGGCGGCCGCCTTTTTTGCCAGGCTCAGCGGGTAGGCTCTGGAAGTTGACGGTAATCGCGTCAGCGTAATTTCCCTGCCGTCACAGGAAAAAGTAACGGATTCGTTCGTCTTCGGCAGCTTCGGAGGGGTCGGAATAAGACCGAGGAGAATTTCCGTTGCTTTACCGCCGGTCGTGCAGATGTAACGGCATTTCGGGATTTTCTTCAAGAGATCCGCCAAATCAACCGTTTCGATGACTTTCAGAAACTTATCGGAGGCGTTACCCTTTTCACGAATCGCTCTGACGACGGAAGGACAGGAGGCTATGCCTTTTTCTGTAAGGAAAGATTTTATTTTATCCGCGTCAAAGGCCTTCTCCCCTTCCTTGCGGAAATGTTCTTTGTCGTTAAAGAAGACAAGACCGTAGACACGCCACATATCATTTTGAAAATTGGGATAATGAAAAGACATGGCCCTCTTTTTTGCAGTCGGCGGAAAACTTCCCATCATGATGACCGTCGCCTGAGGCGGTAAAAACGGAGGAAAAGGGCGCAGTTCAACAGTAGCGGACATATAATAGCCTCCTTGCGAGTATCTACCCCGTATTGTACTGCAAGGAAGATAAATGTAAAGCCTTTTTTCTATAATACGATTTTCCGCACTTCTTCCAACCACGTGTCGATCTCCTGTCGAGGCGTAACGAGAGTGGGCCCGCCGCTTCCGTCGAAACGGATTTCTTTTGCCGCCGCGATAGCTGCATTCTTGCAGGCCGCCGCCATATCCCTAAGTGTATGACCGGGCCAGCCTGCATGTGTCATAAAGGGAATGACTGTCCGGCCGGTGAAATCATGCTGTGACAGGACAGTCTTTACGGTGGGTGCCATCGTATACCACCAGGTGGGTGTGCCGACGGCAATGACATCATAATCGCCTATATTATAAGGTAACGGCTTAATCGGGCGCGCATACTCTTTTTTACTTCATCCTGTGCTTCTTTTACGATCTCGTCATAGGAACCGGTGTACGGTTTCTCCGTTTCAATCGCGGCCAAGTCGCCACCCGTTGTCTTTTGCAGTTCTTCTGCCAGGCTCTTTGTATTGCCGTTGGAGTGGGAATAATATAGAATTAATGTCCTTTTCATAAACAATTCTCCTCTCTGTTAGACTGTTAGAGTGCCGCGTACACATCGTCCGTTACGGGCTCACACCATTCGGTGGAAGTATCCGTACCGGGAATTTCCAGGGCAAGATGGCTGAACCAACTGTCTTTTTCAGCACCGTGCCAGTGTTTTACATTTGCCGGGATTTCTACGATATCGCCTGCTTTCAGATTCTGTGCGGTCCGGCCGTATTCCTGATACCACCCTTTGCCGTCAATGCAGATGAGCAGCTGACCGCCGCCGCTTGCCGCCCGGTGGATATGCCAATTATTGCGGTAGGCCGGTTCGAACGTGACATTATGGACGGGAAGAGGAGCGTCTGCCGGGGTTAAGGCTTTCAGATAAGATTTGCCGATAAAATATTGTGCATAGGCGGTATTGAGCTTGCCTTGACCGAAGATACCGCCGTGTTCTTCCGTGTTATCATCTGTATAGATGTCCTTTGCCAGGCGGAAGGCGGCCCAGGCGTTGGGCCAGCCCGCATAGAAGGCGATATGTGTCAGAATTTCCGCCATTTCCGACCGGGTTATGCCGTTGTTTTTTGCCGTTTGCAGGTGATAGCGAAGGGAGTCGTCTGTCATTCCCTTGCCGATTAACGCGCTGATCGTGACAAGGGAACGAAGTTTCAACGGGAGTTTGTTTTCACGGGACCATACTTCACCGAATAATACATCGTCGTTCAATGCTGCGAATTGGGGAGCGAAATCACCCAGTATATCATGGCCTGCCGTTTGCTTTTTCATAGGAGTTCTCCTTTTCTCTGTCGGAACGGTTTTTCCGTAACGTAAAATAAGATAATCGACGCAATTTAAATTCTTCCGTTGTTTCAAGGGATGAAGCCATATCCTTATGATACCGCTCTAAAATAGGAATCGGCTGCCGTATCTCCGCCTTCTCGTGTTTTTTGATGAACGTGTCGGAACGGCCGGTTTGTTTGAAGTCGCGGCGGATGGTATTTCTCATAGCATCCCTCTTTGTCCGGGTATATTTTAACAAGCACTGATGGAAATGTGAAATACTTATAGTAAAATATTAGATATGCCTGTTTTGTATTGCGGAAGTTGCAATTATTATTACACGAGGAGATGAAAAATATGGAAATACGGGCACTGCAATATTTCCTGGCAGTAGCGCGGGAAGAGAATATGACGGAAGCGGCGAATCTTCTTCATGTGACGCAGCCTACCTTATCACGGCAAATTGCCGATCTGGAAGCGGAACTGGGGAAAAGGCTTTTTGTGAGGACTAACAGAAATACGATACTTACTGAAGAAGGAATGCACTTGCGGCAGAGGGCCGAAGAAATCCTGTCTCTCGTGACACAGACGGAAGAAGAAGTAAAAAATGACGCAACCGATTTGGCCGGTACGATCCGGATCGGCGCGGCGGAAACGCACAGCATGTATCTGGTAGCCAATCTCTTTGCAGGACTGTACCGGCAATATCCCGGCATAACCTGTGAATTTTTCAGCGGTAATGCCGATACTGTCACGGAACGACTGGAGCACGGCCTTTTCGATTTCGGCCTTCTTCTGGAACCGGTGCGGCTGGAATCTTATGAGTATATCCGCCTGCCCGAAGCCGATCGCGTCGGCATTATAACGGCCGCCGGCAGCAGATGGGCGGAAAAGGCATGTATTTGCCCCGCCGACGTAAAAGAGATGCCCCTTCTCCTGTCTTCGCGGCACCGGATGCAGAGCTTTGATTTTGTACGATGGTCACAGGGCAGCCTCACGGAGGAGGATCTGCATGTAGTCGGCCGTTTTGATCTGATCGGTAATGCCGCCCTTCTCGTAGAGACGGGAATTGCCAATGCCGTTTCTATTGACGGCCTTTTGCAGGAAGAAACAAAGCGTGTCCGTTTTATTCCTTTTGAACCGCCCGTAACGACGACAGCCGTAGTCGTACGCAAGCGGGACCGTCTTATGTCGAAAACATGTCGCGCTTTCTGGCAGCTTTTGAACGAAAGATACGGAGAAAGGGAACAAAAGATATAAAAATAACGCCTTTCCGCACAGGAAAAGGCGTTATTTGGAGGAGTCGGCTTTTATTTCATGACGGCCTCAAGAGAGGAGGCTGAGCTTTTGAGCGCCTGCGGCGTATAGCTTTCATAGATACGGCATGCATCTACGCAACGGTTACAGCGGATACACTTATATTTATCAAAAGCCGGCAATACTCTGCCGTTTTCATCCGCTTTCATTGTCAATGCGCCGACAGGGCATAAGGCTACGCAACAGCCGCAGCTGACACAACGTGTCTCATCCTTATAATAATCAGGAATAACCTGCCACATAAGTACGCCTCCTTTCATCCCCGACAGGCCGGAATGTATGTGAGTCTTTCTCGCTTATAATCATACTACGGCTTTTTAAGAAAATATGTGATATTTGCAACGGAATTTCAAAAATATAAAATTTAAGAGAGTAATATCTGTTTATTTGGTAGAAAGGATATCGATTTCAATCAGTTGTTTATACATAAAGGGCTGTAATTGAAATGAGGCGGAACGCTCATTTTGTTACAGCCCCTTGGCATACGGACAAAAAAAGAGCAACGGGAATCATTGCTCTTTTTGACTTGGAGCCACTTATCGGATTTGAACCAACGACCCTCTCATTACGAATGAGATGCTCTACCAGCTGAGCTAAAGTGGCAAGTACATTATTTATTATACGGGGAATCGAGGCGGCTTGTCAAGGCGGAAAAGGCGTTACCGCCACTGCCCGGCCGGAGATCCGGGAAATGCAGGTCATAATTAAAAAACGTGTCCCGTGCCGGTGCATAAAAGTTTTAAAAACAACTTTCTAAATAAAGAAACAGAATGAAATTATAGAAATAAACGGCTTTGTTGACGACATTACCAACATATTCTGAAGTTTGCTTTGTCTTTATGTGATGGAAAGCATGTTATAGAGTTTCATGTGACGTATATCTTCCTTTGAAATCTTCAGGGCTTTCTTGAAATCATCCGTCTCTTTTTGCGGTTTTTTTGTCAAACAGACTTTTGTTGCCACCGGCATGAGCGGCCGCGTCGAAATGCCGCTGAGCAGGCCCCATTTGGCAGGTACGTCAATGAATGCCGAGAGGATGGTAACCGTCAGCTGCTCTGTCTGTGTGTTTTGATTCATGAGGGTCATCGTCGAGAGCGTATCATGGTGTATTAATGTGCCCCAATACGTGCTTTCACAGTCCTGGTAAGTCTCGTAAAGCGTTGATGTTGGCGTAAAGCATGATTTTATATGTGTTCGGGCCGGTCTTGGCCAAGACGTCCAGGACCCCGCGGCTGATTTCATTGCTGCGGCCGTCGAAGAAATAAAGGTATAATTGTTTTGTGTTTCTGAAAAAAGCGGGCAATCGCGCTTCCGTCATGTCCAGCGTTTTGTCTTCTACAGGGTGGAGCAGTTGTTCCACATGGATCCCTAAGGCGCGGGCAATGTCATAAAGCGTCAAAATATCCATTGATATTTGTCCGTTTTCGTACTTGCTGACGGTGGCCTTGCTTTTGCAAATGGCATCGGCCAGTTCCTGAATTGTTAAATTTTTCTTTTTGCGGTAAATTTTAATCTTATTACCGATTTCCTGCTGTAAATTTACCATAGTCCGCCTAAAAAAGTTTCGTAGAAATATGTGTTTTTATGTACAAAGTCGAAAAAGCTCTCTTTTAATTGAATTGTAGCAGAAAACCGTCCAAAAATCTATCATAAAGAAACAAAAGGAATAAATAGTTTCGTATCATGAAAAAACGATATTATTGAGCCGAACGGGTATAGATGATATCATTTAGGTATGTAAAAAATCGTTTTACCTCATAGGACGATTTCGGTTCAATGCGTGAATTATATAGAGAGGAGCAGAACTATGACACAGATCGGCACACTTTTCGTTTTGGCTTTTTCCGTGCATGCGCTGTACGGGATGATCATGATTTAAGAAGCGTAATTTCGGTACGTACGATTTAAGACGCTCCCGGAGAACAGGGTAACCGGGCAGCGGAAATACAGTGATTTAACACAGTTCGGAGGTCACATATATGTCAACGAGTAGTTTAGCAAGACAGGCCGGTATGTCCGAGACGGAATGGAAAAATGCCGTCAAGTTTGACAGTACCGACTGGGGTTGGATTGTTATGAGCATCGGCATGGCTATCGGGGCGGGGATCGTTTTTCTGCCCGTACAGGTCGGCCTTGTCGGGGTATGGGTATTCCTGCTTTCGGCGGCTATCGCGTACCCGTCGATTTATTTATTGCAGCGTCTTTTCATTAATACTTTGGTCGATTCGCCCGACTGCGACGATTATCCCAGTGTTATCGGAGGGTATCTCGGCAAGAACTGGGGCTTTATTCTCGGCATTTTATATTTTATGATGAGCCTGATTTGCGTATTCATGTATTCTACGGCGCTTACTAATGACAGTGCGTCCTTTCTTCAGTCTTTCGGCGTAACGGACGGGCTTCTTTCGGAAAATCCGCTTTACGGCTTGGCTGTGATCTGCTTTATGGTGGCTATCGCTTCACGCGGTGAAAAGCTTATCTTCAAGGTTTCCACGCTCATGGTTTTGACGAAGCTTTGTGTTGTCGCCTGTCTCGGCCTGCTCATGATTCAATCCTGGGATTTGGCGAATATCGGGGAATTTCCCGACATTGCTTATATCATCAAGCAGACGATCATCATGCTTCCTATACCTTGACGTCGATCATCTTTATCCCCTGCCTCAGCCCGATGGTTATTTCCTACCGGTCCCATCATAAATCCATTTACGTAGCCCGTTTTAAAGCGATGCGGGCCATGAAGATTGCCTTCTTCGTGCTGTTCATTACCATTTTCTCGTACGCCATGTCCTTCAACCTGGCAATGGGCCACGAACAGGCGGTGGAAGCATATACTCATAATATTTCCGCCCTCGCTATGGTAGCCAAGGGTGCAGATGGCGATGTTGTTAAAATTTTCAGTCTTGTTCTCAATATCTTTGCTGTCGTAACCGCATTTTTCAGTGTTTTCCTCGGCTTCAAAGAAGCATGCACCGGTATTGCCATGAACCTTCTTTCACGCGCCGTACCGGCAGAAAAGATCAATCGTGAAGTTGTTGCCAGAGGCATTCTCGTCTTTGCCGTTGCCGTATCGTGGAGCGCAATCGTTCTAAATGCTCCCGTATTGAAACTGCTGTCCTTCCTGGGACCTATCCTCGGTTGTATCGGCTGCCTTATTCCGGCATATCTCGTTTACAAGGTGGCTTCGCTTCATCAGTATAAAGGCAGTATTCTCAACCTTATCGTCTTTTCGGGTATTCTCCTCGTCGTGTCGCCCTTCATAGCCATGATTTAATACATGTTCGGACAGGAAGGTTCTTCTTGCGAAGGACCTTCTTTTTCTTTTGTCGGTTCTGGTATAATCGTACCGGTTACTATATATTGTGAAAGGGTTGATTGGAAATGAGACGCATCGTATTATGCGCTGCTGTCCTTGCGGCGGTAATCGGCTTTTTGGGCGGTATCGGCCCGTCTTACGCCGCGGCTGAATATGTGCTGCAGGTTGTCGGCGCCGACGGGGCCGTGTCGCGCTCCGTTACCTGGCAGGATGCGGAAGGACGATCCGATTATCGCTTTATATATCGTAAGCGGAAAGACGCGCAGGAAATACAGGTTCCCGTAACCGAACAACCGCGGCCGCCGCGGTACAATGCCGATTGGCAACAGGCGCCGTATACTTACAGTGCGGCCATGCATGACCTTGAACCGGAGACGGTATATGAGTTCCGCATCGGGTCGGCTGCGGAGATGAAAGAGTGGCAGTCGTTTAAGACGGGCAAGAAGAAAGAAAATACATACAAAGTCATCGTTATGGGCGATTCGCAGTCCGTTGATTACGATGTGTGGGGCAAAACGGTACAGGCGGCGGCAACAAATAGCAATGATGCGGTTTTCTGGATCGGTATGGGAGATTTAACGGATAACGGCCAGGCTTGGTTCCAATGGCGGGCCTTGGCTGGAAGGAGGGAGGCCTTTGGCACATCTTCCCTTTGCACCTGTTCTCGGTAATCATGAGGCGTACAGTCTGGACTGGTCCTTTGCGCCGCCGGAAATATATACGGCTCTGTTCCCGGTCCCGGAAAACGGACCGAAAGGGCAGCGCAAATTAGCGTATTCTTTTGATTACGGGGATGTTCATTATGTGAGCCTGAACACGGACTATGAGGAGCTGCGCGAGCAAAACCCGACCATGCTTACGGATGGAGCCGCCTGGCTCGACGCCGATTTGGAAGAAGCCGTGAAACGCAAGCAGCGCCTTATCATTCTCATGCATCGTTCGCCGTGGAGCACACCGTATTCAGGACAAGTCGACACCATCGGCGCCGCCTTCCTGCCTGTTTTTGATAAATACAGGGTACCTCTCGTACTGACGGCTCATGAACATTGTTACGCCCGCTCCGTGCCGCTTAGGGCCGGTGCGGCAGACAAAAGCGGCACCGTTTATATTACGACGGGCCGTTCCGGTTCCGAAGGGTGGCGTGATGCCCGTAAGCGTTCTTTTGACGCGGTTTACTATAATCCCTTGGATATGCCTGTGTACATAGAACTGGAAGTGCGGCCCGATGCCTATCGTATCCGTGCCTGTAAGGTCGACGGCACGGTTATTGATGATGCGATCGTGCAGACAAGGCGTGACTGATTATTCTCAATTCATATGAAAGCATGGAAAAAGACCATTGTTATTCTCTTTGCGAAAGCATATAATGACGCTAAAGAATACGTCTTTGTGCTTTATTTGGAGGGAAAACGGATGGATACGCTAGATGAATTGTATTTTACTATGCTCAAGAATGCGGCGGACGGTAAAGTGGAGTTGGCTCCTGAAGGTGCTGATCCGAAAATTGTCGAGTGTCTCGTTCTGCCCGATGACGGTACGGTTGTGCGCGTGAAACCTTGTCTGTGTCCGCCTGATGAACGGCATTGTGAGGATGCCTGTGAATGGGATGCGCTGAAGCCGGGAGGTGAAGTCGGCATCGCCGTCGACCCGAAAAAGTGCGTCGGCTGTCAGGCATGTATCGATGCGTGTGAAATGGAAAGCCTGAAGACAAAGAAAGATATTATCCCTGTCGTACAGGAGCTTCATCAGTATGACGGCCCTGTTTACGCTCTTGTCGCCCCCGCTATTGCCGGTCAGTTCGGTGCGGACGTAACGCTGGGGAAGATGCGTGCAACCCTGAAAGCGCTCGGTTTTACGGGCATGCTGGAAGTCGCGGCCTTTGCCGATATTTTGACTTTGAAAGAAGCTCTCGAATTCGATAAAAATATCCGCTCCGAAAATGATTTCCAGTTAACCAGTTGTTGTTGCCCCATGTGGATTGCCATGATTAAAAAGCTCTATCATCAGCTTCTGCCGAATGTACCCGGTTCAGTATCCCCGATGATTGCCGGCGGCAGGACGGTAAAGGCACTTCATCCGCAGGCGAAGACCGTTTTTATCGGGCCGTGCCTGGCTAAAAAAGCTGAAAAAAACGAACCTGATATAGAAGGTGCTATTGATTATGTCCTGACTTATCAGGAATTGCGTGATCTTCTGACCGTGACGAATTTGAACCCGGCGGAAATGCCTGAGGACTCTCAGCCGCATGCTTCGACGACGGGTATCAGCTATGCCTATGCCGGCGGGGTTGCCGCTGCCGTTAAAAGAACTCTTGAAAAGCTGAATCCAGACAGGAAGATCAAACTGGCAACACGGCGTGCTGACGGGGTTCCCGGCTGTAAAGAAATGATTAACGATATTCTTGCGGGTAACCGCGACGGTAACTTCTTTGAAGGTATGGGGTGCATCGGCGGCTGCGTCGGCGGCCCCCGCGCCATCATTCCGAAAGAAGAAGGGAAAAAGCAGGTTCAGGCATATGCCGACGCAGCGGAATTTGAAACGCCTATGGAAAATCCCTATGTTATCGGGATGCTTAAGGCGCTCGGCTTTAATACGGTAGAAGAATTCCTGACAAAAAGCCATCTCTACGACAGACAATTCTGACCGGACCGAAAAAGGCCTTGCGGCACGGCAGACGGAGGTAACGCTTTTCTCTGTAACCTATCTGTTAGATACGGTGCACCGGGTATATTAATCAACTTATCGGGGGCTTAATTGTTCCGCCCGTCGAACGGCCGAACGGGTTCATGTGAATTTATTTTCATTTGTTTACGGCCTGTGTTATACTGTACCTGTACAGTGCTAATTTATGGTTCTTTTAGGGGGTAGGCTATATGAATAAACAAGATGTAATAGAGGCGGTTCGTAAAATAGTTGCCGCTCCGTCCGCCTATGAAGGTCTTAAAAAGGCCGGACAGGCATATTTGGACGCGGTCGGAACAGAACGTGAGAATGCGGCGGCGGCAGTGCTCGTAGAAGAAGCGAAAGCCGATATCAGTACAGTGGATGAAACCATCGCTTTTGCCGGCTCTCCCGTTGCCGCGGAAGTTCTCGGTGAAGCCGGCGCCAAAGCGCTGGAAGCGCACGCCAGAGACATTAAAGCCCGGGGAGCTGAATATTGTGATTGTGATGCCTGCACGGCGGCTCTTGACGTTGTAAAAAATGAAAAAGTCTTGCTGTCCTGAAAAACGGTGGCGTCGTCTCCCGGAGACGACGCCTTTTCAGGTGCGGGTATGTCGTGGTGAACACTTGTTGCCTGCCGACAGTGCATTTAATTTTAATGATAAAAGGAAGTGACGGTATGTTTTGTACGAAATGCGGCTCTCCTGTCGCCGACGATCAAAAGTTTTGTGCTGAATGCGGCGCGCTTGTGACGGGGGACGCAATGGAAAATGATGCCTATACGGCCGCTTACGGCAAAAATTCCTGCGGACCGACGGATGTGTCTGCGTTGTCGAATGAAGAATTGGAGGTCGTTCGCGGCAAAGGCTTTATAGAAAATTTTATATACATAGTGACAAAAAAATATGCTGTTATACAGGGCCGCGCATCGCGCGGCGAATATTGGAAGTTCAGCGGTACGGCTATGATGCTTTTTTCCGTTTTAGGGTTATTCGGATTGTTTATACCCTATACGGGTTTTATACTTATGATACTCTGCGAGCTTGCGTTATTCCTTCCTTTCCTTTGTCTCAGTGTACGCCGCCTGCATGATGTCAATAAGAGCGGCTGGTGGCTGCTTGTTAGCATCATCCCCTTCGGCAGCATTTATTTGCTTATCCTTTTCCTTTCGGAAGGGCAGGAAACATATAATTTCTACGGCAGGAAATCGAACTATGTCAGCCTCACTTCCGAACAGGCGGCGCGTATCGGCAAAACGGCCAGCCCTTCCGCTCTGATGATTGTACTCGGTGTCATCATCCCATGGGTTCTCTTTTCCGGTATTGAAATAGGGAATTTTATCCGTATGGCTTATATGTAAATTCTTATATGTAGCAGTCTGTTGCCGTCTTAGTTATAATAGTCATTATTTATCTTCGGTTGACAGCATGCAGACACATAAAAACGGGTTCGGATGCATCCGAACCGTTTTTATGTGTCCCCGTACGGTTGTACCGGTGCAGGTGACAGCTCGGCACGGGCTATTACCTTTTCCAGCCATACCATACTGTAAGGCCGTCCGAACTTATAGCCGTAGTGTCGAAAATATCCGATTTGCTTAAATCCCAGATGCTTATGGAAGTTGAAGCTGTCCCGCGTCAGATATTCGTCTTCTTTTTCCGGATAGCCGATGCAGGCGTAGAGGTTTTTTATTCCCATGGAGTACAGTGTTTTTTCCATGCGTTCATAAAGCATATGCCCGAACCCGCCGTGCCGCGCTTCGTGCGCTACGTAAACGGAAAGTTCGCAGGACTAGGCGTAAGCCGCTCTGGGCATAAACGGGCCGGCATAAGTATATCCTTGAACGGTTCCCGTGTCTTCAACGACAAAGTAGGGGTATTGTCTTAATGTTTCTATAATACGGCACCGGAACTCGGCGGTTGTCGGTACGTCATACTCAAAGGAAACAGCCGTATTTTTTACATAATAGGCGTAAATTTCGGCAAGGCGCGGTGCATCATCGGGAGATGCCGTTCTAATTGTCATCATATGCGTGTCCTTTGCTTATAACGGGATGTTTGCGTTTGCAGGCGTTCGCCGAGGCTGAAGATAATTAAGGATACCCAAATGAGAGACAGGGACATGAGATTATCCGCACTGAAAGGTTCGCGGAAGAAAAATATGCCCCAGAAAAAGGCCAGGGTCGGGCTGATGTATTGCGTAAAGCCCAGGACGTTCAGGGGCAGTTCGTTGGCCCCGTACGAAAAGAGCAACAAGGGAACGGCCGTGACAATGCCGGCACCGAGTAATAAGAGGGCGGTCGTCACATCGCCGAACGGAAAATGACCGCGTCCGTTTTGACTTAAATTATAAATATAAAAAATAGAAGGAGCGAGGACGATGAAGGTTTCCAAGGTAATGCTCGATACGGGATTGAGATGAAGCCCCTTCTTAACGGCTCCGTACAGAGCAAAGGTTCCGGACACCAACAGGGCAATCCAGGGAAAGTGTCCGCTTTGCCAGGTCATGAGTGCAATGCCGATACCTGCCAAGACCACACTGATTTGTTTGGGCATACTTAATTTTTCGGAAAAACAGACGACGCCGAGGAGCACGGAAATAAGGGGGTTCAAATAGTAGCCGATACTCGTGTCGATGACATGGCCGTGCGTGACTGCCCAAATATAAATCAGCCAGTTGGCTGTAATGAGCAGGGCTGCAAGAATGAGAAACCCTATACGTTTTTTGTCTTGTGCAAGGAAATGCAAGTCCGTCGTCAATTGCTTGCGGCTCGTAAAGATCAGGACGAATATCATGAAAATGAAGGACCAGGCAATGCGGTGGGCGAGAATTTCACCTGCTTCTACGTGAGATAAAAAATACCAATATAAAGGCAGAGTGCCCCAAATGATGAAGCTGCTGCAGGCGGCAATAAGGCCGCGGCGGTAGTGGGTATGCGGTGAATCGGGCAAGAAGTTCACATCCTTTTAGTGAGCAAAGGCTCAGTCTTTATCGTTATATAAGTTGATTTTCTGCGGCAGGGCTTTGTTCAAAATAATGGCTACCATAGCGGCAGTCGCAATGGACGAGCTTAACAGATAGCGGAGAAGCGGCGGCAAACCGGCTACGTAATCCTGCGGCAGGAGATAGAGAGCCATCGTTGTAATGGTCGGTAAGCCGATGATAAACATATTCCGTTCATCCAGGTCAAGCCGGCGAATGACACGGAACCCGCTGAGGGCGATAATGGACGAAACGATTACGAAGATTCCGCCGATGACGGGCGCCGGAATGGACGCGATGAGCGTAGCCAATTTATTGGAGAGGCCGAACATGACCATCCAGAACGCACAGCCGTAAAAGGCATGCCGGCTGGCAACGCCTGTAATGGAAATAAGGCCGGCATTTGTCGAGTAGCCTGTTGCCGGCGTGCCGCCGAACAGGCCGCCGATAAGGCAGCTGAGGCCTTCGCCGAGGATGCCTTTGTCCAGCTGTTCGTTTGTCAACGGCCGTTCAATAACGGAGCTGACGGCAAACCAGGTTCCCGTGGTTTCCGCCAGGAGAACAATATAAATGAGGACCATCGTAATGACGGCAGGCATGTCGAAAACGACGGGAAACCCGGTAAAAGCAAAATGAGGCATGGAGAACCACGGTGCGGCTTCCGCCGCTTTTAAAGAAAAGCGGCCCAGTGAAGCGGCAACAATACAGCCAGCAATAAGGGCGATGATAACGGAGCCGATGCGCAGCCAATTCCCCCTTTTTCCCAAATGAAGGCCGAACATGACGCAGAGTGTGAGAACGCCGCCGGAAACGAGAGCGAGGACGATATTTTCCGTAATCGTACCCGTGCCGTGTACGGTGAAGATATTATCTTTCAGGCCGATGGGGATGAGGGAGAGCCCGACGACGAAGATGATCGTACCGCCGACAAGCGGCGGTACGAAATAGTTGATGGCTTTGCGCACAATGCCGGTGAGACCGAGTATGCAGACGACAAGGCTGCCGGCAAGAATCGCGCCGAAGACGGCTGCCAGACTGTCGATACCCGTACCGTGCGCCAAGGCGATGCCGGCGATCGCGCCGATGGGAACGTAGGAAGGTCCTTGGGCAACAGGCAGTTTCATGAGAAAACGCGATTGGATGAGCGTGCCCAGACCGCTGGCGATAAAGGTGGCCTGAATGAGAAAAGCCGAATCCTGAATAGATAAGGACAAAATCCCTGCGATAATAAAGGGGACAACGTAAATGTCCATGGCCAGCAGATGCTGCAGACCGAGAAGCAGCGACTGGAGCGGCGGCAAGGCTTCATCAGGCTGTACGAGGAGCGAACCTTCGTAGTGTTGGGTTTGCAATTCTTCTGTCGACATAAATCTCCTAGTGAAGTGTGACGGGCTTTCCCTGTATCCAGAGAGAGGTTATATTTTGACGTTGTCCGGTAAAAATTATTTTTTGCAGCATATCCGTAAGCGTGTCGCTTTCATAGCAGCGGCTGTGCTGTACGGCGCATTGCAATCGAATACGAACGCATCGAACGCATTGCCTTTTTTGAACTGGCCGGCCTTGATACGCAGCGCCGTCGCACCGCCGAGAGTCGCCATATAGAAGGCGTGGCGAAAGTCAATGGCCGAGCCGGGGCTGCCGCGCCGTGCCGCAGGTGCGGCGGGATCCGTGCCGCTCGTCAGAATGCGTGATGAGAGGACGGCCTGGCGCATGGCATCAAACATGGAAGGCGTGTAGCCGGCGGAGATGTCCGTTGCCAAAGAAACGATAACCCCTTGATCCAGGCGACGCCGGACGGGGCAGACGGAGCCGGCGAAAAAAATATTCGAAAGCGGGCTGTGCGCAATATTGGCGCCGTATTTTTTATAAAGGACGGCATCGTCATCGTTTAAATAGACGGAGTGAGCCAGGGTCGTACGTTGTGTGAGAAGGCCGTACCTTAGATGCGCTTTTGTATCACGCAGGCCCGTTCTCGCCATGACAAAGGCGTGTTCCCAGTCGCCTTCGGAACAATGTGATTGGACGGGTGCGCCGTATTCGGCCGCCAATGCGCCGAGCCCGCGGAGTGCTTCGTCACTGCAGGCCGGAATGAAGCGGGGCGTAATAACGCCGACAATGTCTTGCGGCACTGTCCTGTTCAGTCCCGCGCAGTAGCGGAGAAACTCTTCCGTATCGGCCAGGGCCGTTTCCGCCGATTCGTCACGATAGTAATCGGGGCACTGATCGGGAAGATCCATGACAACTTTGCCGATAAAGGCCCGTTGTCCTTTGGCGGCGCAAATGTCGGCGAGAAGCTTGTTCGGCGCCGGATGGACGGAACCGAAGTATTGTGCCGTCGTCGTTCCGTTTGCTGTGAGCGTATCGACGAGATCCGCATAGATTTCCTGCGCGAAGTCCAAATTTTTATATGCCGCTTCGAGCGGGAAGGTATAGTTTTTCAGCCAGACCGGCAAATTCGTGTCAAGCGCTTTGCCGACCTGGGCCCATTGCGGTGCGTGTACGTGTGTGTCAATGAATCCGGGCAAGAGGAATTGCCCTTTCCCGAGCCGGGTGAATATACCCGCGCGTTTTGACTCGTCCAGGCAAGGGCCGCAGGCCGGATCGCCCGGCGCCAGGACTGCGCCTAGCGTACCGTCACGGTTAATGCAAAAGAGACGGTTTTCCAGTATTTCAAAGGATTCCGGCCCCGTGCTGTGAAAGGCCGTGGCTTGAAGGACAAGCGAATAGGTCATGAGAGTCTCCTTGGTCCGCTGCAATAAAGTTTAAAAAACAGTATACATAGTATATTACTTTTATATGTGTAAGAAAAGATAGAACTGTTCTTTTTTTCATAGAAGAATGGGGTTTTGCCGGGTATGCGGACGCAATGAACGGATATCCTGCCTGTATCCGAAATGCTCGTGAAGGGTTACGCCCTGCGTCGCTTTGCT
>NZ_JH417572.1:22467-25849 GCF_000239275.1 Megasphaera geminata F0357 | reverse complement strand
GTTTTCGCGGTGGACTTCGGTGTCCTTCCTCCTCGTTGAGTCGTCACGACACGCGTACTCTTCGCGGGGGTAACGCTGACACTCCCCGGTTCCTTCAGAACCGGCTCGTGAAGGGTTACTCCCTGCGTCGCTTCGCTCCTTTAAAACGTGGGTCCTACTTATGTATCTTGCAGCTCCATTCGGTTATTGCGAGTTTGATAATGCCGATGCCCGCCAAGGCCGCCGTCGGGATATCCCGTGTTTCCCGGCCCGTATTGTCGAGCATCAGCGCCTGCAAAGCCGTCATTTTTTCTGTTTCATCGGTCACGACGGTCACATCCCCTTTGCCCATAACGGAACGGAAGTTAAAGGAATGGGCACATGCCTTTTCCCCTGCCACCGCTTCATGCGCCGTATCCAGTTCAAAAGAAGCCCGTTTCTGTACAGCCGCAAGTTCTATTTTCCTGCCTTCCCCGGCGCCGTGAAAATAGAAGGTCCCGTATGGCTCCCCTGTTTCAACAAAAGCAAAATTAAGCGGCACAATATAGGCCAGCCCGTCCGTATCGACAAGGCCGAGACGACAGCAATCACAGTCACGGATGACCTTAACAATTTCTTCGGCTCTTGTTTCTTCTCTATCCCGCCTTCTCATAACATACCTCCTGTACTCCTTTACAATTACTATATCATATCTAAAATATAAAATCCCCCCGCAGCGGCATTTACCTGCTGCGAGGGGATTTTATGAAGAGAGAATCCGTACATATGGGTTGTTATTTAATTTCTATTTTATTGCTTTCAACCACTTTCTGTTCGTCTTCTTTCGGCAGAACTACTTTCAGTACGCCGTCGCCGAAGGAAGCGTCGATCTTACTCTTATCCACATGGGGAATGAGGAGCCGCCGTGAAAAACTCTGAGATCTGCGTTCATGATAAACGTAGT
Source organism: Megasphaera geminata F0357 (assembly GCF_000239275.1). GTDB lineage: Bacteria > Bacillota > Negativicutes > Veillonellales > Megasphaeraceae > Megasphaera > Megasphaera geminata. The sequence goes on along the minus strand of NZ_JH417572.1, from coordinate 24,927 downwards.
TCCTTTCACTGTCTTCCGACTTCTGTTCATCCTTATGTTCTGCAGAAACAGAGAAAATCGGGTCATCATAGGTAATGACGATATCTTCCTTGGCTATGCCGGGAAGGTCGGCCTGCAGTTCATAATGATCTCCTTTGTCTTCAAGGTCTATCTTCGGCACGCGCAAAGTCGGCCTTGATCCGACTACATCACCAAAAAAAGTGCCCCATACATCTTCAGGAAATAAAAAATTGTCACTGTTTACAAGCGGTAATAGTGTTCTCATCATAATCCCTTCTTTTCTACATATTTTCTTTTTGTTCTTTTGCCATTGTCCTTTTGACCTTTAAAGGTACTATATACGTAGCGTCTCTTTCTTGCTACATATATAGCATAAACTTTATTAGCACTCTTGTCAATAGAGTGCTAATAATTTTTTCATTTTATTTTTTATCCTCCGTTTATGCTATAATAATAGCCGTTACAAGGCATGGAGAAAGGGAAAAATATGGCTGCCATTAAAGTTCAGAAATTAGAGAAATCCTTCGGTATTCACACGGTTTTCAAAAATATATCCTTCGAATTGAAGAAAGGCGAACGGCTCGCCCTGATCGGTGCCAACGGAGCCGGAAAATCGACGCTCATCAAGTGCATCATCGGCGAAGAGCACGCCGACAGCGGCAGTGTTACCATTCCCGCAGGAGAAACGTTCGGCTATTTAAAACAGGACGTTACCGTCGCCGACACCGCCACACTGCGCGAAACGATTGATGCGGCATGGCAGGATATTCATCATGTGGAAACACAGCTGAAAGAAACGGCAGGAGCCATGCAGACGGCGCCGGAAGACTCGGCGCTCATAGAAAAATACGCACGCCTGCAGGAACGGTTTGAACAACTCGGCGGCTTTTCGTACGAGGCGTTGTCCCGTAAGATCGTTTCCGGCCTGGGTTTTACGGAAGCTGATTTGGGCCGGGAAACACGGGACTTCTCAGGCGGTCAAAAAACACGTATCAATCTTGCCAAGGCTTTAGTCCGCCGGCCTGAATACCTCATTCTCGACGAACCGACGAATCACCTCGACATGGCTATGCTGGAATGGCTCGAAACATACTTACTGACATATAACGGCGCCGTTCTCATCGTCTCGCACGACCGTTACTTTCTCGACAAGGTGGCAACGGGTATTCTGGAATTGGAAAATAAGACGCTCACCCGATATAAAGGCAATTATTCCCGCTATGTGCGGCAACGCGATGAACGACGCAAAGCACGGGAACGCGCTTACGAAAAACAACAGGAGCACATTAAAAAAACGGAAGAGTATATCCGCAAATATAAGGCGGGCATCAAAGCCAGACAAGCTCGCGGCCGGCAGTCACAGCTCGACCGGCTGGAGCGGCTCGAACAGGCTCCGGCGGCGGAAACACTGCATTTTGACTTTGCGCCTGTCGAAGAATGCGGACAAAACGTCCTTATTCTCGACGACATCTGCGGCGGGTTTCCGGACAGGCGGCTTTTCGAACATCTCTCGCTTCTCCTGCGTCGCGGTGAATCCGCCTCCCTCATCGGCCCGAACGGCGCCGGCAAAACGACGCTCCTGAAAATGATCATCGGCGAGAAAGACCCGGACAGCGGTTTTTTGACCTTGGGCAGCCGCGTTCATATCGGATACTTCGCGCAGGAACACACGGAGCTGCACGGTAATCTCTCCGTCCTTGACGAGCTCACGGGCGGTTACACGCTGGACGAAGAAACGGCCCGCTCCGTATTGGGCCGCTTTCTCTTTCGCGGTGATGACGTTTTTAAAACCGTCGACAGCCTGAGCGGCGGTGAAAAAGCCCGTCTGGCCCTTTTGAAGCTGCTCCTGTCGGGCCCCAATTTTCTCGTCCTTGACGAGCCGACAAACCATCTTGATATTCCGACCAGAGAAATACTAGAGCAGGCGCTGCTTTCCTTCGGCGGCACGTACCTTATCGTTTCTCATGACCGTTACTTTCTTGATAAGATAACAACGCGCACCTTACTGTTGGAACATAAAAAACTGAAAAGTTTTATGGGCAACTATTCCTATTATAAAGAAAAAGAAACGGAGCCGGCCGAACCGGCAACTGAAAAACTCCCGCCGAAACCGGCTGCAGCTCCGGCAAAAAACACGATTCCGTCACCCGCCGCCATGCCGCACCCGTAAAAGAAAACCGTACGCCCGTCAATACCGCCCGGCTTGAAAGGGCGGAAATGAAAATCGCCGAATTGGAAGCAACGCTCAAAATGTATGAAGTGCAAATGAACGACGCCTCACCGGAAGATTTGATCCGACTCACCAAGGACTACGAAGAAACGGAGGCTGCCTTGGCCGTTGCTTACGAAAAATGGGGAGAATTGGCACCCTAAGCTCCTTGTCAAGAAAATCGTTTCATGATATAGTATATGTGTTGTGAAACACATGGGGGTGTAGCTCAGCTGGGAGAGCACCTGCCT
>NZ_JH417572.1:0-22457 GCF_000239275.1 Megasphaera geminata F0357 | reverse complement strand
GGTTACGCCCTGCGTCGCTTTGCTCCTGTAAAACATGGGTTCTACTTAAAAAAGACCTCGGCGGCATTTGCCGTTGAGGTCTTTTGTCTGTAAGGGCGGGAAATTATTCCAATTCCGCACCGATCGGACTGGTGTCTTCGTGACCGCTGACTTTGTCGACGATCATGGAGAGCGCCTGGTCGCCGGCTACGTTAGTAGCCGTACCGAAGGAATCTTGCGAGAAGTGGAGAGAAATAATGAGCTGTTGCATCGGTTCCGTGAAGCCGAGCATGGAAGTAATAATGCCGAGAGCCGCCATAACGCCGCCGCCGGGAACGCCGGGAGCCGCGACCATGGTTACGCCGAGCATAAAGATATACGGTGTAAAGAGGATAATATTGACATCCATGCCCATAGCCATCATAATCCCCATCGTACCGAGAACGAGACAAATTGTATCGCCGGCAAGGTGAATTGTTGCGCACAAGGGGATGCAGAAGTTGGCAACGTCTTCGGAAATATTGCAGTTGCGCGCGCATTTTAAGTTGACCGGAATGGTCGATGCGGAAGACTGTGTACCTACGGCCGTGAAGTACCCCGGCAGGATGCGGGGAATATATTTGTAGTTGTTGCGTCTGCAAATAAGGCTGGAAATACCGAATTGGACGGCTAAATACAGCACTTGGAGCAAAAGGATACAAATATAAAGGCCGATGAAGATTTTTGCCGTTGCCACGATTTTTCCCTGAGCCGCCAGCTTGCAGAAGAGGCAGCCGACATAAAAGGGAATTAAGGGGATAATAATCTTCGTCAAGGTCTTTATAATAATATTGCGCACTTCGCGCAACACTTCAAGCAACTTACCGGCGGTGCCGACCTTTAAATTAGCCATGCCGATACCGAGAATGAAGGCAAGCATAAGAGCGGTCATGACGTCAAAGACGGGCGTTACCTTAATGGTAATGAACGGATCATAAGGATTGACGTCCGCAATGGAGCCGGAAAAGGCATGGATAAAGCCCGGTAATACGGAAATACCGAAAAAGTAGGCAATATAGCCGGCTAAAATCGTCGATGCATAGGCGAGGAAAATCGTCAGGCCGAAGAGTTTGTTTGCCTGTTTGCCCAGATCGGCCATGCCGACGGCTACGAAGGAAACGATAAGCAAAGGAATGATGAAGGTAAGAAAAGTGCTGAATAATGAGGTGAACGTCGAGAAAAGACGAATCATTCCTTCGTATGCCACGGCGTCGTGAAAGCCGAGCCATGAACCCAGAGAACCTAAAATGATACCGCCGATGATGCCTAAGAGAAGGCGTGTCAGCAGGCCGGAACGGAAACTCATAATAAAACAACTCCTTTGAACTGTCTATTATAAAAATACAAATGTATTTTTGTGATGTATTATATGATAAACGTATAATAAAAATTTGTCAATTTAGAATAAGCCGTACATTGTTGTTGATAAGGGTTATTTCGTTATACTTCCGTATAGATATGAAAAGGAACTCTTTCGGCGTGAGCCGCGATTATGTCGCATGGAGGACGATTGATTGTCAAACGGCGGACGGAGCTCCGGTTTGACAGTACGGCTCTTTTAGTGTAAAGTAAAAAAAGTTAGGCGTGCAGTCGCCTAGCTTTTTTTAAGTTGCCGCCTTTTCTTGACGTCAGACCGCTCTTTGTGGTAGATTATATAAGCAGTCTTGCGCAAAAAGCAGGGGTTTGACTATCTGGTAGAAGTGAGGTGTTAGGAATTGCGTACAGCTATTACAATGGCATGCACGGAATGTAAGAACCGTAATTATAGAACGAATAAGAATAAGAAAAATAATCCCGATCGGTTGGAATTGAAGAAATACTGCCCGTTCTGTAAAAAAGAAACGTTACACAAAGAAACGAAATAATTCCTGAATCTTAAAAATTATTTTTGAAATGTGAGAGGATATATGTCACTTTCAGCAGCACAAAAAGCGGCACAAAAGAATAAGAAGAAAAAAGAGTCAGGCAGATTCCTCTGCAGGGCGTCAAAACGGAAATGAGGAAGGTCATCTGGCCGACACGGAAAGAGTTGATCAACTACACCGTTATGGTAATCGTGGCGACCTTGATCGTCATGGCTATCATTGCCGTATCGGACGCCGTATTTGCCCGGTTATTCCAAGTGCTTCGCGCACTGATCGGTTAGGAGGCGGAAGGCGTGGAATCTGGAAAAAATTGGTATGTCATTCATACGTATTCGGGGTATGAAAAGAAAGTCAGGGACAATTTGGAACGTAAGGTCAGATCGATGGGCCTGGAAAACGTAATTGAACGCATCCTCGTTCCCGAAGAAGATGAAATTGACATAAAAGACGGCCAAAAACGCACGGTCAGGCGTAAAGTTTTTCCGGGCTATGTCTTTGTGGAAATGGAAGTCAACGATCGCTCGTGGTATGTTGTCCGCAATACACCGGGTGTAACCGGTTTTGTCGGCTCGGCTACGAAGCCCGTTCCCCTGGAACCGCAGGAAGTGTGGCGCATCCTTTCGTCTCAAGGCATAGAAAAAGAAGCCCGTCCCGAAATTACCGTGGAAATCGGCGAGCAGGTCCGCATTGTTTCCGGACCGTTTGAAAATTTCTATGCGACCATTACGGAAGTGAACCGGGAAAAAGGCACGCTCAAAGGCCTCATTGATATGTTCGGCCGTGAAACTTCAGTAGAAGTCGACTATTCTCAAATAGAGAAAAGTCTGGAATAAATACTTCTAAATGCGGCATCCGCCGCGAGTGGGAGGATCCCCGATCCGCAGAACCACATCTCGTAATGTAAGGAGGTGGAAATCACCGTGGCAAAAAAAGTAGCAAAAATGGTAAAGCTTCAGTGTGAAGCGGGTAAGGCGACTCCGGCGCCGCCGATTGGCCCTGCATTAGGTCAGGCCGGCGTCAACATTATGGCCTTTGTCAAGGAATTTAACGAACGTACGGCGAAACAGGCGGGATATATTATCCCCGTTGAGATCACCGTTTACGACGACAGATCCTTCACATTCATTACCAAGACGCCGCCGGCGGCAGTATTGTTGAAAAAAGCGGCAGGCCTGGACAAAGCTTCGGGCGAGCCGAATAAGAAGAAAGTTGCTAAGCTCGGTCGCGATAAGATTCGCGAAATCGCTGAAACCAAAATGCCCGACCTCAATGCCAATGACGTTGAAGCGGCCATGAAGATGGTGGAAGGCACAGCTCGCAGCATGGGTATCGACATCGTCGACTAAGACGCTGTTATCCCGTGGAAGGGGAGTTTCCCCGTATGACCACAAAAGGAGGAAAGTTTAGATGGCAAAAGCAGGTAAGAAATATGCCGAAGCTGCAAAATCCTTTGATTCTCAGAAGTTGTATGATGCAGCGGAAGCAATCGACATCTTGAAGAAGATGGATACCGCCAAATTCGACGAAACGGTTGAATTGGCCGTTAATCTCAATGTTGACCCGAAATATGCCGATCAGCAGGTGCGCGGCGCCTTGGTGCTGCCTCACGGTATCGGCAAGACAAAACGCGTGCTCGTATTCGCGCAGGGTGAAAAAGAAAAAGAAGCGCAAGACGCCGGCGCCGATTTTGTCGGCGGCGACGACCTGGTAGAAAAAATTAAAGGCGGCTGGCTTGATTTTGATGTGGCTGTCGCTACGCCCGATATGATGGGTAAAGTAGGCCGTCTGGGTAAAGTCCTCGGCCCCAAAGGGCTGATGCCTAACCCGAAAGTCGGCACTGTAACGATGGACGTTGCCAGAGCCGTAAGCGAAAGTAAGGCGGGTAAGGTTGAATATCGTACGGATAAGGCCGGCAATATTCATTCTCCTATCGGCAAGAAGTCGTTCGACGCGAATAAGCTTCTTGAAAATCTGACTACACTCGTCGATACTTTGATTAAAGTGAAGCCGTCCGGCGCCAAGGGACAGTATATCAAATCGATTACGGTCAGCTCCACTATGAGCCCGGGGATTCATATTAACCAATTCAGCATCAAAGGTGCTGTAAAAGCTGAAGAAAAATAATATCTCTCTTAGCTGTAGACTGAAGGTATGTATAATGGACTGAGGTCCGCCATCTGAGGCTATGAAACTGGTAGATATATCCATAGATACTGGTTCGGCCTCCGTTGCCCCGCATCTGAGGCCGATTTTTATTGCTAAGACGATATAAATCCAACATTAAGGAGGTGTATCGAAATGTCTATGCCTAAACACGGCGTATCTCCGGCAAAAGCCGCCGTAGTTACGGAAATGAAAGAAAAGCTGGAATCTGCGAAGGGCGCCGTTCTCGTCGGCTTTACAGGCCTGACGGTCGCCGACGCAACGAAGCTTCGTCGTAAATTCCGTGAAGGCGGTGTCGAATACAAGGTCATCAAAAATACGTTGACCCGCATCGCTGCCGCTGAACTCGGGTATGAAAGCCTGAATTCTCACTTGGAAGGGCCGACAGCCCTTGCATACTCTGCGGAAGACGCTGTAGCTCCGGCTAAGATCCTCAAAGCGTTCGTTAAAGAAACAAAAACGGAAGCGCTGACAGTTAAAGCCGGCCTTGTTGACGGACAGGTTATCGATGCTTCGGCGGTCAATGCGTTGGCCGATTTGCCGAGCCGCGAAGAGCTTATTGCCAAATTGCTCGGCAGTATGCAGGCGCCGATGTCCGGTCTGGTCAACGTGCTTCAAGGCAATATACGCAACGTCGTGTATGCTCTTGAAGCGGTTTGCGCCAAAAAAGCCGAACAGGAAAGCGCTTAATCTGAATTTTGTAAATAATCGTTATTCTACTATTACGGAGGGAATTTAACATGACTAAAGAAGAAATTTTACAGGCCATTGAAGGCATGACGGTATTGGAACTTTCCGAACTCGTTAAAGATATGGAAGAAAAATTCGGCGTATCCGCAGCGGCTCCCGTAGCCGTAGCGGCAGCTCCTGCAGCGGGCGGTGCGGCAGCAGGCGAAGAAAAATCCGAATTTGACGTTGTCCTGGCCGGTGCCGGTGAAAAGAAAATCAACGTTATCAAAGTCGTCCGCGAACTTACGGGCCTCGGCTTGAAAGAAGCGAAAGCTATGGTTGACGGTGCTCCCGCAACCGTAAAAGAAGGCGTCGCTAAAGCAGCGGCTGAAGAAATGAAAGCTAAACTGGAAGAAGCAGGCGCATCTGTAGAATTGAAATAGTTTTTGTTAAAACACTCCCCGCCGCGAAACGGCTGCAGGGAGTGTTTTTTTGTATGAGAAATACCGTCAGGACGAGAAAAAGTATAAATAAACTGTATTAAAGTTTACTGAGAAAAAAAGAAGGAATTTCTTCCGTAAGACATCTCTTTCCTGCGGTTCTATGCGGATTTTCCGTCGCACGGGCCGAAGCGGGAGCCGCCTTTTTTGGCGGCTCTGTTGTCAAGATACGGGGCTTTGGCTTACAATAATAATGAATCTGCAGTATGTGAAAAAACTCTGCACGACGAGAGGAGCAATACCGGTATGACACGAATTTCCCTGCCGACAGGATTTACTTATGATATTACCGATTTATACGGAGACAACTGTGTGACTCCCGCCGAAGTGGAGGCCTTTGCGCCGACATGGCGCAAGAGCCATAAAACCATAGAAAAAATGCGGCTTACCGGCGTTGCGGACGGCCATCTGTCCAAGGACGGCGTACCTGAAAAAGTGCGTTTTTTTCGCCTCCCGCATATTGATGATGCGGGCATCAATACGCCTGACCGGTTGACTTATATCGAGTCGTTTGCCGACGTCGCGTGCCGCCGTGTCGATGCCGTTGTTTTTTACGGTGTCGGCGGTTCTTACCTTGGCGGTAAGGTGCTCTTTGATGTTCACTGCGGCGCCGTATGGAATCTGTTGCCGCATAAAGAACGGCAGGGACGGCCGCAGATATTCTTTGCCGGCAATAATGCGGATCCCCGTTCCCTGGCTGATTTACTGCGCCTTTTTAAGGCAAAGAGCGCACACAACCCCGGTTATACGGTGATGAATGTGATTATTTCCAAGTCGGGAACGACTATAGAGCCTATGACGGGGTATATGGTCATGGCGGAGAAGCTGCATGCCGCAGGCATTGCGAACGAGACGGTTGCCGTTACCGCTCCCGCCGCAGGCGAAGGGGAAACGCTTCTGCACCGGTTGGCCCGTGAAGCGGGCTGGCCCGTCTTCTTTATTCCCGACGGCATTGGCGGCCGGTTCAGCGTTTTTTCGGAGGCGGCGCTCCTGTTAGGCGCTTTTATCGGCTTCCCCGTCCGTGATTTCCTGGCCGGCGCCCGGGCTATGGATGATGCCTGCCGGAGTGATGATATTATGCAGAACCCGGCTCTCATGAATGCCGTTCTAAAGTTCCTCGCCGCTAAGAACCATGGCCGTGTGACGGAAGTATTCATGCCCTATGCCGAATGTTTGAAAGCGTTGTCGGAATGGTACGTCCAGCTTCTTGCGGAGTCGCTCGGCAAGCGTTTTGACCGGGACGGCAGGCAAGTGAATTACGGGCGCACCCCGATTCCGGCGGTCGGAACGACGGATATGCATGCGCAGACGCAGGAACATCAGGACGGGCCGCAGGATAAGGTGGTACAATTCGTCGTTTTGAAACACTGGCCCGACGACCTGGCCGTGCCGTCAACATACGCTGCGGAAACGGGCTTGGCACCGTTCTGCGGCCTGCGCCTGAGTGATATCATGGCGGCGGCCTGTGCGGCTAACGGAACGGCCCTGGCGGAGGATAACCGTCCCAGCGCGGTTTTTGAATTACCCGAACTGAATGCCTTTCATTTAGGCGAACTTATGTATATGCTTTGCCTTTCCGTCGCCTATGAAGGCGAATTGGCCAATGTCGACGCCTTTGATCAGCCGGGCGTGGAAATCTACAAACGACATCTGAAGAAAACTCTCAAAAATCTCGGGAAGAGGTGATTTCAGGGAATTATGAAAATACGGCTGAAAGAATATGTTGTGCAATTTGTACGGAATCTGTCGGTTCACTGCGGAAGAAAACTTCTTCCTTACGGCGCAATTCTGGCCGTCCTGGGAGGTATCGGTTTTTTCTGGGACGGCGGCCCGGCAGAGGAAAAAGCGGATATGAGGGAGAAGATTCATGCGGATGACGGATCTTCTCCCTCTTTTTCCGCGACGGCACAGCATCAGGACAGTAAAAATAAAGAAGGAACGCTGATTTTCAGCACGGCTGCGGCACGGCGCCGCAATCCCTTGCCCGAGTTGTTTGTACCGCCGCCTGTGCCGGCCGCTGAAAAAACAAGTGCTCCTGTAACGCGGCAGGGAAATGCCGATGATCCCGTGTCCGGTCAGCTGTCGCCGGCGGTGCGATTGCCCGTTGTTTCGGGACGTATGGACAACAGCGGCGCAACCCTTATTATTCTTTCGCTCGGTGATACCGTTAAAGCGTGTGCGGAAGGTGAGTATTTCGGCGGCTTTTATATTTCGTACATATCGCCGCTTTCCGTCATTTTGGAGCGGGACGGCAGCGTTTGGGAAATACGGGGATAGGAGGCGGTACAGTTGAAAAAAGTGATGCTCCCGATCCTGATAGGGGTTCTCTTTCTTCCTGCCGGTATCTGTGGGGCCGGGACGTTACGGATTGATGTGCATGAAGTGCCTGTGCGAACCGTGTTGGAGGGACTGGCGCGGGGAAATGATTTAAATCTCGTCATTGATGATTCGGTAAGCGGCAATGTGACGATCCGGCTGCACGACGTCACGGCGGAAGACGCTTTGAACGCGCTGGTCGCGGCGGGAAACCTTCTCGTTGAAGAACAGGACGGTATTCGCCTCATCAGCGGCGCCGGCAAAAACGGTGCGGCCAAATCGACCTGCACGCGCAATCTACACTATGCCAAGGCGAAAGAGGTCGCGGGGATTTTGACCTCCCAACTTTCGTCAGGCCAAGCCGAAGCGTATGCGGACGGCAATACGCTTATTTTTGGCGGGACAAGGCGTGACCTTGCCGAAGCGAAGAAAATAATCGACGCCGTCGATATACCGGGACAGCAGGTCGATGTGGAAGCGGAGATCCTGTCACTTTCCAAAGACGCCGTAAAAGAATTGGGTATAGACTGGTCCTGGTCGGGTGTGGAAGGAGGCGTCGGCAGAACACATCTGCCTTATGCGGAAGCGCAGATCCGCGCTTTTCTTTCCGACGGCAAAGCTGCCGTTTTGGCACGTCCCCATATTGTGACTCGGAACGGTAAGGAAGCGCGCATTTTTATAGGCGATAAAATTCCCGTTGTTACGGAACATGTTTCCGGCGGAGAGAAGACGGCAACCACGGAATACCGGGAGGCGGGCATTGTCCTGCAGTATACGCCGTACATCCACCCCGACGGTACGGTAACGGCGGATATACACGGTGAAGTCAGTATGCCCGTATACGTACGGGATCTGAAAGCCTATAGCATAGCGACCCGTCAGGTCGACACGGAAGTATGTGTTAAGGCCGGTGAACGTATTGTTATCGGCGGTCTTGTCGGCAAAGAAGTGGTCGAAAGCTTTCATAAAGTACCGTTGCTCGGCGATATTCCTTTATTGGGAAAACTTTTTCAGAGTCACTACCGTTCCAAAAAAGAAACGGAAGTCGTTATCATGATAAAATCGACACTGTTACCGCCGCCGGCAGTACAAGTAACACCGTGACAGACCGCGCCGGGCGTGGTACAATTACGGACGGATCAGAATGTCGTAAAGAAAGGAGCACCCATGACACCCACTCGCCGTATCCTGTTAAACGCTGCCGTCGCCGCCGTATATGCCGTGCTCACCGTCGGCCTGGCGCCGCTCAGTTACGGCCCTGTCCAGGTCCGTATTTCCGAATGCCTGACCTTACTTGCATATAATAACAAAAATTACCTGCCCGGCCTGATACTGGGGTGCTGTATCGCCAATTTCGGCAGCCCTCTGGGCATCGCCGATATTCTCGTCGGTACGGCCGCCACGGCGCTTGCCGTCTGCATTATGTCCGGGTTACATAATCTCTATGCCGCATCTTTTGTTCCCGTTGTTGTAAACGGCGTGATTATCGGCCTCGAATTGTACGGGTTAGGCCTCATTCCGGCGGATCTTATTTTTCCGACTATGGTTTACATAGGTGCGGGTGAGCTCATTTCCGTAAGCCTTATCGGTATAGGTCTATACCGCCTGCTGCTTCAGAATCCTGTCGTTAAATCCTATTTACAAGACCGTTCGGCGAACAAATAAAATATGAACAAATATGCACAGACAGTCTTGTTTTGGCATTTCTCATATTAGTGGTAGAATAAGAACGTAAACTGTTCTCATGTGGAGGTGCCATACGATGATTCCTGTCTATATTGTTTCCGGTTTTCTGGGAAGCGGGAAAACAACGTTTATACAACATTTGCTCGGACAAATGCGAGATACGGGCAAGGTGATGGTTATTGAAAACGATTTCGGTGAAGTCAGCTTCGATTCGGCCCTTTTGAAAAAACAGGGAATCCGTTTTGAAGAACTTGCGTCCGGTTGTATTTGCTGCACTCTTGCCGGCGATTTTAAGAAATCGCTGCATAAGGTCTTGCAGGAAGCGAGTACGGATTGTATTATTATCGAACCGTCGGGTGTGGCGAAATTGTCCGATATTATTGCCGTCTGTCAGGATAAGGAGCTTACAGGGGCCATCAGGCTGGTGCGGGCTGTTACTGTTGTTGATGCGCAGGCCGGCTATATGTATGCCGAAAACTTCGGCGAGTTTTTCATCGATCAGATTCGCTGCGGGCAGGATATTTTCCTCAGTCATGCCGGTGAAAATGAGGATGATACGCGCATGACGATTGCGCCGCGATCCGCGCTGAAAATAAAACGGCGCCTGTTCATACGGACGCATGGGAAGATCTTGATTTACCGGCCTGTTTGGGCGCCGCTCCCCGAACTGCAGCAGGCAGCGACTGCGGTTGCGGGCGGCAGCATGAACATGAACACTGCGAGTGCCACGCTCACGACGGTGAGCATCATCATGACCATGCTGCGGACGCTGTTTTTAAAACGCTTACCGTTTACCCGGTAAGAACGTACCGCCGAAGAGTGGATCAAGCGATCGGAAGAATATCTGGCCGGAGCCGGCGGCGCGGTTATCCGTGTCAAGGGCGTCCTTCCCGTTGCGGGCGGATTTATAGAGCTGCAATACAGCGGCAGGCATATTGAAACGGAGCCGTCGCAGTCGGACCGTGCCGCGTTGACCGTTATCGGTACGGCTCTTGATGAGGTTGCCGTGCGCAATACATGGACATAGCTTATGGACCGGATACCTTTATACATAGTCGAGGGCTTTTTGGGAAACGGTAAGACGACGTTTATTAATACGCTTTTGCCAAACAGGCCCGAACGGACGGCAGTTATCCAAATGGAAAAAGGCAGGACCGCCGCCGCGTGTGAGACGGTCCTGCATCTTCGCGCTCCTGCGGCGGATGAGACCAAGGGAACGGCATACCGGATAGAACGGTTTGTCAAAGAAACGCGGCCCCGTGAAGTGTGGCTGGAATGGAACGGTATGGTTCCGCTTGAGACGGCAGAGAAGATTTTTTCCCGCAGAAATATGGAAAGGCTGTTTGACCTTAAAGAGATTTTTTTTGCGGCTACACCCCGGTTCTGCCTGACGCAGCTGGGAGCGACAGGGGATGCCGTTTACGGACAGCTTTTGCAGGCCGACCGTTTTATTATGTGCAGTACCGATTCGGGGGCCGAGTATGAAAAGGCCCTGCATCTCATACGGGCCGTGCGCCCCGATATTCCCGTCACTACCATGGAAGAAAGCGCCCGTAAAAGGACGGGGAAAATTCTGGTAAAGAAACCGCTTCAGATAAGCGCTTCTTTTTTAACGGTCGCATTTTTTCTCATCGCAGGCATTCTCGGATTTATTCTTACCGATGCGGATCCTTCCTTTTCCGATTTGCGCACGGCTTTTTCCTTCTGGACGGCGACACTTTTACAGGCTCTGCCGTTTCTTGTCATAGGCGTGGTTATTTCGTCCATACTCCAACTGTTCCTGTCGCCCGCTTTTGTGGAGCGTTTTTTGCGTAAAAATCATTTTACCGGCACCGTAACGGCGTTGTCGGCCGCTTTTTTCTTTCCGCTGTGCGACTGCGGCGCCGTGCCCGTGTTCCGCAGTCTTGTTGCCAGAAAGGTCCCCGTATCGACAGCCCTGACATTTATGTTGGCAGGGCCGCTTATCAATCCGGTCGTACTTATATCGACCTACGTTGCCTTCGGCGGTAACATGGAAATATTTCTTTGGCGTACCGTCGGCGGTATAGGCACCGTTCTTTTTATAGGGCTGACATTTTTTGCGTATACTGGCCTGGACGGTATGACGACAGGGCGCATACCCTTGTCTTTCTGTTCCGGAGACAGTATACGGCCGGAAATGAATCGTTTTATGCAAGCCGTTGTTCACAGCCGGCGGGAATTTATGCGGATCATTCCGTATGTCCTTGCGGGAACGCTCCTGTCATCCTTTTTTCAGGTTTACGGCAGCTCACTCATGCAGAATCTCGGTATATGGCCGACCAATATCGTCATGATCCCTCTGATGATGGTAATAGCCTTTTTTCTGTCCGTCTGCTCGACTGCCGATGCCATGATTGCCCGTAACTTCGCGGCCCATGTGCCGCCGGCAGGGATCCTGTCGTTCCTTCTTTTCGGCCCGATGCTGGATTTGAAGAATTTCCTTCTCCTGCGGGCGCTTTTTCCGAAAGCCTTTGTTTGGCGGCTTTTGGGGACAACCTTTTGTATGTGCGCCTTTACGGCGGCGATGTACGTTTTGGCGGCGGGAGGTGGATGGCTGTGAAACCTGCATTTTCCGGCAGACTGTCTGTTTTTGAAGGACTGGGGCTTCTTTTCCTGTCCTTTGTACTGGCGGCCCTGGTAGTAACGGGCCGCTACGGCGCCTTCATTATCCCCCCTCTGGCGCCGTTTATCGGCGTGTCTGCCGCTGTTTTCTTTATCTGGGGCCTTACCGATATCGTTCGGGCGCGGTCACTGTATCGCCGCATATATACGCCTGTTGCCGGCGTATTTGTAATCGCCTTGTTGTTTGCGTTTCCCGCGTTTTTCGGCATCGTTCCCAAAGCACCGGCTATAGCCGCGGCATCGGATACTGATGCCACCGGCGAAGAGCGGCCTTTCGGCATTGATTTTGAAAACCGCGAGGGTGACGGTATCAATACAAAAGAAAAACGGATTATTCTGAATACAAAAAACTGGTATCGGACCATCTTTGAGATTACGAAACACAATAAAGACTATGAAGGGTACGATATTTATTTAGAGGGGTTCGTTTCCTATCATGATGACGAATTGACGGGAAATGATTTTACGCCGTCCCGTTATCTCATGATTTGCTGTGTCAACGATATGTCACCGTTCGGTATCGGCTGCAATGTACAGGGCGCCCGGCATTACCCCGAATATACGTGGGTTGCCGTGAAAGGGAAAATAAAAAGCAGTACCTATCACGGTATGAACAGACCTCTCATCGACGTGGAAGAGGTACGTCCCGCCGGGAAAATTGAAGGATATGTCTATCCGTATAAATAATCCCCGCATTCCTTTTCGAGAACAACGGGAGCTGCCGGTATAACGGGCGGCTCCCGTTGTTAAATGTGAGGGAATTGTAAAAATCGTCTTCATACTGTAATGCCGGAGAGTGAAAATGCGGCGGATATCCCATGCGGCACGAAAAAAATACTGTCCAAATGGATTATTTGCGGACCGATTGGAGTGGAAATAACGGCGGCTATTTGATATTATAAGTTGAGATTGTTGATGTTAAATATCAAAATTAAGGGCAGAGCCTGCAGGACCTTCGGTTTGCAGCGCATGCGGATAAGGAGTGTACGAAGAAATGGAAAGAGTTTTAGCAGCTATACAGTTATTGGAAAGCGGCGGTCCCGTAATGATCCCGCTCTTTATTTTGTCGGTTATCACCATTGCCATCGGGATTGAGCGCGCTATCTATTATCACCGTAACCGGAAAAAATCCAGATTGTTTTTTGAACATATTGAAGGCGCTGTAAAATCCGGTGACTGGAAAATGGCTGCAGAAGTATGCAATCATTCTAAAACGGCCGTTTCCCGTATTATTGCCGCCGGCCTGGGAGAAAACGACGAACAGTCCGTAAAGGGAGCGTTGGAAGAGCAGATGGCTATTGAAGCGGCCGGCTTTAACCGATATCTCGATTACCTCAGCGCTATCGTTACGGTTGCCCCTCTTCTCGGTTTGCTCGGTACCGTAACGGGTATGATTTCCACTTTCAGTGTTCTTGACGGCGGCATGGGTGCTTCCGCTATTACGGGCGGCGTCGGTGAAGCTCTTGTGGCAACGGCTACAGGCCTTTGTGTGGCTATTATCGCTTTTGCCGTGTATATTTTCTTCTCCCATCAGCTGGACACGATTGTCGGGGATACAGAACGCCTTTGCATTACCGTCGTTAACGGCAAAAAGAAGAGCTGGGGGCGTGACTGATGTTTAAAAAATACAGAATGAAGAAAACTCCTCAATTTATGATCATTCCCATGATCGATATCATTTTCTTCCTTCTCGTCTTCTTTATGATGAACAGTTTGCAGACTGTAGCGCAGAAAGCGTTGGCTGTACAGCTTCCCCAGGCGGCAAACGCGCAAACGCCCGTACAGATGCCCATTATCATAACGGTCGATGAAGAAGGCCACATTACGATGGATAATAAACCTGTTACCATTGATGAAGCATCCCAGATTATGACGGGACGGATGGCTGAAAATTCAAATGCCGCCGTCATCCTGCAGGCGGACAAACGGACGGCTCACGGTCAGGTTGTCGCCGTTATGGATATGCTTAAAACGGCAGGCGTGCGTCGTCTGGCAGTAGCGGCGGAACAGAAGGGATAGAGGCATATGAGAGACTATACAAGAGCAAAATCCTTTGCCCTGTCGCTTGTCATCAATTGCCTGCTCCTTCTCGTAGTAGCTCTCTTTATTGTACCCAAGATAATTCAGGACAGGGAAGAAGAGCAATTTTATGTTATTGACTTGCAATCGGACTGGGAACCGGATAACGAAGGCGGCCATTCCGGCGGCGGCGGGGGAGGCAATCTTTTTCCCGACAAGCTGAGTAACGAAGATATGGCTAAACGCGTCAATCAGGTCGTACAGGCACAGTCGGCATTGGTTACTCCTGTTCAGGATGCACTGGAAGACAGTGTGGTTGTCCAGGATTCTTCGCCGACCGGTGATCATGACAGCAGCTCCAGCTCGTCTATGGGCGGAGTCAGCGGCAGCGGTCCGGGCACGGGCGGCGGCAGCGGCGGCGGCCACGGCGGCGGTCACGGTACGGGTGAAGGGAACGGCAGCGGTTACGGTGACGGTTCCGGCGACGGCAGCGGCACAGGTGAGCCGCACGGTGAATTTGACGCCGAAGGGTTTCGTCAGGCTGTAGAAGCCAATAAATCGTATCCGCCGATGCTGTTGAGAAGACGTATTGAAGGTACGGCGACCATCGGCGCCACCATTTTGGCTGACGGCACGGTTACGGACGTTACCGTTTTCAGCGCGTCGGATCCTCAGTTCGGCGAGGCGGCTGCCAGCGCCGCAAGAGCGGTCGGCTCCTATCCGAATCCGACGGGGCATGCCGTAAATACATCGACGAATGTTATCTTTGAATTGACGGAAAACGGCGATGAATAATTTCGGAAAGGATGTAACAGCAGCAGTGTTACATCCTTTTTGTATAGGAGGAATGTGACGATGGGAAATACTCTCTTTATGTATCATGATGAATTAACGAAAAGCGCGGCTGTCGTCGCTTCGGCGGTTCTTTCCATGAGCGCCTGCAAAGCGGTCCATACGGCGGCGGATACGCGGAAATACGGCCGCCTTATCTGTGTCGCCGGACCGGCGGCGGTATACGAGGTGTATCGGGACATCGTACAGGCCTTTGCCTCTGCGGACAAGGAGATCGGCTTTTTCTTTGTCAATATGGAACCGGACAGGAAAGATATCTTTCTTCAGGCTGCCGGGGAAAGTTGCACGCCCGCATTTTCTGCGGATCTGGACGGCAGGACGCTGATGGATGATGCCGTAAACGCGGCGGAGAACATATTGGCAAAAGACGGCAGGCCCGAGAACCGGAACGAAGCGCGTTTGCTTGAAGTCTTGGGAGAATTTCTGCGCAGCCATGATACGGGTATCCTCGCGACGGGACATGATAATATCATTCGTTCCACGCCTATTGAATACGTTTGGTATAAGGGCCGGTTTTACTTTTTCAGCGAAGGCGGCCGTAAGTTTGCCCATTTATGGAGAAACCGCCGCGCGTCTTACTCCGTATGCGAACCCTATGGCGGCGGAGTACAGACTCTGGCGGGCCTGCAGGCGAACGGCACTGTCCGCGTATATGAGCCGGATGATGCCGTTTATGAAGAAGTTCGTAAGGTTAAGGGGATTTCCGACAATACCCTGCGGACGATGCCCGTCACCCTCCACCTTATTGAGCTGACCCCGGCGGAGCTTATCTTTATGTGGGGGCCTTTTTTGAAAGAGGACCTGCCTGTAAAGCAAATATATGACGGAGATATGGAAAAAATAAAAGGAAAAGCATAAATTATGTCCATTTGGAGCATATAACGTCTGAATGGAGTGGAAATGAAAACAATTCTCTGATAAACTTAACACGTAATTACCGATTTTCCCCAATCGGTATATGCCGCCTCAATAATTACATAACTTGCTGCACCTTCTTTGTAATGGCGGCGGTAAAAGCTCTTTCTGTCCGAACTCAGCAGAAAGAGTTTTTTCTTGATAAAGACGGATACAAGAAAATATGACCGGAAAAGAGAGCGGATTTCGTATCTGCTCTTCGGCAAACCGTCGATAAGAGGAAAATATCGGTTAAAGAAGTGGGGGAAATTAAAATAAATGTCCGTTTGGAGTATTTTCAGACCGAACGGAGTAGAACGGTAAATATTGTTGCTGGTACAATTAGAAAAGATTAGTACCCTATATTATTTAAAGAAAAGAGGTTTGATTCATGGGTAAAAAAAACGGGGGGGGGGGACAGCCCGCAAGGCTGCAGCGCTGTATAGCGCTGTCTCTGGCGGTAGCTGCCTGGCTTACTATGCCCGTGTACGCCGACGGGGGGCGGGTTATGACACGCGATATCAGCGTACAGGCGACACCGGCTGAAGAAGCGGCAAAAACGGAGTCGCAGCAAACGACGATCATAACGAGTAAGGAAATCGAGAAGAAACAGGCCAAATCCGTGGAGGATGTTATCTTTAATGAGACGGGCGTGTCCCGGACTGTTGATGCCATGGGGCGTGTAGGCGTTTCGATTCGCGGCGCCGAACCGCGCCATACGCTTATCCTTGTCGACGGACAGCGGGTTATGGGGGATTTTGATAAATATTCCGGCGCCGCCGATGAAGTTATGCGTCTCGGTACGGAAAATGTCGACCACATTGAAATCGTGCAGGGCGCTGCCAGTGCCAAGTACGGTTCTGATGCTATCGGCGGGGTAATCAATGTTATCACGAAAAAAGCAAAAAAGAAACCGAGCATTCAGATTAATGCGGAAGGATCCCGGCGGAAAGGCGACGGCGATATAGCTCCGTTCCAGAATGTCTTTCTCCGTGCCGATTCGGGCCAGCTCGGCAAACTCCGCCTGAGCCTTTCTGGCAGCAAACGGGACATCATGCCTGTTCTGGCCAGTGAGAGACGTCGTATATCCGGCATGGGGTTTGATTACGGCCATCGTGATTTTGCGCCTAACGTGCTTCGCTATTACGGTACGGCAGCCGACATCGGATTACTGGGTACATATGAATTCAATGAGGACAATTCTCTGGAATTCCGTGTAAACAGGTATACGGAAGATTTGCTGCGTGATGTTAAACATTCCGATTCGGATCTGGAACCGCAGCAGCATTTTAAGCGGACAGCTGATCGTAATACATTGAATCTGTCTTGGAAACGGAAAACAAAAAAAAACGACTGGATAGTGGAAGGAAATTATACGCGCATTAAAGAAGACGATGTGGCGCTGATCAACTATACGGGCCGGTCCGTTTACGAAGGCTCGAATGAACTGCGCTATATCGATGATGTGGATCATCGCCAGTATGATATTAAAGTGGCTGCCAATACACAGATTAATGATAAGCACCTGCTTTCATACGGCGCGGGGTACTCTCATGAAACGGGCGAGGGCAGCCGGTTGAAAAGTTCTCCCCATACGCATACTAAATATATAGATGCATGGGATTACGATAAGAATCTGTTAGTGGATAAACTGGACAGAATGGTCCGTAAAGACGGCGATACCAGCACGAAGGTCTTCTCGCATATTCATGATTATAAATTTGATGGTTCCGATCCGTCCGGTATGCCGCAATGGGATATTAACTACGAATATTACGGCGAAGAAAAGGGAAATGCCGCGACCGTCGTGCCGCTGAAGTATGACGATTACACCCATTACCAGCTGGATAAAAAACAAATGATGAAACAGGATTGGAGTGGTAACTGGGTTATTGAAACGGATTGGGCTACGGGAAAAGTCAAGATGCCGAATGATGAAATCGTGGAGCCGGATTCGCCGATCGTACAGCGTTATGTCGCTATGTATAAGAAGCTTACGGCAGAAAATCCGGGGTATCCCGGTACCAATATTGTGGGAGACTATTTTAAAAACGGTGAATCATCGGATGCCCATTTGCGGGAACAGGCACCGAAGTTAAACGGAAAAGCTTTCCTGGAGGAATATCGTAACCGGGATCAGCGGATTACCGTCGGCAGCGGCGTTATAAACAAGGAAAATTTCTTTATTTCCGATATGTGGCAGGTGAACCCTGATACGATTGTCGTCCCCACACTGCGACTGGATCACAGCAGCCTGTTCGGTTCGAATGTCTCCGGAAATATCGGGGTAACGCATAATGTAAAGCATAATACGCACAGAAGGTTTAAAGCGAATATCGGTACGGGGTATACGGAACCGGGTATGGGAGAACTCTGGTATAACTGGGAAATGTATGCCAGCAATCCCGTCGGTATCGGGTACGCCAAGCTCGGCTGGTATTGGGCCGGAAACCCGAATTTAAAACCGGAAAAATCCCTTAATTTTGACATGAGCATTGAAGGGGAAAATAAGAATACCTATGCCCGTCTGGGTGTATTTCATAACCGCATTAAAGATTATATGTCCGTATATTACACGGGACGGTTAATGGATTTTGCGCCTTATCTGAGCGGAGAACAGAAATATCAACGCGCTCCCGATATGATTTACAGTTTCAAAAATATAGGGAAAGCGGAAATTACGGGTCTTGAAGCGGAAGTGCGGCAGAAGTTCGGCAAGCACTGGTCGGCAAAAGTCGGGTATACATATTTACATGCGATTAATAAGAGTGATCCCAGCATGCCGCGGCAGCTCCTGGATAAGCCGGTTCACAAAGTGGATATCGGTATCAACTATGAAAATGAAAAGAGTGGTTGGAGCGGCAGCCTTTGGGGCGACTATTATATCAATATGCTCGACAGTAATACTCTTGTAAACGGTTCCAATTATTGGCCCGATATCTTGGAAGGCAATGCCGCCGTATTTAATAAAAAAGCATATGAACGGAAGACCTTCGGCATTTGGAATTTCATGATTCAGAAGAAGATAGCCAAAGATTCTCTTGTGTATTTCGGTATCAATAATATTTTCAACCATCGTGACGATGATCGCGCAACGCAGGAACGGGTATACCGTTTCGGCGTAAACCTCAAGTTCGGGCTCAACGAAGCGACGCGGGAACGTGACTTCCTGCCTGCCGATAAAGCGGAACGGGAGGCCATCGACCCGGTTATCCTGAAGGGATTTTTAAACAGGCCTTTTGATACGGAGAAGAAAGAGGGCATAGACTTTATCGGCGACTACCGGGCAAGATGGACGGCACATAACGGTACGAACCGGCCGCAATCCCGGTATCGTGCCGATACGTATGTGGATACGGCAACAAAAAATATGCGCGACAAATCGGAGCACGGTTTTGAACAGCGAATCCGTGTCGGTGCAGATGCACGCCTGGACAAGAATACAAATCTTACCGTTCTTGCCAGTGCGAGCGGAAATTCCGGCGTAGATACTCGCTCAAGTGAACATACTTCAAAGGGCTTGAACCATCAGCGGTTGGAAAAAGCCGATCTTACACGACGTGCCGATAAGTGGGACTTCTCCGTCGGCCGTCTGACTGAAGCTATGGGTGTTACCGGCTACTGGTTCGGTAAAGAATACGATGGGGCGCGTGCCGTCCGGACAGGCAAAACTTCACAGATCCGTATCGGTTTCGGTGACTTCAAGCACAGCACCGGTATTGATGATTCAGCATACACTCATACAATTCACGGTGTTATTTACAGGCCGCCTACAGTAGCGGAGCTTATGGGTATAAATCGTGATGAGTTCCCCTATGATATTGAGAATGCTACCAATGCCAATCCGGCATCGCAGCCTTCCGGATCTGTGACCACCCCGGAAACGGGCAGCCCGAATCAAATCTACAACGATACCTATAGGGGAACAGGCAAACCGATCTATTTTTATCAAAGACTGAAGGAGATTGCTGAAGATCCGACGTTGAGTCCGGCTGATAAGCTTGCGAAAGAAAACCAGGTGATTTCTGAATTACAGCAAATTGTCAAGGCTGTTTACGGCGAGCAGGTAAGTAACACATACGTCCCGTTTAGAATTGCCGCGGAAAATAAGGTGTATTATACGGCTGTTGATCCGGATGGGAATGAAGTCCATATGGATGCAGGCATGGATTACATTGATTATTTGTATAATAATGATCTGAAAGATGATGCCGAATTCAAAAAGCTGGTAAATGAGAACTTTGCCTTCAGGCTTTCGGATACAGGGTCCCTGTCAGACGGAAAGGGATATATCGGTAGCCGCAAGGAGCAAATTGAAGCGGCCTATAAAAAGATTGCCGAATATATTATCAAAGCTCAGTTGGGAGAATCTTGGTATGCCGGTTATACTTTAAAATCCATTGATTCGTTCAAGACTACGTCAAGCACATGGCCTTATACGGCGGCGCCGACAAATATTACGGAAACAATTTACAAGGGAAACTATGTCGACGGGTATATGGGAGGTCCGGAATACGGATGGATAATGCCGAAATCTCAGTTTGAGTATCTGTATAATTTAGAGCGGATATTGAGAGAATCCGAATCGGCAAATAAGCTTCCGCGTGAATCCATAGGGAAGGTGATCGGTAATCTTATCAGGACGGAAGGAAATATCCTGCAGCGTGATATCGTTCCCCATATCGGCAGAGCCTTTTTCATTCAAGGTAAAAAGCAAATCGGTAACCGCCTCGGCCTTCAGGCATGGTATTTGCGTTCTGTCGGGAACGAAAATGTATCTTTCATCAATGCAAACCGCAACGGAAATGAGGTTCATTCGTTCAGCGTTCCGGCTAATGTTATCGGTGTCGGGGCCAAATATCAGTTCGGTCACAATGCGACCGTATCCTTTGATTACGGGCAGAACCGCACGGACCCTCGGCCGTTATTTGAACGGGCATACTGTTTACGAGCATGAACGCGGTACGGCGGACTTTACGCTTCTCGGCCACCAGGACGGCGGTACGCCGCATTTCTGGGCGCTGCGCTTTGATATCGGCCGATCCGATACGGATGTGCCGGGCAGCTGGAATGCATTTGCCGATTATAAATACTTCCAGCACGGTTCCTTCTTCGGCGGTACCGGTGCGGAAGGCGTACCCGACCGATATCTGGACGGTATCCGCAGCTTTACTGTCGGCGCGGGCTATGTACCGGCGAAAAACTTCCTCGTCGAAGCGTTCTATACCTTTGACGCGAAAGGGATAAACAAGCGTGATACGCTGTATGGACCGGAAAACTTCAAACTCGGTAATTACACGCGCATTCAGGCTACATATAAGTTCTAACAGTAAAACTTCCCTCTTTTCACGAGGGAAGTTTTTTTGTGTGCCTCTTGATTGATGATGAATAAAATATATCAATATTATAACAATATATACTGAAAATATTGACGCAGTACGTTCTAAATGTTACGTTATTTATAAAGAACAGTGTCAACATGATAGTTATATCAAATTTATTTTTTAAGGAGAGTGTCTTTATGCGATTTAAAAAAGGTGTTCACACTTTGGCGAGTGCCGTTCTGTTATCCCTGTGTGCGGCCGTGCCGGCTTTTGCGACCTTTGCCCCCGTTCATTCCGTCGTTTTCGGCCCGGAAAGGAATAATTATGACGATTCATTTAAGGATCACGGGAATAAGTTCCATATTTCTTATACCCGTGAGGACGGCGTGCCCCGGATTGTCGTAAAACAGCACAGCAAGGTTATTTATACGAAAGAAGTGCCGTCCCTGGGCCGGTACTATACGATGGAAATACATCAGATCGTTAATGAAGACGACGGCAGAAATTTCTATATTGTGCAGTCGAAAGATTCCGAATTTGCGTATCTTATGGGCTATGACGAAAAGAGCAAATCCTGGCAGACGTATACGGACGCGCGAAATTACTATTCTCCCGTTGCCGGTGAAGCCGTTCATGAAGGCATTACCGTTCACTACGGCGATCTGGGCGTATATCATTTTAATAATCTGAGTGACAGGTATCATTGGTATAAGCTGTTCTGGGATAAAAATGCCGACTGGTTCGGTTATAAAGAAGGCAAGGAAACCCGCAGAACGACATATTTCAACAGCGCCCTGGTCTATAATTCGCAGTACCGTCCTGTATATGCCAATGCGGACTACGAAACATATCTGGATATGGATTCCCTTGATACGGACAAAGATAAAGACGGCGTCTGGACCTTTACGGCAAAGAAATATGAAACCATTATGGAATCGGATATTCTGACGGGTGAAGGGCAGAAAGTAAAATATCGTATTGATACGAATACGGGGAGAGCTTATATCTATAATAAGCAGACCCGCCAATGGGATGAGCTGCCGATCCACTCCACGCCGTCGAGCGCCGAAATGGCCGACAGTGTTGCCGTTAACTGGGCTTGCAAGCATCACTTCGGTTTCTTCCTGGGTGATCTGGGCGGCGCTATGGAACGGTATATTGCCGATTATAAAGGGGATATACAATAACAAAGACGGGACAGGCGCCCGGCCTGCCGGCATGATGAGGATACCGGGGAGACGCTGTTTCTCCGGTATTTTTATCGCCTATATGAAAAGGTAAAAAATATCCGGAGCGGGATTGCGATCCTGCTTTTGTGCGGCCTTCCGCCTTTACAAACATTCCGTTTATTGATATACTGAACGCATACTTCTTGCGGATGTAATTCAGTGGTAGAATACGAGCTTCCCAAGCTCGGTACGAGGGTTCGATCCCCTTCATCCGCTCCATACGATAAAGGCTGTAACAATACGGCAACTGAACTGCTACCCGTCAAGTAGACACTCAAA
>NZ_JH417571.1 GCF_000239275.1 Megasphaera geminata F0357 | reverse complement strand
ATACTCCGTTCTTAATGCGGTCCCTGCCGTTTCGGTTGCGGGCCGTTTAGTTTTTGTTTTGTTTACGCACGATAAAGCCGCCGATTGTCATGGCAAGCCCCAGGCCTGTGATAAACATGCCGACAATATGGATCAGCGTTTCCCGTTGATTGTTTGCCGAAATGGCTTGTGCCGCCGCCTGGGCGTTCGTCGCATGTCTGGCTATTTCCAAATTGGCCTGTTGTTGATCGGGATTTAAGAATACGGTTGCAAGGCCGATAAGCAAAAAGATAATTCCGATGTAAAGCATGTTCTTTTTTAACATATAATACTGTCTCCTTTTGATATATATAATCATAATACAGTAACAGTATAAAGGAAACCGGCTTTTTTGTGAAGACGATGCAAACGTTGTCAGTTTTGGGATGATCTTGCTTTTTTTCGACTGCCGGCAATTTGGAGCAGGAGAATTACCCCGAGAATCAGAATACCTCCCGTGATTTGCGGGGTCGTGAATCTCTCATCCAATATGAAAAAGCCGAAAATAGCTGCGAAAAGAGGATTGATGGCTGTAAAGAGACCCGCTTTTTCTGCCGTTGTATACCGTTGTGCGACAGGCTGCAGCGTAAAGCCCAGGATCGTACAGATAAAGGTGAGAGCTGAAATAACCTGCCACTCAACGGGGCGTGTCGGAATGAAAGGCGTTTCGAAGAGGACCGTGCCGATACTGCTGTAGAGGGAGAGAAAGAAAAATTGCATAATACCGAGGCTCAGCGGGTCGAAACGGTGCGCCGTTTTAGCGGTTGCAATAATCCAGAAAGCATAACAGACGGAGCCGGTCAGACAGATGAATTCACCCCGGCCCGGACGAATTTCCGCTCCGTTTAAAGTGAGCAGGCCGACGCCGCAAATGATGAGCAAGGTACACAGGATGACGATTTTTTCCGGCCTGCGGTGATAGATTACGGCTGTGATGACAGGCACCCATGCGACCGCCGTATTTTCCAGAAATGATGCCATAGACGAGTCGATTGTTGTCAGGCTGATGAGTTCGCACGTCATGCAGGCAAACATAAGACTGCCTAATTTGGCGGCGCCTTTAAGAGATCCGCCGTCACGTAACGGCGTAAATAGTTAAAAAAGATAAGGCCTAAAATAAGAAATGCCGCGGTAAAACGGATAGCGAGGATTTCCAAAGGCGGCAGTGTGGCCAGCCCTATTTTGGAAAACAAATACGATGTACTGCGCATGATAATAACGAAAATAAGCAGCGCTTCGGCATAACGTTCTTTCATGGTTTTCCCTCTTTCCTCTTTCCTCTTTACTATAGGTACAGGATACTATATAGTTTGCTGTGAGAGAAGTGAATGATTATCAATGAAACGGTGACAATCTGTCACAGGAGGGGCAATGGACACGAAACGCTGCAAGTTATTTTTGACTGTTGTGGAAACAGGCAGTATGGCAGGTGCCGCCGCAAAAACCGGATATACGCCGTCCGGCATAGTACGGGCAGAAAAAGCGTTGGAAGGAGATCTGGGATTTTCTCTGTTGTATCGAAATACCCGGGGAATTGAATTGACGGAAGAAGGGAAACTTGTTTTCCCTCAATTAAAGGAACTGGTTTATCAGAGTGAGAAAGTCGAAAATTTGAGCGATAAAATCAAAGGCCTTGAAACGGGAGAAATCTCTGTAGGAACCTACTTCAGTACGGCTGCGAACTGGCTGCCGCCGGTTATCCGCTCTTTTCAGGAGACGTACAGGCATATACGCATTCACCTGGAAGAAGGAGGGAACAGAGAACTCTACACATGGCTGGGTGAACGGAAAATCGACTGCGCCATCTCTTCTTATCGTAATTTTAAAGGGGATTGGATCCCTTTGCGTCGGGATGAACTTATCTTCTGGCTGCCCGGGGGGCATGAAAAAGCCGCAGCCGGTTCCATACCGCTGGCCGATATGGTAGAAGAGGCGTATGTGCATACTCTGCCGGGCCTCGATACGGATACGGAGTTTCTCTTTGCTTCGGAAGACATAAAAATCAAGCCCCGCTATACGTTCGTCGATAACTACACGACGTATCGCATGGTGGAAGCGGGACTCGGTTTTGCCGTAAATAATCGGCTTATGGCGGAAAATTGGAACGGCAACGTGGCTGTCGTATCCATGGATCCGCCCCATTATATCGAACTGGGCATTGCCGTCCCCTCTTTGGCAGATGCATCGACAGTGACGAAGAAGTTTATCGATTATGTGAAAGAAGGCGTAGCGCAGGGATTATAGGCTTAGAAGCCTATTTCTTCACCGACGATGATGACTTTGATACGCCCGGCGGGACGACAGACACGGGTGCGCAACAGTTGGGCGCAAATAGAATCGGGTGTTTTACAGTGGCCGCACATGCCGGTTACATAACAAGGGGTCTTGGTACCGGTAAAACGCTGTACGTTAATGGGAGCGGCTGTTGAACGGGCTCGGATCATAGCCGCTTCTACGGTCGGTGCGAATTTGTTCATGCCGGCGATGACGATGACCTGTTTAGGCCCGTAAGCCAGAGCCGCGACACGATTACCGTTGCCGTCAACATTAAAGAGTTGACCGTCTTCGGTTGCCGCGTTTGTACCCATGATAAACGTATCGCAAAGAAGGGCGCGCCGCATCAGTTCCAGCCGTTCCTCCGGCGTTGTTGCCGTATCTCTGTTGATGACGTGATTATGTTCCGCTACGTACGGCCGCAAGCCGATTTCATCAATGGAAACGGAGCCGCCCCAGGAGACGACATGGTCTGGCGGGATATAGGATACAGCCTGTTCCAGGGCTTTTTCCACGGTAGGACAGTAGGTGGCTTCAAAACCGCGTTTATTGAAGTTTCGCGCGACAATGGGGCCTTTTTTATCGTAGGCCCGGTGTCGTACATCGTTTCTGTCATTCATTCATATCACTCCTCATACAGCAATTGTCTGAAAGCCGATTATTCCGGATTTTATCAAAATGTGTTTGCGTTTCCGCCGCCTTTCGGACGTTTGCGCTATCCAGCGCCAGAGCTTTTTTTAAGTAAACGACGGCCTGTTCCGCATCGCCCATGTCGCCGTAAATAGTGGCGATACCGTAATAACTCCACGTATTGGACGGATCGCTGTCAATAACTTTCTGAAACCAGCGGATCGCCCTTCTTTGCGGCCGTCGATCTTATAGGCCAGGGCGAGATTGTAAAAGGTCGCCGTATCGTCGGGCGCATAGTATAAGGCCCTTTCAATGTCGCCGATGCC
This sequence comes from Megasphaera geminata F0357, assembly GCF_000239275.1. Lineage (GTDB taxonomy): Bacteria > Bacillota > Negativicutes > Veillonellales > Megasphaeraceae > Megasphaera > Megasphaera geminata. The sequence continues at coordinate 10,111 of NZ_JH417571.1, read as the reverse complement.
GGCGCGGATGTCTTCCTGTATGCCCGTACCGTTGCCGCGCATGGCAAGGGCCACGCCTCTGCCGGCAAGGGCCGCGTAGTTGGCTTCATCCTTTTCAAGAGCTGATGTATACAGGGTAATGGCTTTATCATAATCGCCCTGTTCATATGCTTTTTGGCCGTCTTCGGACAGGCGCGCAGACTCCGCGTTGAGGGGATGTGCCGAAGTCTCCGGTTCATTTGGCGGTGAAACGGCTGTACCGTGTAACGGATTGCAGCCGGTCAAGACAGATAAAGCCAGGCAGACGACGCATGCCGAGGCTATTGCTTTTTTCATGGTAAAATCCCGCTTTCAGTAGTATTATATCACAAGATATCACAAGGTCAGGCGGGAGCGCCGCCGTATGTGCTATAATAAAACGCAGCACCTGGGCCAATCTCGTTCCCGTCGGCTATATGATAGGCTTCAACGCGTTACCTGCGTATTTTACCTCATTCCTTTAAAAATCGACGTTACACCCTTGATTTTATGCGGGATGGGACATTTCTTTTTTGCCGATCCCGTTCTTAGGGGAACCTCGGTTATCTTCATGGTGGCGTCCTGTGCTATAAATGTACTTATTGCGGCGCGGCTCTATGACCTTAACATTCATCTTTCGATGACTGCCCCTATTATGACCGATCTTTTCTGCATTTGTATCTTTTACTCGCTTTTATGTACTCGTGTACCTTGGCGTGTTCCCTTTTACATAGTCCCGGAAGGAGAAGATAATATGAAATTATATATCAGTCATTTATGTCCCGAATGTCCGCTGGTTTTGGCGTTGATTGAGAAGAAGGGCCTTACGGTTCCCGTTGTCGATATTACAGGATCTATGCCGGCATTGAAGAAGTTTCTGCATCTTCGTGACAGTCGTCCCGAATTTGAGACGCGGAGAGCCGGCGGCTATGTCGGCGTCCCCGGATTGATAACAGATGATGACAGGATCCTTTTTGATCAGGACCTGTGGGAGTATTTGGCGGCGTATAAAAATAAGTAAAAGCCGCCTTAAGGCGGCTTTTCTATGTCTGCGTATAGTCGCAGTGTTTGCATTTTTCTAAACTTGTATTTTCCGTTTTCCTGTAGAAAAGGCCGGACCATTTACAGATATCCTGTAAAAGAGGAACGACGGACTGTCCTTTTTCAGTAAGGGAATATTCGACATGCGGCGGGATTTCATCATACGATTTGCGCACGATCAGGCCGTCGGATATCAGCTCTTTCAGCGTCGCCGCCAGGACAGCGTCCGTAATATTGCACAGTGTATCCCGCAGTACCGTGTAGCGTAATGACGTTTCGTCGGCCAATACGCAAATAATGCGGGATTTCCATTTGCCGCCGAAGACGCGCAGGCCGTATTCCAAGGGACAGCGGATATCTTCTTCCAGTTTTTTCGTATACATAGTGACTCCTCTTATTTCGAAGATGCTCTTATTATACTGAATTTTTGATGAAAATATAGCCGCTATTAAATTTATTAGTTACTAATAAATTGACTCATATCTTTAAACGGATAAGGTAATCTTCTATACTTAGGGTGTCTTAAGAAAATACCCGGCCGGTATAGTTGAAGAAACAGAGTTTACGTTTGAGGAGGAAATGACGATGGCAGTAAAAGCATACTTGCAGATAACCATGAAAATTAATGAAGAAAACCGTCCCGCAGCGGCAAATGTATACACGAAGTATAAACAGCCTTTTCTGGATACCGTTGCCGGCGCTTTGACGAAAGAACTTCTTGTCCGCGCTGAAGATGTTCAGGTATTACACGGCTTTGACAGTCTCGAACACGCACAGGCATATTTAACGAGCGAACTGTTCAATAAAGATGTGGCCGTCGGTCTCCGGCCGACATGGGCCGCCGAACCGGAAATTAAAATATATACGGTGGCGTAACCTTTGCGGAAAAGCGCTGTAACAAAATAAAATTTTAATCTCATTTTGTCTGCATCCTTTTGATACAGGTAAAGAGCCGGGGATTTTCCTACCGTCCGTACGGAGAGAATCCCCGGCTTTTTCCGTTTGCCGTTCATGATCGGAAATCGTACGGACGAAAGCTTTGTTTAAACGGGCTTATTTATGTTTCACGCATGCGGTTATACAGGGGCAGGCGTTTTAAATGGCGGAGCGTAAAGTTTGCCGTAATGCCGATAAGTATGCCCGTACCCGCCCCTGCGACGGAAAGGACGGGCAGGTAGAGCAGAATTTTCGCATTCTCTACGATAAGGCAGGCGATGAGGACTTGGCCCCAGTTGTGCAGGATGCCGCCGGCGGCGCTGACGCCGATGAGGGAGAATTTTTCCGACTTCTGCAGGAGGGACATGGCCGTGAAGCTGAAGAATGCGCCTGCCGCACTGTACATAAAGGCATTGATGCCGCCTGCGAAAGCCGTCGCTAACATGATCCGCACGAGCAGAACCAGGGCGGTATCTCTCTTTTTCGGAAACGTGTAGAGCGCAGTAACTGTAATCAAATTGGAAAGGCCGAGTTTTGCTCCCGGGGCGATGAAAGGGACGGGAAGCATTCCTTCAACGATATAAAGTACCAATGATTGAGCTATGAAAAGACCCAACAGGATAATTTTAAATGTTTTGTTCATAAGGACCTCTAGCGGGCGGGAATGGTATCCGGTTCAGCCGCGTTGGCGGCTTTTACTTCAATAAGCACCTTATGGGGCAGGCATACGACCGTTTGTCCGGGTTTGGAAATAAAACCTTCGCCGATGCAAATCCGATCGGGGCAGTCTGCCTGAACGATACCGATTTCCTGTTCGCGCACAAGAATCGTGTTGTAGCCCGTATCCGTTTCAACGGTGAACATGGTTGTGCCGCTGTGTGTTCCCAGCGGGATTGTTTTATATATGTCGCCGTTCACGTGGATGACCGCATAGGTTTGTGAGGAATCGGAAAGGGTTCCTTCGAAAAGAAAATACCCGGCCGGCATACATGAGAGAAGCAGCAAAACGGCTATGAGTATCATGTCTTTTTTCTTCATCCGTATACTTCCTCCGCATAAATAAGCCGTATTGCCGTATCGCCGGCTTTAAGCGCACGGGGCGTAAAAGGCGCTACGGCCACATTATCGGTTAAATCGGTGAATACGCAGACACATACGGGAGACAGACCGGCGGCGATGATCACGTCTTTCGCAAAAGTGAGCAGGAGCGCCCCCTTTTTAACGGGGGTTTCCGTCTCCACATGGGCCGTAAATCCCCGGCCGTTTAATTTAACCGTATCGATACCGATGTGAAAGAGGTACTCTACCCCGTCCGTATCCGTCATGACAAGGGCATGCTTCGTATCGAAGACTAAATTTATTATGCCGTCCGCAGGTGCCCGGACAATACCGTCCGTCGGAAAGACGCAAAAACCGTCGCCTGCAGTTTTTCCGGAAAACACCTCGTCCGGGACATCCTCAAGGGGATGCAACTCACCGGTAAAAGGAGAGCAGATTTCAAGCGAGTTTAATATTTCTCCGTTCATAAGTATACCTCACATCGGTTAACTGGCGCTGTCACCGTCTATTTTATCACAGACCGTCCTCATTCTGCAGCCCGGAAAGGATATACTTGCCCGGTCGTGTATAATATATACCGTACATACAGCATTTCGGTAAGGAGGAATAAAGATGGAACTGCCGAATATACAAGCTTTGAAAAGCTTTGTCATATACGGAAGGCTGGGCAATTTTACACAGGCCGCCCGTGAAGCCAACGTAACGCAGTCCGCTTTCAGTGCGCAGATTAAAAAACTGGAGAATGTTATCGGCCTTCCTCTCATTGTACGCGATACCAGGGGCAGTATGTTGACGGCGGAGGGAAAGTTTTTCTACAAAGAAGCGGAACGCATCCTGAGTGAGCTGGAGCAGGTCATGGCTGCCGTGCGGACTGCCTATGAAAGCCGTCGGCCCGAACTGAATATCGGTATTATGCGCAGTATGGGGGATGTTCTGATGAATACGCATATATCCTATTTTAAGCGTCATAATCCTGATTTTACGGTCAGGGTATATGATATGGAAGAGGAGGAAATCATCAGTGACCTGTATGCCGGGCGGATTGACGCGGCCTCTGTTTACGCGGCGGCTGCGGAGAAGTGGGCGGCTTATGAAACGGTGCCGATCGGCGAAGATGTATTTGTTTATTTCGCGCCCCGCCTGACCATGTCGGATACCGTAAAAAAAGAAGACATACTTTCACAACCGCTGCTCAGATATCCGCCGAAGTATTTTATGGATGCCTGTATGAGCGACTACTTGGACGGGCGGAGAAGCGTTGAAGAAATACAACTTTCCAATCCGTATGCCATGATCGATTATTGCCGCCATAATAAGGCGGGATTCCTTGTTTCAAAACGGCTGGCCGAGTTTATGGGGATTCGCCGTAAGTGCAGAAATATGTATTCACCGTTGCATGTGCCTGTATGGATGGTGTTTAAGAAAGAGAACCCGAAAGGGGAATACATCCGCTGTTTTGTCAACTATCTCTTGAAAAAATCCTTATAATATCATGAAGTGTTAGCCGGCCTTATCAAAATAAATGATAAGGCCATCTGTTTTTTCCGCTGTACACCGCCGTGTTGCAGATTTATAATCGTTTCTGTTGATTCTTTATGTAAAGAGGGAGATATGACGATTATGAGTGGGAAAAACGAATCACTTTGGACAGTGCCTTTTGTCCTGGATACGGGTATTAACTTGCTGGTATTTTTGATTTATTACTTATTGATGGTTATCATTGCCGTTGTGGCTAAGGATGAACTCGGGGCAACTGCCGGTGAAGCCGGATTGGCTGTAGGTATCTATATTATAGGGACAGTTGTGGCCCGGATTTTTACGGGTCGTTTTGTCGGGGCCCTCGGCTGTCGCAAGATACTTTACGGCGGTCTGTTACTTTATCTGATATCAACGGTTCTTTATTTTTATATACCGAATATTTTGGTTTTAGATACGGTTCGTTTTATTAACGGTTTCGCCTACGGCATAACATCAACCGCGACGAGTACGATTGTAGCGACGGTTATACCGAAGAGCCGCCGCGGTGAAGGAATTAATTATTACGGGCTCAGCTTGAGTCTGGCGGCGGCCATCGGCCCTTTTCTCGGTATCCTTATGCTTTCCTTTACCTCTTTCCGGGTTATTGTAGCGTTTTGTGTGATTTTGGTTATCGTTTGCATCGTCGGCGCCTTCCTTCTGAGGTTCGAAGAACCGCAGTTCAGTGCGGCAATCAGGGAAGAAGAGAAGGGGCTCAAACTTTCCGATTATCTCGAACCGCGGGTCAATTCCATTTCTCTTGTGTCTGTTCTCGTCGGCCTTTCTTACTCCGGTATTCTCGGGTTTATGGCTTCCTTTACACGTGAAGCGGGGCTTGTTGAAGCAGGCACACTCTTTTTTATCGTGTATGCCGTTGTTATTACATTGACACGGCCTGTACTGGGAATCGTGTTTGACCGCCATGGTGAAAACTGCGTTCTATATCCGTGTTTCATCTTCCTTGCTGCCGGAATCGTTCTCCTGAGCCGTGCCGCAAATTCCTGGTCGGTTCTTCTTGCTGCCGTGTTTGTCGGCTTGGGGTACGGCACATATATGTCCAACGGACAAGCCGTCGTCATCAAGATGGTTCCCGTGTATCGCATCGGCGTTGCCACGTCTACCTATTTTATCGCCTTGGATCTTGGTCTGGGCGTCGGCCCGTATCTGTTGGGCGCATGGAAAGAACAGGTCGGTTTTAGCGGCATGTTTCTCACTACGGCGGCTATTGCCATTGTTTCGCTCGGCTGTTATTTTCTCTTTTATGGACGCCTCGTAGGCACGGATAAGATCCGGCTCTCAAAGCACAGGCAGAAGATGAAGCGGTAAAAAAACGCGTTCTTACTAGAGACGGGACGTCGGACGAGGTCGTTAAATAATAAATGTAAATACCTGCCGCTGAACGGCACATGAGCCGGACCGAATATTCGGCGCAGTGCGTGTTTTTGGCCTCTTTGCCGGTTCGGGCAATAAAAGAAGGACGCTTTTGCGGGAGCGCCCTTCTTTTTACGGAGTTCTATGAAATATGAGTTGATTACGTAATTATGCTTTTGCGGCAGCTTCGCCGAGAGCTTTGCATTCTTCCGAATTATTCGGAGTTTCGTTGACGATGGCTGTACCGATAAGGTTGGCGCCTGCATCCAGTGCACGCTGTTTCCATGTTTCCATCCAGTCGCCCGTGCCCCAGCCGTAAGAACCGAAGAGACCTACTTTTTTACCGCTTAATTTACCGGACAGTTCTGCAAAGAACGGTTCAACTACCGTTTCTTCCAATTCTTCACCGCCCATTGCCGGGCAACCGAGAAGGATGACGTCTTTTCCTGCTACCGCGTCCACGGTCGTGTCGTCGAATAACATTTTTTCGACGTCGGCACCTGCAGCTTTAGCTGCGGCTTCAATTTCATTTGCCATTGCTTCCGTGTTGCCTGTGCCGCTCCAATAAACGATTGTTACCATAGTAAATTCCTCCTTAAGCTACGATGAGCTCTTCTAATTTTATGCCAACAGAAAATCTGTTGATGTAATAGTTGCGACAGCGCGCGAACGCGTCGAAGAGTCGTGCCGCCTTTTCCGCATCACCGTACACCTTCCATTCACCGCAGAGCTTTGCGTCGTTTCCTCTGTGGCGTATGAACCCGTATACATCCTCTAAGGGATAGCCTAAGAATAGACCTGACTCATGAGGAAAACAACCGGTTTCATTAAACCGGGCCTGCAGGCGGTCAAGCATATCGTTAAGAGTCATACCGCTTCTGTAGCCGTATTGCCGCAAAAAGCAGGAAACACTCTTTTGCTGTATATAGGGTTGGACCATAGACGGCCTGTATACATAGAGCAGCGTCCGCTGCGGGCAGCTGAAGAGAATGCGGAAATATAATTTCTTCGCGTTAAACCGCCGATTATATTTCTCAACGGTTTCCTGAAACTCTTCTATAGTTCCGCGACGGTGAAAACAGAGGAGTGCACCCATTTTCATTCGTGCCAGGGTCGGCGCGCAGTAATGAATTAAGAGTGTATCAATATTCATGAGCTACCTCCGTGAACTCCGTCTTTCTGTCCATATCAATATACCAATTATGAAAATAATTGTCAATGAAATAAAGGCTTTTTTAACGGGAATTTTGAAACTTATCATTAAGACGTAATGTTATGATAATGTTATGATATAATACAAAAATATACTGGCAGGAGGCTGAAAGTGGAAGAAAGTAAAGAATATACGTTTTGTTTCGGCTGCGGTAAAGACAATCCCATCGGGTTGAAGCTGGATATGCGCGTAACCGGCGGGCTGGCGTATGCCGATTTCGTGCCCCGGCCGGAGCATCAGAGCTATGATGACCGGATGCACGGAGGGTTATTGGCAACTCTTCTTGATGAAGTGATGGGAAATCATGTATTCAACATATCCGGAACGCCCGCCTATACGGCCGATTTACATGTCCGTTTTAAGGATTCTGTCCGTATCGGCGAGCCGATTCATATAGAATCCCGCTTTGTGTCGCGGCGAGGCAGGTTATACATCATGACGGGGGCCGTTACGGATAACGAGGGGAATACTGCCGTTACGGCGGAAGCGAAAATAATGACGCGGCCGTGACTGTACGGAAAAAGGACAGGTCAGGGGATTTTTCCTGACCTGTCCTTTTCATTATAATAAGCAGGATAAGGCATTTTGCTTTAATAGGTGCGTTCACTGTGCATGGCGATCATGGCCGGGACATGCCGGCTTGTGATGCTCTGGTCGAGAGAGTCTTGGATATAGCGTATGTAAGCCGTAAGCTCAGGTGTCAAAGGTGCGTTTTTTTGTTTGACCCAGCCGATTTTCATTTTACCGGATACGCCTTTGACCGGTATGGAGGCGACTTCCGAACCGACGATACGCGGCAGAAGACATCCTGTGCCTAAATTGTATGCGCCCGTATTGGCAATGATGCTGAGCATTGTCGAGCGATCTCGAAACAAAACGGTCTGTTTTGAATAGTTTTTCGGGATAATAAATTCTTCCGAAAGCTGTTTGGGCTCGCTCCCCTGCTCATAACACACATGGGGATAAGGGGCGAGCTGTTCGGTCGTTATTTCAGAAAATGACGCCAGAGGATGATTACGGCTTACATAGGCATGAGGCAGGAACTCGTGGAAGGGAATAAATTCGAGATTGTTTTTTACAAAAAGACGGTTCATGAATTGTTCTGTAAGCTCTGTTACGTAAAGAATACCGATCTGGCTGCGTGAAACAAGGACATCACGGATGATTTGCGATGTCCGGCCTTCGTGCATGCGAATCGTATACGGGGTGCCCTCAGGGATATTTGTAAGAAAACTGATTAACCCGTCAATTGAGAAAAGGTAATGGTGAGAGGATACGGACAGGCGTAATTCTTCTTCCCCGTCATCCTTCAGAAAATAATCTTCCAGCGCATCGGAGGCGTCAAGAACATGATTGGCAAATTGGAGGAATTTAAGGCCTTCCGTTGTAAAAGAGATGCCGTGGCGGCTGCGCCGCAGGATCGTAAGATGGAATTCTTCTTCCAAGTCTTTTACGACTTTGCTTAAGCTCGGTTGTGCTATAAACAGTTTTTTCGCAGCTGCCGTAATGGAACCGCATTTGGATATTTCTACTATATAGCGTAATTGTTGTAGTGTCACGTCGACCCTCCGTCATAGATTTTTTCTATGGGATAATTCCATGCAAGACTATTATTCTTTTAAATTATACGGTGCTATACTGAAACTAGCAAAATTTATATGTAAAATTCATGAATGACTGATTTATTTATATTATTTTTCTATGGAAGTAAAGGAGGATACTTTATGAAACGGGAAGAATTACAGAAAATGGGGTTTGCTACACAGGCCATCCACGGCGGCTCTTCGCAGAATACATTCGGAGCGCTGACGGCACCGATTTACCAGACGTCGACGTTTGTCTTCGATTCGGCGGAACAGGGCGGTAAACGGTTTGCCCTTGAAGAAAGCGGTTACATTTACAGCCGTCTAGGCAATCCTACCAATACGGTTGTGGAAGAGAAGGTGGCTCTTCTCGAAGGCGCTGAAGCCTGCGTGTCTACCGCATCCGGCATCGGCGCCCATTTCGGCAACGTTCTGGACAATATTGCAGAACGGTGATCATGTTGTGGCCAGCGATACGCTGTACGGTTGTACGTTTGCCCTCTTGAACCACGGTATGCCGCGTGCGTCTGTCGACGTCACTTTTGTCGACATGAACGATCTTGATGCCGTTAAAAAAGCGATGAAACCGAATACGAAAATGGTTTATGTTGAAACGCCGGCAAATCCGACTTTAAAGATCGTCGATATTGAAAGCGTTGCCGCAATTGCGCATGAAGTGGACGGCTGCCTTGTTGTTGCCGATAATACGTTCTGCACGCCGTATATTTCCAGACCTCTTGAAATGGGCGCCGATGTAGTTGTTCACTCGGCAACGAAATACCTCAATGGACACGGTGATGTCATTGCCGGCTTCGTTTGCGGCTCTGCCGAATTTATTGCACAGGTCCGTCTTTTCGGGATTAAAGATATGACCGGCGCCGTTCTCAGCCCCTTCGACGCGTTCCTTATCGCCCGCGGTATGAAAACTTTGCCGATTCGCATGGAAAAGCATTGTGCCAATGCTATGGAGGTGGCCGCTTTCCTGGAAGGCCATCCGGCGGTTGAGTCGGTCAGCTATCCCGGACTCAAGAGTTTTCCGCAGTATGATCTGGCCAAGAAACAGATGCGTTTACCCGGCGGTATGATTTCATTTGAACTTAAAGGCGGCAAGAAAGCGGGCGGTACTGTCATGGACAGTGTAAAACTTTGTAAGCTTGCCGTATCTCTCGGCGATGCGGAAACGTTGATTGAACATGCTGCCACGATGACGCATTCACCGTATACGCCGGAAGAATTAAAGGCTGCAGGTATCAGTGAAGGTCTGGTGCGGTTGTCTGTAGGACTTGAAGATGCGGCGGATATTATTGCCGATTTGAAACAGGCTCTTGATAAAGTAAAATAATACAGTATACTGTAACCGGTTGTAAAAAAGAGAGAAGCGAACGGCCTGCAGGCC
>NZ_JH417570.1:61449-93578 GCF_000239275.1 Megasphaera geminata F0357 | reverse complement strand
ATAAATTGGGTGCAGATCATTCTAAGCGGTCTTTACTATGTTCGTGTAGTTGCATGAAACACCTTGAGATAACGGCCCCAAAAAAGCTTCTAAGTATATCCCAAAACAGCTTCAAACCGCTTCAAACCGCTTACAAAAAGGGCCTGACTCTCTTTGAACAATTTCTTAAAGACCATGCTATTGTTCATCAAAAGATTCAGCCCTATACACCCCGACATAATGGTAAGGCGAAACGATCCCACAGAAAGGACAATGAGGAGTGAGGAGGAGTGTTAAGCCGCCCGTACGTTTTATTCCTTTGCTGATTCAACGACTTGTTTACACTAAAATATCCAGCCGACCGACGTGTTGCACGACCACCTGTCGATATCTGCACGGAGCATTTTCGAAATCAACCGAATAAATAAAACTTTGCCAATAACATCAAGTATAATACAGAAACGGAAGTATTTGCCCCTACAACCAGATTACAGTGTTGCTGATCTGCAGCATATCATCAATGAAGTTTCACCAGCGCCGCTTCCAGACGGTCCATACCTTTTTCTATGGCCTCCATGGAGATGGAGTAAGCAAAGCGGACGCACTTCGGCATTTCAAAAGCAGCGCCGGGGACAATCGCGACGCGTGCCTCGTTCAGCATGTAGTTGCAGAAATCAAACGAGTCTTTGATGAGTTGTCCATCTATAGTCTTTTTCCAGTAGTAGGCGGAAACGTCCGGCATCAGGTAGAATGCGCCGCCGGGCTTCGTGCAGGTTACATCCGGAAACTTTTCCATGCGTTCAAGCATATACACCCTGCGTTTGGCAAACTCCTGCCGCATCGCTTCGACATCATGGGCGCAATCTTTGAGCGCGGTAATACCAGCGTACTGCACAAATGTCGTGGAATTGGTTGTCGTGTGACTTTGAAACGCCACCATGCCCTTTGTGATTTCCATCGGAGCCGCCGCGTAGCCAAGCCGCCAGCCGGTCATGGAATATGCCTTGGAAAAACCGTTGATCGTAATAGTACGCCGGCGCATCTCCGGCAAGAGCGAAGCAATGCTGATATGCTCTACGCCGTCGTAGATAAGCTTTTCATAAACCTCGTCTGATATAACATAGAAATCGTGCCGGATAGCCAGATGCGCCAGATGCATTAGCACGTCGAGTGAGTATACAGCGCCGGTCGGGTTGTTCGGCGTGTTGATAATCACAGCCTTCGTGCGCGGTGTAATAGCGCTTTTAATCTCTGCAATGTTCAATTGGAAATCTGCCATCGTTCTGACAAACACAGGTTTGCCGCCCGCCAACTTTACCATCTCGACATAGCTGACCCAGCAAGGTGTCGGGATAATCACCTCGTCGCCCGGATTGCAGATTGTCATCATCGCATTGTAGAGCGCCGCTAATGCACCTGTGCAAACGCAGATTTCCGACGGTTCATAGGAAACATTGTTGTCCTGCTCCAACTTTTCACAGATAGCTTTCCGTAGCGGCAGTATACCACCCACGGCAATATACTTGGTGTTGCCGTCCAGCATTGCCTTCGTGCAGGTATCCATGATTTTCCGCGGCGTCTGAAAATCGGGCTCTCCAAGGTTAAAGGACACGACATCAAGCCCCGCTGCCTTCATTTCGCTGATTTTTCCGCCCAGCATACTCGTCGCCGAGGGCGCCATAGCAAGTATTCGCTCAGATACCATTATACTTCCTCCTGTTTACCCGAAGATATTCATAAATACAGTAATGGCGGTCGAATTTACAATGTCGGCAAGCATGCTGCCCACAATAGGAACGATCAGAAATGCGCGCGGCGCCGGACCGTATTTGGAAACCACAGCGCTCATGTTTGCGATAGCGTTAGGTGTTGCACCGAGACCAAAGCCGCAGGCGCCGGATGTCATAACGGCAGCATCATAATCGCGCCCCATAATATTGAAAATAACGAAGTAGGCAAATAGGCCGCAAATCACCGTCTGGAACAACAGCGTCACAATCATCGGTACAGCCAAATCGACCAGTTCCCAGATCTTCATACTCATCATCGCCATGGACAAGAACAGATATAGCGCGATATTACCGGTCATTTCGATTTCCTCGTCTGGAAGCTCAATTTTCTTTGCATCACAGAATCCCCGCACAAGGCAACCCGCAGCCAGCGAGCCCACCGCAGCAGAGAAGGTCATCAACTTGCCGATGATGCTGGAAATAATCTGACCTGCGCCAACGGACAACAGTAACAGCGCCACGGCCAGCATCAAACTCTTTTCGTTCAGAGACTTCTTTTCCGTCTCATCCAGCTTTTCCGTACAGTCGCTGAGCTCAAACTTTCCCTTCTTTTGCAGCTGCAAAATACGCAGGCGGGCAATCGGCCCTCCAATCATGCAGCCGGCAATCAGACCATAGGTTGCGGCTGCAACCGATGCAGACGCCGCAGCGGGAACACCCATATCCTCAATCAGCTGCCCGAAGGATGCGGCGGTACCGTGACCGCCAACCAGCGAAACTGAACCAATCGCCGTGCCCAGCAGCGGGTGCTTTCCGAAAAGCTTCATCATCATAGCGCCGAAGCCATCCTGAATGATGCACAACGCTGCAACCGCAAAAAAGATAATCACAAGCCCAATGCCGCCTTTTTTCAGTACCTTCCATCTGGCGTTGAAGCCGATGTTGCAGAAAAATATCAGCATACAAACCGTTTGTAGCGTCGTATCCAGATTAATAATCATTGCTCCCGTCACGCGCAAAACAGTAATAATCAATGCGGCAATCATGCCGCCGATCACAGGGGAAGGAATACAATATTTCTGAAAGAATGTCACTCGATCGCGGATAAACTGTCCAAGATAATAGACGACCACAGCAAGGGCTATGGTATGGTACATGTTCATACTGATTTCCATGGCTCTTTCTCCTCTTTATCTGTTTTATCTCTATATGCCGATTCAGCCTCTATGTCTCTGTATGCTTGATAACCTCTACAACTCCGTTTGTCGCATCGACTTTTACATAGTCGCCGGTTTCGATTTTGGAAATGTCAATTTTATCGACCATAGGAAAATCAGAGACGATTGCGCCGATGACAACGATGGATTCCGCTTCAATATTGACAATGGCTGCGGGGCCCACTCCGCGCTTAACTGCATCATACAGCATATAGGACCCCCCTGTTGAGCCCTTGGATGACGGGAAACAGAGAATTTTTCCCTGCATGCACATGCCTTCGAGTTCATGCCCGCGCTCAATAATATAACCAGTCTTGGGGTTCGTGCTGCCCATAAAGGAAATGCAATCATGTTTTGCCACAATCGCATAGCCCTCGGCGTAGCCCTCGACAATCTTTCTGCCTTGCATGACGATTTTTTCTTCCATATCTTACGCCTCCTCCCCAAGTGCAGTCTTTACGCAGTCTTCAAGCTGTATAAGCTCAGAGTCCATGTTCCACAAACCGCGGATATAGTGCGCAAGCTTACCGGAGTTCGTCGCCACGCCACGATAACCCTTGGGGCTGGTCGGACAGAGGATAGGACAGGTATCTCGCACAAATGTCACACCCGCGTCTACGAGTGTTTTCACATAGCCCATGCGCTCTACCAACGCATAGATCTGATGCGATAGGCAGACCCACATGTCAATCTTCACATGCTTGCCTTCCACAAGCTTTGCAATCTCGACAACCTCGTTGATTGTGCAGTGCGGACACCCGATGACGACCAGGTCCGCCGGCTCTCTAAGTGTGAAAAACTTCTCCACCTCGGTGTATTCTTCCTTGCCAAAGTACACGGTTTCGTACTCATCCTTCAAAACCACCTCTTTGCTCGGCGCTTCGGGTGTGAATCCCTCGATATGGTAGAGCGCAATACCTCCCGACGAAGCAAGCGCCGCACCCAGTGCCTTATACTGCTCGACGATCGGACGTTCGGTAATGCCCGTAAAGCATGGAACTTTGTTGCCAACCTTGTTGCCGACGTAGTAGCCCATTACGGCAAAGTCGCGATTCGTTTTCAGAGAATAGTCCACCTGAATCAGGTGTGTCGCACAGCGGTTTTCATTGAGATGGAAGCCGTATTCCGGCACACAGCCGCAGACTGCAGCCGCCAACGCCGTCGGACCGCCTTCACGATTGGTACGTGCACCGATGACAGAGTTTACGTAGATGATGGCACTCGACTCGCCCCATGCCACATGTTCGCCGAAGCCAGGACAGCCGCCGACTACATACGGCGTGCAGGTGTAGGTCGGAATTGCGCCCATCCTTTCATATGCCTCGTTGAGTTTGAGCTGTCCCTTGCAAAATTCCTTGTCAAACTGCAACGATTCCATGTCGAAACAGTCGATGCCGATAGTGTTAAGTGTGGACGGCACGCAGAAACTGCCCTGCTCGCTCGCATCGCACACATACTCCAGGCCTGCGTCACCCGCCACACGATACGATACGCCCGGAAAGTGAACGTTTCTCACCTTGACCATCCGCTTTGCACCGTAAATTTCGCCGAGCGTCACAAGTACCTTCATACACTTCTGCGTTAGCGGTCCCCGTTTACCGTCAAACATCTCCTGCTCTGCCGGGGTCAGATACATTGCCATTGGTGTTGCCTCCTTATTTTTCTTTCGTCTGTAAATGATGGTAACCGGTCATGGCGCGTGCTTCCTTGAGTTTATAGCCCTTCGCAACCAGAGCGAGAATCTCCTGCTCTTTGCGGTCGATGTTCTCAGCAATTTCCGCAACCTCTTCCGCACGGCTCTGCGGCACGACAACAACGCCCGTGTCGTCACCGATGACGATGTCACCCGGGCAAACCTGAATATCGGAGAGCGTAACGGGAACGTTCACTGCATCAACATATACGCGGTCCTTACCGGTGCGCATATAATAGCCTTTAGAGAATACAGGGTACCGGCACTCAAGAACCGCCGGGATATCGCGGCAGACCCCATCAATGACCGTACCGGTAATGCCGTATTTCTTGGCGGTCTTTGCCATGATGTCACCCCAGACGGTGCAATTGTCGCGACCCGCGTTGTCAATGACGATAACCTGTCCCGGCTCGACGTCGTCCAGGAAGTCACCGACCGTGCCCTTGACAGCACCGCAGGGGGCATAGTGAACGGTGAAAGCCCGACCGCAGATTTTTTCTCCGCTCTGAACCGGCTTGATGCCGTAAACGCTACATTCAATACCAATTTTGTCCATAGCGTCAGAAACACAGGTAGTGTCCAGCTTTTTGAAACGTTCAATAATCTGATCCATGTTATCTGTCCCTCACTTTTGCAGCATTTTATTGTAGTTGTACTTGGCGTCGGCAGCAAGAATATCCGCGCCTGCCTTGATTTCAGCTATCATGTCTTCTTCCTTCTGCCAGAGCTGTTCCGCCTTTTCCAGGATCTCAAGCATCTTCTCCTGCGGCACGCAAACAATACCGCTGCTGTCGCCGAAGATGATATCGCCCGGACGGACCTGGACGCCGCCGCACTGGATCATTTGATTGGTGCTCTCTTCAATGACGCGGCCACGGGCCGTGCAGATAACCGTGCCGCGTGCATAGACAGGGTAGTCCGCATCGATGCAGTCATCCAGATCGCGGCAGCAACCGTCGATAACGGTGGCGGCCACTCCCTTGATCTTCGCGGCATTAGCAAGGATTCCGCCCCAACATGAGCTGTCCATTCGGCCTCCGTTGTCAATGACGATAACGTCACCGGGCCTGGCAGAGGCGATGGCGTTCATACCGAGATGTGTTTTTTGAGGTATTTGGCCGGCGGCGATCATGCGCATCGTGACGGCAGGACCGACAATCTTCCGCCAAGCAGCCTGCAACGGGTGGATACCGAAAGTAAAACCGCGCATCCCGAGTGCGTCCATGGCATCCGATAGATTAGTGGACGACAACCGTTCAAAGCGTCCCCGTAGTTCCTGTGTGAATTCCATGTTTCATCCTCCTTTGCGCTTACGAGCGCTCTACAATTTCACAGCCGATTTCCTGTAGCTTTTCATCCACCCACGGACGAAGATATGTACCGTTCTCCAGTTGTGTTTTCATAATGTTTGCTTCCTTTTCCATCACCGCGTTCGCCGCTTTCAGGATCGCGTCCGCCTCGTCCGGGCGGACGAAGAGCATGCCGTCTGCGTCGGCAACAACGATGTCTCCCGGATGTACAGTTCTGCCACCGAAAGAAATGACAGTGTTGATCTCACCGGGGCCGTTTTTATACGGGCCATTCGGTGTCACGCCGCGCGCATAAACCGGAAAATCCATCGCAGCAATTTCCACCGCATCACGGATGCTTCCGTCAACAGCAATCCCTGCAATGCCGCGTATTTTACAGTAGTGTGCCATCAATTCCCCAAAGATGCTGCGCTGAATGCTTCCGCCAGCGTTAATGACGATCACATCTCCGGGTTTTGCCAGATCCATCGCCTTATGGAACATCAGATTGTCGCCTTCCGGTACCTTGACCGTAAACGCCGCGCCGAGTAGTTTCGGCTTTCCCATCGGCACAATCTCCGCCCGTACCGCCGCGATTCTTCCCATGCAATCGTCCAGATTCGCAACCGAAATCTCACGGAAGCTTTCGATTAATTCCCGCGCAGGGCGCTCAAAATCCAGCACAATTTTACAGCCAGTAGCCATTTTATACCTCTCAACAACACCATAGTATTATAATTGTATACAATGCGATTGCTTTTTTATACCGCCCTGACGAGCGGTATAAAATCAAGTTACGTTCCAAGCTTCTCCACCCGCAAGCGCTGGTAAGCACGCAAGCTGCTCTGCTCCACATTCTCCAAGTGACGCTCCAAAAAGATTGACGCTTTCTGCAAATCCATTTCCTCAATCATATCCAAAATCGCCAGATGCTCTTCACACGAGCTAAGCAGGCGTTTCGGCGTCTGCGCCGAAATTTTCCGGATAGCCTCCAACTGCACATCAAGCGATTTCAGGATTTCATGTATTTTCGCGTTGATACAGTATTTGGTGATCATATTGTGCAGTGCCGTGTCACTCGCATAATACGCCTCAACCGGAGACTGTTCTGTCAGTTCCAGAAGCAGCGCACGGACAGCGTTGATCTCTTCCGGCTTGACTTGTTTGACGCAACTTTTGAGCGCATAGAGTTCAAAAATTTTTCGGATTTCGCAGCTTTCACGAATATCCTCCTGCGTATAGGGACGGATGAAGCTGCCAAGATTCCGAATTTTTGTGACAAAGCCTTCCGCTTCCAGCCGCCGTAGCGCTTCGCGTACAGGCGTCCGGCTTATGTGCAGCTCCGTGCAAATCGCATCCTCAACAACTGGCGCGTTGGGTGCCAACTCGAACGTAATAATACGCTCAAGGATATACGCATATGCACGGTCACTTAGAGACTCCTTCTTTTCTTTCAATGGAAGTACCTCGTTTTTTATTATATATTTATTGTATACAATAAATATGAACAGGTCAAGACAAAATGTAAAATTCAGTAAAAAACGCTAAGACGATCAGTTGTTTTTTATTAAAAAACCACGCTGCTGCTTTTCCGCAGACTAAGGTATTTTCTACAGAGCATTTACGATTGCCCTCAATCAGTTTAATGAATACGGTCTTGTAAACATAGACATGAAAACTCCTTGTCCTTGTCAAATCTCTTTACGGAAATTTTTTCAGCAGAAAGACGTTCTGCAGAACCGTCCCTTACGAATTTCCGTGGCGGCTTTCATGACGGACCAGTCCCGCCAATGCCGCCGGATCCATGCAGTTGTCGTAGTCTTCTTCCGTTACCCAACCGGTCGCGACGGCGGCTTCCCGTAAAGTCACCCCTTCCGACACCGCTTTGCCGGCAATAATGCAGGCCTTGTCATAGCCGATGAGGGGGACAAGGCCCGTAACGAGAATAAGGCTCCGGCGGAGGTTTTTATCAATCTGTTCATAATTCGGCGTAATGCCGGCAATACAGTGTGTACCGAAGGAATTCATTACATCCGTTAAAAGACGCACTGTCTGTACCATATTATAGGCCATAACGGGCATAAAAACATTCAGCTCAAAATTCCCTTGACTGGCGGCGACACCCATGGTCGTATCGTTGCCCATGACCTGTACGGCCACCATCGTGACGGCTTCACACTGCGTCGGATTAACTTTTGACGGCATGATGGAGCTGCCAGGTTCATTAGCCGGAATAATGAGTTCGCCTATACCGCAGCGCGGCCCCGACGAAAGCCAGCGGATATCATTTGCAATCTTCATGAGGTCACAGGCAAGAGCTTTCAGCATGCCGTGGACAACGACAATTTCATCTTTACTGGTCAAAGACTGAAATTTATTCGGTGCCGTATGAAAGGCTTCACCCGTCAATTCACTCAACGTTTCGGCAAAGAGCACGTCATACCCTTCAGGACAATTGATACCTGTGCCGACGGCGGTCCCGCCCGCGGCGAGATCGCGCAGATAATCGATACCGCAACCGATCATTTCTTCATTGCGCTGAATCATACGCGCCCAGCCGCTGAATTCCTGCCCGAGCGTCAAGGGCGTCGCATCCTGCAAATGAGTCCGTCCGATTTTCACAATATACCGATACTCTTCAGCTTTGGCAGAAAGTTTATCATAAAGATCCCTCATGGCAGGCATCAAATCATTACGAATCAGAAGAAGCCCCGCCACGTAGAGAGCCGTCGGGAAGATATCATTTGAACTCTGCGAACGGTTGACATGATCGTTCGGATGCACACTTACAGGCATCCCTTTTCCCGCAAGGATTTCCATGGCTCTGCGGGCAACGACTTCATTGACGTTCATATTAAACTGTGTGCCGCTGCCGGTCATCCACACGGCAAGAGGGAAATTACCGTCCAGTTTGCCTGCCAAAATATCGTCACAAGCTTGAATAATGGCCTCAGCCCGCGCTTCGTCAAGGTGGTTCAATTTTTTATTGACAAGAGCGGCCGTTTTTTTCAGATATGCAAAAACCGTAACCATCTCGACCGGAATCTTTTCCGTGCCGATTCTGAAGTTTTCAAGGCTCCGTTGTGTTTGTGCACCCCAAAGCTTTTGTGCCGGCACTTTCACTTCTCCCATTGAATCCTTTTCCATGCGGTACTCCATACTGTCTGTCCTCCCTTATCAAAAAACGGACCGTGCCGGTTCATGCCGGTCGATCCGCCTTTGTATTACTGTAAACGGGTTAACCCTTTTTTACCGATATCCCTGCGGAACTGCCGGCCTTCAAAAGAAATTTCCTTCACTGCCGCGTAGGCCTTATGAACGGCTTCCTTCAAATCATCCGCCAAGGCCGTCACGCCGAGAACGCGGCCGCCGTCGGTAATGTAATGGCCGTCTTTCAGGGCCGTGCCGGAATGGAAAACAACAGTACGTTCACGGCTTTCAGCCGCATCAAGGCCGCTGATACGATCGCCCTTACGGGACGACTCCGGGTACCCTTCGGATGCCATGACAACGCAGCATGCCGCGCCGGCATGCCATTTGATCATGGACGGATCGAGTTGCCCCGTTGCGCAGGCATACAGGATCTGTGCCAAGTCGCCGTCTAAAAGAGGTAGAATAACCTGCGTTTCCGGATCGCCGAACCGGCAATTGAATTCGACGACCTTCGGCCCTTCAGCCGTAAGCATCAGGCCGGCGTAAAGGCAGCCGCGATACGTGATGCCTTCGGCAGCAAGCCCTTCTATCGTCGGTTTTAAAATTGTTTCATATACGTTTGCGCGTATCTCGTCCGAAACGGCCGGAACGGGGGCATACGCCCCCATGCCGCCCGTATTGGGGCCCCTGTCGTCATCAAAGATGCGCTTATGATCCTGTGCGGCTATCATCGGCACAATAGTTTTACCGTCAACAAAAGCCAGGAGGCTTACCTCTTCGCCGCGCATGCATTCCTCCACGACAATGCGGCCGCCGGACTCACCGAAAATTTTATCTTTCATCATGGCGTCTACTGCCGCCAACGCTTCTTCCGCAGTCTGCGCCACGACGACACCCTTGCCGGCGGCCAGACCGTCCGCTTTGACGACGATGGGGGCCCCTTTTTTACGGATATAGTCCTTCGCGGCCGCACCGTCTGTAAATATTTCATAGGCCGCCGTCGGCACGCCGTATTTTTTCATCAGTTTTTTGGCAAAGCTCTTCGAGCCTTCCAGCCGTGCGGCCGCTTTATTCGGTCCGAATACGGCAAGGTCCTTCTTTTCCGCAACATCCGTAATTCCTTCCGTCAACGGAACTTCAGGCCCGATAACGAGGAGATCTACAGCCTGTTCCGCGGCATAATCCGTAATACCCTCCAAATCACCGAGCGGCAGCGGCACACATCGGGCAAATTCAGCCATGGCCGCGCTGCCGGGAATGGCATATACCGTTTCAACGGACGGGCTCTGCTTTAATTTCCATACTAATGCATGTTCGCGGCCGCCGCCGCCGATAACAGCAACCTTCATCAGTAACCGGCCCCCTTCTTCACTGTTTCAGATAAATACATTGCAATAGCCGTATCGTATTCGGCCGTATGCCGGAAAGCATCCCGGGCCAGTTCCAAACGATACGCATCGGAAAATCCGCCGTATTCCTTCAAAATATCGATGATCTCACCGTATTTTCCCGGATTCGTGACAACAGCGACAAATCTATTGTTTTTAGCTGCCGCACGGATCATACAGGGACCGCCGATATCGATATTTTCAATTGCTTCCGCCAACGTCACAGACGCTTCGGCAATCGTTTCCCTGAAAGGGTACAGATTGACGACCACCAGGTCGACGGGCATAATACCGTACTCTTTCATAGCCCGTACATGCTCCGCGTTATCGCGTACGGCCAGGATGGCGCCGTGAATCTTCGGGTGCAGCGTTTTAACGCGGCCGCCCATCATTTCGGGAAACCCCGTAACATCGTTGACGGCCGTAACGGGAATCCCCGCTTCCCGCAGTGCTTTCATCGTACCGCCCGTAGAAATGATTTCCACATCCATAGCGGTCAATTCTTTGCCTAATTCTACGATCCCCGTCTTATCGGAAACGCTGAGCAGTGCCCGCTTAATTTTCACGCCGTTTCCTCCTCTCATGCTTTTATTCTTACCTTATTGCCGGCCACTTCCAGCTTATCATCACAAAAAAGTGAGACGGCTTTAATATAGGCAGGGTGTTCCTTTGTTAAAATGCGCGCCGCCAAGGTATCGGCCGTATCCTCTTCCAATACGGGAACCGTATCCTGAACGATAATAGGCCCCGCATCCATATCGGGAACGACAAAATGAACGGTACAGCCGGCAATCTTCACACCTGCGTCAAAAGCCTGTTTTTGCCCGTGCAGCCCTTTAAAGGACGGCAGGAGCGCCGGGTGAATATTGATTATACGGTTTTCATAAGGCTTGATAAAACGGCCGCTCAAAATACGCATAAATCCGGCAAGACAAATAAGATCCGCCCGTAAAGGCGCGATCCGTTCCGTAATATAAGCTTCAAAGTCGGCCTGCGTGGCAAAGCTCCCGCGATCCGCCACAATGACGGGGATATTCCAGGATTTTGCCGTCAGCACAAAAGGAGCGTCCGGTTTGTCACAGACAGCGCCGACAAATTCACCGTTTATCGCACCGTCCTTCGTCGCTTTATACAGAGCTTCCGCATTGGATCCCCTGCCGGAGGCGAAGACGACAATGCGCTTCTTAGCCATTAAAAACGCCTCCCCCGAGCACAACTCTGTCCGCCCCTGCTTTTACGGTCCTGCCGATGACGTATGCTTTTTCATTGCGGTCGGCCAAATTTTTCATGACGGCGGACGCATCCCCGGCATCGACAATCATAATCATGCCGATACCCATATTAAACGTTCTGTACATTTCCGGCCAGGCAACATCGCCCCATTTTCGGAGCAGCTCAAAAACAGGCAGGCGCGGCCATGCGGTAACATCAATTTCCACACCGATGCCGTCGGGAAGAACGCGAGGGATGTTTTCATAAAAACCGCCGCCTGTAATATGTACCATCCCCTTAACGGTAAAATTACGGATGACCGGCAGACACGGGCGCGGATAAAGCCGGGTCGGCGTCAACAGGCTTTCGCCGACGGACATGCCCAATTCATCTATATAGTCGGTCAATTTCATGTTCATGCGGTCAAGGACGATTTTACGGACTAAAGAAAAACCGTTCGAATGAACGCCTGTAGACGGCAGGCCGATGAGGATGTCCCCTTCACCGATCGTTTCACCCGTAATAAGCCTGTCCCTGTCGACAATACCGACGCCGAAGCCCGCAAGGTCATAGTCACCGTCGCCATAGAATCCGGCCATTTCGGCCGTTTCCCCGCCGAGAAGGGCACAGCCCGATTCTCTGCAGTCCCGGCAACGCCCTTGACAACGGCGGCCACCTGTTCCGGCTCAAGCTTGCCGACAGCTATATAATCGAGGAAAAAGAGAGGTTCCGCGCCTTGAACGAGAATATCGTTAACCGACATGGCAACACAGTCCTGCCCTACCGTGTCATGCTTATCCATCATGATGGCGAGGCGCAGCTTTGTACCGACACCGTCCGTACCGCTGACGAGAACGGGCTTTTTAATATGGCTGTTCACGAGAGAGAAAAGGCCGCCGAAGCCGCCGAGATCACCGAGAACTTCCGGACGATACGTCGCCTTTACGGCATCTTTCATCAGTTCGACCGCCCGGTTGCCCGCATCGATATCAACGCCGGCGGCGGCATAGGTTAAGCTTTCTTTAGCAGTTTCCTTCGAGTGCATATTTTTCTCCTTCCTCATTGGCCGGGACTGCAGTAGGATAGTCATTATTGAAACAGGCCAGGCACATATCTTCCTTCGGAACAGCGGGCATCGCCCTGGCAAGGCCGTCAAAAGAAATGAAATGGAGTTTGTCTACGCCGATATACTTACGGATTTCTTCCACATTCAAATCGGCTGCAATCAACTCTTTACGAACGGATGTGTCAATACCGTAGAAGCACGAATATTTAACCGGCGGCGCCGATACGCACATGTATACCTCTTTTGCGCCCGCCTCGCGGAGAAGCTTGCAGATAATGCCGCTTGTCGTACCGCGAACGATCGAATCGTCGACCATGACGATTCGCTTTCCTCCGACGACCGACCTGACGACGTTTAACTTCATGCGTACGGCCAATTCACGCTGCTTTTGATTCGGCTTAATAAAGGTACGCCCCATATAGCGGTTTTTAATAAGACCGTGGTTGAACGGGATACCCGACGCCATAGCATACCCGATAGCCGCCGTCGTGCCGCTGTCAGGGACGGAAATAACAAGGTCCGCTTCATAACGCGTTTCATTCCACATTTCTCTGCCCATGTTGAGACGCGCCTGATAAACGTCCTGGCCGTCGATGCTGCTGTCGGGACGGGCGAAATAAATATATTCAAAGGAACAGACCTGTTTACGGGCGGCATGAGTAAAGAGGACCGATTTCAACCCGTTTTCACCGATCTCGATGAATTCACCGGGTTTTACGTCGCGCACGAATGCGGCGCCGAGAGCGTCAAGAGCACATGTTTCCGACGCAAGAACGTACCCGCCCGTTGCCGTCCTGCCGATACAGAGAGGGCGGAAACCGTGGGGATCACGAGCGCCGTACATTTTCTCCTTTGTCAT
The DNA here is from genome assembly GCF_000239275.1 of Megasphaera geminata F0357. GTDB lineage: Bacteria > Bacillota > Negativicutes > Veillonellales > Megasphaeraceae > Megasphaera > Megasphaera geminata. Next base: position 79,992 of record NZ_JH417570.1, on the reverse strand, counting down.
CAAGACGAGCGAATACGCGCCGTCAATCTCTTTAACACTGTCAATGATGCGTTCTTCAACAGTCGGTTTCCTGCTGCGGCTGATGAGATTAACGATAATTTCGCTGTCCATGGTCGTCTGGAATGTTTGTCCCGCATTTTCCAGCATGTCACGCAATTCACGTGTATTCGTCAAATTACCGTTATGCGCCAGAGCAATTTCCCCCATGGATGTATACACGGCCAAAGGCTGTATATTGCGGGGATTATTCGATCCGGTCGTCGAATAGCGGACGTGGCCGATGCCGATATGGCCGCCTTCATTGTCGGGTACGCCGTTTTCAAAGACAGTACTGATAAGGCCCATACCGCGGTAGGTGTGAATATTCGTACCGTCTGTCAACGCAATACCGCCGCTTTCCTGACCGCGATGCTGTAACGCGAACAGCCCCCAGTACACATACCGCGGTATATCCAATTCTTTATCAAAAATGCCCAGGACACCGCATTCTTCATGGAATTTATCCCATATCGGATCGTACTGCATATATCCTCCTCAACGAAAACATCTTATGCGTGTTGTAACTGTTTTTGGAAGGCGGCGTTTTTCGCAATGATCTGTTCAGTCATATTTTCACGATATTTTTTATACTTGGCGGCAAGGGATCTGTCCGATACGGCCAATATTTGAAGCGCCAGGAGCGCCCCGTTTTTGGCGCCGTTAACGGCGACGGTCGCAACGGGAACCCCCGTCGGCATTTGCACCGTGGCAAGAAGAGCATCCATACCTTTAAAACTGCCGCCTTCCAAAGGTACGCCGATAACGGGAAGAGTCGTAAAAGCCGCAACAATGCCCGCTAAATGAGCGGCCATGCCCGCACCGGCAATAATACAGCCGATACCGCGGTCCGCAGCGCCTTCCGCAAATTCTTTTACCGCTTCCGGCGTACGATGCGCCGAGGCCAAAAGAACCTCACAGTCCACACCGAATTCCTCACATATTTCCAACGCGCCCCGCATCACCGGTAAATCGGAGTCACTCCCCATTACCAAGCCGACTTTCATATAAAACGCCTCCCCGGAAAAACAATAAACCCCGGTAGAAAACATATGTCTCCGCCGGGATTTTTACACTACGATACACTATGGGCGCAACAACAGGACAGGTTTATAAACACAGCTCCGAATGTTGATAACATGCCGCATCTCCCCACAGGTAAAAGGATTAAAATACACTTTCATTCTACCAACAAAGGGCATTCCTGTCAATTCGGCCCCTTTTTGCCCCGTCCCGAAGGTTCCGCCTATTTTCCCATTTTTCTGTCCGTCCAGGAAAAAAGGAGCCCCACAAAAAGACCGCCCGCAAGAGCGCTGCCTGTTTCAAAAGGCAGGGTGTACGTCATCATGGGGAAATAATAGGCAGTAACTTGTATTCCTCCAAAAATAAGCGCCCCTGCAAAAAGGACGGCAAATATCCCCGCGGGGACAGTCAGTTTTTTACCGGTTCCCTGCCAGTTTTTTTTACGCCGCTTGCCGAAAATCGCATGGCTTATAAAAAATGCAAGAAAAAATACGGGCCACCATATGAGCATATTTTTAGCCACGACAGCCGTGACAGTGACGGCCCAGACAAGATATAACGCATTATGTATAACCAAAGCCTTCAACTGCACCGTTTTTTTATGGCGGCCGTATATGATACCTGAAAAAAGCGTAATACAGACAATAATCTGAAATCCCGTGCACATATCAAAAAGACTGACCATATATCCGGCCTCCTGAAAAATATTTTTTTATTTATAATACCATGTAACCTCTCTGTAGCCAAACAAAAACAGGCACTCCACGGGAATGCCTGCGAATTTACATTGACATTACAGGTCGGAAAAATCGAGGGTTGCGAACAGATCCTCCACCGTTTCGGGCCGGCGAATCTGCGTTACGCTGCCGTCTTTATGCAGGGGCAGTTCAGCCGAACGAAGCTTGCCGTTATAGTTGAATCCCATAGAATGGCCGTGCGCGCCTGTATCATGAATGACGAGGATATCTCCTTCCGTGATTTTCGGCAGCCTGCGGTCAACGGCAAATTTATCACAGTTCTCGCAAAGCGAGCCGGTTACGTCGTAAACATGGTCGGCCGGGGCGTTTTCCTTGCCCATGACCGTGAGATGATGATACGCGCCGTACATGCCGGGACGCATGAGATCCGCCATAGAAGCGTCCGTGCCGATGTATTGTTTCCAAATATCTTTATGATGGATGGCTGTCGTTACAAGATACCCGTAAGGTCCCGTAACAGCGCGGCCGCATTCAAAAGAAAGGCGGACCGCGTCAAGGCCCGCGGGAAGCATAATCTTTTCATATTGCTCCTTAATACCGCCGCTCAACACATCATAATCGACAAAACTTTCCTCCGGACGATAGGGTACGCCTATACCGCCGCCGAAGTCAAGAAATTCAACGGCAACGCCAAGCTTCGTCTGAACCTCCACAGCCAATTCAAACATCATCCTGGCCGTATTGATAAGGCCCTTGACGTCAAGCTCATTGGAAACGACCATCGTATGAAGGCCGAAATGGCGCACGCCTTTCTTGCGCAGCCCGGAGACGGCTTCAAAAATCTGTTCACGCGTCATACCGTATTTAGCTTCTTCCGGTTTGCCGATAATATCGTTGCCGCTTTTCAGAAGCGGGCCCGGATTATACCGCAGGCAAATCCATTCGGGCAGGGGCCCGTTTTCGGCAAGGAAGTCTATCATCGTAATATCATCCAGATTGATGAGCGCCCCTAACTCCATGGCCTTGGCAAATTCCGCATACGGTGTGTCATTTGCGGAAAACACGATATCATGACCGGAAATACCTACTTTTTCGCAGAGCATCAATTCAGGCAGGGAACTGCAGTCGGCACCGACGCCCTCCGCTTTGAGCAGCTTCATAATATACGGGTTCGGCGTGGCCTTGACGGCGAAATATTCTTTAAAATCGGGTACCCACGCAAAAGCGTTGATGAGCTTGCGGACATTAGCCGCAATAGCGTCTTCATCGTAAATGTGAAACGGTGTGGGATGTGATTTGATAATTTCCCGAATCTGTGCCTCGGAGAAAGGAAGTTTTTTTTCATTCATACTGTTCACTCTACTTTCCGTGCCCGACAGGTGTCCGGCATATTGAGATATTACATCATAATGAACGGCAGCCGCTTGTCCAATTAATTAGCAAAAACAGGGAGTTCACTCCAGAGCCCCCTGGTTTTGCTTTTCAGTTTTTTCTTTTAACCGTTCCGTCCACTTCCAGCGATGATGAAGCCAGAACCAATCTGACGGATAGGTGCGGATATGCGTTTCCAACACGTCATTAAGGCGTTGTGTCACTTCGTAAACACGCCGCTTCTTCGCCTCTTTATCAAGCGTTTCCCCGTCAGTGAAAGCGCGGAACGGTTTGTGTACTTCAATATGGTGATGATAAGGTTTATCTTCGTGAATAAAAATAGGCACAATAGGGTAATCCTTAACGGCAGCCAATTTGGCCGGCCCGTCGGCAGTGAGCGTATCTCTGCCGAAAAGCTTGACCATAATCCCCGTATAGCCCGGATCCTGATCCATAAGAAGCCCTATCCACTTGCCCTCCGTCAGGAAGCGAAGCATGTCACGAATGCCCGTTTTATAGGTAACATGCTGTTTCATCATCGTTCTGTACTCATTGATGAAAACATCGGAGCCGCCGTTTTGCTGTTGCGCGACAGAGATGAGCGGATATCCGCTCATAGCCAGCCAGGCGCCGAGAATTTCCCAATTTCCCGCGTGAGAAGCCATAAAAACAGCCCCTTCCCCGCTCTCTTTAAGGGCATCCAGATATGCCCGCCCCGTAACGGTGAATTTCTCAAAAAAACCTCGCCGCAGCAAATCGGGATATGACAGTACTTCCACGATCATCGGGCCGAAGCGTAAACTGCTGGCCTTGCCGATATCCAGCGCCGCTGCGGGAGACGCTGTTATCCCGCAGTCGAGGATCTGTTTCTGCGCCAGAATCTTCCGCCCCTTCGGCACAAAGGTCCAGAAAAAATACCCCAGGCCGCGTCCCAATGCCCACCGGCAACGTATCGGAAGGCGGCATATGATAAAGCTGAGAATTTTCATAAACGTATACATACAATCCTCTTTACCGTTTATTTTCCAATTCGGCCAGCCGTTTTTCCATCTGTTTCACCGTTTTGGCCAGGCCGGGCAGCTTTTTAATATAAACCTGCGTACGGCTCCATTCCATATGAGGACGGGCCGGAAAACCCGCGTTAACGGTATTGCTCGGCACGTTTCCGATAATACCGGATTTTCCCGCAAAGGTTACATTATCACCGATTGTAACATGTCCGGTACAGCCTGTCTGGCCGGCAAAGGTAACGTGATTTCCCGTTTTTGTACTGCCGGCAATACCGGTTTGCGCGATAACGAAGCAATCTTCACCTATTTCAACATTATGTCCTAAATGGACGAGGTTATCGATTTTTGTGCCGCGGCCGACCTTGGTGCTGCCGAGTGTACCGTTATCAATCGTCGTACAGGCGCCTATTTCCACATCATCGCCGACAGAGACATTGCCGATTTGCGGAATGCGCGTATGTCTGCCGTCTTCCGTATCGGCGAAGCCGAACCCTTCCCCGCCGATAACGGCATGAGCGCGAATAACCGCATTTCTGCCGATAACTGTATTTTCCATAATAACGGCACCCGGATAAATCGCGGCATTTTCACCGACAGTAACATTGTCGCCGACAAATACATGCGGATAAATGACACTGCGGCTGCCGATACGTACATGCTTACCGATAACGGCATACGCCATGACCGCGACATCCTCGCCGAGACACGCGCTTTCATCGGCAATGGCCGTAGCGTGGATACTCCTGTCTATGCTTTGACGGGGATGAAATAATTCAAGGAGGCGGGAAAAAGAAAAGCGCGGATTCTCTACGATGATAAGCGTGTTCTTACCGGCGGGATACTCTTTTTCCACAATAACGGCCCCCGCATGCACTTGCGGTAAATATTCGGTGTACGGTTCGACGGCAAAAGAAATGTCGTCTGCCCCTGCTTCGGCCAACCCTCTTACATCGGTAATAGTACGGTTGCCGTCACCGATAACGGCTCCCCCGAGAAACTCTGCTAATTCGTTTACCGTCTTCTTCACGCTAAGCACCTCTTTATTGTAATTCGGCAATCAAGTCGTCCGTCACGTCAATCCCGCCGCCAGGGACGGCCTGTTTAATGACGATAATACCGACATCTTTCTTTTTGGCGATATCGGCAAGCTTGGCATCCATATCGGATTTGAATTGGCGCTGCAAGATTGCTTCGTAAATTTTGAACTCCTGCTGCTGTTTTTGCTGTTCTTTTTGAAAATCTTCAGCGCTCATGGAGTTTTTCTCCTGATTCAGCTTATCTTGAACTTCCTTCATCTTTTGGTCATGTTTTTCCACGTATTTTTTGGCAAGAGGTGCTTCCTTCTGCACGCGCTGTACATCGACAACGCCTACTTTATCAGCGCTGCCGCAACCGGTTAAAGCACCCGCCAAGGCAACCGTCGCGATGAGAGCTGTAAGTTTTTTCGTAATGGATTTCATAAAAAGAGCCTCCCTGTTATGCCAGCTTGGCAATAATATCATCTGTCACATCAAGCGCCGTACCCACACCGACATAGTCGCTGAAAATCATGTCAATTCCCTGTTCTTTCGCCACATCGGCCGCACGGGCGCGAATATCCGTCATAATCACTTCTTTTGCGGCATTCATTTCCTGTTCTTTTGCATCAAGCTTTTCTTTCCATTCCTGATTCCAAATTACCGGATCAGGCATATGCAGCAGAGCTTCGCTTCCCTTTTTTAGAAGCTCATCGTTCATATTCTGCCGGCCCTGAAGCTCCGCCTTTGTTGCGGCGGCAAAGTCTTCCAGTTCTTTCCTGGCTTTTTCCTTATACGGCGTCATTTCCGCTTCAGCTTCGGCAACAGCCTGTTCCGAATTGGTGCCGCCGTTTTTTCTCAAGAGTGCGATCAACTCATTGCGGGCGGCATTGCGCTGCGTATCCGTCATAGCCAATGTATTGAGCCGGAGTTGCAAATTCAAAGCCCGTAAACGTTCCGCATCGGACAACGACGGCAGCCGGCGTTCTTTTTCCTTCAGTATTTCTTCATATTTTTGCTGTAAAGCATTATTTATATCGGCCTCTTTTAAGGCGACCTTTGCCCGTAATTCCTGTTCCGCAGCCGCCGCTCCCATAATGCTTGTCTGCTGCATCACTTGCAGAGCTTTCCCGTCTTGTCCCGCTTTCCGAGAATAATGCCATTGCTCGAATTGGTATTCCGCCACCATGGCATTATGTTCAAGCTGTAAGCGGTGGTAGGCGGCATAACCGGGATGACTCATCATGATATGTTCTACATCGGCATATGCAAATACGGGACCTGCTTCAGACACCGGAACCGCCGGCTTATGAACCCCCTGCCAAATACCGAAAATGATGAGCAGCAAAATGACAACGCCGCCCGTATAGGCCGCACGTTTTCGATTAATCATCGCCTCTATTTAGAAGAAGTCAGCTGTTTTGCTACTTGGTCCGTAATATCCTGACCGCCGTATAAAACGACGCTCTTGTCCACTACAAGGCTGAGTCCTTTTGTAGAAGCGACACTGCCGACAGCTTCCTCAAGTTTATCTTTAAGGCCCTTTTGAATTTTTTCCTGTCTTTCAGACATTTCACCCTGCATCTTCTCGAAAAGCTGAGCCTTTTCTTCATCGGACATATTGGCCGATTGTTCTTCAAACTGTTTCTGCATATCCTGAGACGCGGTCTGCAATTCTTTCTGTGCATTTACAATCGCTTCATTATCGGGCGCAAACACTTTACTCGTATCAACGACGCCGATATTGCTGGACGGCGCCGCGTTGACGGGGTTGCCGGTTTGCATAACGGCCATAGCCGCAACGGACAACACGAAAATCAGTGCGACTGCAGCCGAAAAAATTTTAATATTCTTTTTCTTACCCATTTCTGCCATCATAGTGCATTTACTCCTTTACTTTACAAATAACCGATAATACGGAGCCACTGGTCATGCTCCGACAGTATATACTCCAAGCCTATATAATCATGGAACCTATAGTTAATACCTATTTCTTCATCATGATTGGTCATATCCCAGTCGAGGCGAATCCCCCATTTATCATTTAACCGCTGCCGCAACCAAAGGTGGTTACTCTTATCTTCCGTTTCAAACTGATACCCCAGCGTCGTTTTATTCCCCCATTTATAGAAATAGCCGGGAATAAAATTCCATTTGACTGTACTCGGTTTGAATTCAACCTCACCGTAAAGCTCATGATGGCCGCCTATTTTGCGCCCCATATGTAAATTAAGAACGGTATCTTCCTCGTCCTTATGATGATTACTGCCGCTGCGGCTCATATCAATATAAGCGGACGCCCGGATATCATAAAAATCGGTTGTCGACTTGAGGCGGATGTTCATATTCTCCCCGACGGTCAATTCCGGGTTGACATGAAGTTTATACTGTTTTACTGCCCACTGGCCGGCAACGGCCGTTTCCAGGTCTTCCTGGATATCGCGCTCGTGACGCTGCACAAATGCTACGGGAAGGCCTTCAAGCCCTTCATAGCGTGTTTCAATATTCTGCCGCATCTTAAAAAAAAGAACACGCGGAAGATTTTCCGAATCGACACCGACCTTGACGTTGCGCACAACCGGCAACTTCGGCAAAAAGTATACGGTCACTTTGGCCGTCCTGCCCGGCACAATAACGACATGCGGATAAAACTCGGGAATTTTTTGTTCCAGTTCGCTCTCCAGGACGTCTTTGACAGCACCGCTGGCCCAATCAAGAGCATCCTCCGGCAGACCGACGAGGACGTTTTCCACCAACCCCTGTGAACCTTGGATGTCTTTTTTTGCCAGTTCCTGCGCCATAACCGGCAGAGAACCGAAATCAACGGTCATATCGACATTTTCAATCGTATCCCCCCAGGGGCGTACGGTCACGTCGACAATCGTGTCACTGCCCGGTTCAATGACGATGGTTTCGACAGTGTAGCCGATCAAAACCCGATCTACAATGTCATTCATTATTTTCTTATACGCTTCGACGTTCTGCGCCACTTCCCCGTCATCGTGCTCCAGGAGAACACGCCGTCCTACCGTCTGTATACTGGCGGAAATACGCTTGGCCGCCAATGTCGGCACGGGAGATCCTGCAGAATTAAGACGGACGTCCACGCGATCAATCGTAACGGCCGACGCTGTAGAGCAGGCAAGCGCCCACAGCGCCGCTATTACGAAAAGTTTTCCCCTCATCATACACCGCCGTATCGTCGGGGCTAGAACTTACCGCCGAAACTGAAATGGAACTTGCCGCCGTGCTGACCTTCCGCATAATCAAGACGAATAGGCCCGATCGGCGTCGTTACACGCAGACCCACACCGCCGGAGTAATGGATCCCCTTGCTTTCGTGGTACCAGGGAATCTTGCCCGTACCGCCCCAGGCAGCACCCATATCGGCAAAAACAACCCCTTGCACCTTCTTGGCGATCGGGAAACGATATTCAATAGTTGCCGAATACATCTTATTACCGCGGAATTCATCATCTTCATAACCGCGAATCGTATCGGCGCCGCCCAGGGTGAAAAGATCGTTATAGGGCATATCGCCTGTAGCCGCGCCGGCCATAAGGCGGACGGCAATAACGTGTTTAACGCCAACTTGTAGTAGAGCCGGTTTTCAGCGATAAATTTGAAGTAATCGAAATCACCGCCCAGGCCGTGACCGGCCCAAACGCCGGTAAAGGAAAGACGTTTACCGCGCGTCGGATCATAAATGTTGTCACGGTTGTCGAATACATGTGACCACGTCAGGCTGTTTGTCTGGCCGAAATTATTGTCAATATAGTTCTTGTATACCGAAGCGGCGCCGGCCGCTTTTCTCCATGCATCGTAGTTATAAGGGCCGCCTTCATGGCTGAGATACTTCGTCTTTTTCGTTTCTAACGTTACATAGTCACTCACATATTCGCTGCGCACACGGCCATACGTGATGTTGCCGCCGACCGTCTTTTTGCGGTATTCTGAAACGGTATTGCCTTTTTCATCATAATCATCGTACTCCGCTTCTCTGTTAAAAATACTCATGCCGATGGAATCACCGTGCGAATTGAGCCAGGGATGCGTATACGAGAAGGAGTAATTTTTATTACTGTGCGTCTTGCCGCCGAACTCCCAGTTAATGCCGACTTTATCGCCCGTACCGCGGAAATTCGTTTCGCTGAGGCCCAAAATACCCACCAGTCCGTCAGACTGAGAGTATCCGGCACCGATTGTAACGGAGCCGGTCTTCTGTTCGGCTACATCAATTTCCATGATGACATCGTTCGGATTCTTTTCGCCCTGGAAAAGACGAACATTGACATCTTCAAAATAACCGGTGTTATAGATGCGTTCAATACTGCGGCTGGCGAGATTTTTATTGAATACGTCACCCTGCTTGAAACGCAGTTCACGACGAATAACGCGATCTTTTGTTTTCTTATTGCCTACAATAAGGACCTTTTCTATATGTCCTTCGCTGATGCCGATGTGGAGGATCCCCTGTTCATCCATATCGACAGCCGTTACATGGCTGAGGATGTATCCTTGATTGGCGTAGAAACTGTTCAATTCATAAATATCCTTACTGATAATCGTAGAATTGAGAATATTTCCGGGCTGTACATGCAAGGTTTTAATAAGCTCTTCCGTTTTAACGGAATCATTTCCCTGAATATCGATGCCTTTGACGATGGGATTCATTTCCACTTCATAATTCAAGGCGATCCCTTCGGGAACAGGCGTAAAAACGGGTTTAACGGATGCAAAAAGGCCGGAAGAGCCGAGCACATTGAGGTCATGACGAACATAGTTGGCTTCGACGGCATCACCCGTACGCATAGCCAGACGGGGCAGGAACTTCTGTTCCAATTCAGGCACGGGCAACGGGCCGACGGTTACAGCCGTCACCGTTTTACCGGCTACGGCAGAAGCCTGTTCATCGGTCAGGGCATTGCCGTACGGAAGAGACGATTCTTCTTCTTGTGAAATCATGGCAATGGGATAACCGGGAATGCTTTCGTCAACGCGAACCTCGCCGAGACCGCCGACATACGGGAGCCCGCTGGCTTCTACCGCACCGCTCGGAAGAGTTGCGTCCTGACGGGCGGACTCACCGTTTTCCGTTGCCGACTGCACGGGGGCGGTTGCCGGGGACGGCTGAGCGGCGGTCGCCGCCGCCGTTTCTTCGGACGGTTCGTATCCGGTGAGACCGCTTGTCACCGGCTGAGCTGTCGTATCCGTGTCCGTTACGGCCGGCGCTTTAGCCAGCTCCTCATGAGCCGCGGCCGACACGGGCTGTGTCCTTGCCGGTTGTTCACCGCGCTGTATTGCGGCCATTTCATCTGCCGATTCATATCCCGTAAGGGATGTACTCTGAGTCGTCGTCGTTTCGTTGGCCCATACAGGGCATGTCATCATGGCACTCACGACCATAACGGCCAATAGCTTCTTGTTCTGCGTTTTCATTAAAACCCTCCGTTACTTATTATATTGATGCTGTACTGCGCAGACTGTGTCGTGCTGCTCGTACGGTCTCTTGCACTTGCTCATTCGTCATCACTTCGCGTGGCGATGACACTTCCGCCATTGATGGAACAGGCCCGGCAGGCATTTCTCCTGCCGCGGTATCCGCGCTTTTCGCTTCCGCAGCCGGCGGGTTCTGCTGCCGCGGCACAGCCTGTACGGGTTTCATATTATCGTATTGCAGCGGTTCCGCTTTCAACCACCCCGTATCCTGCTGCAGTACAGACGGCTCGGCCTGTATCGGCTCAAGCGGCTGCTGATACCGCAGTGCCGGCCCGAAAACCGCCCAAACGGCGGCCGTTATGACCAGAGCCGTAACGGCGGCGCCAAGACGCATAACGAGCTGACCTGCGCCGTGGTTCTTGCGCAGATTTTTCATTTCCGCTTCGGCCAAGAGCAAATTTAATTCACCCTGTATTTCCGCCCGGCTGCGAAACGATTGTTCCGCTTTATCCAACCAGGCCTTTGCGGAGCGTACGTGTTCCGCCTTATCCTGACCGGCTTTATCCATACGGCACCCCTCCTTTTTGCATATAATATAAATATCCTGCACAAAGGGATTATTTAGTACATACAAAACTTTATGAAATAGCGGCGTTATCTTTATTTTTCAATACATATCGCTATTTTTCATATAAATATGTCCGGTTTACATTAATCGTTCTTCCGCATAAAACGGCCGACCATCCCCCGTATGCGACGGATCCCCCGTTTCTGTAAGCGGTAGACATATGACAGACTTACGTCGAGCGCCGCGGCAACGGACTTCGGCGGCCTGTCGTTGAGATATACGGCTTCCATAATCACCTGCTCCTTTTCAGGCAGCCTGTCCATACAGCGGCATATTTCTTCGATAAGAAGATGACGGCCCGCCGTTTCCGTCAAATCCTCTCCGTTGTCCGGCAGCATTTCCCGTAGTGTCAGTCCGTTTTCGTCGGGTTCATCCACGGAGGGAAGCGCCTGATCTCCTTCCCGCTTCAGATAGTCGATAATTTCACCGCGTATACGGTGGACGGCATAGACGGAGAAAGCCACGTTACGTCGATAATCATACCGTTCAACAGCCTCGATAAGACCCAGCGTCCCTTCCTGCAGGGCATCGGCCAGATTATCCTGCCGTATGTGCCAACGCATGGCTTCTTTAAAGACAAGCGGCTGATACTGCTCTATAAGCCGGCTCCTGCTTGCGGCGCTGCCCTTGTCCTTATAGGCGATCCAAAGGCCGCGCTCTTCTTCTGGCGTCAATAATGTAATTTTCTGCAACTCTTCCAAATAACTTCGGAGCAATCTCTTTCCTCCTCGGACAGGGTAACACAAATCTAGAATGAATACCTCCAGCTCCCGCCGACATATGCATTGTCAGGAGACTTCCACGCATCCACACTGAACCTGCTTCCCAAATTATACTGCATACCGATGCGGTTGTCATTGTGATTAAGGCCAAAGGCGGCAGTTACCATAAAATTGTTAAATAAATATTTCCCCATTTCTATATTGTAGTAGTTTTTTCCTTCTTCTCTGTCATGTGCCGTAATGTCCAGATTGCCGGTCGTAACCGTCAGCATATCAAGAGATAAAACATCTTCCAATTTCTGTGTGACGCCGAGACTGTTGAGCGTAAAGCGAATCCCCGAACCGACAAGCGAGTTTACATCCTGACTGTCCAAAGAACTGTCACGCTTATTGCCGTTGCGCAGAGTGATGAGGGAAACAATTTGAGCCCTTGTCAGAGGCGGATCGGACCGGAAGGTCATATTCATACTGTCCGCACGGCCGTTCAAATTAAGGAAAACCGCATATTGGCCGATACGGGTATTCGCCGCCATATTGACGGCGGGAATGAATGAATTCCCCTGGAAGTCGGCACGGCCTTCCGTAATAGTGAAGCGAGTATCCAAATAGCGAATGCTGCCGTGGCTTACTTCAAAATGGCCCGACGCATAGGGCTGGTTCAGTGTACCTCTAAAGACGGCGTCACCCGTAATCCAGACGTCATAAAGCCCGGAGTTATAGAAACGAACCTTATTCCCGGCCGTCACCGCCAGATCAAGAGCGCAGTCAAAGTCGGATTCCGACATGACCAGAGACAACGGAACATCGATAGTTGCCTTATTAACGTCAACGCTGCCGCCGACAAGAGGCAAATCACCGTCTTTTGACACTGACAAACTGCCGTTTAAGGGCCCTTTATAATAAGTGCAGTCAAGGTTCAAATCGTGAGCCGAGAACGTAATCCTGTAATCCGTCACCGTCGTACCGGACCAGGCCGCGGAGCCTTGAATATCATAGTACCCTTTATCGTCCCTGCCGGACTTATCCATAGTTCCGTGACTGTTAAGAGTCACGGAATTTCCCTTAAAAACGAGGTCACCGTTAACGTTGGCCAACGGGTTAACAATGCCCTTAATTTTAGCATACCCGTTACGCACGGTTACATTGCCGTTGAGCTGCGGGTTTTGCACTGTACCGGAAACGGTTACTTTACCGGCCAATGCGCCGTCCGCTTTTTCCACATACGGCGTAATGAACGTCAGGCCGTCCAGACCGGCATCATCCAATTTCAGGACGACATTAATCGAGCCGTCGCGCGTATCGTCACGCAACGCGGCAAGAGGAATCGTTCCCAGCGCGGTCGCCTTATAGGGACTGCGTGTAAGCGACGCCTGGTTAAGTGTAACAATACCGTTTTTAATATTAAAGAGAGCAAAGGCTTCCGTGAAGGCCACACCGTTCAAGGTACCGCCGTTAAGCTGAATTGAACCTTCCGCCACGGGCGCATCCCCCGTGCCGCTCACATTAAGTGCAAAATCGATGCGGGAATCGACAGGGACGGAGTTCTCATTCAATACGTCCTGTAAAATTTTCGTAGAGAAATTTTTAGCCGCCACTTGAATGTCTACAGGCCCATGCAGCGCATAGGTTCCCTGCGCCGCCAGAATGCCGCCGGCCGCGTTGAGCGCGAGTTTATCGACATGGAGCACACCTTCTTCAAAGGAAACATCTATATCCGACGGATCAACGGGGTGGTCATCGAGCATGCCCTGCGTAATCCTGCCCTTGATCCGGGCGTTGGGATTATGCAGCGTCCCGTCTATGATGATATCGCCGTCCAAACGACCGGTTACCTTGGTAAGCGGGGCTTTTGCAATCATAATAATATTTTCCAAACTGCCGTCTTTTACGGAAGCGCGTGCGGCAATACGATCATTTACAGTATTGTGCATGAGTTCCGCTTCATACGTGCCGTCATCCTGAGTAAACCCGAATTTATGCAGCCGCAGGATACCACCGCCATAACTGAAATCACCGGTCACATTGTCGATCCGAATGGCATTGACAGTAAGCGCCGCCGCCCGTAAAGTGCCGCCGACGGAAGGATTATCCGTCGTGCCGCCGACATGGGCCTTTAACGTCAACGCTCCGGCCAATGAAATATCGTCTCTGCGGATAAATCTGTCCGTTTCCAAATCGGAACCGACAATATCCAGATCCAGCCCGTCTCCGACAGAACCGGAAAAGTGCAAAAGCGCATTATACGCTTCTGCCGTTCCGTCCGTAATATATACGGTCCCGTCATGGAACCGATAGTCGGCGGACACATGTTGATAGAGATAGCCCTTGGCAGAACCGCTTGACAGATTCACACGTCCCGTAACAATCGGATCGTCCAATGTCCCTCTCACATCGGCAACATTATCAATCCAACCGGTCAGGCGCCAGTCGTCGCGCCCTGCCGCCAAAAGGATCTGTTCAAGACGGCAATGCTCCGTTTCAACATGAAGATCCACGTTACGGGAATCAAGATCAACTTGACCCGCTGCCCTGTATGTCCCGTCCTTATATCGACAGGTAAGCGTATTGACAGTAATATTTTTGCCGCTGCCCCGGAGAGAGCCGTAGATATTATCAAAGCCCATGCCGTTGACAGTACCGTCAGTACCGTTAAAATCCATCGACCAAACCGGCTCGGCACCGCTGAAACGGAGCAGCGCTGAAACGGTACCGTCCAGGGAAACGCCGGAAACACCGCTGAATACGTCAAACGGTATATCGTCCGCAATAAGGTCGCCGTCGGAAATACCCGTATTCGTATCATACACTGCATTGCCGGTCACCGTACCGCCGCGAAGGGTTCCGTTAATACCCGTAATATTGATAATGCCGCCGGTATAAAGAAAATCGCAACTGCCACTATCGACAGTCATCCCGTTATAAGACAGTGCATTGCCTGTAAGCCGACCTGCGGCGGCGATTGAATCCCAATCCCCGACAGACCCGCCGAGGACAGCGTCGCCCGAAACGATACCGCTGATGCCGACAGAAAGATACGGGACGGCTTCCAACCGGAGAGATTCGCCGTGTACGATCGCACGCAGTTCACCCGTATCGCTCCGCCAGATGCCCTGTGCGGCAACAGTGCCGCCGCACAGGACGGCGTTCAATTTATCGACGGTCCCGACATGACGGATGTACGCCACATCGGCAGAAAGCGTGTCAATCGCGAGGCCTGCCACACCGATATTATTCGCAGTCAGCTTGCCGCGCATATTGAGATCGTCCGTTCTGCCCCAGACGTTTCCGTGATATCCCGCCGTGCCGGTAATATCAATATTCCGCCCCTTTGTGAGTTCCGCCAGGTCCGCGCCGTCCGCATCAACTGTAAGATTGACTACAGGTACGTCACCGCCTGCTTTTATTTCACCGCGAACGGCCACGGTCTGTCCGTTGATATTGCCGCTTACGTCTTTCAGGAAAACATCCGTATCCGTAACGCTGACATGACCGGACACACTATCGACAAGGTAATCTTTGAATGTTAACGCTCCGTCCGTTATCTCGCCCTGCCCGCTCAAGGAAAATCCACGACGGGATTGCGAGAGATGCACATAGAATTGCTCCGCTCTGCCGCCGGTCAAACGGATATCCGTATCCGCCGGGATAAAAGGCGCGGCATACGACAACGGAATTTCGTCACCGCGAACTTTCACATCATATTCACGCGCGGAACGGCAGCGCACGGACAGGGAGACCGCCTTGCCGTCTATTGTCGCGTCCAAATCCCCCTTGACTGTCGGGAAATCAGTAAGAGACACGCTGCCGTTTATATCTCCGACCGTCAGAGTCTTCGTATTATCCGGGGCAACACGAAAAATCCCGTCGTGAATGACTATATTCGAACGGAGTGTAACCGACTGTTTATCAGCCTGTTTCCTGAATATATTCAACACGTTCCAGGACTGCGTTTTTTCATCCTTCCATACGTGCAAAACAGGTTTTTCAATATCAATTGTATCAATTCCCGCAAAAATATCGTCTTTTGCGGCAACGGTTCTGAGCATACGGAAAGGGCTGAAGGATATATCCGCTTCCTTTCCCTCCAGGACGTTCCGGCCGTGTATATCCCTGACCGCTATATCCGTGAAAACAAGTTTACCCGTCAGGGATATACGCATATCGGAGAAAGAAAGGGTACCGTTCAGTTTTTCATTGGCTGCAGTTGTAACCAGGTCCATTGCCTTGGGCATCCATATAACGCGGGCCCACATGACAGCAGTGAAAAAAACGACTATAAAAATGACAACGGCACTGACAAAGAATTGGTGTCTTTTCATTACATCGTAGCTCCGGCCTATACATTACAGACAAAGAGAGAATTGTAAAATACAATCCTCTCTCCGATTCCACTATAACCGGAAGGCTTATGCCCCGGTCGGTACGACAACGCCTGTGCGGACGTCCATCCCCATAGCTTTTTCCAATGCGGCAATGCCGACATTATAATCATACAAAGCCTGAATATTGTTTGTTCTCGCCTTATCAAGATTGAGCTGCGCATCGAGGACGTCCAAGTTAATGCCTACACCCGCCTGATAACGGACTGTGGCAATTTTGAAGCTTTCCGACGCTTGAGTGACGACGGTCTGCGTTGCCTGAACTTTTTGAGCGGCGCTGCGAATGGCAAGATATGCCTGTTTTACTTCAAGCTGAACGCTTTCACGGACTTTCTGTTCATTTTCTCTGGCCTTCAGGAGCCCTTCTTCGGCTTCTTTTATCTTTGCGTGCGTCGCGCCGCCGTCCCAAAGGGAGTAAGAAACGGTGCCCGTAATCTGCCAGCCTTTATTTTTCGTACCCGGAAAGTCGGTGTCGTTCCAGTTACGCCCTGCGCCGACAGCAACTGTAGGCCGGTTGCCGGCTTTGGCGATACCGATGTTTTCATCCGCTTTTTCCACCGCCAAAGCGGCCTGCAATACTTCGGGGCGATACTTCATGGCATAATCGATCGCTTCTTCCAGGGACATATTATATTCATTAAAAGGCAGGCTGTGATCCGCTAATTCCAGACGCGTATTCACAGGCAGACCGAGAATATTGTCAAGGCTCGCTTCCGCGTTGGCTACGTTATTGGCAGCCGTAACGGCATCGGTTTTAGAGTTTGCCAGAGACACGTCCGATGTGAGAACATCGAGTTTGGCTACGGTACCGACGTTATATTGGGCCGTTACATTTCTGACATGTCCTTCCAAATTCGTTACGGACGTATCATACACGTCTTTTAACTGCTCATAAGCCAAAAGGCCGTAATATGCCGTAATGGCGTCAAGCTTCGTCTGTTGTTCCACACGAAGAATTTCTTCCTGCGCGCTTGTTTTCTCAAGCTTGGCAACTTCCGTAGCTCCTTCAACCTTACCGCCCGTATAGAGGGGGATATTCACGGAAAGGCCGTTCGTAAAGCGGTTGCCTATGGCAGAAACGCCTGTCCCGGTCTGCGCGGAACTGCGGGACGCGCTGAAAGAGTAATCCACTTGCGGCATTTTACCGGCACGGGCTTCATTGATCGCGTATTCAGCAGATTTCAAGTCATAGTGTGCCATCTTAATGTCGCGGTTATAATCAAGGGCAACGCAGACCGTCTTCGGCAAGTTAAGCTGCACCGCTTCATTCGGCGCTACGCGGCCGACGACAATCACCGGATCGGCGCCTTTTTTCTTAACCGTTTTTGCGGCACGTTTCAGTATGTTGCTTTGAATTTTCTGCGACAATGTTTCACGCAGTGCCGGCGGTACATCCGATTGGCGTTCGGCTGCAAGCGGTGCGGACGCGACAGCAGTATTCATCGACTCCAAAGAAACGGGACGCACATCCTGCTCGGCCGCAAATACAGCGGTACTGACAGACGAGAACATCATAGCAACTAAAATTTGTTTATACATTTTTTTATTCATTATAGAAACCCCCGTTATAACCGTTATCGGATATATTAGAAGATATAATTAATGCCGTAATAATTACCGCCGTCATCTCTGTCCATAGGACGGGTAAACTGTCCCATGAAAAAAATATGAGGGCGAAGCTGATATTGGGCGGTCAAGCGGTAACGCCAGTCATTAGGATCATACCCTTCAAGAGAAAGGCGGAACTTATTATGTGTAAATAAATCCGCACCGACACCGAACTTACCTCGAATCAAGCCGAACCGGCCGGTAACGGTCTTTCCCTCACGACCATATTGTAAGTTTAATTTCGTACCGTCACCGATACCTTCGGCTCCCACCAGAGCAAAGGAATCACGGCGGTACACCTTAAAATTTGCATGGCCGCCTACGCTGTTTTTTGTATCATTATACAACAAGCCGGCATCTCCTTCTACCCGTATCTGGTGGTCTCCGCCGAGAATATGGTTCACCCGTTCCGAGATTTGAGCCGTATTATGGAGAGTTTTACGGATATCCGCACTGCTTTGCGGGTCGGTGGCAATGCTTTCCATCCGGCTCGCAATAACAGTAAACCGATCTGTAATCGTTTTAATATTTTCAAGAGAGTTTCTCATATCGGAGCTCATCTTGCCGTCACCGTCCATGCGCTGTACCGTTTCATTGAGCTGACCCGTCACGG
>NZ_JH417570.1:0-61250 GCF_000239275.1 Megasphaera geminata F0357 | reverse complement strand
CATATTGGCGGCCGTTTGCTGGACGTTGCCGGCATTTTCCGCAAGCATCTGATTGACATTGCCCGTAATACCTTCAATATTTTGAATGGAGCCGCGCATAGCGTCTTGCGTTTTCTCGTCGCCGATAACGGAATTGACATTCTTCATCATATCGTTGACATTATTCAAAAGCTTGTTGGCATTATCCATAACGTCGTCCACCGACTTGGCCTTATCGCCGGTCAACGTACCACCGTCGGCAAGCAGATGACTCGTATCCTGTCCGGGAGTGATGGAAACGAGCTTTTCACCCAAGAGGCCGTCCGTCGTGATAACGGCTTTCGAATCCTTGGGAATCTGTGCATCTTTTTTCAAAAGAAGAGTCACTTCAACACCGTCTTTACCGGTCGCTACCGTTTCCACCTTACCGACGTTAACGCCGACATAGCGGACGGAATTCCCCGCCTGAAGTCCGTTGGCATCCGCAAAAGTAACGTGCACGGTCATACCGGAAGGGCGGAATAAAGTGCCGTGCGACAAGCCTACCACGACAAAAAAGAGCAAAAGAACGCCGATAATCGTCATCAAACCGACTTTTGCTTCCGCCGTCATAGTTTTCACGCCTCATCTCCTCCTTCCCAGCCGCCGGTAATAAAACGGCGTATGCTTTCATTGGCCGTGGTTCTGAATTCCTCCGCCGTCCCTGTCATTTGAAACTTCCCGTTTTCTAAAAACGTCATCCTGTCAGCCACTGCAAAGGCCGAGTTCATATCATGCGTAACGACGATTGAAATGGGATGAAGTTTCTTCTGTGTCGCCACAATAAGCCGGCTTATATCTGTACTGCGCACAGGGTCAAGTCCCGCTGTCGGTTCGTCGTACAGAATAATCTTCGGATCGAGCGCAATCGCCCGTGCCAGGCTGACGCGTTTTTTCATGCCGCCCGACAATTCATTGGGCATCATGTCTTGAGTCCCGTCAAGGCCGACATCATGCAGCTTGGCGGCAACGATTTCCCGAATTTCTTCTTCAGAAAGCTCCCTATGCTGACGCAAGCCGAAGGCGACATTCTCACCGACCGTCATGGAATCGAAGAGGGCCGAATACTGGAAAACCATCCCCATGTATCGCCGCACACGGTCCATCCGCTCTTCGTCATAGTCCGTAATATCTTCGCCGTCGATAAAAATCCTGCCGCTTGTAGGCTTCTGCAAGCCGATAATAAGGCGCAGAGCCGTACTCTTCCCGGAACCGCTGGCACCGAGAATAACCAGCGTCTCGCCGTCATATATATCCAAATCGACATGGTCCAAAACAATCTTGCTGTCATCATAAGCGACGACAATGTCCTGTAATTTTATCATTACAGCTCCTAATACAAAATAACGGACAAAATATAATTCGTAATGAAAATAAAAATAATTGATGTAACGACGGATTTCGTCGTCGCCTGCCCGACACCTTCGGCACCGCTTTTGGCATGCATTCCTTCATAGCAGGCCACAAGAGAAATAATACCGCCGAATACCATAGCCTTGATAAGGCCGAAAAGGACATCGCTCACTTCCGTAAAAAACTCGATGGAATGCATATACGTAAAATGAGTTAACCCGGCGCTGTAAATAGCCACGGCATAGCCGCCGCCCGTACCGATAAGGTAGCCGTAAAAAGTCAGCAGCGGGACCATAATAACACAGGCGACAAATCGCGGCACGACAAGGTATGCAACGGGATTGGTCGCCATACAGCGCAGGGCGTCAATCTGCTCCGTAACCTTCATCGTCCCCAGTTCGGCGGTCATGGCCGCACCGACGCGGCCGGCAACGACAACGCCCGTCAGAATAGGCCCCAACTCACGGCCCATGGCAACGGACATGATACCGCCCAACGTCGACTGCGCGCCATAACGCATGAGGATATCAACGATTTGCAGCGTCATAACCATGCCGGCAAAGAGAAGCGTTAAACTGACAATCGGCAACGAATCGACACCGAGATGTGCCATTTGACGGATTGTCAATTTCCGTTGAATACGCGGCAGCTGCTTTAAAGTCTGCCCGAAGAGGACGGACACGACGCCTACTTCTTCGAAAATATGCAATGTAAAGCGACCGATACGCTCCAGCGCGTGCTGCAAGGTAACCTCCCGTACATACAGTCTCCCGAAAAACCGCGAAGACACACCGTTTTCAAGAATACGAAAACTGACTATTCTCTTTAAGTTTTCACGGATTTAATCATACCATGAACAGCTGCATTTTTCAAATATTTTTCGCCATATATCGCCGTTTCCGGCGCTTTTTTCTCAAAAAAAGAGAGAAGAACGGAATTCTTCTCTCTTACTCTTGATTCGCTGTCGTAAAAGGCGCTCATCTATGCGGAAGCCTCGTCATGCCCGCCCGTTCCCTCTTTGTCCGGGCCGTCAGGCCGCTTGTCTTTTTCAGCGGCTGATCGGTCTTTTTTATCGCCGTTACTCCTGTTTTCAGATTTTACGGAAATATCGTCATCATCATCCTCCGTAGATTCGGCAAGACTGACTTTACCTTCCTGATGTGACTTTTTGCGTTTCGCAATCTCCGCGTCACGCTTGGCCGGCGTCATCACCTTAATCGTGATCTGACCGTCCCCTTTAACAATGTACGGCGTATCGACGGTCGCTTTTACAGCTTCATCTTCGTCGCCGTCGTTAAGAAGGTGTTTCTTCGGTTTCAGAAGTTCCTTATTCGGCTTTACCGGTTCCTTCCCTTCTATTTTTACCTTTGTCGCTTTTGTTTTTTCATCATTCACCATGCTTACGTTTTGTTCAAGAATCTCAATAACGATCTGATTGTTCGAATCTTCGCCTTCAATTTTTTTCTTCAAATCGGAAAAGTCCTTATACGTGCGCAGCCGTTCAAGAATTTCATCGGTCAGGTTATACTGCTGTTTTTGAATAAGGTACGGTAACGGCACGATGCCGCCGCCGCGTACTTCAAGAACCATATCGCCTAACGGCTGGTCCTGCGGCACGGTAAAGGACATATCGCGGATTTCATCTTCGCCGCGATATGGATGGATTTTTACTTTAAAGTAGATCGTATCGCCGGGACTGACAACGACAGGCGTGGCCGTCGCGTCAATAATGCGCGCCGATTGTTTCGCCTGAGTTACGGACATCTCCATATCAACGGACAGGACGGGATATTTAATAAATTCATTATGTTTTAAAATATCGAGAACATTATAAATTTCATCAATCGACTTTTCGTTGATATTGTCTTCCGAATAGTACATATTGTGACGCGTAATATCTTTTTCCGTACCGTCGGCCGAGCGGATTTTATACGTAAAAGTAGCCGTGCCGCCGCCTCTGCGGTCAATCGTCTTATTGACGGTGTTATAAACGGATGTCGCCGCAAGGACGGGTGTCAATTCGTTATCTTCAATAATTTTTACACGTTTCGTCTGCGACCGCTGCGTATCCCTGTCCGTAACGGTAATGGTGACAGGTATACCCGGCGCAGTCATACCGTATTCGCCGGCAATGCCGGAGCCGCGGTCCTGATCGATCTTGCCGATCTCCGCACCGATCGAACCGAGTTTAAAGGAACTGTCCAAGTTATTCACAATCGTAAAAATATATGCATTGTGCATAAAATAGTTAATACTGCCGCGTTTTAAGAAAGGATGCCCGAAAGCAACGATGTTGTTGTCGTCAACGTACGTAACCGTGCCGATAGCGCCGAGACGCATATCGCCGTCCACAAACGCCGCCGCTACGGAACTGCCCGCCTGTAAGGGGAAGGCCGTATCATCGTCTCCGGCCGAGGCCGTATCGACAGGCTGAAAATTATAGGATTTAAGCTTACCTTTCAGCCATTCCATAGACGCCCCGTCAAAGCCGGAGGCCATGAGAGGCGTCGCTATAGGGATAAGTTGCGTCTCACGCGCATTAAAGTCGGGAATTTCTTCCCGCGTCAGGTTATTCCAAAGTTTCACCATATCGGCAATAGGCGTGATCATGCCCATGCGCGACTTTGTGAAGGACCAGCCGTAAGCAATGGCCCCGACAAGCTTGTCGTCGATATAGACGGGGCTGCCCGACATCCCCTGCGCAATACCGCCCGTCTCTTCAATAAGAGGCCCCGAAAATCTGGCAAGAATCAAATCGCCGGACGGGCCGCCGTTTTTCATAATCCCCAGTATTTCAACGGGGAACGTCTCTATATCTCTGCCGTGAGCGACCGTCTTGGCATACCCCGTCATGCCCGGTTGGACTTCATTAATCTGCATGAAGGTTTCAGCCATCGCCGAAAAAGAAGCAAGACAGCAGAATGTCGCCGCCATTACGGTGCGGGCAAAGCGACGGAATTTCCGTATTTTATTCATATTTTATTCCGTTTCTTAAAACGAGAACCGTATCGCCCGCATTGACAGCCGTACCGACGCTTACGGATACAGATTTAACGATACCTGCCGCTTGCGCACGCGCTGCAGCCATAGGCCCGGTCAGTGTATTTACCGTTAAAAGCACGTCTCCTTCGCGTACTTCCGTTCCGACTGCGGCAACACTTGCAACCGTACCGCTCAGGATGGATGTATAGTGCATCTCGGCCGCGTTTACCGGCAGTGTCATGGCACCGGCCAAGCCCATGAGAACCAACACTTTTTTTATTTTTTTCATTGCGTTCACCTCTTAAGATTCATAAAAACTGTCTTTCAGCCTGTCCATTTCGGACAGGGCCTTGCCGGCCCCGTTGGCCACGGACAAGAGCGGGGTCGTCACATAAATATGCGGCCATACCTGTCGCCCTGGCAATAAGTCTGTCAAAGCCGTCCAAAACCGCTCCCCCGCCGGTCAGCACAATACCGTGATCGGCAATATCCGCAGCCAATTCGGGCGGTGTCTTTTCCAAAATGGAGACTACAACGCGGACAATATGCTCAAGCGGTTCCCGGAGGGCACGCCGTATCTCCTGCGAATCTATGTCCGCTTCGGCGGGAAGGCCCGTTTCGGTGCTTCTGCCGCGGACATCCGCCATCAAACTGCGGCCGTCGGCAATAGCGGTGCCGATAAGCATCTTCAGTTCCTCAGCCGTATGGCAGCCGATTGTAATCGCTTTACTTCGTTCCAGATAACGGATGATCGCTTCATCAAAGGTATGGCTGCCGACACGCAGCGACTCGCTGATGACGACACCGCTCAAACTGAGAATGGCCACATTTGTCGTCCCCCCGCCCAAGTCAACGACCATAGAGCCGTTCGAAGCGGCAATATCCAAACCGGCGCCGATAGCTGCCGCCAGCGGTTCTTCCATGACGACGATCTTCCGGGCGCCCGCCTGTATGATGGCTTCCATAACGGCACGGCGTTCAACGTTCGTCACACCGGACGGTACGGACACGATAACCCGCGGTTTACCGGGCATATAACGGCCGACAGCCTTTTGAATATAATGCCGCAGCATATATTCCGTCGCATCATAATCGGCAATAACACCGTACTGCAGCGGATGGTATGTACGGATATTTCGCGGTGAACGGCCGAGCATGGCCTTCGCTTCCCTGCCAACCGCGACCACGCGGTTATTCGTTTCATCGACGGCAATGACAGCCGGTTCGTTAATGACGACACCGCGATTTTTCACATATACAATTATATTGGACGTTCCCAAATCAACGGCAAGATCCGTACCGAGCCAATAGGACGGTGACAAATATCGCAACGGGGATACGCGTTTCTTACTGTTCGTCTTCAACGTGGACTCGGACAATGTCTGCACCCAGCCTTTGCAATTTGGCCACGAGGTCATCATAACCCCGATCAATATGATATAACGATCCGATTTCCGTCCGTCCGGCCGCTACGAGACCTGCCAGAACAAGAGCGGCACCGGCACGCAGATCCGTCGCTTTGACGCGGCCGCCGGCAAGCTTAGGCACTCCTTCGACAAAAGCGCTGCGGCCTTCAATACGGATTTTTGCACCCATGCGCTTGAATTCTTCAACATGCATAAACCGATTTTCAAACACTGTTTCCGTAATAATGCTGTTCCCCTCGCAAATCGTCGCAAGAGCCATAAACTGCGCCTGCATATCCGTCGGGAAACCGGGGTACGGAAGGGTCTTGATTTCAACGGCACGCAGCGGTTTACGGCCGATAACACGAATACCGTCGATGTCTTCTTCGACGGCGGCACCCACTTCTTTAAGCTTTGCGACAAGGGGCTTCAAGTGTTCAGACAGGGCGTTTTCCACATATACATTGCCCTGAGTCATAGCAGCCCCGACCATGAAGGTACCTGCTTCAATGCGGTCGGGAATGACGGAATGGGGCGCACCGTGAAGTTCCTGTACGCCTTCAATGCGGATGGTGTTCGTACCGGCACCTTTAATGTTAGCCCCCATCGAATTCAGATATGTTGCCAAATCGACAATTTCCGGTTCTTCGGCAGCATTTTCGAGAATCGTCTTTCCTGTCGCCATGGAAGCGGCCATAAGGACATTTTCCGTCGCGCCGACACTGGGAAAATCAAGGTAAATACGCGCCCCCTGTAACCCGTTCGGCACAAACGCCTCAATATCGCCGTTCGTCAAATCAATTTTTGCACCCATGGCCTCAAAAGCCTTAAGGTGCAGATCAATGGGCCTGGCCCCGATGGAACAGCCGCCGGGAAGGGAAATCTTCGCATGCCGCTTACGCGCGAGAAGCGGCCCCATAACGAGAAAAGACGCGCGCATGCGGCGCACCAAATCATACGGGGCAACAGTGGACGTGAGATCAGAACCGTCAAAAACCAGGGTCCCCTTACAGGGGTTTTCTATAGTAACGCCTAACGAATTAATAACATCACAAACAGTATGAACATCAGCAAGCTTCGGGATTTCCGTTAATGTCGATTTTCCCGAGCCCAACATGGATGCCACGATAATGGGTAATACGGCATTTTTTGCTCCACTGACACGAACCGTACCGGTAAGCGGTTTACCGCCGCTGACAATCAGTTTCTCCAACTCCGGTGCCTCCCAATACATATATTACTATTATATATAAGGTACATTCATGAAAAAAATACCATCATCAGCATAATTGCTATCAGCTATTGTACCATATTTACAGAAAAACTGAAATACCCGATAAAGGGCTGCCGTACACAAAAAATGAGCTCATTTAAAATCGAGCTCATTCCTGTTTTCATCATTCAAATAATAATATTATTCTTTCCTCCCTTCCAGCACGGCCCCGATAATGCGGATCAATATATTCCTTTCCCCCTCCGGGAGCATGTATTCCTCACCGTCAAATCGAATCGGGGAATTTCTCAAAATTTCTTTCAAATCCGGTCTTTCCTCATGGCTGTAAGCATTCGGAGCTTCAGCTAAAAAACAATCTGTCTGTCCTTTATCAATTTGAGATAATCCGTCAGCAGAAATATGCAGTCCCTTGCATATTTTCATTATATTATACATGGAAGCGCCGTCCACATTTTTCAGAATAGAATACAATGTCCCGTACGGCATATTGATTTCCGCCGCGAAGTCTTTCAGTGTCCGGCGGTTTAGAATCAGTTTTTTCAGATACTCTTCTTTTGTCATAAAAAGGAGCCTCCTTTTCAGATTCAATTGTATACTAAGAATGTCAAACTTTCAATAAAAATACGTTTGCAGATAGTCCCTGGCCGTTGCGCTGATTTATCCGGAAGAGCTTTTCCCGAGCGCTGACTATAAGTAATAATCCTGTTTACAGCGGAGATATTTATTCTTTCACACTTTATCTCTTTGTTTATTTGACTTTTTGACTTTTATATGTATAATAGAATACGTAGTTAAAGAATAAACAGCTACTATAAATATGAACACATTCTTTCCTCTGCACCGACAGATAAGGGAGGTCATGACTATGGGAAATGAAAAATACACACAAAAAGTAATGGAAGTATTCCAAGAAGCGCAGCAACTGGCGGCACTCCACTACAATCAGGAAATTACGTCCGTTCACATGATGCTGGGGCTTACAAAAGACCCGGAAGGCCTGTTGGCAACGATCTTTGAAGATTGCGGGACCGATTTGCCTATGCTTCGCGCCAAACTCGAACAGATGCTGAAGAAAATTCCGTCCGTTCAAGGACAAAGCAGTCTTTCCATGTCGACGGAAGCGGTTCGTATCATCGGCAAAGCACAACAACGTGCCGAAGCCATGCATGACGACTATATCAGCACGGAACACCTGCTGCTCGGCGTCATTGAAGCCGGCGACAGAGAGATGCAGGATGTCTGCAGGCAATTCGGTCTTCATGCCGACAAGGTCCTGAACGCGATTAAAACAAATCGGAAACAGTCCGTCAGTTCGGATAATCCCGAAGGCAATTATAAAGCTCTCGAAAAATACGGCCGCGACTTGACGGCAGCCGCGCGTAAGGGCAAACTTGATCCGGTTATCGGGCGCGACGATGAAATCCGCCGCACCATCGAGATCCTTTCACGGCGCACAAAGAACAACCCCGTGCTTATCGGTGAACCGGGCGTCGGTAAAACGGCAATCGTCGAGGGATTGGCAAGCCGTATCATCGCGGGCGACGTACCGGAATCCTTAAAAAATAAGACGCTCTACTCTCTTGATATGGGCTCGCTCATTGCCGGCGCCAAATATCGCGGTGAATTTGAAGAACGGCTGAAAGCCGTTTTAACGGAAATTTCCAAATCGGAAGGCCGGATCCTGCTCTTCATTGATGAAATTCATACGGTCGTAGGCGCCGGCGCCTCCGAAGGGTCAATGGATGCGAGCAATCTCCTGAAACCGATGCTTGCCCGCGGCGAACTGCGTTGTATCGGGGCAACGACATTAAATGAATATCAGAAATATATTGAAAAAGATGCCGCTCTCGAACGCCGTTTCCAGCCGGTCATGGTCGATCAGCCGTCTGTGGAAGACACGATTACTATCCTGCGCGGCCTGAAAGAACGGTACGAAGTCCATCACGGCGTGCGCATCCGTGATAACGCGATGGTAGCCGCCGCCGTTCTTTCGGATCGTTACATTTCGGACCGTTTTCTTCCCGACAAGGCTATCGACCTCGTCGATGAAGCGGCGGCGAAATTACGGACGGAAATCGAATCCATGCCGGCGCCGCTTGATGAAATCCGGCATAAGATCATGCAGCTTGAAATTGAAGAACAGTCCCTTAATAAGGAAACGGACGAAGCTTCAAAAGAACGCCTCGCCAAAATTGTGGACAACAAGAAGGAATTGCAGGCTGAAGAAAAAGAATTACAGGCTCGTTGGGATAAAGAAAAACAGGCTATTCTCCGTACGCAGGCCTTAAAGAGAGAATTGGACGACGTACGGCATCAAATGGAAAAGGCCGAACGGGAATACGATCTGACGAAGGCGTCCGAATTGAAATACGGCAAATTACCTGAGTTACAGCACCAGCTGGCCGAACAGGAAGAAAGCCTCTCCAAAGAAAGCGACAGCCATCTTCTCAAGGAAGAGGTCGGCGAAGAAGATATCGCCCAGGTCGTCAGCCGTTGGACGGGTATTCCCGTCACGAAAATGATGACGGGTGAACGGGAAAAGCTGCTCCATCTTGACGATACGCTACATAAACGTGTCGTCGGGCAGGACGAAGCCGTTCAGGTGGTCAGCGACGCTATTATCCGCGCCCGCGCCGGCATTAAAGACCCGAATCGACCTATCGGTTCGTTTATTTTCCTCGGCCCGACCGGCGTAGGCAAGACAGAGCTCGCCAAAGCGTTGGCCGAATCACTTTTTGATGACGAACGCAATATCGTTCGTATCGACATGAGTGAATACATGGAAAAACATACTGTATCCAGGCTGATCGGGGCACCTCCGGGGTATGTCGGCTACGACGAAGGCGGTCAGCTTACGGAAGCCGTCCGCAGGCATCCGTACAGCGTTATCCTGCTGGATGAAATCGAAAAAGCGCATCCCGATATTTTCAACGTCCTGCTGCAGATCCTCGATGACGGCCGCCTGACTGACGGCAAGGGCCGTGTTGTCAATTTCAAAAACACGGTCATTATCATGACGAGTAACCTGGGGTCTCATGAAATTCTGGAAACCGGGAATTTTGAAGATGCGGAAAAGCAGGTTAAAGATATTCTAAAGAACTATTTCCGTCCGGAATTTCTCAACCGTATTGACGACATCGTCGTATTCAAAGGATTGAAACGGGAACAGGTTCTCGACATTGCCCGCATTCTTCTGCGGAATCTCAGCAATCGTCTCCAAAAGCAAATGAATATTACCTTGACGTGGACAGATGAAGCCCTCCGGGCGCTCTCTGAAAAAGGGTACGAACCGCAGTTCGGTGCACGCCCGCTCCGCCGCCTTATCACGCATACGGTGGAAACGGCACTCAGCCGCAGCATTATCAGCGGCGACGTGCAGGAAGGGCAGAGCGTATCCATCGGTTATGACGGCACGGACTTCACATTCACTCCTGTCAATGCATAATCTATAGATATTTCACATAGGATATGCGGCCCTATTCCATATCTATATAAAAAAAAGAACAAACGGCTCTTCTCGAAAATGAGAAGAGCCGTTTGCCGTCACGAGCCTGATATTTATCACTCCTGCATCATTACCGGACACTGCATTTCGGTCCGCCCGTTCTCGTTTAGAGGCGGCGAACCGTACACCGGTTTACGTTTACAAGGGATAGAAAAAATTATATAATGAGGTGCAAATATGTTGACAGGTGAACCGGATGAATAATACGTTAGGCAAGCATTTACTTATTGATTTTTATAACTGCCGACTCGTCATTGCCGAACCCGAAGAATTGCAGCCCCCTATAGAGCGCGCTTTTGAATTCATCGGGGAAACCCCGGAAATAACAAGCTTTTTCCGGACAAGCGAGGAAATGACCTGTGTCGCTTTGGCAGGTAACACTCACATTTGCGTCCACTACTATCCCGTCCTTTCTTATGCGGCCGTAGATTTGTACAGCTTCTCTGCGGACTTCAACTTAAACCGTATGATGAGCATTTTCAAGAGCGGTCTGAAATCGGATCGCATTAAAGCGACGAGTGTACGTCGCGGCGATTTCGGCTCGATCCGCGATATGCGGCCGAAACGCAAATCAAAGATCACGACGGTCCGCCGCATGAAAAATACGGGTGCCAAATTAAAACGGACCAGTACGAAGATGATTAATATTTTACGGCATCCTAAACGGCCGCCGAATGAGAAATAACAGTTCGTCAGTGACAGAAAGGGTTTACTTCCCATGTACATGTTATCTTTGAAACAGTCTGCCGGCATGGGCTTTGATGAAAAAGAATCATTGGAAGCAATAACGGCCAATCTCATTTCGTTCCTGCAGCTGAAAAGCCAGCGCTTATACAGGCATTCCCTGCAAGTAGCCAATTACAGCATCAGTATTGCCGCCAAGTTAGGCTTGCCGAAGAGCGAAATCGAACTGATTAAACATGCCGCCCTCTTACATGACGTCGGTAAACTGAGCCTTTCCAATTCGTTGCTGGCAAAGGCACCTTACCTGAATCGTACGGAAAAGGCCCTCTATCGCCGCCATGCGGCGGCAGGCGGTAACATGTTGGAAAATATTCCCTGCTGCCAGGATATCGTTCCTTATATAGTCCATCACCATGAACGCTGGGACGGCTCCGGATTTCCGAAACACCTGCGCGGCGCCAATATTCCCTTCGGAGCACGCATTATTGCCGTCGCCGATTATTACGACACGATCATCAACCCGTCGTCCGATTTTTGGGCGAAAACCAAACAGCAGGCGGTACGGGAACTCTTCAGCGCGTCGGGGCTCCTTTTTGATCCGGAAATCATCAAGGCTTTCATTGATACACTGGGACAATAGGTACAATACAAAACGTCGGGACAGAGATATACTCTCTTATCCCGACGTTTTATATTGTATTGCCGGCACGTCGATTACCGTGACGCGCCGGCAATGGCGAGGCCGGTCACCTTCTTTGCCCCCTTGCGTTTTAAAACGGCAGCGCACGTCTGCATCGTCGCACCGTCGTATAAATATCGTCAACAAGAAGAATATGCCCCTGAACACGGCAGAAGGAACTTTTTATCGCAAAAGCTCTCTGTATATTCTCACGTCGTTCTTCCCGATCCAGACTGTACTGTGATGCCGTCGGACGCACCCGTTGCAGGGCCTCGGCCCATTTCAACCGGTGTGATTCGGCCCACGGGCGGAAGATAATATCATTTTGGTTGAACCCGCGTTTTTTTTCTTTCAGCGGGTATAAGGGCACCGGCACAACGAGATCGCATGTCGCGATCCGTTCCGGCCAGGGAAACCGTTCAAGCATATAGTGAAAGGCCGGGCCATAGTGAACCTTACCGTTATATTTCAGACGGCTCAAGGCGCGGCGGACCGCACCGGTATAATCGGCCAAAGCGTAACAGCCGTCAAGGCCCAGGCTCCTGCGACTGCCGTCAATCATACGAAAGTGAAAGATCCCGGCCGTACAGGTATCACACCACTCGCCCTGTACCGGCACGGACGCGCCGCAGCCGGGACACCGGGGCGGATAGATGATATTTTTGCAAATTTCGGTCAGCTGTTTCAGCATATTTCTTCACCTTTCAGCCGTTGCGCCAACAGGGTATGGCGGCGGCTCGTCCGTGTGTTTTCCACGGCCCGTCGCAGTGCGGGCTTCGTACCGACAAGGATAACCTGTTTTTTTGCACGTGTCACAGCCGTGTAAAAGAGGTTCCGCTGCAACATGACGGCATGGCTGTTTGTCAAAACGATAATGACGGTCTCGTACTCGCTGCCCTGGCTTTTATGGACGGTTACGGCATAGGCCAGCGTTATTTCATTCAACTCGGCGCCGGTATACTTCACGTCTTGTTCGGGATAACGCACATAAACAAAATCATCGGAAGCCGCGAAAATTTCTCCCGAATCACCGTTGAATATGCCTTTCTCATAGTTGTTCTGCTTCTGCATGACTTTGTCGCCGACACGAAAAACCGCTTCGCCCGATCTGAATTCCCCTTTATCCGGAGCGGGCGGATTCATCCGCTTCTGGATAAGTTTATTAAGAGCATCAACGCCGCAGGCCTGTCTGTACATGGGGGAAAGAACTTGAACGGCAAATTTGTCGCCGCCGGCCTTCTCCGTTTCAGCCGCATAAAGTTCGGCAATTGCATCGGCACCGGAATGCTCCTCTTTTATTTCAAGAAAACGGAACTCCCCGTCCCTACTGACGACAGGCATGGCACCGCGGTTAATACGATGGGCATTGGTGACGATGACACCGCCTTCTTCCTGCCGGAAAACCGTTTCGAGACGTACGACAGGTACCGTTCCGGCAGCGATAATATCATGCAGGACGGCACCGGCGCCGACGGACGCCAATTGGTCCGCATCACCGACGAAAACACAGCGGCAATGCGCCTCTAAAGCCTGCAGGAGATTATCTGTCAGCTCCAAGTCAAGCATAGATACTTCATCTACAATGAGGAGATCCGCTTTTAAAGGCTTTTCTGAATTATATTCAAAGACCTGCTTGTCACCGACATAACCGACCGGGGCAAGGAGCCGGTGAATGGTTTTGGCTTTCCGTGCCGTCGTCTCGGCAAGACGTTTGGCCGCGCGTCCCGTAGGTGCGCAAAGAAGAATGGCAAGACCTTCCTGTTCGGCCAGGGCAATGATGGTACGGACAACAGTCGTTTTCCCCGTACCGGGACCGCCGGTAATAACGGAAAAGCCCGACTGTAATGACTGCTCCACCGCTTCCCGCTGCTTATCTGCCAGATGAAAGCGGGCGGTTTCTTCCCGCCTGTCCAAAAACAACTGTATATGCGTATGCATTTGCGGCGGGTTCATGGCGGCCATCTCACGTATACGCGCAGCGACACGCAGCTCCGCTTCGTACGCTTCCGCCGTATAGACATAGGTTTCACCGCCGTAATCCTCCGCGACGAGAAAGCCGGAAAGAATCGCTTCATCCAGGACTTCACTCAGCTGCAACGGTTCGGCCCCGAGGATATTCGCGGCACCGGCAATTAGTTCATCACGCGGGATACAAACGTGGCCGTTTGTCATCATATCGCGAAGGATAAACTGCAATCCTGCCGAAAGACGTTCCGATGACAGCGGATCCGTACCGAAGGCAAGGGCGATCTGGTCAGCCGTTTTAAAACCGATACCGTCTATTTCCATGATCATGCGATACGGTTCGTGTTCAAGCACATAAGCCGCATCGGCACCGTACTGTGAGAGAAGCCGTTTTGCATACCGCCCGGACACGCGATGTGTTTCTAAAAGCACTGCCAGCTCATTGATTTCCCGCTCTTCCTGCAATGATTCCGAAATGACGGCAAGTTTCTTTTTTCCGATCCCCTGTATGTCCAGAAGACGCTCCGGTTCTTCCGTCATAATACGCATTGTCTCGCTGCCGAAAGCACGGACAATACGGCCGGCAAGCGCGGGACCCACGCCTTCCACCGCACCGGAGCCGAGGAAATGTTCAATCCCTTCTTTCGTATCGGGCAGTATCCGTTGCCATGATGAGGCGGCAAACTGACGGCCGTACTTTTTGTGGACAACACTGCTGCCCGATACGGCTAAACGATCACCTATAAAGGGTATATCACCGTTTCCCGTAACGGTCATGAAAGCTTTATCATCTTCCCGCCTGACGCGAAAAACAACATAGTCCGAATCAGGCGATCGGAAGAGGATACGTTCAACCGTGCCTGTAATTTTTTCCGTCTCTTCCATCTCAATCCCTCTGTATCTTTGCCCGTTCGTACGCTTTACTTTCGTCCATGATCTTCTGATAAATCCGCTTTAAATACGGCACCAATTCTTTATCTGCCGTAAGACCGGCGATTTTAGACAAGACGGCCGCTTCCCGTTCACCGTCGAAAACAGCCATACGGTGCGCTTCTTTATAAGCGGCTACAGCGGCGACCGTTTTCATTCGTTCTTCCAAAAGTGATGTCATCTCTTTGTCAATCCTGTCAATTTCATTACGACAAGCGTCCAGATTCATCGTAGCTCATTCCTTCGCAGAAAAAATACACTTATTTTATTAATTATACCGTAGTTTTCCTGCAAAAACTATTCGAATAGCCGCTTACGCACATATATCATATTGTCATACTACATAATTAATATAGCCGCAACAATTGTATTACATACGGTCATTCGCTATAATGATATGTATCCGAATTTTAGTAAAGTAAAATAATATTTAAAGAAAGTAGTGGTTTTTTCATGGCAGAAGAAAGACAAGAATTGCGGCGCAGTCTGAAAGCGCGTCACATGAACATGATCGCCATCGGCGGCGCCATCGGCACGGGCCTTTTTGTGGCAGGCGGCGAGACGGTCAGTTCGGCAGGCCCGGGCGGTGCTCTCGTGGCCTATTCATTTATCGGCGTTATGGTTTATTTCCTCATGACCAGCCTTGGTGAAATGGCGGCGTACCTGCCTGTCAGCGGTTCCTTTGAAACCTACGCAAACCGATATGTGGATAAGTCTCTCGGCTTTGCTCTCGGTTGGAACTACTGGTTCAACTGGGCCATCACCCTGGCGGCGGAACTCGTTGCGGGCGCCCTTATCATGAAGTACTGGTTCCCGGACATCCCCGCTTCCGTTTGGAGCGGAATTTTTCTGGTTATCCTGTTCTCATTGAATTATCTTTCTACCCGTTCATACGGCGAAAGCGAGTTTCTTTTTGCAAGCATCAAGGTTATTACGGTTATTACCTTTCTCATCGTCGGTACGCTTCTTATCCTCGGAGTAGGCGGGGAATCGCCCGGCTTTGTCAACTGGACGATCGGAGACGCACCGTTCGTCGGCGGCGGTACCGCCATCCTCGGCATCTTCATGGTGGCGGGCTTTTCCTTCCAAGGTACGGAAATGATCGGGATCGCGGCCGGTGAAAGTGAAGACCCGGAAAAGAACATCCCGAAAGCGGTGCATTCCATTTTCTGGCGGATTCTTCTCTTCTACTTGGGCGCTTTCATCGTCATCGGATTCCTCATTCCTTATACGGATCCGAACCTCCTGAATACGGACGTTGAGAACATTTCCATCAGCCCGTTCACCCTTGTCTTTGAACGATTCGGTCTCGTTGCCGCGGCTTCCGTTATGAACGCCGTTATCCTGACGGCCGTCCTTTCGGCCGGTAATTCAGGCCTCTATGTTTCGACACGCATGCTCTATGCCATGGCAAAAACAGGTCAGGCGCCGAAACTCTTTCTCAAACTCAATAAGCGCGGCGTGCCGTCTTACGCCCTCTTCGCCACGGCCGTATTCGGCCTGGCCGCTTTCCTTACCTCCCTTATCGGTGAAGGCAAAGCATATGACTGGCTCGTCAACATCAGCGGCATGGCAGGTTTCATCACATGGATCGGTATTGCTGTCTGTCACTATCGTTTCCGCCGGGCATTCAAAGCGCAAAACAAAGATCTTTCAGCACTGCCTTACAAGGCGTCTCTCTTCCCGTTCGGCCCGATTCTGGCCCTTATCCTCTGCATTATCGTAACGGCGGGCCAAAACTATTCGGCCTTTACGGGTCCGGAAATCGACTGGTACGGAGCCAGCGTCGCCTACATCGGCATCCCCGTATTTTTGGCCGTTTTCCTCTATCATAAGGCAAAACACAAAACTCGTCTCATCCCTTTAAAAGATGTAAATCTGACGAGGGCGGAATATATAGAAGAGTAACGTACAAAAGGAACGCCTCAACCGGGGCGTTCCTTTTGTATGTCCTATATACGGGCCGGTACATATAAAACTGCTTTTACGCGCGGCGTTTTCTCAGAATAAAAACCTGTCATTTTAATTTCATCAAGATGTCCGCCGACACGTGCCGTACATCGGCAACACCTGTGATCATCATGGCGTCGGACAGTTCCCGTCTAATTTTCTCCAAGTAGAGAGCGACGCCCGCGGCCCCGCCGCCTACTGCCGCCACGGCAACAGGGCGGCCGATAAGGACTGCATCGGCACCTAAGGCGAGCATTTTGAGCACATCTTCACCGGAACGGATACCGCCGTCCACAAGCACGGTAATCTTCCCTTTGACGGCCGCCGCAATTGCCGGTAGGACATCGGCCGTTCCCGCCATACCGTCGAGGACACGGCCGCCGTGGTTGCTGACGACAACGGCTTTGGCACCGGCAGCCGCGCATTGCAGAGCTTCATCGGCAGACATAATTCCTTTAACAATAAACGGTATATTCACGCTTTCCGCAACTTTACGGATACTTTCAGGGCTTTTCGGGCCGACAGGCTGTCCGAGAAGGCGCATATTAATAAGTGTAGCCGCATCAATATCTGCCGCCACCGCAGGAGCTCCGACAGCCTCGGCCAGCTTTGCTTTCTCTATTATCCGGGCGTCTTCACGCGGCTTGATCGTCGGCACGACCATGCCGGGACAGGCCTTACAAGCCGCCAGGGTACCTTCATACATATAGGGAGCCCCGCCGTCACCGCAAAAAGCAAGCGTACCCGCCGTCGTCGCCCCTTTGGCGACAGCCAGATCATACCTCAATTCTTCTTCAGCCGCATCCCCGTTTATCTTGCAATTGAGCGTAACCGCTCCGACAGGTGCCACCATAACAGGCATGGAAAGGGTCCTGCCGAAAAGAGGCATCGCCGTGTCCGGCTCTTCTATATGGGAAAGACTGTTCATAATCAGTCCGTATCCACGGAGAGCTTCAATATTACGAATAAAGGACCGTGCCGTCCTCAGCCCGCCAAAGCCGGGTATTTCGCCGATGCAGCCGAGGCCGTTGCATTCACGGCAGACCCGGCACCCTTTCATTTTTCTTTTTGCCTCCCGCCGTATTTCCGCATAATCCATTCCATCATCTCCTGTCATAGAAAAAACTGCTATCATAAAAATATGATAGCAGTTTTTCCGCAGTGCGTCTAATCTTGCCTCAGAGTTTCACGAACGCGTCTTTATCCGCGCCGCATACGGGACACACCCAACTTTCCGGCAAATCGGCCCACTTAGTACCTGCAGCTACACCGTTATCGGGATCGCCTTCAGCTTCATCGTAAATGTAACCGCATACTGTGCATTCATACTTTTCCATTTTTACTTACCTCCTAAAAATACAAAGAACCGATAATAAAACGACCAAATTAATCATACCACGTTAAACCGGGCCGTCAAATACAAAAAACACTCCCCTTTGAGGTGACCCCAAAGAGTCGGACTTTTTTGAGGTCATCTCACTTTTTCAGTAAGAGGAAGTGCTTTATTATTACAATTTATTGAAAGAATCCTTATCTACGCCGCATACGGGACATACCCAATCTTCCGGCAAGTCGGCCCACTTGGTACCTGCGGCTACACCGTTATCGGGATCGCCTTCAGCTTCATCATAAATGTAACCGCATACTGTGCATTCGTATTTATCCATTCTTAATTCCTCCTGATTTTATCAACTAATTATTATTATTAATTAACTATCTGTCTGTATAATATCATATATTCTTTGTTCTTGCAACAAGAATCAGGAGAATAGTAGGAAAAAATAATACGTTTATTGTAAAACGGCATACACACGATTTGTGACAGCCGTCCATATATCTATCTGCCGGCACTCTTCCTCAAGGACCGTTTCAGCTGCCGCACACTGCCGCGCTATTGATTCGGGAGCTGTGCCGTTATAAGTTTTCCGTTGCCTGACGCACGTCTCTATACAAAGATAATGATGGATATCTGCACCGAATAGGGGATTCATAGCTTGTAATTCATCCAAACTGAGATCCTGTAAAACGATCCCTCTTTCGATACATTTACGAACGGCTCTGCCGACAACCGCGTGAGCCTCTCTGAAAGGCAGCCCCTTTTTTACAAGATAATCGGCCATATCCGTGGCGTTGGAGAAATCTTCTTCCAACACCTGACGCGTCCGTTTACCGTTGACGATCATGCCGTCAATCATATCCGCATAAACGGTAAGCGCAAATTTAAGATTATCAACGGCATCAAAAAGGCCTTCCTTATCTTCCTGCATGTCTTTGTCATAGGCAAGCGGAATGCCTTTCATCATCGTCAGAACACCCATGAGATGTCCGTAGAAGCGGCCGGTTTTACCGCGCACGAGCTCACAGATATCGGGATTCTTCTTCTGAGGCATAATCGATGATCCCGTGCAATGAGCATCATCCAGCTCAATAAAACCGAATTCCGCTGTCGACCAGAGAATAAGCTCTTCAGAAAGTCTGCTCAAATGCAGCATCGTGCCGGCAGCAAATTCGAGAAAAGCAATAATATAATCTCTGTCGCTGACCGCATCAAGACTGTTTTCATAAATTGACGCGAAGCCGAGCCGCTCAGCCACATAAGTCTGATCCAGCGGATAGGTAGTGCCGGCAAGCGCCCCCGCTCCGAGCGGCATCATATCGGCCATGTGCCAGGCAAACCGCAAATGCTTGAAATCCCGTGAAACCATGGAAAAGTAGGCCATCATATGATGGCTGAAGAGAATGGGCTGGGCCCGCTGCAAATGAGTATATCCGGGCATGATAACATCGCTGTTCTTTTTCGCCGCCGCCAAGAGAGACTTTTGAAAACGGACGAGAAGTTCAGCAAGTCCGGTAATTTCCTTACGGACGTATAAATGTGTATCCAAGGCGACCTGGTCATTCCGGGAACGTCCCGTGTGAAGACGCTTGCCGGCTTCACCGACGGCTTCGGTAAGGCGCTGTTCAACATTCATATGAATATCCTCCAGCGCCGCGGAAAATTCAAAATCACCGGCTTCAATCTGCCTGTAAATCTCTTTCAGTCCGTGCACAATGGCATTCTTGTCGTCCGCGGAAATAATACCTTCTCTGGCAAGCATCGTCGCATGGACGATGCTGCCGCAAATATCTTCGGCATACATTCTGCAGTCGTATTGAACGGAAGCGTTAAATTCTTCTACCGCTTTATCCGTCGCCTTTGTAAATCGACCGCCCCACAATTTCATAGAAAAACTCCTCTCACAACGGGGCCGGAGGCTGATTGCAGCCTCCGGCCGATATTCTCAACCGGTACCGTTCCCCTACTTTTTCTCCGTTTTCCGCATCATCATGGCTTTCATTTTGAGGGGTAAGCCGAAGAGGTTGATGAAACCTTCCGCATCTTTTTGGTTGTACACTTCGTCTTCACCGAACGTGACAAATTCTTCGCTATATAAGGAATACGGCGACGTCGATCCGGCACTGATAATATTGCCCTTATACAGTTTCAACCGGACAGTGCCCGTAACCGTTTCCTGCGTCACGTCGACGAAGGCCGCCAAAGCGTCCCGTAAGGTGGAGAACCACATACCGTCATAAACGAGATCCGCATATTTGCCGGCAAGCTGTTCTTTGCAGTGCATCGTCGCCCGATCAAGACAAAGGTATTCCAGCTCTTTGTGCGCATACATGATGATGGCACCGCCGGGGTTTTCATAAATGCCCCGGCTCTTCATGCCGACGAGTCTGTTTTCGACAATATCGACAATGCCTATACCGTTTTTCGCTCCGACGGCATTGAGTTTCGTCAAAAGCTCAACGGCACCCATTTTCTCTCCGTTAACGGAAACGGGAATGCCTTTTTCAAAGCCTATTTCCACGTATTCCGGCATATCCGGAGCTTTTTCGGGAGGTGTCGTTACCATATAAACCATATCTTTCGGCGCATTCGCCGGGTTTTCCAAATCCGCTCCTTCATGGCTGAGATGCCAGATATTCCAGTCCATACTGTACGGTTACGGTTCTCCTTCCGTTTGATGGGCAATGGGAACATTATGTGCAGCCGCATATGCAAGGGCATCTTCTCTTGATTTAATATGCCACATTCTCCAAGGTGCAATCAGCTTGATGTCCGGCGCCAGCGCTTTGACCGTAAGCTCAAACCGGACCTGGTCATTTCCCTTACCGGTCGCGCCGTGGGCAATGGCATCGGCTCCTTCCTTTCTGGCAACTTCAACAAGTTTTTTGGAGATAAGCGGCCGCGCAAAGGATGTGCCGAGAAGATATTTACCTTCATAGACGCAACCCGCTTTAACGACGGGCCAAACATACTCTTCCAAAAATTCTTTTTTTATATCCATGATATAGACCTTAGACGCACCGGACGCATAAGCCTTTTTTTCAATGGCCGGAAAATCGTCAGGCTGGCCCACATCGGCACAGGCCGCGATGACTTCGGCGCCTTTGTAGTTTTCTTTCAACCACGGTATAATCACGGACGTATCCAACCCTCCGGAATACGCTAAGACAATCTTTTTAATCTCATTCATTTTCCATACTCCTTTCATTATCTCGGCTTGGGTCGAAACAATATCGGCCGCTATGATGAGTAAAAGTATACACCTTTATGATATTTTATTCAAGTATTTTGTATATTATTTTATCCAAAAAATTCCGATCATTTTCTCATGGAAAACAAAAATCGCTTATTTTTGCGGTTTATACTACAATATGATATAATTCGTCCATATAGGAGGGCTTATGAAGAAAAAATATATTCTCTTCTTCATCGTTGCATTCACCGCGACTATGGCCTGGAACCATATAACGGACAGAACCTATAAACCGACAGCCGCCGCGGCAAATGAAACGGAAGACGGCCACTCTGTATCGCCATATATTCATTTTCGTGAATCAATGCAGAGAAAAATCAACTCAATACACGGGTACGTACACCCCGACCGAATTCCGAAATCTTTAAAACAGGCAATCGTCGCGGTTGAAGATAAACGCTTTTATGAACACGGTGCCGTCGATCCCTTCGGCATTATCCGCGCAGCGGCAGTAAATGTCTATTCCGGAGAAACCGTTGAAGGGGGCAGTACACTGAGTCAGCAGGTCATTAAAAATTCCTTTCTTTCGCAAGAGCAGACGTTATCACGTAAAGGACGCGAACTTTTCCTGGCCATTTTGCTGGAGCGGAATTATACAAAAGATGAAATCCTGGCCATCTACCTGAATACGGCCTATTTCGGCGCTAACGCGACCGGGATTAATCAGGCCAGCCGCATCTACTTCGGTATTGACACGGAAAGTTTGACACTGGCTCAGTCGGCCATGCTCGCCGGTCTCGTCCAAGCGCCTACCTACTACAATCCTTTTGAAAACTACAGCGGCGCCAAAGCTCGTCAGAAAACAGTGCTTGAGCAAATGGTAAGCCAGGATATGATCACGCGCAGTCAGGCTGAGACAGCGTATAGAGAAAATATACATCTGCAAAAACAAGGAGAATAACGCAATGATCAATACCGGCGATGCCTATGATCCTGTTAACGAAATAGGGCGTGTATTAAAAAAAATCAGACAAGAACGATCTTTAACCTTAGATAATGCAGCCGAAATTACCGGCGTAAGCAAGACAATGCTGGGACAGATCGAACGCGGCGTCTCCGTCCCGACGATCTCCGTCCTGTGGAAAATTGCCAAGGGTTTACAAGTCTCTCTTTCCACCTTGCTTAATGAACCGGAACAAAATTATAAACCGGTACATATTACTACGGAGATACCGCCGATTTACAATGAAAACCGCTCCATGATTCTCTATAATACCTTTCCGTTTTCACCGATCCGCGGTTTCGAGTATTTTTATATTATCCTCAAGCCCGATACAATACATCGTTCAGAACCCCACAGGGAGATGGTGGAAGAATATATAGTCGTGACGAAGGGCACGCTTACATTACTATTGGAAGATAAAACCTTTCATCTCGAGGCCCCCGCAAAAATTAATTTCCCCTGTAATATCCACCATACCTATGCCAACGAAACGAAGGAAGATGTCATATTTCAAAATCTGATGAAATATTGAACGCACGAAAATAACACCGTACCATACATGTGTTTACTTAATGATTAATGCATCCGAAATTCCGGGTACACATCAATTACGTATGGTACGGTGTTATCTTTTCAAAGCAGAACCGGCACCTTCTGCAGTGACTCGTTTTTACTACTTATAGGAAATCATTTCCACTCCTTGTGAACGTATGATATTTTCACATTTCTCCAATTCTTCTGCCGAAGGAGTGCGGAATCCGGTATTTTCATATACCAATCCCAATTGTCGGTACTTATCTTTGCCATACTCATGATACGGCAACAGTTCTATTTTAGGATACGGAAGGTATCGTTTGACAAAAGCCGCCGTGTTTTTCACATTTTCATCATCCCCGTTTACCCCCATGATTAACGGAATACGGATAACAATTTGTTTTTCCTCCGCTCCGAGCGTGCGTATATTTTTCAAAATAAGCGTGTTATCTACACCGGTATAGTATTTATGCCGCTCTCTATCCATCATCTTAATATCAATGAACAGTAAATCCACTCGTTCCAAAACAGGCCGAATCCTGTCCAATTCAAAATAACCGCTTGTCTCCATCGTCTGACTGATCCCCAGATCATACATTGTCTGTGATAAATCGCACAGGAATTTTGCCTGCTGTGTACACTCACCGCCGGAATAAGTCACTCCGCCACCTGACTGTTCAAAAAATATACGCTGCGGCTCCAATGCGGATACTGCCTCCTCGACGGTTATTTCATAAAGACTGTTCCTCCGCGCCCCTGTAAGACATACGGTCACGCAAGCACCGCATCCGGTACAATTCCGTCTTACTTTTTCATCATTCAGGTCCGGTGCCAGACCTATCGGACAGGCGGCGCGGCATTCATCGCAAGCGGTACAGCGGGTCGAATCGTACATAATATGATTTTTCGTACTGAATCCTTCCGGATTCCGCACACCACTTGCAGCGCAAAGGACAGCCTGCGAAAAAAATGATCGTCCGGATGCCGCTCCCGTCATTAAGCGAATAATGCTGTAACTGAAGCACCTTCCCTTTAGAAGGCATTATGTACGCTCCTGCGTATAATCGAGTCCTGCAGTGTTTTCGACAAGTGTACGAACTGAGTGCTGTAGCCGGCGACACGGACCAGTAAATCTTTGTAATTTTCCGGATGGGCCTGCGCATCAAGCAATGTTTCCGTAGACAGCGTATTGAATTGGACATGGAAGGCGCCCAGATCAAAAAACGCCAGGACGGCGGCAGCAAGGCTGCTGCGTCCTCGTTTCGTATTAACAAGCTCATGCCCCAGTCTGATATTCAGCAACGTACCGCCGGAATGAATATCCTGATTCATTTTTGCCGCCGATTTCATAACTGCCAACGGCGTAGATATATCCGTTCCCGCGACCGGTGAAACCCCCTCCGAAATTGGAGTTCCCGCTTTTCTGCCGCTGGCGGTGGCTCCAATGACACGACCGGTCGGGATAAAGTTGGAAATACCCATAAAAGCGCTGACAAATCGGCTCCCGTAAATATCAGTATACGTACTTGCCTTTTCGTTGAAATGATTAGCTATCTTACGGGCAATATCATCTACGAAATCATTATCATTGCCGTACTTAGGCGCTCCGACAGCCAAGACCCGCAGCTTTTCATATCCTTCCCAGTTATGATCAAGAGCCGTTAACAATTCATCTACAGTGCAAACTTTATCAACGTAAACGAGTTGTTTAATTGCAGCAAGGCTGTTCGCCGTTTCCGCCAGTCCGATACCCGTAAGCACCGGCCCAATATTATATTTGGCCCCGCCCTCCACCAGATCCCGTCCCGACTCAAGGCATTCCCCGAACAAAGCGGAAAACAGGGGGCGCGGAATCATTTCCTTCTGTAATTTCTGAGCAACGAGCGTGCCTGCAACGGAAATTTCAATTAAATTATCAAACTGTTTGAAAAACGCGGCTTCCAGTTCTTCATATGTCTTAAACTTACGGGATCTGTTTAAAGCAAGGCCCATCTGTTTGCCCGTAAGGCGGCTTTTTCCACCGTTGGTAGCATATTCCAGAGCACCGCTGAAGTTGACGTTAACGGTACTGGTCCATTCAAAAGTCTTACGGAAGTGCGGCACAACACAACCGCAATTATTCCAATCGCGCGCATCTTCCGTTTCATATCCTAAATTTTTCAACATGCGATATCCGGTTCTATCACTGTGAATAGCCGGAAATCCCGTTCCCTGTGCGACCAACTCCATAACAGCATCGATAAACTCACGCGGACTGTCTCTGGATATTCGAACAGAAAGCCCCGGCTGGTGTGTCTTTAACTCCGAAGTTGCTCTCAACGCTAAATAACTGAGTTCATTCGTAACATCTTTACCGTCCCGATCACAACCTCCGACAGTAAGATTCTGAAACTGGTTATAGCCGGCAAAAAAATCGGCTGTATTAGCTGAAATAGTCCAGACCCATTCAGATAATTTCAACCAGTAACATTCAATAAGCTCCAAAATTTCTTCATTACTGTGAAGCTTATGCCGAACGTCATATTGATAATACGGGTACATATACTGATCAAACCGACCGGGATTTAAAGAAAGGGGATTTTCCATCAAGATTCCGCCCAGTTGATAGAACCAGATCATCTGTAAAGCTTCCTGAAAAATGATGCGGGAGAAAATTCGGGAACACGCCGGCAAATGCGAGCAATATCCATCAACTCACGCTTACGCTCTTTGTCCTTTTCAGTTTCTGCCGTCAATTCGGCTTTGTCGGCATAACGGCGGGCCAGTGTAATCAATCCCTTGCTTACTAAAATAACCGAATCATAAAACTCTCTTTTTTCCCGATCCCCCGGATATGAAAGGTTTAACTTACTTTTTTTCGCCCTGCACTCTTCAATAATGCCGCGTAATCCTTTAGGAAATAATCC
This sequence comes from Megasphaera geminata F0357, assembly GCF_000239275.1. GTDB lineage: Bacteria > Bacillota > Negativicutes > Veillonellales > Megasphaeraceae > Megasphaera > Megasphaera geminata. Next base: position 35,572 of record NZ_JH417570.1, on the reverse strand, counting down.
GTCTTCATAGTCCGGCGTAATTTCACCGACAGATTGCCGCCATTTTGAATCAATATCAATAATACCCGTATCAACGGCAACTTTTGCGATTTCTTTCGGCAGCTGCGCCAAATATGCCTCTTCAAGGGATTTTCCCCGCCAATAGGGGAATATATGATTACGCACAAATTGCCGCTGTTCATCGGTCATTTCGTAAGGATCCTGTACGCGTTCAGAAAAACTGTCCATTTCCGCATCTACCCATGTCCAAGAAAATTCGGGTGTCAGAATACCGCACTTGCGAAACTCACCGACGGCACCGACAATTAACTCTCCGGGAAAGATAGTAACCGCCAACTGTTCACAAACGGCGCCGAAAGCCTTGGCTCTTCGTATAATCACCGGTTCTCCCTCAGTCTTTTTATACGCTTCCGTCCAAATTCTCGCCCGTTCATACGAAATATGGGGTTTACTGTTTACGTAATTATCTTTCGCCATTTGAATACGTTCCGTCAACATAACCTATCACCTCCACCTTGCACATACGTTATAAAGTCTATATAGTCATTATAACATATTAACTACGTAAAAATGAAGGAGCTGCCATACTGATATAGTTCCGTTTCATGTATGATAATTTTTTATGACACTGCAATTTCTTCAAAGTATTCTCTCCCGGCAGTGAACAGGCGGATATATATTACATCCGAATTTCACGACGACTCGATTATTAATACTGTATCTCTTTATGTTCGATGCTGAACTGAATTGTTAAAAGAAAAATTAAAAAGCACTCTCTAAGGTGATCCCAAAGAGAGTGCTTCTTGCTTACAGCCTATAAATCTTTTATCGCTTCTAAAAGTTTATCTACATTGGCGGGATCGGTAGCCCATGACGTACAAAAACGCGTTACAATGCGGCCGTCTTTCATATCTGCAAAATGGTCAAAATAAAAACCCTTTTCCTTCAGTCTGTCAAACTGTGTCTGCGTGAAAATAGGCAGTTGCTGATTCGTCTCGTGGTTATGAAGAAAATCAAAGCCCGCCTCTTTAAATCCCTTGTGCATTTTTACGGCTAAATCGGCCGCATGTCTGGCCAAACGGAAATACAGATTGTCCGTAAAGAGCGTCTCATATTGAATTCCCAAAAGCCATCCCTTGGCAAGCAGGGCGCCGCGTTGTTTAATATGGTACGGAAACTCGCGTTTCAGTTCTTCATCGACAATGACCGCAGCTTCCCCGAACAGGGCGCCCTGCTTTGTTCCGCCGATAGTAAAGACATCGCAAAGGTGCGGCAAGTCTTCCAGTTTTAAATCGTTGCCTGGTGATTCCACGGCATATCCGAGACGAGCGCCGTCAAGGAAAAGAAGAAGGCCGTATTTCTTACATACGTCGTGAAGTGCTTTTACTTCCGCCTTCGTATAGAGGGTCCCTACTTCCGTCGTTTGAGAAATATAAACCATACCGGGCTGTACCAAATGGGTCCGGTGCGCATCGGCCGTATAGGCCTTGCATCGTTTCTCAACCTGCTCCGGTCTGATTTTGCCGTCGGGAGAAGACACGGAAATAACCTTGTGTCCCGTCAATTCAATAGCGCCTGCTTCATGAGTATTAATATGAGACGTAACAGGCGCAATGACACCCTGATAATTTTTCAGGGCCGCCCCGATAACGGTGAGATTGGCCTGCGTGCCGCCGACAACAAAACAGACGGCAATATCCTTCGTTTTGCAAGCCTCCCGGATCAGTTCACATGCCCGCTCGGTATGAGGATCACAGCCGTAACCGGGATTTTGCTCATAATTTGCCTGCGCGATGGCCTCCAGGATCTGCGGCGCCGCGCCTTCCAAGTAATCACATTCAAATCGAATCATTCGCATTTCCTCCTGACATATGTGGGTGCCGGGAAAGCTCTATCGTTTCGACACTTTTGCCTGCATCAGCATGTTCAACACGTCCGGTAAAAGATCGTCACTGCCTTCATTGCGGCCTATAATGAGCGCCGCTTCCGTGTACGTACCGTGCTGCCAGGCAAGAATATACATCCGTTCGATAAACCCGTTCCCGTTGATAAAGAGATTACGCTCCACTGCGCCCGTATAAAAGACCGTTCCGTTGCTCTTATGTTCCGTAAGAGCATCAACCAAATAAAAGCCGCGGGGCAACCGCTGCCGCAATGCGTCATTGGCAGCGGTTACGGACATACCGTCTGTACCGACAAGGCTCCGTACGTCTGCCGCCGACAGCGTATAATGCAGCATATAAGCATACTGAAACACACCTTGATCCATCTTGACGATTTGGTAGGTTCGCGGTGTATTGGCCGGCAACACTTCGGCAATATACGCCGCCATATCGTTATCCGCTTCCTGAGCGGCAAGCGTCGGTTGCGTTCCCGCTTCCATATAAATATTCTGCGGCACCGTCACACTGCCCCAATTATCGAGGATCGTTTGTGTGCCTTTATTTTTAGCCGCTGCCGGAGCCGTTACAATCAACATAGCCGCCATAAGGCAGGCAATCCATTTTGATTTCATAAGTGTACCTTCTTTTCAGTATTTTCTATCGCTATTTTATACTATTTTCATAAACAGTGTCAAAACGGGTAAAAGATACTTCGTCCAACTCATCGTGAAAGGCTATTCCCGAATAGCCTCTTCCTCGATAAGGGCTTTACCGGGTTTGACGAAAAGCCAGCAAACGATTACGACGATACCGAAAAGCGCGGTAGTTATGAAAGCGCTGTCCCAGCCGTACGCTTCTACAAGAAAAGCCGTCCCGATCGGCGCCAAAATGCCGCCTATATTCCCCCAGAGATTGATCCACCCGGAAACGGATCCCGTGTACCTGCCGCCGAGAGAAATAACGGAAGACCAGCTGGCGCTCATGCAGAAGCCGAGGAACCCGAGAGAAACGGTCATCCAGAAAATGTTCATGCCCACAGATGATGTATTCGCCGCCATAATGAGGCCGACAGACGTCACGACGATACCGATAACGGCCGATACAGTACGCATGGTATACTGTCTTTGTTTATTGACACCCATGGCAAGTTTATCGGAGAACCAGCCCGCCAAGAGAACCGTTGCGGTCAGCGCAAGCCACGGCAGGGATGCCCAGAATCCCATTGATTTTAAAGAAAGCCCGTGCGCTTCCGTCAAATAGAGAGGCAACCAGGCGAGAAATACATACATAATATAGTCGACGACCATAAACTGGATGCCGACTGCCCAGAAACGGGGATTACATATTAACCGGTGCCAGGGAGCGACTTTCTTTTCGTATGACGCTTCGTTGCGTCCCAAATTGATATAGGCCGTTTCAGCGGCATTGACGTGCTTGTTGTCCGCCGGATCATCCGTCAGGCAGCGATGCCAGATAAAGGATAAAAGAATTCCCGCACCGCCGAAAATAAGAAATACTTCATGCCAACCGAAAACCGTGATCAAACCTACGGTTACGGCGGGACCGACAACGGGGCCGAAGAATACGCCTGCAAGGATGGCCGAACTGGCCTTCCCTTTTTCGTTACTGTTGAACCATTTAAACGCGGTCTGCCCCAATGCGGGAAATACGGGCCCTTCACCGATCCCGAAAGCGAAGCGGACGGCCGCAAAGTCGAGTTTTGTCGTTGCCGTCGCGGTCAGGGCCGTGAAGAAAGACCACCAGAACATGGCAACCGTACCGGTCTTCCGAAGGCCGAATTTTTCGGCAATAATGCCGCCGGGTACCTGCATCAGCGCATAACCCGCAAAAAAACAGGTCTGAATAAAACCCATATCAACTTTATTAAAGCCGAATTCCTGCATAATGACAGGTGTTGCGACGGACAGATTGACACGATCCATATATGCTATAAAACTAAGGAGAAAAATAAAGAGCGCTACTTTCCATCTGAACTGAGTCATCTTTTGCGCGGTACGTGCTTGACCGTCTACATTTTCCATACTGAATCACCTTATATGTATAAATTTCTTTCTGAAAAAGAGAGATAAAAATATAGGGCCGCCGTAACTGTTGCCGGCAGCACCTATATTTAAAACGCATTTCACTTTGCGGTTTATCTTTTTCAGGAAAGATTGAACTTATTATCCGAAAATCCGACGGTCTTGTCAATGCGTTTTTCTTATTTTTTTAATTTCTCCTTAGATTAAACGATAAACTATATCGTTTCTATGATTTATTCATATAAGACCTTGCAAGACGTGAGTACATTCCCCCGCGGGCATATAAAAGTCCTTTCAGTTCAAGTACGGCAAGAACGGTTGACAACCGGTCCGCGCTAAGTCCCGACACACCTGTTAATTCTTCTGCCGACAACATCTCATCGTCTTTGAGCAGTTCCCACAGAAGCCGCTCTTCTGCCGACAGCTGTAATTGTATCTCCTCCGGCACCGTACAGGCTTCTTCATTAAGCCAGCCGTATTCACGGGCTATATCTTCCGCCGACAAGAGCGGCAACGCACCGTTACGAAGAAGGTTATTCGTTCCTTTGGAGAGGTTGGAAAATATGGTCCCGGGTACGGCAAAGACATCCCGTCCCTCGTCAAGGGCAAGATCCGCCGTAATGAGAGAACCGCTGCGCACATCCGCTTCAACAACGGCAGTGCATAGAGCCATGCCGGCAATAATACGATTACGCGCGGGAAAATTTCCCGGCAAGGGTGCCGTTCCAAAGGGAAATTCACTGCATACGGCGCCGCCTTGAGCCGCAATTTCAGCAAAGAGAGTTTCGTTTTCAGGCGGATAGGATATATCCAGTCCCGAACCGGTAACGACAATTGTTTTCCCTTTGCCCTCAAGAGCTCCTAAATGAGCTTGCGTATCTATGCCGCGAGCGCCGCCGCTGACGACGGCGGCACCGAACCGCACCGTATCCCGGGCGAGGAGACGCGCCGCATTGCGGCCGTAAACACTGCCCTTGCGTGCGCCCACAATAGCGACAGAACGCGCCGTTGACGGCAGTCTGCCGCAGCAGTAAAGTACGGGCGGCGGATTTTTTATTTCTTTCAGCAGGATCGGATAATCGGGATCATGCCATGTTACGGCCACCGCGTGAAAACGGCTCAATTTGGCCAGGAGTTCATCAAAATCAAAGTGTTTCCGCCAGTGCAGAAGTAAGTCGACAGCACTTTTCTTCAAATCGGAATGACCGATATCACCGGTCCAAATATCCGTCGCCGAGCCGAACCGTTTGATAAGCTTACGCAACATGGCCGGGCCGACCTTAGGCAGAGCGGCCAAGGCAATAAAACAGAGCTGTTCCTGTGTATACTTTTTGCCGGCATCATCCGTGCCCACGCTCTCACATCCTTTGTAAAGTATTACGATAACTGACGGTTTCAGCAATATGGCGCTCTCCTATATCTTCGGCGCCGTCCAAATCGGCAACCGTCCTGGCTACCTTAATAAGACGATCATACCCGCGGGGGCTCAATTTTAATTTCCTGAACACTTCTTCTAAAAGCCGTTTGCCGTCCGGCGTAATGCGGCAGGTTTCGCGGATCTCTTGATGACCCATATTACCGTTTCTATAGATACGGTAAGGTTCCAGACGCTTTTCCTGCCGTTTGCAGGCCGACAGGACACGTTCCCGTATAACGGCGGAACTTTCCTGTTTAACGGCTGACGTGAGTTCTTCATATTTCGGGCGCTCTACGGTAATATGAAGATCGATACGATCCAAAAGAGGACCGGAAATCTTCCGTACGTACCGCCTGATTTCACCGGATGTGCAGGCGCAGATATGGTCTTTATCATGCAGATAACCGCAAGGACAGGGATTCATAGCCGCAATGAGCATGAACCCGGCCGGATACGACAAGGCGGCATTGACACGGACGAGATTTACTTTCCCGTCCTCTAAAGGCTGACGCAGGACCTCCAGAACGGACCTGGAAAATTCGGGCAATTCATCAAGAAAAAGAACGCCGTTATGACTAAGCGTGACTTCTCCCGGTTTGGGAACGGAACCGCCGCCGATAAGACCGGCAGCGGATACAGTATGGTGCGGACTGCGGAAAGGCCGTTCCATAAGCCGGTTTTCACGATGAAAGAGGCCGGCTACACTATATATCTTGGTCACTTCCAACGATTCTTTCAAATTCATGGGCGGCAATATCGTCGGTATACGCTTAGCCAGCATGGACTTACCGGCACCCGGCGGACCTACCATAAGCAGGTTATGACCGCCTGCAGCGGCAATTTCCAGGGCTCGCTTGGCAATGAACTGCCCCTGGACCTCACTGAAATCGACATCATAATGCGGTAAAGTTTCGTTATTTTTCCCGGGTTTAGCTGCCGTAAGCGGTGCAAGCCCCTGTAAATGTTCCACCAGATCTGAAAAAGTCGCTACAGCATATACATCGATACTTCCGCACAGCAAAGCTTCCCCTGTATTTTCAGGACTGACGAATACTTTCTTAAAACCGCTTTCCGCCGCGGCAAGAACCATTGACAACACGCCGGCAGTCTGACGCACGCGCCCGTCCAAAGACAACTCACCCATAAAGAGGCAGCTCTCGCAAGCTTCCGGCTTAATCTGCCCGCTCGAAACCATAAGCGCTACGGCTATAGGTAAATCCAGGCCGGCGCCTTCCTTTTTCATATCCGCCGGTGCGAGATTAACCGTAATCCGCCGCATCGGGAATTCAAAGCCGCTGTTTTTCACGGCAGCCCGTACCCGTTCCTTCGATTCCTTAACCGCTACTGTCGCCATACCGACAATATCGAAGGCAGGCAAGCCGTTGGCAATATCCGCTTCAACTGTAATTAAACGGCCGTGCAGGCCTAACACGGCCGCTCCGAAAATCCGTGCAAACATACTGCTTACTCCACTGAAAACGCATGCGTAATATGTCTGAATAAAGAAGATCTTCCCGGGGGCTTGAATATTTCGATGACGTCAAAGCGGCAGGGCCTGTCCCACCGGTTATATCTGTTTAAGTAGAACTGAGCCGTTTGTATTATCTTTTGCCGTTTTATCGGTACCACCGCTTCGGCAGGCAAGCCGTAATCCAACGACCGGCGTGCTTTCACTTCTACAAAAACGACAGTCCTGCCGTCTTCGGCAATAATATCTATTTCACCGGTCGCTGCCCTGTAATTGAGACAACAAAGAGTATATCCTTTTTCTTGCAGATAAACAGCGGCTTCCCGTTCCCCCGTTGTGCCGAACGCCTTATCATCCGTCATCGTCATTCCTCCTCCAATACTTACTATACAGTGCTTTTCTGAAATAACGATTAAAGCGTCCATTAAAATTTCATTAAAGAAAAAGCGGCAATACCGAAACGGTATTGCCGCTGCTTGAAACTTTTATTATATCCCTTTTACGGCCAAAAACACGATGACAGCCAATAAAGCAATAACGGCTATAGTACGAACAGTCTTCGCCGTATTCACGGGCAGGAGCGTCTTCTTATCTTTCTTTTCCATTTACACTCCCGGCCAGGCCATTTCCTTGCCGCCCAGAATATGCGCATGCAGGTGGTGCACGGTTTGACCGGCTTTTTCACCGGTATTGAAAACAACACGATAGCCGTCTTCAGCAAGACCTATCTTTTCTGCCGTTTTCTGAATAGCCGTGAGCATTTTGCCGGCCACCTCCGTATCGGCTTCCGTAAGCGCCGCAATACTCCGTACATGTTTTTTCGGAACGACGAGAACATGTACGGGTGTCACGGGGGCGATATCTTCAAAAGCATAAAAATTATCGTCTTCATATACTTTTCTGCTCGGGATTTCACCCTTCGTAATTTTACAGAAAATACAATCTTCCATTTAAAATGCCTCCTTTACTCTTCCTGTAAGGACAGTGCCGTCTCTGCCTGTCAACAGGACATCTATAATACGGCCTCTCTCACATCCGGCCGGTACTGCCACGCGGACCCGTTCATATTGTTCTGAAAAGCCTTCCCCCGCATTGTCCTTTATTTCTTCCAATAAAACCTGTACCTCCGCTCCGATCAAACTGTCGAGAAGCGCTTTTTTCTGCCGTTCTGAAAGAGCGTTGACCGTATCGACACGCCGCTTCTTCACATTATTCGGCACTTGACCTGCCATCGCGGCGGCGGGTGTCCCCTGCCGAGGCGAATAGGGAAAGGCATGGATATGGGAAAACCGCAAGCGGTTTAATGTGTCCATGGTCTCCGCAAAGAGCATATCCGTCTCACCGGGAAAGCCTACAATCAGGTCGGTCGACACGGTGAGGCCTTGAATCCGTCCGGTCAATCGTTCAATCAGAGAAATATACTCATCTTTTGTGTAACGACGCCGCATGGATTGTAAAATTTCATCGGCCCCCGACTGTATAGGCAGATGTAGATGAGGGCAAATACGGGACGACGAATTGATAACATCAATCAGAGCATCATCAATCTCCGCAGACTCGACGGAGCCCATCCGTATGCGTTCAATATCCGTTTCTTCAATAAGGCGTTTGAGGATAAGCGCCAATGTGGGCCGCTCAGGCAAATCAAGTCCGTAGGCCCCGAGATGGATCCCCGTGAGAACGATTTCTTTAAACCCGGCTTCGGCAAGACGTCCGGCTTCGGCTATAACCGCATCGGGGCGACGTGATTTAAGGCTTCCCCGCGTATACGGAATGATGCAGTAGCTGCAAAAGTTATTGCACCCTTCCTGGATCTTCAAATCGGCGCGCGTATGTTCAACCGCTGACGGGTAGAGAGGGATTTCTTCAAAGGCGTCTCTGCCCATAACATCATGCACGGCCTGTACGGCCACATTCGTACGTTCAGACAAAAGACGGTTGACGACGGGCACAATATTTTTTCGTTCATTTGTACCGATAACGGCGTCGACGTCGGGAATGGCCGCCAGCGCGTCCGGACTGAGTTGGGCATAGCATCCCGTCACGATAACAAGACCGTCGGCATTATTCTTTTTTGCCCGCCTGATAATCTGGCGGGATTTCTTTTCGCCCATATGTGTAACGGAACACGTATTGATAACATATACATCGGCACGGCCGTTAAAATCGGTCTCCGTAAAACCGTCGGCGAAGAAAAGGCCGCGCATACTGTCCGTGTCATATTGATTTACCCGGCAACCGAGCGTCGTAAAAGCGATAGTCGGCATCACTTAAAACCTCTTTCATACATAATAACGGCAGCTGCCGTAAGTGCCGCCGTCTCGGCACGCAAAATACGCCTGCCCAGAGAAACGGTCATACACCGCTCACAGGTTTTGAGAAACTCTATTTCTTCCCTCGCAAAACCGCCTTCCGGCCCGATACAGACGACCGTATCCGCCCTGCTCGCCGCAACTGCCGCGGCCTGCGCCGGCACCGTTTCCAATTCATAAGGGACGACGATAAAACGATCTCCGTAATCACGGACAAGCTCAGCAAGAGAATGTACGTCATCAACAGGCGGCACGTCCGTACGACCGCATTGTTTTGCCGCTTCTAAAGCTATTTTTTGCCATCTTTTACATCTTTCAAGGCGGCGTTTTTCATTTAATTTTACTACACAGTATTTCATTTGTATAGGAATAATGCGGTTTACACCAAGTTCCGTCGCCTTTTGAACGAGCCAGTCGAACTTATCGTTTTTCAGAACGGCAGCCGCTAAAATGAGTTCGGGGCCTGCCGTGTCAGTTTCTTCCACCCGTGCAACAGGCAGAAGGACAGCCTCTTTCCCGTCCATGCCGTTTATTTTACAGTGAAAGGAGGCGCCCCTGCTGTCCGTTACGATGACCTCATCACCTGTGGCAGCCCGCAGGACACGCATAAGATGATGCGTGTCGTCGGCTGTCAGATGAAATTCTCCGCCTATAGGGAAAGATGTAAACAGTTTTCTCATTACGTTTTCCTCAAAACGACGGTATACCAGCCGTTTTCCAAATCCTCGGCAATCTGTGTAAAACCGCGTTTCCGCACGACCTGACGGACTTCATCAATCCGTTCGTCAATAATGCCGCTGCCGATAAAAATACCGTTTTCTTTCAAGTATGACGGAAGTTCCGGTAAAAGGCGCAAAATAAGGTCGGTCACCAAATTGCCGACAATCAAATCCGCCCGGGGAACAGCATCGCCCAGGTCATTCAGCAGATCACTCCGTGAAATATCCAGAATTTCGTCGACACCGTTCAACTTCGCATTAACAGCGGCCTGTTTTACAGCCGCAGGATCAAAGTCGACAGCCCTTACTGCGGCCGCGCCGCATTTTGCAGCCGTAACGGCAAGGATTCCCGTGCCTGTACCTATATCATATACGATTTGACCGGGCCGGACAAACTTTTCCAGATAACGGACGCACATACGCGTCGTATCGTGAAACCCACTGCCGAAAGTCACTCCGGGTTCAATACGGAGTACTTCCGCCGCGTCGGGAGGATCCGTTTTTTCCCATACCGGTACGACCCAAAAACGTTCCGATATTTTCTCGGCACAAAAATACTGCTGCCACGCATAAAGCCATGTATCCTCTTCAGCCCGCCCCTGTACAAAAGTGTATGCCTGCCAAGCGGGATTGTCCGCCCACAAGGCGTCAAGGCACGCCTTCATACGGGCGATAACCGTATCCGCGCCCTCATCGGGTATATGGACGGTCAAAGAGACAAGACCGTCCCTCGTTTTATCATCATGAATTATAGAACCGTTCGTACCGCATTCCCACAGCAGCAGACTGACAATATCGACGGACGCGGCCGGGACGATCAATCCCGCTTCTCTCCATTTCATAAGCTTTATTCCCCTCAACCGAAAAAGCTGCGGACATGTATAACGCCCGCAGCCATATACTTATATTCCAGCTGCAAATCGACTGTATCCGATAAATTTCTCACGAATAAACTTTGTCAATTTGTCCCAAAATCCTTCTTTTTTAGTTTTTTTTTCCTTTTTATCCGCCTTTTCGTCGTCTTCCGTAATCCAATCCTCACCACCGGCAATACCGAATTCTCTGAGTAATTCTTTCTGCCTGTTATTCAGACGCCTCGGTACCGCAATATTGACCTGTACATGATGATCGCCTCGCCTGTCCTTCGAGCCGAGATAAGGAACGCCCTTGCCTTTGATGCGGAAAAGCGTCCCCGTCTGCGTGCCGGCGGGAATCTTCAAATCAATCTTACCGTCCATCGTTTCAACACGGATTGTGGACCCTAATGCGGCTTGAGTAAAACTGATTGTCTGCTGGGAAATGATATCGTTGCCGCGACGAACAAAACGGTCATCCTTACGCACGAAAATATAAACATATAAATCACCGTGACCGCCGCCGTGACTGCCCGGTTCACCTTCACCGGCCACGCGCAGGCGAGCGCCGTCATCAACACCGGCCGGAACTCTGATTTGGATTTTTTTGCGTACTTTGACATTGCCTGCGCTATGACATTTTTTACATTTCTTTTCGATAATCTTACCCGAACCGCCGCAACGCGTACATGTCCGCACATTGACCATCTGTCCGAAAGGCGTGTTCTGCACGACCCGCTGCTGGCCCGTACCGTGACAATCGGGGCAGGTGCCTATGTTACTGCCCGGTTCGGCACCGTTGCCGTGACAATGGTCACAGGTATCTTCCTTCGGGACGGTAATTTCCATTTCCGTCCCGAAAACAGCTTGTCTAAAGGAGATGTCGATATCATAGCGCAAGTCCGCACCGCGCTGAGGACCGTTTTGCTGTCTGCTGCGACCGCCGCCGAAGAAAGAATCGAAGATATCGCCGAAACCGCTGAAGTCCTGCCCGAAACCGCCGAAGCCGCTCTGACTGAAGCCGTCGAACCCGCCGGCACCGCCGCCCTGAAAAGCATCGGGACCGAACCTGTCATACTGTGCGCGTTTCGTTTTGTCCGACAAAATGCCGTACGCTTCATTGATTTCCTTAAATTTCTTTTCCGCTTCTTCCGGGTTATCCCGGTTTTTGTCGGGGTGATACTTAACGGCAAGCTTACGGAACGCCTTTTTTATATCGGCCTCGCTCGCATCTTTCGATACGCCGAGCACTTCATAATAATCTTTTTTACTCATTCTAGGCAGCTCCTTTTCTTACATCTTATTTCTGGTCGTCATCCACTACCTTATAATCGGCGTCAACAACATTGTCATCAGCTTGGTCCGCATTACCGCCTGTCTGTTCCTGACCGGCGGACTGCTGCGCTGCCTGCTGCTGAGCTTCAGCCTGTTTATACATATCGCCGCTCAATTCATAGAGAGGTTTTGTCAATGCTTCGGACGCGCTCTTGATCTGTTCGATATCATCGCCCTTCATAGCTTCTTTCAAAGCGGCAATCTTATCCTTTACTTCGGACACCTTTGCCTGGTCCGCTTTATCGCCTACCTCTTTCAGCGTCTTTTCAGCCTGATACACGAGAGAATCGGCGTTATTTTTAGCTTCAATAGCTTCTTTGCGTTTTTTATCTTCCGCCTCGTGAGCCGCCGCTTCTTTTACCATGCGGTCAATTTCGCTCTGATCGAGTCCTGACGAAGAAGTGATAGTGATTTGCTGTTCCTTGCCCGTACCGAGATCTTTTGCGGAAACATTTACAATCCCGTTGGCATCAATGTTGAAAGCGACTTCAATGCGGGGTACGCCGCGGGGAGCCGCAGGAATGCCGGTCAATTCGAAACGGCCGAGAGTCTTATTATCCGCAGCCATTTCACGTTCACCCTGAAGGACGTGTACATCAACGGAAGGCTGGTTGTCAACGGCTGTCGAGAAAATCTGTTTGCCTTCCGTCGGAATGGTTGTATTTCTTTCGATAATCTTCGTGAAGACACCGCCCATTGTTTCGATGCCGAGAGACAAGGGAGTCACGTCGAGGAGCAACACGTCCTTGACGTCGCCGACGAGAACGCCTGCCTGAATAGCCGCGCCTATAGCGACGCATTCATCCGGGTTGATGCCCTTGTCCGGTTCTTTGCCGAGAATATGTTTAATAGCTTCCTGTACCGCCGGAATGCGGCTGGAACCGCCGACGAGGATAATCTTGTCGATTTCGTCAATAGAAAGGCCCGAATCTTTAATCGCCTGGCGGGTCGGTTCCATCGTATCCTGTACGAGGTTTGCCGTCAATTCATTGAATTTAGCGCGCGTAAGCGTAAGATCCAGATGTTTCGGCCCCGTTGCGTCCGCCGTGATGAACGGCAGGTTAATATTGGTCGACAGGACGGTGGACAATTCAATCTTTGCTTTTTCGGCAGCATCTTTCAACCGTTGTTCGGCCAATTTATCCTGAGAAAGGTCAATACCGGACTGCCCTTTGAATTCGGAAACCATCCAATTCATAACGGCGTTGTCAAAGTCGTCGCCGCCCAAATGGGTATTGCCGTTTGTCGCTTTTACTTCAAATACGCCGTCGCCCAGTTCAAGAATAGATACATCGAACGTACCGCCGCCCAGGTCGAATACGAGGATTTTCCCGTCGCCGCCCTTATCGAGGCCGTATGCAAGAGCCGCCGCTGTCGGTTCATTGATTATGCGGAGGACGTCAAGGCCGGCAATCTTACCTGCATCCTTGGTGGCCTGACGCTGGCTGTCGGAGAAGTATGCCGGCACGGTAATAACCGCCTGCGTTACTTTTTCGCCCAAATAAGATTCAGCATCTTCTTTCAGTTTCTGCAGGATCATTGCGGAAATTTCCTGCGGTGTGTAGTCCTTGCCTTCAATTTTTACCGTATAGTTTTCGCCCATGTGACGTTTAATGGAAGAAACCGTATTTTCCGGATTGGAAATAGCCTGACGTTTGGCCAGTTCGCCGACGAGCCGTTCCCCTGTTTTGGAAAAACCGACGACAGACGGGGTCAAACGGGAGCCTTCCGTATTTGTAATTACTGTAGGTTCGCCGCCTTCCATAACTGCGACGACCGAGTTTGTAGTACCCAAATCAATACCGATTACTTTAGACATATTAAATTCCTCCTCAATATATACACACGATCTGTTAACCGTTAAATGCAACTTTTACCATGGCGGGACGGATTGTTTTGTCCCCGAGCAGATAGCCGTCCTGCAAGACTTCTACTATCGTATTGTCAGGCACGCCCTCAGCAGGTACGCGCATAACGGCCTGATGATAGTTCGGGTCGAAAGTTATCAAGCGCCTCAATCTTTGTCACGCCCGTCTTTTCAAGGACACCTGCAAGCTGTTTATAAATCATTTCACAGCCTTCGATAAAAGGTTTTACATCGTCATTTTGTTTCTCCTGCGGCACTTGCAGCGCCCGTTCAAAATTATCGATGACCGGCAGGATGTCGGCGACCATCTCACCCCTGATGACATTGGCCACTTGCAGGCGTTCCGCCGAAGAACGCTTTTTAAAGTTCGCAAAATCCGCCTGAAGACGCACGAACTTGTCCTGTATTTCTTTTACGGCAGCGGCCGTTTCTTCGGTTTCCGCCGCGTCTTTTTCCGTTGTCGCCGTTTCTTCGACAGGATCTTCATCCTGTTTTTCCGTATTTACATTAGCATCCAGTACAGATGCATTCTGCTTCTCATCCTGCTCCTCATGTTTTTCTTCATTCTCGCTCATCTATTGTCTACCTCCCTACTTGTCATCATGATAGTGCGCCAGAACTTGTATCATATGCTCTTTCATAAAATCGAGCAGCCCGATTATCTTGGCATATTCCATTCTCGTCGGGCCTAATACGGCAATTTTTCCGAGAACTTCATCGTTCCCCCTGAAGGTTGCTTCAATGATACTGCAGTCATTGAGCGGTACCGGCGAATGTTCATCGCCGATACGGACAACAACGGGATTTTCGTCTTCTTCATCGTCGTTGCTCAACAAATCGAATACTTTTTCCCGTTCTTCAAGGATACCGAAAAGGGAGCGGGCCTTATCGACATTGCGAAATTCGGGAACATTCAGCAGTTCCATTGTGCCGCCCTGATAGAGCTGCTGTTTCCGAAAAGCCCGATGCAGCGAACGAAAGGCCGTACGGTACAAATCCAAATCTCCGACAACATCATTACGGAATCTGTCAAGGAGATCCGTCGTGATTTTCTCAAGAGGCGTACCGGCGAGGCAGTAAGTTAGTTTCTCGGCAAGGATATTCAGCTCGTCTACATCCACATCAACAGGTTTATTGTAAATGCTGTTTTCAACCTGTCCCGTGTCGGCGACGATCAACATAATAGCCCGTCTGTCGTCAAGCGGCATAAACCGGATGTATTTCAACTTTGCGCCTAACTGCCGTGACGCTATGACAAGTGTTACATTATGTGTCATCTTTGACAGAACCTTCGCCGTTGATTGGAAGATTTGATCCACATCATCCATTTTATCATTGAGCCACGCTCGGATCAGACGTCTGTCATCCTTCGTTATCTCCGACGGCTGCAAGAGACAGTCGACATAGAAACGATAGCCTTTGGCTGACGGCGTGCGGCCCGCCGATGTGTGAGGCTGTTCTAAATAGCCCATCAATTCCAAATCAAACATTTCATTCCGTATGGTTGCGGCACTGACGCCCAAATCATACTTGCGTGCTATCGTCCGTGACCCTACGGGCTCGGCAGACATTATATAATCCTGAATGACGGCGTTCAATATTCTTTGTTTTCGTTCATTCAGTTCCATACGTCCACCTCGGTTCCGTTTGTTGGCACTCCGATATGCGGAGTGCTAACAACTGTATACAAGATAACATGTTTGATTTCCTTTGTCAATAGATTTTAAGCCAAAAACAGCACTTTTGGTCAAAAAGTCAAATATTTTTCCGTGCCTATTTCCCCTGACTTTCCCCAAAAGGGCAAAAGAGCGGATTCCTATGCGAAAAGAACCCGCTCTTTAAAAGGATATGGGAATTATTTAAAAAGCATTGTGCGAATATTCATAATACAAATCGTTCAGTTCATTCATTTTCCGGCTCATGAGAACCTGAAGCTCCGACGCCTTATCATAGTCTTTGGCCGCCAGGGCATGCTTGATCTGCGTAAAGACGGACAGACTCTTGTCCGTATCGCGGCCCAATTCGGTACGAAGCGCATTGATAACTTTCCAGCGTTCTATTTCCAAGGGATTGGTGTCACCGTCGATATGAAGGGCTTTGGCATTGATAACTCTTTCCAGATTATCCGGCACGATGCGGTACTGGAGTTCCAGGGCCCAACGCATAAGCGCCCCCTGTTTAAATGATTCCATTACACGCCGTTCGAAAACCGGGCAGGCGAGAGCGTCAATTTTTTCCGGATAGAGTGTCAAGGCCTTGAAGTTTTCCCAGACCGTTGCCGGCGCTTTGCCGAACATGACATTGCGTTCTTCTTCCGTGAAGTTTTCAAATACATCAACTTCCGAACGATAAGCTCTGTTCTTTTCAAGATAATCCGCATCATCACCGACATTCTTGGAAAGCTCCGCCAGAAGTTCCGCCGTCGTTTTGCCGCCGTTCAGGGCATAACGGATGCCGTCGAGAGCGGCCAGATAGAAAAGTGCCAGGGCAATATACGTGTTGGTAAACGGGTTGGGCGCACGCATTTCGATACGCGTCGCCTTCGGACTGGCGGCATTGCGAATAAGTCCGGCCAGGATGGAACGGTTGCGGGTCGGCACATCCGGCGTTTCACCGCCCAGCGCGGCAACGATGCACACGGGCGCCTCAAAACCGGGTTTCAGCCGGTTGAGCGAGTCCGTCGTCGCCGAAATGAAGGGATTAATGACTTCATAGTGTTTCAGTATACCCATAATGGAACCGTAACCGACAGCGGAGAGGAACTCCTTTTGCATATCGTCAGGATTGAAAAGATTGATATAGCCGCCGTTTTTCAAAACGGCACCTATACCGATGTGCGTATGTTCGCCGCTGCCGGCCACACCGTGAATCGGCTTTGCCTGGAATGTAACGTCCAAACCGTTTTCACGAAAAGCTTCACGGATAATAATACGCGCCTGAATTTCATTATCCGCCGTCTGTACGGGATCGGACGAAAATTTCCAATCCACTTCAAGCTGTTCCAAAACAAAAATCAATTTACCGGAGTCGTCAATATGCGCCTTAATCCCGCCTACTTCCTTATGGCCCATTTCCGGTTCCAAGCCGTATTTTTCAAGGCGTTCCACAGCCTGTTCCAAGGCCGTACGGACAACACCGTGCGTACGCTGCCAATATTGTTCCTGCAGCTTCTGAGACGCTGAAAGTTTACGCGACGCCACGTCCTGGCTCGGCGATTTGACCCAGAATTCCAATTCTGTCGCTGTTGTGAAAACAATTTTTTCAATATCGTCGGAATTTACAGATAACCCGGATATACCGTGTTTTTTCACAAGTTTCAATATTTCTTCGCCCACATAGTCGGTCGTATTGCGGAGTATGGAGCGGGAATCGATAAAACCGGTCGCATGCTCGAGGAAGCTCGGAATACGGAGCGTACCGACAGGCTTGCCCGTTTCTTCATCAAGATTACCGTCATTATAGTCGACAAACCAATTTACGCTCGGATCCGCTTTAATATCGACACGAGCATTCGACAGCGTAGCAATACCGGGCAGGACAACGGAGGAACCGTCAGTCTGGAACGCGGAACCGTCGAAGAAGCTTTCATAGCCGGCAAAAAAGACAGATATGGGAATTTTTTCGTCCGTATCGTTACCGGCGAGGTCAACCCCTACGAGGGAAACGAATTTAATTTCCCGATGCTGCTCCAAAAGGGCTAAAATGCCTTCTTTGCCATACTGTCCCGCAGGAATTACATAGAGTAAGCCTTCCCTGTTCATCATATTCCTCCTTGGATAATAAAAAAGACTCCGCACCTGTATCGAGTGTGGAGTCCTCTTTGACTCAGTTATAATTTTCTTTTCAAAGCATGCTTAAACATTACAATCAATCAGTCCGTTTGTCAATATGTCAACGTTGAAAAGGCTCGCTTCGTAAAATTTCCCTTACTGCGGCCGAAACGACCTTGCCGTCGGCCTTGCCCTGAACCTGCGGCATAACCACTTTCATGACATCACCCATCTTCAAGTTTTCCGCCGCCATGCCGGCAACAACATTACGGACAACGGCTTCAATTTCTTCTTTAGAAAGCTGCCGCGGCATATACTTTTCAAGAACCGTCATTTCCGCCTTCGCCTGTGCGGCAAGATCTGCGCGTCCGCCCTTAACGAAGTCTTCCAGCGATTCTTTCCGCTGCTTCATTTCCTTGGCAATAACCGAACCTACGCCGGTATCGTCAAGTTCGCATTTTCCGTCGATTTCCGCATTCCTGACGGCGGAACGCACGGAACGAATAACGAAAGCTCCGTCTTGCCAGCTTCTTTCTTCTTCATTGCGCATTTCATGTCCTGCCATAATTCTTCTTTTAAAGACACTGTATCAACCTTCTCGGATTACGCTTTAAATTTACGTTTACGCGCCGCCTCGGACTTTTTCTTTCTCCGCACGCTCGGTTTTTCGTAATGCTCACGTTTACGGACTTCGGAAAGAACACCCGCCTTTTGGCAAGAACGCTTAAAACGACGCAGCGCGCTGTCCAACGTTTCATTTTTTCCAACTCTTATTTCTGCCATTCTGTATCCCTCCCTCCAAGATTATCGTTAGGGAGTGCTGGTTTGCACACATAAAAATTATACTGAAAATGAAGAGTTTTGTCAATTGCCGCGGTTCCACACATTGCAGGCTTACTGTAGAATCACAATACATGCATTGCCGCCCTTATCTCGAACCGACCGGTCAATGCGCCGTCTTCCTCTTTTTAAACAAGCCGCCGTGCGCTTCTTGTATATCAAAGATGGATACAAATGCATTCGGGTCAATTTCTATGATAGCATCGCGCAGCTGCACGATTTCCAGACGGGAAATAACGCAATAAAGGACCCACGTCCGTTGCCGCGCATACGCGCCTTCACCGTGGAGTCTGGTAACGCCGCGATGCATATCCCGCGTGATACAGCGCGACACCTCTTCATCCTTCGACGTAACGATGAGTACCCCCTTCATCTCGTCAAGACCGTTCGACACGATATCGATGACCTTATAGGCGATAAAGTAGGCAATAAGGGAATACATGGCGCTGTTCCAGGAGAAAACGAAGCCTGATACGCCGAGGATAAAAAGATTGAAAAACATGATAATTTCACCGACGGAAAAAGGCAGCTTCCTGTCCCAGATGATGGCGAGCATTTCCGTTCCGTCAAGAGAGCCGCCCCAGCGAATAATGAGTCCTACGCCGATGCCGATAATGATGCCGCCGAAGATGGTTGATAAGAAAGGGTCCTTTGTGACCGGTTCCAAATGGATGAAACGGCTCCAGACGGCAAGCCATAAGATAGAATATAAGGAAGCAACGGTAAAATGAACTCCGATTTTCCGGTAACCCATGATAAGAAAGGGCAGGTTCAAGGCAACGATAAAAACAGAAAAGCTGACGCCCGAAACGGCTGCCGCCATCAGGGATATACCCACAATACCGCCGTCGATAACGCTGTTCGGCGTCAGAAAGACATCCAGTCCGAGGGTATAAATAAGAGCGCCGAAGGCAAGCCCGAAGGCTCTGAAAAGATATTTCGTAATCATTTTTGTCCTTTCCCCTTTATGTAACGGAGCCCGATAATCCAAGCAACGAAATCGTCTACGGGTTCAGGCGGATATTGCCAGGCCGCCGGTACAAAACGCCGCCATCCCTTGCGCGGCGTATGCCGCCAATAAAGAGCCCGGCCCTCTACAGTCGTAAATTTTTCATTGACGAACGTAAATATTACATCAGTATGTCCGTTTTTAATCCATGCCCGGACAGTCTCGCCGAGATGACGGTGATTCGTCCCGTTCCCCATTACAATAAGGCGGAAGAGCCCTTTGTCGTAACGGTCCTGTATACAGGACAACAGCTCTTCCGTCGGAATAATGCACTTTTCAACTAACTCGCCTTGCTCCGTCAATACGGCAACGCCCGTTTTGACGGAACCCGGGTCAATGGCAAAAATCATATTTCATCCTATCTGTCCGGTTCAACGCGGACATCAATCTTCAACGGGCCGGCCGTATAGACATTTTGTGCCGCCGCAGCACGGAGAGTCAGTCCCGTCGAACTGTACGCCTTCAGTTTGGCAATGACGTCGAACATTTCTACCGCCGTCAAAGAACCCACGTTGCCGCTCAGAGGATCCGGTAAAATACCGTCACTTTGAGCGCAGCGGTTGACATTATGCAAGAAGTGAAGGAGATGCAGCTCCGCATTGCCCGCCAATTCTTCACCTGTAAAGTGTTCGCTGTACACGATCTGACCTTTGCGATAAATTAAATTATTGTCATAAACATTGACATGCACGAGAGCCGGTTCACCGACAATGATATTACCTGCCGCCGTAACGCGAATCAATTTCTTTCCCGGCGGGGCCTGGCTGAGGTCATGCACGGTCTGATTGAATTCATCGGGAGAAATATAGAGGAGTACGGCTTTTTCGTCTTCTATTTTTAAACGCACGCGAATCATCGTATTAATATTCGCCATGACATTACTCAACTGCGTTCGCGTCTGCGCTTCATCCTTGCCGGAATCAAGGACGGCGCTGGAAAGGACTTCACCGACGCGGAACAGCACCGTGCCTTCACGAACGGTAACCACAGATCGGTTAAGGAGACGGTTCCGTTCATCCAGAGCAGCCACTGTCTTTGTAAGCCCGGCCTTCGTCCGCTCCAGTTCTTCAATTTCACTTCGAGCTGTCGTTAAATCAGCATTGGCTTCATCAAAGGCAACTTGTACAATACTCAATTGGTTAGCCGCATCATCACGGGCGGCCTGCACCTGGTCCAGGTCGAGCATGGTCAACCGCAGCTGTTCGTTAGCCCCGTCAAGCTGCGCTTCCTGTGAAGCGAGGACCTTTTCATTATCCGCCAGGCGTTCGTTTTTTTCCTGCATCTCTTCGGCCAGTTTGTCGGCTTCCTGCAAGAGTTTGTCCCGCTGCGCCTCAAGCACCTGCTGCTGTTGACGCAGTTTATTCATGCCGAAAAGCGCAACACGGGCATTTTCCGAGAGAACGGACATGACGCCCAAAGTCACGACGGCAATGCTGATACCTGTCATGATCGTAACGACGACAGATGTGTATTTAGGGCGTAAGCCGAACAGTTTGATTTTGCGTTTTCCTACTTTTGACCCGATTTTATCGCCTAAATACGCGATAATCCCGCCCATAACGGCGAGCACCACGAGCATAAGCCAACCCGATTCCATTGCGGCCGCCCCTCCTCTCTTTATAAGGCTGTATATAGCCGTAATATGCTACATTATACCATATTTTTATCTCACTGTTATAAATATTCCCTTCCAGCGGCGGATTTCTCTTCCCGCAATATCGCCCGGATTCCCTTAACGCTGCGGGCGAGTGTATGTTTGAAATGATTTCCCTTATTCAGCTCAAAGGTGACATCTATACCCGCTTCTTTATAGAACGCGACGAGCCGTTCCGTTTTATCCTGAACGGTCGCCATATATTCATTACGTGTTCTCGCCTCCCTGTCGCCCAGGGAAAAATACATCCGCTCAGGTGCGTTCCGCACGGTTTCCGTCGTCGCCATTTCTTCAAAACCCGGATACCAGAGAGAACCGGACATAGACGCGATACGATCAAACCGGTCCGTGCGGTACATAGCGTAAACTGCAAAGAGGCCCGCCAGCGAATATCCGCCGAGGCCGATAAATTGCGGTGCACCCTTTATCCGTTCCAGCGCCGCAGGTATAATATGTTCAACAAGGCTTCGTAAATACACATCGGCACCGCCCGTGCTTTGCCCGTTTTGTTCCAGAAAACCGCAGGGCCACGGCGACATATCATATAAGAAATCGAGATTGCCGACAGTAAGTAAATTAAAGTCGGGACACGCCTCTTCGTGTAAGGCGTCCCAAACAGTCCGCGCTATATCCGGCAGGTCGTGATAAATGATAAGCGGCCTGTCGGCCTTTTCTGCCGGAAAGAAAAGTATTTCTTTCTTGCCTGCCGTAAAGGGTTCCATAATCATGTTCTCCACCTTTTAGCCTATATAAAAATTGTGTTACCTCCACAAGCGGGAAAGATAACACAATTAACTTATCGGGATTTTTTATAAATCAAATAAATGCCTGCAAGACCCGTAATGAGATCGGGCATGAAAGCCGCCACATACGGAGGGATACGGCCTCCGTTACCCAAGGCGTTGAAGACGGTCATTATACTGTAGTAAATAAAAATGACCACGACGCTGATACCGAACCCGATAGAAGAACTGCCGCGCTGCTTCTGCAGCCCCAGGGGAGCGCCGACGAGGGCACAGACGAGACTGGCCAGCGGCATCGCGAATCGGTTGAACATTTCCACCTTCATCTTGTTCGTGTCGACAGAATTATTGTCGAGCAGCTTAATCTGTTCACGCAGCTCGCGAATCGTCAGTTCATCAGGCTTCTTTTGAGATTGGGCGATCTTATTGGGCCGCTGGGAAATAGGCAATGTCTGGCTGGTAAAAGTCATTGTTCTCGTTACCTGCTCGTTTTCGCCGGACACATCATATATGACGCCTTTGTGCATGACCCATTTATCGCCTTCCCACTCGGCGAAATCCGCTTTTTCCACACGCATGAGAACGTCATTTTCAAATTCCTGAACGGTCAGATCTTTGAGACGCTGTTCCCGGGAATCATACTGGCGGGCATACATAAGACTCGATATGTCGGCGCCGTCCGTATTCTTGAGAATAACATGGTCCTGTGTCGCCGGATGAGCGCCCGTCTTTACTTCTTCGTTGATGATCCGATTATACGCATTATTCGCTTTAGGCACTACAAATTCATTAAAAGCCGTCGTACCTAAAGAAATACAAAATGCCGTAATAAAAACAGGCATGGCCAACCGCAAAAAACTTTGTCCGCCCGAACGCATGACAATGATTTCACTGGCCGCGGACATACGCCCGAAAGCCATAAGCGAACCGAGCAGCACGGACATGGGAAAGGTGATAACGATGATCGAAGGCAGCGCCAGAATCAAAATCCTGAATGCCGCCCAAAGAGATGCACCGTACTGATTGATAAGATTTGCAATTCTATATAGGGTCCCTGTCCCGACGAATATGCTCGTAAACGCACAGACACCGAAAAAGAAGGGCCCTATAAATTCTTTTAAAATATATTTATCAAGTATACGCATTACCTGTCTCCCGACCTTTTACATTGTAAAGTCTTCACCCAAGTAGTTTTTCTTCGCCATTTTCATTTCCGGCAATTTCCATAGGCGCGCCTTCAAGGAAAACTTTACCGTCAGTCAGCAAATACGCTTTATCAACAATACGTAAGGTTTCACGTACGTTATGGTCCGTAATAAGCACCCCCATGCCGCGTTCTCTCAAATGACCGATAACGCTCATAATATCATTGACCGCCAAAGGATCGATACCGGCAAAAGGTTCGTCCAGCAGGATAAAGGCAGGATCCATACAAAGACAACGGGCAATTTCAACACGGCGCCGTTCACCGCCGGAAAGCTGAATGCCGAGATGGTCGCGTAATTTTGTAATAGTGAACTCTTCCATCAGCGCCGCGGCTTTTTCTTTCTGTTCTTTCTCGGAAAGCTTTGTCGTTTCAAGCATGGCCATGAGATTGTCTTCAACGGAGAGCGTACGGAAAATAGACGCTTCCTGCGGTAAGTACCCGATACCTTCGTGTCCCCGCACATGAACGGGCTGTTGTGTAATGTCAGTCCGATCAATCATAATCGTCCCTGACGAGGGTTTTTCAATCCCTACGATCATATAGAAAGTCGTCGTCTTGCCGGCGCCGTTAGGGCCGAGAAGACCTACAACCTGCCCCTGTTCCACGCGGATAGAAACGCCGTCAATGATATTATGAGCGTTATAGGTTTTAATCAAGTCATTCGTCTGTATATGCATGAACTCTCTCTTTTAGTTGTTCTGCGGCATGATAATAAGCGTGGAGCGGCTCATGGCCTGGGCCGAGTTGTCTGCAAGGCGAATCTGCAGGTTATCTCCGTTCAGACTGCTGCCGTTCTGCGTCGCATACACATTGTCAAAGAGATTGATAATGCCGTCATTGACACCGGGAGTGTGTATATATTCCGCTCTCTCCGCATAAGCGGTTAAATTATCCTTCGGTGATTCGATATGTACATTACCCGTGCCGACAGCGGATATTTTTTTGGTCCACGCATCAATATGATCGGCCCACATCTGCGAACCTTGCGCTTCCATATACCCGTTGCCGGAAACGATGCCGTGATCCTCATCCAGATAGTATTCGACCTGATCGCCGTTTAATTTCTTGTCACCGTAGATACCGCGCACATCACCCGTAGCGACAACATAATTTTTATTCGTCGAGTGAAGTTTCTGCGCCGTTACATGCATATCCGGCTGTTCCACCGTAACGCCGCCGTCCAAATCAGCTTCCGCCGTTTTCAAATTATACAACGCCGTTGCCCCGGTCATGGTAGCCTGATCACGAGTGATAATCACGTTACCCTGCGCCGTGGCAATCTGTGTTTTGCCGTCATATTGCAATTTATCGGCCGTAACGGAAACAGCCGACTGTGTTGCCGCGGTTGACACGGTATCGGGTACTGCCAGAACTGCGGCCGCAGGAGCGCTGCACATGTATACGCTGCTGTTTTTTTCATCTCTTCTTATTCCCCCTTGGTGATACGGGCATGACCGGTAAGCGATACTTTATCGAGCGCCGCGTCCGTTGCAAATGTATCCGCGCTGAGTTCGACCGAATCGGCACGCTTAATCATAACTTTGCCGCCCGTTATTTCACGGGTATCCATATTATAATACACACTCCCGTCCGTCTGCAATGAATCGCCCCGGTCCGTCACCGCGTCAAGAGGCGCTTTGATTTCAATGACTTTATCTTTTCTGTCAACTATGCCCTGATCGGCTGTAATCGTCAGTTCCGTGCCGTCTTCAGCAATAAATATCCCCTTCGGTTTGACAAAATATACTTTTCCCGTATCGGGGTCAACAAGGATTTTATCGGCAGTAAGATGCCAGACAAGTTTACCGTCACGCTGCTCTGCCAACTCGGAACCGTCAAATTGGATGAGCTTTTCGGTATTCACGCCGCTCGGAGTATCCCCCTCACGCAAAAGCGAAATGAGCAGGCCTGCGAAAAGCAGAACAACAACTGCCGCAATCAGTCCTAATTTGTGATTTTGTACCCATTGCTTCATATGCCGTTATTCTCCTCCATGTTGTTGTAACGCTGTCATTTCTTCAGGTCTGGTACTCCAACGGTGCTGGAACCAAAGCCATTCCGTCGGATGCTCTTTAATGAATTTTTCTGTAATAATCGCCGTCTGTCTGGTCAGTTCCGCAACATCGCGCTCTTTATTACCCGTATCGACATAATATACGGGATCGCCGATATAAACACGGTTGCGGTGCTGCCCGTCATGATACGGAAAAATAGGTACAACCGGAGAATGAAACTGTCTGGCGAAAAGAGCAATACCGCGCGGTGTCGACGCCAGTTCGCCCAAAAACTCCTGCGGCACGCCGTCAAAACCGCCGTCCTGATCAGCCAAAAAACCGAGGATCTTTTTTCTTTTTAGCGCTCTAGCGGCGATGATCATCTCATTGCCGCCGCGGGCGAATACTTCCAGTCCCATACGTTCGCGGTTTTCATTAAGGAACCGGGTTACCGAGTCGTTCGGCTGGTTCTTGACGATCGTTGTGGCCGGATACCCGTATAAAGCCAGGGATGCTCCCATCCATTCCCAATTTCCTATATGTCCGGTCAGGGCGATGACACCCTTTTTTTCTTCCAGTGCCGCTTCAAGAATATCGGTCCTGTCAAGAGTAACGTAATCGGATATATCAGCTTTATTCAATTTCGGCTGTAAAGGATTTCCATTAAAGACTGTCCCAAATTGGCAAAAACGCCGTCAATAATTTCAATCGCTTCCGCTTCACTGCATTTCATGCCGCGCATAACGTGAAAAATACCGCGGTTGCGCTGTTTTTTCAGGAGTCGCCCCACAAAGGGACCCAGTTTTCGTCCCCAGGCAACAATTGTATCATAAGAAAACAGGCATACAAATCTTCCGATTGCCCTGACTGCATGATACTGCCAGTTTTTAAACATTCTCCCGGCCGCTCCCTTCTTTATTGATTAAGCTCATACATCTGCAGTACCGTATCCCATTGATCACGAGCCTTTAATATGTATTCGCAAAACTCCCGTACCGCGCCGTGCCCGCCTCTTGCCGAGACGACGAGATCCGCTTTGTCTTTCACTTCCGCACAGGCATCAGCCGGGGCTCCCGTAAAGGCCACCTGCCCGATAACCGGCAAATCGTTAATATCGTCGCCCATATAAGCGATTTCATCGGTATTTACAGCCGCGACTTCACAAAGCCTTCTTACCCCTTCAACCTTACGACCGACGCCTTGAAAAACATACCCTATATGTAAATCTGCGGCGCGCCTTTCCACCATAGACGATCTGCGTCCCGTAATAATCGCCGTTTTAATGCCGGCCGCATGGAGGCAGGAGATTCCCATTCCGTCTCTGGCGGAAAATCCCTTCAGACAATCTCCGTCAGGACCGTAATAAATAGTTCCGTCCGTCAGGACGCCATCCACATCAAAGGCAACGACTTTCAATGTATGCAACGTTCCCATCAGACAACTCCCTGTCTCAGCAGATCGGTCAAGTGAACCATGCCGACAACTTTATCATTTTCATCGATGACAGGCAATACCGTAATGGGCCGCGGTTGATTTTTTTCCATAATGTGCAGCGCTTCCGCCGCCAACTTATCCTGAGAAATACGCCGCGGATTCTTGGTCATCATGGCATCGACGGGCCATTGTAGGAAATTGGAACCGGTTTCCAACCCGCGCCGCACATCGCCGTCCGTGACAAGACCGGCGAGAGTGCCGTCTTCACCGACAACGGCTGCGGCGCCGAGGCCTTTTTCCGTCATCATGAAAAGGGCATCCTGAACGGTGCTGTCTTCACCGATAACGGGATTATCGATGCCTTTATGCATAACATCTTTAACCGTGAGCAGGAGCTTGCGCCCCAATGCCCCGCCGGGGTGGAAGACGGCAAATTGATCCTTCGTAAAATGATGCTCCGATAAAAGAACCACCGCCAGGGCGTCTCCCAAGGCGAGCGCCACTGTCGTGCTCGTCGTCGGAGCAAGTCCCAACGGGCATGCTTCTTTTTCAACAGTCGCGTCAAGAACGATATCGGCGGTCTTGGCAAGAGTTGAATTCATATTGCCGACAACGGCAATGAGCTTCGCGCCGATACGTTTTAACGACGGCAAGATATTGAGGATTTCCGTTGTTTCCCCGCTGTTGGAAAACGCAAGGATAATATCCTGTCCCGTGACCATACCGAGATCACCGTGAATAGCTTCCGCCGGATGGAGGAACAGCGCCGGCGTCCCCGTACTGGCCATGGTGGCCGATACTTTGCGGGCAATATGGCCGGATTTTCCCATTCCCGTGACGACGACGCGTCCCGGGGACTCAAGAATCATGGTTACGGCATTGACAAACCGCTGATCCAATGCGGGAATGAGTTTTTCTATGCCCGCCGCTTCCAGCTGCAGCACTTCTTTTGCTTCTTCCAGTATATTCATTATATGCACCTCAATGTATGGTTAACTCGTTACCGTCTCCGTACTCTTTAACTGAATAGCGCGGATCGCCGCCATATCGCGCAGAACGCCTTCTACCTGTGTAAGATACAGCATGTTCGGGCCGTCGCTCAACGCCTCCGCAGGATTGTCATGGACTTCCATAAAAACCCCGTCGATACCGGAACCGGCCGCCGCGCGCGCAAGATTGCCTATAAACTGGCGCTGCCCTGACGATTTCGTGCCGCTGCCGCCGGGAAGCTGCACGCTGTGTGTGGCATCAAAGACGACGGGATACCCGAATGACCGCATAATGGGGAAACTGCGCATATCGACGACGAGGTTGTGATAGCCCAGCGTGACGCCGCGTTCCGTAAGCATAAGATTTTCATTGCCGCAGTGCGTAATCTTATCTACTACGTTTTTCATATCTTCCGGCGCCAAAAACTGCCCCTTCTTAACATTGACGCACTTTCCCGTTTCAGCCGCCGCCTCAAGCAAGTCCGTCTGTCTGCAAAGAAAAGCTGGGATCTGTAAAATATCGAGAACTTCCGCGGCTTTTTCCGCCTGATCCGCTGTATGGATATCGCTGACGACAGGGACCTGCAATTCAGCCTTTATATGAGCCAGAATTTTCAGTCCTTCTTCGAGGCCCGGACCGCGATAGGATGAATACGACGAACGGTTGGCTTTATCAAAAGAAGCCTTGAAAACGTACGGCAAACCGAGAGACGCACAAATACGCTTCATTTCCCGGCCGATATACAGAGTGCGTCCAGGGTCTTCAATGACACAGGGACCGGCCATGACAAACAGGTGGGAACCGTCTAAAACCTGATTCCCCACGTGGATAGATTTCATTAAGCGTTCTCCTTAGCAAAATATTCTCTGATGCGGACAACATCTTCCGGTGTATCGACACCTATAAAGGAATGGCCCGTTTTGATAACCTTAATCTTATATCCATTTTCAAGTACACGCAACTGCTCCAACGATTCGGCCTCTTCCAGCGGTGACGGCGCCATAGCCGCGTATTGCAGGAGAAAATCGCGTTTATATGCATAAAAGCCTATATGCTTGTAAGGACGATTTTTTTTCGTAAAATCGTGACGGGGATAAGGGATAAGCGACCGGGAAAAATACAATGCTTCGCCGCGGCAATTCATGACGACCTTGACGGCGCTTTTATCTTCATATTCTTCCGGCGCCAGAGGAACGGCTACCGTTGCCATTTCAAGTGCCGAATCCGCTTCAAACGCCTCGCAAAGAGCATCGATTACGTCAGGAGAAATAAGCGGCTCATCCCCCTGAACATTGACAACCACATCCGCATCGGCATAATATCCGACTGCCTCGGCAAGGCGGTCCGTGCCGTTTTTGTGGTCTTCCCGTGTCATAACGGCACGGCCGCCAAAGGCTGTAACAACATCATAAATGCGTGGGTTATCCGTAGCTACGACAGTGACCTCCGGTTTTTCCGCCTTGTTCGCCTGTTCATATACGCGCTGTATCATCGGTTTGCCGGCAATATCGACGAGCGGCTTGCCGGGCAAGCGGGTCGACGCATAACGGGACGGTATAATGCATACAAATTTCATAACCTAACCTCCCAACACACGTTTAAGGACGCGTTTCACTTCTTCCTCACCGGCCGTCATTTCTATTTCTATCCCCATGACAAAGACGGGGTCTTCGTTTTTAATAGTATCTGCCGGGAACTTGACGGCATCCTTTTCAGTCGTCACGATAACGGCATGCTTTGCCGCCGCAAAGGCGGCCGCCTCACGCAAGTCCTCTTCTGTATAAGAATGGTGGTCGTCGAAACGAACGGCGTGAACTATATCAAAACCCAGATCCCTTAACGTTTCTTCAAAAGACTCCGGATTGCCGAGCGCCGACAGGGCGACGACCGCCGTATCCTCGTCAAGGCTTGCCGCACCGTCCGTATGGCCTGCCTGCCAGTCTACAAAAGGCACACACCACTTAGCCTGATGATTGGCTTCGGCAATAGGCGCGCTTTCATTGTAATAGCGTAAGAGAGAATAAATTTTTTCGACCTCGTCCCGATCGGCCCGGTCAGCCTTCGTCACCACAAAGAGATCGGCCCTTTCGAGCCCGTCCAAAGGTTCACGCAGCGTGCCGCGCGGCAAAAGATGGCCGTTGCCGACAGGATCGCACGCATTGATAAGAACTATATCCAAATCGCGTTTAATCTGCCAATGCTGAAACGCGTCGTCAAGAAGAAGGACATCCGGCCGGAACTCATCCATCGCCCTTTGTCCCGTTACGGAACGCTTTTTACCGGCAATAACGGGAATACCCGGCAAAGAGCGGGCCAGGAGAACGGCTTCATCGCCAGCCTGTGCAGGCGATAAAAGCACGGCATGCCCGTCCGAAACAACGGCGCAGCCATGTTCACTTTCCGAACGGTAGCCGCGGCTTAGTGCTGCCACCGTATACCCCATTTGTCTGATTTCTTTGGCCAAGTATACCGCCATAGGCGTCTTACCGGTGCCGCCGACAGTGATATTGCCGAGACTGATAACGACGGCCTCGAATTCCGTCCGCTTTTTGGCCCCGCTTGCATAGGCATTGTACCGGCGGGTTACTCCTTTTTCATACACCGCCTCAAGTCCTTCCAGGACACGTAAAACTATTTCATCCAGTTTGTTTTGAGGGCCCTCTTTCGTTAATTTAAGGAACCGCCTTGTTATATTCTCTCGAAAAGACATATACCTCATCCCCATAAATGCAGCCTGTCTAACAGTTTTTTCAACTCATCCAAATTGCGTTTCGTCGCACCCTGGTTTTCAGCAACGACAGCCAGACAATTTTCATGCATATGTTCCGCCCGTGCCGGATCCGTCAAAATATCAAGACATGTCTGAACGAACTCGTCTTCGTTGCGGACCATGACACAAGCGCCGCGGCTGCTGAGGAGTTCGAATATCTCTACGAAGTTGAACATGTTCGGCCCGACAACAATAGGCTTGCCGTGCGCTGCCGGCTCAAGAATATTATGGCCGCCGACGCGAACTAAGCTGCCGCCGACGAAGATCAGATCTCCGATGCTGTAGACCCGGCCCAGTTCACCGATCGTATCAAGGATCACGCCGTCACGCGGCCGTACCGCTTCCCCGCCGTCCGGCATATCGCTGCGCTTAACCATCGTTACGCCGAAACTCACCCCTGCGTTAATGATAAGGTCCGCCTGGTAAATATAACGCGGGGCAATGATCAGCTTAGCCGCGGGAAAACGTTCTTTTATTTTACAGAATGCTCTATAAACGGGAATATTTTCTCCCTTATGCGTACTGCCGGCGATCATGATCGGATAGGCGCCGTCGGCAAACCCCATAGCGGTGCGCAGGCGCTGTTGCTCTTCTTCCGTTACGATCCCGTAGGTCTGATCGTATTTTGTATTGCCCGTAACGATAACCCGATTCGGATCGGCGCCGATGCTGATGATATACTGCGCGTCAATGCGGCTCTGCATACAGAAGACACGTATGGAGGAAAGGACCATCTTTGTAAAAAAAGTGATCAGCCGATAGCGTGACGCGCTGCGATTGCTGATGCGCCCGTTCATCATCATGACGGGAATGCTCTTGCCGGCCGCGACGCGCAGAAAGTTCGGCCAGATTTCCGTTTCGACAAGAACGATGACCTTCGGATTGATGATATTTAAGATCCGGTTAGTAAAATACGGCAGATCCAAAGGAAAAAACAGAATCCCGTCGGCACCGTCAATGATCTGATGAGCCATGCGGAAGCCGGTAGCCGTAACTACGGAAACGATGATGATTTCTTCCGGATGTTCTTTACGCATTTCTCTGACAATCGGACTGGCCGCCACGATCTCACCGACCGAGGCGGCATGAATCCAGATAGCATGCCTGTTCGATATTTTTTGTTTTAACTCTTCCGGTAACCAGCCTATACTCTGTTTAATACGCTGAAAGAATCCTTCTTCGCGGATGAGGCGATAAATCAGGACGGGTATCAACGTTGCCCAATAAAGGAGCAAAAGGATGTTATACACCCAGTAGAGAAAGGTGGATCTCGCATTCAGTTTCAAATGGATTCTATCCTTCCGTTACGGATACGGGATTAAATTGAACGGCATAGAGACTTGCATATAAGCCTTCCCGTGCCAGCAGTTCTTCGTGCGTGCCGGCTTCCACAATGGAGCCGTGATTGATGACAACGATTTTATCGGCATCGCGGACCGTGCTCAAACGGTGTGCAATGACTAAAGCCGTACGCCCCTGCATAAGCGTTTCCAATGCGGCCTGTACGATTTTCTCACTTTCCGTATCAAGAGCGGACGTAGCCTCGTCAAGAATAAGAATACGCGGATCTTTTAAGATGGCGCGCGCAATAGCGATACGTTGGCGCTGTCCGCCGGAAAGGGCATTGCCCCTGTCGCCGACGACGGTCGCATATCCGTCGGGCAATACAAAGATAAAATTATGAGCATTAGCCGCTTTAGCGGCCGCTACAACTTCTTCTTCAGTCGCATTGAGGCGTCCGTAGCGTATATTTTCCAAAATGGTCGTGTTAAAAAGCATCGTTTCCTGCGGTACCAGCCCGATTTGGCTGCGCAGGGAGGAAAAGGTCACATCGCGCACATCGATACCGTCAATTTTCAAGGAGCCCGACGTAACATCGTAAAAACGGGGAACCAAGTTGGCAATAGTCGATTTTCCCGCACCGCTGGGCCCGACAAGAGCAACGATCTGTCCCGGCTCTACGGTCAGATTGAAGTCGGTCAACGCCTCGTGCTCCTCATCATAAGAAAAGTAAACGTGTTCGAATTGGACTTTCCCTTTAACGATGTCTAAACGTACGGCGTTCGTTTTTTCTTTTACGTCCGATTCCGTGTCGAGCGTCTCAAACACGCGATCGGCTGCGGCAAGAGAACGTTGGATGTCACCGTAAATTTCACTGATACGGCGAACGGGGTTGGACAAATTAATGGCGTAAATGAGGAAAGCTATGAGCGCTCCTGCCGTCATGGCCCCGTTAATAACACTCATACCGCCGTACCAGATAATGCCGACGACGGCCACAGCCGCAAAAAACTGAATAAACGGCGTAAGCATAGCCGTTAAACGTGTCGTCGCCATAAGAGCCCAAAAATTCTTATCATTTTGGTCAACAAAGCGATCGATCTCATGGCCTTCCCTGTTAAAAGAGCGGATAATGCGAATGCCGGATATCGCTTCTTCTATGAGAGCCGTAATATCGGCCAGCTTCCCCTGCACTTTGTGACCGGCCCGCCGCAGCCTTTTGCCGAAATAGTTAATAGTAAAGACGACGAGCGGCACGACAGCCAGCGTCAGAAAAGTAAGTTTCCAATAAAGGTAAAACATGGAAACGAGCGAGCCGATGAGAATGACCGCTTCCTGAACGAAAGAAATAAGATTATCCGCTATGGCAGTCTGTAAAGCCGTAACATCATTGGTCAGATTGCTCATAATATTACCGGTTTTTCGTCTGTCGAAATAGGACAGGGACATGTTCTGTATATGCCGATAAAGCGCTTCGCGTATGTCGTTG
The DNA here is from genome assembly GCF_000239275.1 of Megasphaera geminata F0357. GTDB lineage: Bacteria > Bacillota > Negativicutes > Veillonellales > Megasphaeraceae > Megasphaera > Megasphaera geminata. Next base: position 2,494 of record NZ_JH417570.1, on the reverse strand, counting down.
ACAATATGCTGGCCGATATAACTCATCAAATATTTTTGCCAAAAATAGAAGAATCCGCGAAAGATAAAGAGCGCCAGAATGCCGATACAAATAAGATTCAGCGTCTGTGTATCCTTTTGTGCCAATACTTTATCGATAACATCTTTAATGACCCACGGTACGACGACATTACTGAGGCCGGAAAAAGACATACAGATAACGGCGACTCCCAGTTTCTTCTTATAGGGGACGACAAAACGCAAAAGGCGTTTATAACTCTCCCAACTGTTGTACTGCTTCATGGAGGCGTATCTCCTTTATGAATTCTAAGATAATTTCACCCGTACGCATGACCGCGCCCGGCTCGCCCATCTTATCACGAACGGCAAGCATCGCCCGCCTCGCTTCTTCGTGCGCCGCCTCCTCCGTAAGTAAAGGCACGATAACGGACGCAATCTTTTCAGGCGTTACATCGTTTTGCCAAAGTTCCGGCATAACACGACGTCCTTCTATAATATTCGGCAGCCCTATATTGTCAATATGAACGAGTATTTTCGACAACAAATACGTCAATGTATTGACACGATAAATCAGGAGAGTCGGCAACCCCATAAGAGCGGTTTCCAGAGTCGCCGTACCGGATGCGCAAACGGCCGCGTCGGCGATATTCATCATATCATATACATGATCCTCACCGATGACAATCGGAAGTGCCGCCGTATCGGCCAGTTTCTGTAAAACACGGCGGTCAATCGTCGTTGCTTTCGGCACGATAAACTGTACGTTACCCGTTTTTTCAGCAATCAGTCTGCCCGCTTCCAGCATCTGCGGAAAAAGACCCTTCACTTCCTGCATACGGCTGCCGGGCATTAAGACTACCGTTTTTTTTGTCTCGTCGAGGCCGAACGCTTCGTAAGCCTTGTCCTTCGTCCACTCGGCATGGACCGTATCCAAAAGGGGATGCCCGCCGTAAACGACATTTGTTCCCAATTCACGATACATGGCCGCTTCAAAGGGAAAGAGTGAAACGGCCAAGTCCGTATATTGCGCAATGGTTTCACCGCGGCTTTTGTGCCAGGCCCAGATAGTCGGCAAAATATAGTAAATAACCGGGATACCCGCCGCTTTCGCCTTTTTGATCAAGCGCATGTTAAACCCCGGATAATCAATACAAACAAGGGCATCGGGTCGTTCTTCCGCCATCGTGTCGACAAGGAAGGAGCGCAGCTTAAAAAAGAAGGGGATCTTTTTAATGATCTCACCGACACCGATGACGCCGAGATTCTTTATATCATATATAATGCGTACTCCCGCTTCACGCATGAGCTCTCCTCCCATACCGAGGAGCTCGATGTCGGGGTCAAGCCGGCGAAGTGCCCCGGCCAGGCCGGCGCCGTGCAGGTCGCCTGACGCTTCGCCGGCTGAAAACATAATTTTCATAAATACCTCTTCAGTACGATTCGTCGACGGAACAAATACAAATATTTTTTTCATTCGCCAGCGCAAGCACTTCTTCCCGTTCGACAAAAAGCGTCCGTTCCGCTTCCATGGCCAATAGGGTACAACCGCTGTCGAGCATGGCCTGCAGCGTCTGTCTGCCCACGGCGGGCACATCAAAGCGAAGATCCTGTTTCGGTTTGGCAACTTTGACAACGACAGCGTTACCCTGTCCCAGTTCACCGCCGCGACGAATGCAGGCGTCTGTCCCTTCAATGGCTTCAACAGCCATAACGGCCTTCTGCTTGACGACTACTGTTTGTCCGATATCCATACCGCCCATGGCTTTTGCCGTTGCGAAACCGAAACGGATATCTTCTCTTTCCGCTTCTGTCGGCCGCCGTTTCGAGAGTATTCCGACAGGCGGCATCAACGGTTTTAAATAAGCGGTCTGATCGGCTACAACCAGGCCGTCTTTGGCCAGTTCATCGACAATGGCCAACATAATCGTATCGTCTTTGCGATTGTGCAGTCCCGCAAGAAGCTTAATAGTTCGTAAATCGGGAAACTGCAGGCCCTTAAAAAGGATTTCCTTCGTCACCTTGCCGATCATGGTCACTTCCCTGACGCCTTCATGCCGCAGTGTCTTAATGACCTTATCCAATTTTGCCACATTTATTTCGTAATACGCGTCGGCTTCTTCTTTCAGAGCCGCCGCGACATCCGGAACGACGGCAATGACAATCACTTCGTGTCCCGTCTGTCGGGCCGCGCGCATAAACTCGACGGGCAAATTCCCGACACCCGCCAACAAACCAACTTTTCCCATGAGTACCTTCCTTATGTCAGCAGATACATTACGCCCTATTATACCAAAAAACGGTACTTTCTGTCAGTACGGATTACTAAAAAGAGCAATGATCCGACAACCGGGCCCATTCTTCATGAGAAGCCGCAGTAAAGCATGGGTTTATTGTGAAAATATGAAGAGGACACATGTGTGTACTGAAACCGCATGTGTCCTCTTTCATTCGCACTGGAAATTTATTTCAGAATAACCCCGGAAAAACCATCTGCT
>NZ_JH417569.1 GCF_000239275.1 Megasphaera geminata F0357 | reverse complement strand
AAGTGTAACATATGTTTGACAAACCTACAAAAACATGAATCTGTCAAGCACTATTTCTCCGCTCTTTCACGCATGTATTTTTTCTCGCGCTCGCGTACGTCGAGTCTTCTACGCCGAGGTAGTCCACATTTCTCCACTTTTGCAAGCGTGTATTTTTTCTTGCCCCGGCGGATGATGACATATCGGCCGTCCGAGTTCTTGTGAGGCGTAACGACGGCGTTCAGTTCCGTCACCTTTATGCCGTTTACTGAAACCGCTCCGTTCTGCACATCTTCACGGGCCTGCCGTTTCGACCGGTAAATCGTCGCGTCGACGAGCCAGTCGATGATGTTCTTTGCTTCCGCACCGACCGTAACGGTGGGCATCTTGCCGAAAGCCTGTTCCAGCTCGCGTTTGCTCAGGTCGGCGATGTCGCCGTGATAAAGGGCTTCCGTAATATTTTCCGCTTCTTTCAATGCCGTATCGCCGTGTACGAATGCCGTGACCTCTTCGGCAAGACGGCGTTGAGCCAGGCGCTTTTCCGGTTCTTCCCGTACGGCTTCGGCAAGTGCGGCAATTTCGTCCTGATTGAGGAAGGTAAAGTATTTAAGGTACCGGACGACATCGGCATCTTCCTGATTGAGCCAGAATTGATAGAATTCAAAAGGCGATGTCTTTTCCGGATCGAGCCAGATCGCACCGCCGGCGGTCTTGCCGAACTTCGTGCCGTCCGCTTTAAGCATGAGCGGGATGGTCAGTCCGTACGCTTCCTGTTCGGCGCCTTCGATCTTATGAATCATATCGATACCCGACGTGATATTGCCCCACTGGTCGGCACCGCCAACCTGAAGCTGTACATCATAGTTCTTCAAAAGATGATGATAATCGATAGACTGAAGAATCTGATAGGAAAATTCCGTAAAGGAGATGCCCCCTTCCAGACGGCTGGAAACAACATCTTTAGCAAGCATGACATTGACACTGAAAAGTTTGCCGTAATCGCGGAGAAAGTCGAGAAGGTCTATCCGGGACAGCCAGTCATAGTTATTGACAATCGTAATATTCGTATCTTCGCCAAAAAGGCGGATAAACTGTTTCTTCAATTTTTCCGCGTTGGCATGAATCTGTTCCACCGTCTGGAGCTGCCGTTCCGTTTTACGGCCGCTCGGATCCCCGATAACGCCCGTACCGCCGCCGATGATAATATACGGATGATGTCCTGCCAGCTGAAAGCGCTTTAACATCATAAAGGGGATCAAGTGTCCGATATGCATGCTGTCACCGGTCGGATCAACGCCGCAATACAGGGATACGCTCTTTTTCTCCGTCAGCCTGCGTAATCCGGCTTCGTCAGTTATTTGGTTGATCGCGTCGCGCCAAGACAATTCATCAATAATATTCATGGCTCTCTCTCCTTTTTATATATGTAAATTTATTATATAAAGAAGCCTTCTCATCGTCAAATCGGATTTACCTTACCAGGTCCCGCAACACGTTCAGCGCCGTCGCGGCCATTATCTCATAGCCGCGGCGATTCGGATGCACACCGTCCGTATAATAGAGCCGATGATCCTGCATCGCCGCAAAAGACTCATAAAAATCAATGAACGACACAGTATTCACTCCGGCAAAAGCTGCCAGTTCCGTCCGATATGCACATAACGCCGTATCATGCCGTGCCGCTGCAGCGGCACTCTGCCAGCCGCAGGCGATGCTGTCCGGTGTAAGCGGCAGCGGCGATGCCGCAACAAAGAGTTTTCCCGCCGTGCCGACAGCCTCCCGGGCAGCCCGTACATTGCCCGTTATTTCATCCGGGGCAAGATCACGGAGAATATCGTTAGTACCGCCACAGAAAACATATATATCCGCTTTTTCACAGGATAATGCCCGATAGAGACGGGCAAGGATGTCCGCGCTTGTTTGGCCGCATATACCTTCATTAACCGCGGCAATCCCCAATTTTTCTCCGGCCTCTTTCACCCAGCTTGCGGTCGGCCCGTAAGGATAGCCGTACGTAAGACTGTCACCGAAGCAGGCGATAGATAACGCAGTCATGGTACTTAAATGCATCGCTCCTTTTTATATACAAGACAGTATTATAAACCAACGGACAAGACATGCCCCTTACCGGCATTGAAACTGCCGTAAATCTTTAACCGCCGCCTCGGCGGACAACCATGTGTGCGGCGGACGGAACCCGGCTTTTTCAAAATCAAGCTGACATGCGAATACCTGCGGTACTGCGCTCTTGCAAACGTCGTTATCATACATATAACGAAGTGTTGTTTCCAAATCTCCGTCACAAAGAATCCGGCCGCGTTCCAAAAGAACCAGACGGTTGGCATAAGGGATTACCGCCTCCAGGGAATGTTCAATAACGATAATCGTATGCCCGTGTTTAACGTTAAGGTCATGAACGAGTTCATAGAATTCATGGGTTCCTTCCGGGTCAAGCGCCGACGTGGGTTCATCAAAGACAAGAATTTCCGGATCGGTCGCCAGGACGCCCGCAATGACGAGACGCTGGCGCTGACCGCCGGAAAGATCGGAAATCCGGTGCGTCCGGTACGCGGAAAGGCCGACTTTTTTCAGCGACGTTTCGACAGCCGCTTCAATCTCATCGGCTGCCGTCCCCATGTTTTCCAGGCTGAAGGCAATTTCCTCTTCCACCGTCACGGCAACGAGCTGGCTGTCATAATCATCAAGCATCGTACCGACGCGGCTTGCCAAATCGGCAATAGTCGTCTGCGTCGTCGCCACGCCTTTAACAAAGACCATGCCCTTCATGACGCCGCCGAAATAATGGGGCACGGCGCCGGTCACGGACAGGCAGAGAGTGCTCTTGCCGCTGCCGCTCTCGCCGGTGACGACGAGAAAGTCACCCTTATGCACTGTCAGGTTGACATCCTGCAAAACGGGCGTTTTTTGTTTATTGTATATGTAGGAAAGATGTTCTACGGAAATAAGCGCATCCGATGCCGGGTTCAACTCATAATCACGGTGATCCGAAATATATTCTTTTTCTTCAGCGGAATCAAGAAAACCGCGCGAAGCAAAAAGACGGTATGCCGGAAAATACATGACCGGCGTAATGACACCGTTCAGCAGTCCGATAATGCCGACGAGAGGAAGCATCCCGGCAAAGTACACTTCATTCGGCAGATTTAAAACAAACTTCAAAATGGTAACGAAAGCGCCGCCGCTTATACAGGTGGCCAGAAACCCGCTCAATGCCGGCAAAAGAGAATAATCCCTGATTTTCAGGAACGACAGGTTGTTGACGATACAGGCACATGTAAGGGCGCCCAAGGGCTCGCTCACAAGATTACCGTAAGGAAATCCCGACTTCGACGTGAGCACATTGACAAGAGCCGCGACCAGACCGATGCCGAGCGCTTGCCGGTACGACGGCCCGGTCAGGCAAATGGCCACGCAATATGTGGCAATCGTCCAGTTCGGCGTAACGCCGGCAACGCTCGGTGAAACAAGGTGCAAAATAGTCCCGACGGCAAGAAGCAGGGTGGATACGGTAACCCAACGGAACTGCCCTCCCTGGCGATGATGAAATTCCAATTCACCGATATGTTCGACCGTTTTCATGACAATTCCCCTTTCTTAACCGGCAATGGACGAAATGAACGAGTAATCGGTCATCCGCCCGTATACTAAAGCAATGCTGACAGCAATCATCAGCAAAATAAGCGCATAGTCTTTTGCGCGAGGCGCCACATTACTCATAAAACTGTGTTCATTACTGCCGAACGCCCGCAATTCCAGGCTGAGAGCCATCGTTTCAGACCGGCCGAGAGACTTGAGCAGAAGCGGCTGAATAACGGTCATGTAGTTTTTCATCTTTTTGAAAATATTCCCCGACACGGAAAGACCGCGGCATCGGATGCGCTTCCTGCACGGCTTTGCTTTCGGCAATAAAATCAGGCACAAAACGCAGTGCCGCCGTAAACATAAAAGCATATTCATAAGGGATTTTAATCTGTTTGACGAGAGCTGCCGTTAAATCCTGAAGACGTGTCGTCGTTAAAAGAATAATAAAGACCACCGTCATGGCAAGCATACGCAACCCCGTCACATAAGCGGATTCGAGGGAGCCGCCGCCGAGAAGCTGAATAATGCCGAGAAACACGGCAAAAACGCAGAGACTGGCAAGAGCCTTGACGTTGCGGCGGAAGCTGCCGCACGCCGCCAGGATGACGACTTCCGCAACGACCAGGCCGATAAGCGTTCCGGGCGTGTTGAAGACGAGAGCCCAAAACGAGAAAGCTATCGTACCGATTAATTTAGTAACAGGAACGAGATTTTTTAACATATCTTATTACCTCCCGCATGACTTAACAAAGCCTCCCGAAAAGCGGCCATAGTCGGGCAGTACGGCAAGCCGGGTACAGCCATGGACAAGGTAACCGAAACGGGGCGACTGAGTCCGAGTTCATACAAATCGTCACGTTTTGTAAAAAGTTCTTCCGGCCCTCCGTCGAAGGCTTTCGTGCGATTGCCGATAACGATAACGCGACTGCAATATTCGGCAAGAATATCCATATCGTGAGTAATGAGCAGGATTGTGATCCCCTGCTTATTAAGAGCTTTAAGGAGTTCCATAAGCATTTTTTTATCCGCATTGTCCTGACCGCTTGTCGGCTCATCCAAAATAATATATCGCGTTTTCATCGCCAAGGCCGAAGCAATGGCAACGCGCTGTTTTTCACTGCGATTCAAATTGGGCGGGTACGCGTCGGCAAGCCCGGCAAGTCCCGTCGCAGCCATGGCCGTTTCCACCGCGATCTTTACGTCTGCCGCGGCATGACCTGCCTGCTCCGGTCCGTAAGCGATTTCTTTCGCTACAGTCGGCCGAAACATCTGCCGTTCCGGCCGCTGGAACACGTACCCGATCGATTTGCTCCGCCGGGCCGCTTTTTCTTCAGTTACGTCACGGCCGTCTATATAAACAAAACCGCCTGTCGGTTTTTCCAGGCCCATAAAAAGGCGTGTAACCGTCGTCTTACCCGAACCGTTACGGCCGCCGAGGCCGATAAATTCACCTTCCCGCACTTGTATATTCAAGTTTTCCAATACGGGAACGGCGTTATTGTAAGCAAAGCTTACATCTCTTAACTCAAGCATCTTTTCCCTCCACATAAATAAAAACCTTTCATCCCTATTATAACTATAGGGACGAAAGGTCATTACTCTTCCGCGGTACCACCCTTATTGGCTAGAAGCCCGGCTCCACATGTACGGCATCTGCGATACAAGTCTCTTTCATAACGGTGGAGATACACCGTCGCACCCTACTCGTCGCCTTTCAGGACGCATCTCGCGAATCCATTCCGCCTGTCGACTGTACCGACCTCTCACCGCCGTCGGCTCGCTGCAACCGTCTTTACAAACGTACTCGTTTCGTTCATCGACCGTTTCTTCAATTATGTATTTACTGTACAGGCTTTTCCCTTACTTGTCAATACGTAATGTCCTGTATTTCCTAAAAGATTTAAGGATACCATGCAGTATAAGTGACATTTAAAGGCAAGGGGGTCATAACGGCCGAGACTATATAAATAGCGATACTACAGCTTACAATAACGCCGACCGCCGGCCACGGCTTCGTATTGCCTTCAGGAGCTTTCATACACAGTGTGCCCGCCGGTTCAAAGGCAATAATACGGCCAACAACAGCTCTGCTTTCATATTTCTCCGGGGCAGTCCCGCCGCTCTTCTATAACGAGAGCCGCCTCATTCAGATGTAAATTATACATATCCGCCAAAGCGTTCAGATCGGCGGCGGTCACACTTTGACGCTTGCCGCCCATGGCAATAATCTCTCCGCAAATCTGAGCGGATTTTTCAAGGACATCCATGAGTCCGAACGTGTCGTCAAAATCATCACCGCAGACAAAGGTACCGTGATGGGCCCAGACAACAGCCCTGTAGCGCTTCATTTTTTCCAGCGTCGCCGCCGCGGCAGCCTCGCTGCCGGGGATTACCCACGGGACAATACCTATCCCTTCCGGGAAAACAAGCGGGTTTTCTATATCCATTTCCCACAGCTCACGGGTAAACCGGGCGTCATCTATGGGGAGAATAAACGTCAGCGCGATAAGATGCGCCGGATGGGCATGATAAATAACGCGATTTTTTTCGGCATCCTCCGTCTTCTTCAAAGCCGCCACAGCCAGGTGCGTCGGCAATTCACTTGTAGGCCGGCTTTTAATAAGTCCCCAGACGATCCGGTATGCGTCCCCGCGTCCGTTAAGCTCTATAATACCGACAGTATCGGTCGGTGCCGCTGCGATATTACGCATGCATTTACCGCTGCCGGTAAGAAGGATACAGTCGCCTGCCAACAGGGGAACCGCCGTTTTTACGGGAATCCACGGTGCGGCCGTATCAAACTGTGCCGAACACGCATTAATATCGGCGCCTGTCATTCTATAGCTTAAATTACCGCCGTTCCTTTCATGCCAGCCGCGCCGATCTCCGTCGGTCGCCAGCCGTATAAACGCCTTTACGAAAGACAGCTCTTCTATTCTCACGGAATTATTCCTCCTTTATTTTTCCCATAGAATACCACAGGGAGACCGGAACCGTCCATAAAAACCCTTCTCATATCTTGACAGAACCGCTTTCTATTCGCTACAATAGCACCAAGATAATTTCATATGCGTTTATCCAGAGCGGCGGAGGGACTGGCCCTATGAAACCCGGCAACCGTTAACACGGTGCTAATTCCTGCGGATTTTCCGAGAGATAATACACGGTCCCCTTCTCTTTCGGAAGGGGATTTTTTTACGGATATATCGCATAATCTTATTCTGATTTATATTTCTTAAAGGAGGACTTACCCATGCATTCATTCAAGAAACTCACAGGACTCACGGCAGCCGCGCTTCTCTTTGCGGCCGCACTCTTATCCGGCTGCGGCAGTTCCGCACCTGCCGGCGGTACGGAAGCAACGAAAAATACGGTTGTAACAGTTGCCGCCACGCCGGTCCCGCACAGTGAGATCTTAAACGAAATTAAACCGCTTCTCGCAAAAGAAGGAATCGACCTGAAGATTATCGAATTTACGGACTATGTAAAGCCGAATCTCGCCTTGACTGACAAAGAGGTGGACGCCACCTTCCATCAGCACATTCCGTTCCTTGAAAAATTCAATGCCGAACACGGCACAAAACTCATCTCGGCCGGCAAGATTCATGTCGAGCCGATGGGCGTATATTCGCATAAAATCAAAGAATTAAGCGAGTTGCCAAATAATGCCAAAGTTGCTATTCCCAACGATCCGTCCAATGGCGGCAGAGCGCTTCTTATCCTGCAATCCGCCGGACTTATTGAATTGAAAGACGGCGGCAATGTATCAAGTACGGTCCAGGATATCGTCAAAAATCCGAAGAACTTGCAATTCCTCGAACTGGAAGCGGCACAGATTCCCCGTTCCCTCGACGATACGGATATAGCCGTCATCAACACGAACTTCGCCCTGGAAGCGGGACTTAACCCGTTGAAGGACGCCCTCTTCTTAGAAGCGAAAGATTCGCCTTATGCCAATATTCTCGCCATTCGCAAGGGAGACGAAAACCGTCCGGAAATTCAAAAGCTCTTAAAAGCACTTCAATCTCCGGAAGTAAAGCAATTTATTGAAGACCACTATAAAGGGGCAATTCTGCCGTCATTTTAAATAATGTAAAAAACGGTGTACCGCATTTTTCAACGGTCTTTTCTCATACCTGAGAAGGCAGTGGATATCCACTGATATCCACTGCCTTCTCAGGTATATTTCTTTATTTGTTAGCCTCTTCCAAGTCTTTTTTCACTGCTTCAATGAACTGATGATAGTTAATGGTCGCACCGGAGATAGCGTCAACTTGAGCCAGTTTCTGTTTCTGCAAAAGCTGGTCCGCATACTTCTGCTGCGCTTCGAATGCAATTTTAGCTTTTTTCGCATTCGTCGGGTCTTTATCCTTCCCGTAGTCGGACGTTTTAGGCGTACCGTCCTTATCAATACCTTGATAATTAACGGCCGTAATCGTATGATCCTTAATCGTCAGGGAAATAACGGACTTACCGTGTACCTTATCTGCAGAACTTTCTGCCGTATACGTCCCGTCCTTAGTCTTTGACAAATCACAGTATGCCGCCGTCTCGCCCGGTTGCTGCGCTTGGCCTGCGGTATCAGTTTCATCATTGCCGCAACCGGTCATCAGTTGCAGCGCCGCAAACGCCGCTGCCGCAAAAATCGCATATTTACGTTTCGCCATGTCCCTCTCCTTACTCCGTTACCATATGGCCGTGTTCGATAACGATGCAGCGCTGCGCTTCCGCACCGACTTCAGGCGAATGAGTGACGGTAATAATCGTGTGCCCTTCATCATGAAGTTCACGGAAAATTTTCATAACCAATTTTTGGTTTGCTTCATCCAGGTTGCCGGTCGGTTCATCGGCCAACAGGACAACCGGGTAGTTGATCAGGGCTCTGGCAATGCACACACGCTGTTGTTCACCGCCCGAAAGCTGGCTCGGCAAATGATTGGCGCGATCCTTCAGACCGACGCGTTCCATCATTTCCATAGCTTCTTTTTTGTCCGGCATACTGTGATAATACTGGGCTACCATAACATTTTCAACAGCCGTCAAATACGGAATGAGGTGGAACTGCTGGAAAACCATGCCGATTTTACTGCGGCGCATTTCCGTCAGCTCCGCATCCGTACTGTTACGCAAGTCAATGCCGTCAAGAACAACCGAGCCGCCTGTAGCATGATCCATACAACCGATAATATTCATCAATGTCGTCTTCCCGGAACCGGAAGGACCCATGATGGCCACCCATTCTCCTTTTTCTACAGACATGGTGATATGCTGTAAGGCCATAACTTTGCCGTTATAAGCCATGGATACATCTTTCAATTCCAATAAACTCATGAAAATCCTCCCTTATTCACCGCGCAAAACGATTGCCGGATCGACACTCGTCGCTATCCGTACAGGAATAAGACTGGCCAGACCCGTAACTAAAACAGACAAGACAATAGATAAGACGACAACGGACGGTGAAAATTCGATAGCTCTGTTAAATACGTTCATGCTGACACTTTGGGCAAACACATACCCGCAAGCGCTGCCGAGAATGCCGCCGATAGCGCCGAGAACGCAACCTTCACCGAAAAATTCGACGACAATATTCTGATTGCTTGCGCCGAGAGCCTTTTTCAGGCCTATTTCCTTACGGCGCTCCGTAACAACGGCCATCATCGTCGTCGTCACACAAATCATCGTCAATAAGAGGACGACAATGGTAACAAGGAAAACGAGAACCTGCAATTTGCCGAGGACATTTTCTTCAGAACGGGCAATCTGCTGTACCGGCTGCGGTTGAATAGCGGGAGCGCCGGCTTTCAATTTCTGGATCAGGCCGTCAAGCTTATCCCCGTCGGCAACGATACTGATTTGAGCCAGGCTGACCTGATTCGGCTTTTCATCAATATCCTGCATCTCTTTCAAATTGATGAACGCAAACTGTTCTTCTTTACTGCCCGTAGCCACGATACCGGAGACTTTGAAATTGCGCATCGCCTTACCTTCGCCGGCGCTGATGCTGACATTTTGTCCTATGAGCTTGTCGGGATCACGGGAAATTTTTTTCGCCAGTTCCGCGCCGATGAGGACTTCCCGCTCCCCTTCCTGAGGCCATTGGCCCCGGACCTGCCAATACGAGCTGACCGCCCGGAGGGATTTAAAGTCCGTACCGCCCGTCATGACGGGCTGTTTGTTCACTTCCAATGTATCGTAAAGATACGGCGTGATACCGACGACTTCATTTCCCGCCAGAAGCGTCCGGACCTTTTCCACTTCACTTTCATCATACATCGCCTCATCACCGCTCGGCAAAATGAGAAGATTGGCCCCGTAAGCACGGAATTCGCGCCCCATTTGCCGCGGTACTTCACGATAAACCGTAACCATACCGGAAATAATTGTCGCACCGACGGCTACGGCCAGGAGAGCGACGAGCATACGCGTGTGTCTGCGCAGCAGGGCGTGTATAACCATTGTAAAAAACATTTTATATTTTTTTATCATACAAATCACCTGCCATGAAGAACACTTGCCGGCTGCAACGAAAGCAACATACGGATTGCGGGCAGACTGCCAAGCAAGAGAACAACCGTCATAAGGATCCCGACGACGGGAATAACAATAAGATTATTGGCAATGGCCGAGCCGAAAACGGTGACCCCGATGATCTGGGCAAAACCCATACCCACAAAGTAACCGATAATACCGCCGATGGCACCGGCAATAAGGGTTTCCGTTAAAATCATGACGATAACTTCATAATTTTTGGCCCCTAAGGCCTTCATCAAGCCGATCTCCCGACTTCGTTCCATCACGTTGGCACTGATCAAGTTGGAAACGCCGAGGGCCGCACTGAGAAGGCTCAACACGGTGATTAAAAGCATCAGCATCTGCGTCTTATCAAGAATTTTCCCTTCCGATTCGGCGATTTGCCGTACCGGGTGGGCGCTGGAGTTTTCTATGACTTCTTCAATCTGGAAAGCAATGGAGCTGACATAAGCCGTGCAATACCAGATTTCCCGCTCCGCCTGGGAAAGTCGTTCCGGATTGGCGGCAGCCTTACGGGCCAGTTCATTTTCCGGCGTCGTAATGGCGCTGACTTCAATTTCACTGACCTTACCGGGTAAATTCAAAGCTTGCTGAGCGACGGACAGGCTTGCCAGAACGGCATCATCCTCCGCACCGCCGCCGGAAACAATACCGGTAACGGTAAAGTTCCCCTGTGTGCCGTCGGCTTTTTGATAACTTACGGTGTCGCCGACCTTAACCTGCAGCGATTCGGCAAGCTTCTGCCCCACCAGGACCTGATCCGTTCCGTCGTTCGGCCAGCTGCCGTCGATCTGCCACCAGGACTTCATTTCTTCCACGCCTGTATCAAACGCTTCGCCCGTAGGCAATTGCATATGATAATTGAACCAGGTGCCGACAAGATTGACTGTCTTGCCGTTCACCGAAACGGTCCCGTCCAGCATAGGGGCGAAAGCGACGATATTATTCGTCCAGAAAATTGTTTTAATCTTCCCTAAATCGGATTCTTTCAAATATTCTTTATGTCCGCTCTCACTGCCGACGCCGTAAACATCGCTGAGAAGCGAAGCATTTTTCGGTGCCACCGTAATGTTGGCGCCGAAGGCTTTTAATTCCTGATTAACCTTGTCACCGACATCAAACATAACGTTCAGCATGGCCGATGCCAGAGACACGCCGAGGGCAACGGTCAGGGCTATCAGGAAGAACCGGCCGCGCTGACGTATGAGGGCACCTTTAACCATCAACCAAAACATAGGTTCACTCCTTTCTAGCGGAATACTTTGCGGTTAGCTTCCAGATCTTCAGCATTGACAATGAGCTTACCGCCTTCAATCGTATATTTGACGGGAATCGGGTTGCAGCCGCCTTTGCTGCCGATAGTCGCCTTATTCATAACGACATCGCACAACTTGCAGACGACTTGCCCGTCTTTTTCATAATAACCGGTAGGCCCGCAGATTTCGCAGGCATCGAGGCCGACACCGTATGCGGAGCCGCCTTTTAAGATAACGATAAAGCGAACGCCTTCACCGCCGGAAGCCCTGTACACGTACCGATGTAAATGCCCGTCCGCGAACTGCCCCAGATCAATTGAAACTTTACCGTTCACGGCACTCACCTGTACGGCAGGCACGATCTCTTCCTTATGCGTTGCATAAGACCAGCCGAAAGTGGAAAAGCAAGCCATGCAGCAAAGGCAGATCACCGTACCGACTCCCCAACGGCGTTTGGCCTTGGCGCCGGACACAATACGACGGTACTCCGCCGGATTGGTGCCTTCCGGCCGTTCCGGTTTCGGTTGTGAGAAAAGAGTGAGCGGCACAAAAAGAAGCGCCCCGTAAATAACAAAGACCAGCATGTCCTGATTGTTAATAATCGGCGCCATGATCTTGATGAGCGATCCGCTCGGCAAGAATTGGCGCGCCATAGCAACGCGGAGAATATAAATAATCTGTTCAATAAAAAGCGCCAGAATCTGAATGGCAAATACAAAAAGAAGCCGCTTATAACGGAGAGCCGCTGCCGCTTTATACGTGATGACGGCGCCGAGAAGCGCAAAAAGGAGGCCTGTAATAAAGCCGAGATTCACAATGAAAAAGTTTAAAGTAAAATACTTGCCGGACGCCCCGATAAATGACGTATACGGCATAAGCCACAGCTCCATACCGTGAAAAAGGATATTCATGACAGCCAAAATAAAGGCACTCGTCGCAACGACTTTATTCACCTTTTCCGACAAATTCTTACCGAAGAAAAGCATAATCAAAAGGATAATTTCGGCCACAACGGCAATCGTTATGGTCAGCGCCTCGAACCCTTCACGCGTAATGGCGTTCTTCGTGCCGACTTTGACGGCGACAAAGAAAAGGGAGAGCCAAAACCCCCAATAGATGGCCCGTTTTAATGTGTTTTTGTATTCCGGCAACTCAAGGCGCAAAAAGATAGCCAATAAAATCCCCAGCGGAACGGCAAGGGTCACGCCCTGCACCATGGCTGGAATGAACTGCAAAAGAAATGCCTGTAACATGTCGTACTCCTTTATATAGGAAAGAAAGTCCTGCAAACCGGTCGTAATAATGCCTCATTACGGTCCGGCCGGCAGGACTTTTTCCTTACGTTAGCTGATTGAGCGCTTACCAGTTACGAGGAACGTAGTTAAATGTCCAGTGGAGGACAACCGGTTCCTTCCAGAAGCGGCCTTCAACACCCGTTTCTTTATCTACGTGTAAGCCGTAATTCATGCGGTACGGGCTGTCGATCGTGAATTCACAATCATACGTACCGGCGCCGAGCATCTTGAGATTGGCACCGTAGTGCGGGCCGTCATCGGCATTCATCGGCATGAATACGCCTTCCATTGTTTCACCGGTTTCCTGCTTGGTGAATTTGTAATGAACTGTCAGGTAGGGAATCCATTCGCCTACACCGAAACCGGTATCATTGCCTTCGGTCGCATGAATATCCGTTTCCATGTGGAGGTCGGCTTTGTCCGGGCTGAGCATTACGCCTTCCGGTTCCATCTGTATCGGTTGGAAGTAAACTAAAGCAACATTGAAGTGCTGATCCTTCACTTCCTGTTCTTCGCCGATCGGGTATTCCTCAAATGCATACGTAGACTGACCGCCGAATGCAGCGAAAGAACCTGCCAACGCGCATACTGCCAATGCAACTTTCAACTTCTTAACTTTAGAACCAAACATAACAACATCTCCTTTTATGAATTTTGAGCAGACACATCAACATTTCGATTTTTTCTGCTTCTATAATAAACCATACCGACCGCCAACAAGATCATGAAACCTTGAGCACCGAGCGTTTCTACAGTCGGGTAAATGCCAAGGTAATCGATGGTCGGAATAATCGAACTTTCAATTACAGTCTGGCCGACTACACCCGCTTCCTGTAGTTCCGCAATGCCGCCGCCGGCAAAGCTTACCGCCAAAACATACATCAAGACGCTTGTAAAGATAAAGAAAGGCCGCAGGGGGATACGAAAAATTCCCCGCTGCATAAGGAAGAAAAAGACGGCCAGAGCAACACACCCTGCGCCGAAACCGGCCCAAATCAAATGTGTATCGCCGGACGAGTTATTAAACAATGCCTGATAAAAAAGAATTACTTCGGCTCCTTCACGGTATACGGCCAAAAAGGCAGCCATGCCGAGAGCTTTGGCATGTCCTGTCGTCATGGTCGTATGAATCATACTTTCAATATACTCTTTCCAGGCATTTTTATCGGATTTGGCGCCGAGCCACGCACTGGTGAAAAAGAGGACAACAACGGCAATAAGCGCCGTTACGCCTTCAATCAATTCACGGCTCGCGCCGATACCCGCTTCTTCATTCATAAGTGTACTGAACAGATATGCCGTAATGAAGCTGGCCACGATAGCCGCCAGGGAATAATTATAAACCGTTTTAAGATATTTCTCGTTGCTCGATTTGCGAAGATATGCAATAATCGCCAGAAGGACGAGCATCGCTTCGATGCCTTCACGTAAAAGGATAAGAAAAGCCGGGCCGAATGTCGCCCAACCGCCGCCGGCCGAACCCTTGTCTTCCAGTTTTTTCACATCTTCCATAACCATTTGGTTCAGTTTGTCCGCTTCGGCACGGACCTGATCCCCGTTATTCGGCTCACTCATTACCTTTTTGAGCTTACTGAACTGATATTCCGTGAGAGCCGCATCCTTAGCGGCCACACTGGAGCGGATAGCCGGTTCGAGGCCGTCTTTTTCATAAATACCGTAGTATGCATTATTAACGGCGGTCTTCGCGCCGTTCGAATCGCCGGAATTGTAAATATTCACGGCTTCGTTAATGGACTGTACCACGCGATTGCCGACTTGTTCCCAGCGCGGCGCAGCCTGAGAGCCGGGCACGGCGGCAAAAAACAGCACCGCTGCTGTAACCGCAACCAGCCACTTGCGTAATTTCATGAACAGGTCACTCCTTTAAGTGATGATAAATACCGTATTATTCTTTTTCCACTTTGGGCGGGGCATTGAAAGGTATGCTGATATTTTTGTACGCCGGAATGGGATTATCGTTTTCATCCGTAGCCGGCTTGAACAGCCATTTCATGGCATACTCTTCCGCCAACTTGTTAACCTTGGCCGATTCGGGATTCTTCCTGTCCCGAACGGGCGTCATCAATTTAACCTTCGTTACCTTGCCGTTCGTACCGACAAGAGACTGTACTGTAATATACCCCTTAAACTTAACGATGCCTTTGGGCGGATAAAAAGTTTTTTCCGTAATCGGCGGATTCCCCTTTTTCTGTCCTTTACCGCCGCCTTTTTTGCCGCTGTCCCGGCCGTTGCCCGACTTCGGTTCAGCCGTCTCCCCTTCGCTTGTCTTCTTGGCAATGGCATTATACGGGTCGCTTGCCGTTACAGGGCTTGTAATCGTTTCGGGAACGGGCGTTACAGGAGAAGGTTCGGGTGTAACCGGCTGTTGTTCTTCCGGTTTTTCTTCCTCTTTCTGTTCGTCCTGATCCTGCTGTTCCGGATCACCGCCGCCGCCGTCACCGTCCGTACCGTCTCCGGAAGCAAACTCTACCGTCGGTTCGGGGGCTTTGTCGGCCGCCTGTCCGTCAATCCAGGGAACGAGGAATCCGAAAATACCGATAAAGACAATGTGCAGTGCTACGGCAATTATTAATGCCTGTTTCCACTTTGATCTGAATCTCGTCGTTTCGCCTTCTTCACTACTTATCTACGGAAATGGAAATATGCTGGACCCCGGCGGCCTTCAGGGCATCCAACGCATAGGCAATATTTTCATACGGAGCTTTGCGATCGCCGCGCACGACAAATACGGCGTCGGGATCACCGGCAACCTTTGCTTTTATTTTTTCATCGAAGTCTTTTGTCGGCTTCGTATCCTGCTCATAAAGGATATCTCCGCTCGATGTGATGGTAATCATAACCGTATGGGGCTTCATATCATTTTCCGCCGATTGGCCGGCCGGCAGATTAACGCGAATGGCGTTGGCCTGAATCATGGAAATGCTGCTGATCATGAAGAATACCAATAAAAAAAGCATGATATCAATCATCGGTATAATAATGACAGCCGGCTGAGCAGTTATTCTGTGTTCCCGTCTCATCGTCTTTCACCGTTTTTGCCGCATTCGGCGAGAACCGCGGAAGACGCCTTGTCGAGAACCGAGAGTATTTCATCCAGACGTTGTGCCAGAAATGTATGAATAATAAGAGCCATAATGGCAACACAAAGGCCGGTCGCCGTCGCGATTAACGCTTCGCCTATGCCGCCCGTAATGGCCAGCGGTTCCCCCGCCTGCATACTGAACACGTTAAACGACGAGATCATGCCCGAAATCGTACCGAGCAGGCCCAGCAGCGGGGACAAGGTAACAATCATGCCCAGGTAATTAAGATGAGCGCGCAGATGCCCGGCCACTTCATTATAGGCCGTATCGAGCGCAAGCGTGACGTCGCCGCCGCGGAGAGCTTCCTTGATCCCGGCGGCGGCCAAAAAGGCGACAGCATTATCCGACTCTTCACAATCCTCCAGGGTCGACTCCCAGCCGTTGTTGCGCAACGCTATAGGAAGACGCGCCGAGAACTGTTCCATCCCCCTGCTCAGCCGACGATAAAAATTCAATCGCTCCGCCGCAATAGTCACGACACCGAGTGAGCACAGGACCAGCACATACATGATAAAGCCGCCCTTTTCAAATAATTCCAAGCCGTTCAAGGTATCACTCCTCTTGCTATGCCAAAAAGTAAAAGCGCGGGCACGTTCAGTACGCTTTACGTATATTGATGAAACTGATTTTTGTTATCGTATTGCTAGTTAAGTATAGCAAAGCCTATTTTAACTTGTCAAATAATGTCACAATTATAAATACCATATAAAACGCGAATGAATTTGTTACACATATCGCATACTACTTCTACGAAGGTACGCCGTGAGCAAGACAATACTGACTATGACTGAAGAATACAAGTATAAGACTATTTAACCGTACGGATTATGACCGCTTATCCCCTAAAGCCCCTGCCTGCCAATAACCGGGAATTTCCTTACGACCCGGCTGTTCGGCCGAAGCGGGCTTCCCCCCCCAAAGTTGATCATCAACCGCTTGAAAAACTAAATCACCGTACATTCCGGCTATGCGCTGTCCGCAGAAACACGATACGTTTTCCGTTCTTGAAACCAACACAGCGGAACGACTCTATTCTTTTGGTGATGTATGCTGCACGGCCCATGCATACAAGAATGGACTTTAGCTTCTAAAAAGCGCTTATATTTGCTGTTTTTTTTGTGACATTTTTATTTACGCTTGACACAGGTAAATACATATTAATAAATACCATTGACAAAAAAGGATATTGTCCTGCCCGTCCAATACTGCGGTAAAGCCTTCTTATCTTTTTTACGGGCATTCACGCCAATTCTCCGAAACGTTCCTCCGTTACATTATTCCTGAATACTTCTTCTATATCATGCATAAAAGGAAGGAATACCGCCTGTAAACCGGCTGTATTCCTCGTATTTTCGTTACCTTACGGTTCAGTTTTTATTGTCGCCGCATGAAATATACTGGCGGATAGTACAGGTTTCCTTATAGCCGTCAGCCAATACGATAACTTGCAAATCAAGGCCTTCCAATTCATCCAAAAGCGCCTCGGTCATGCGGTGCTGGACAGCATTATAACCGCTGCAGAAGAGGACTCTGCATGCCGACGCGCCGCGAAAGAGCCCGCGGGGGTGACTCAACAGTTTCGCCAGGAGAGCCGGTGTAACTACGGCGTCCATAGGACGATTCATAATAAGAGCCGCCTGTTCGGCTCCCTCGACCCGTTCTTCCGTAATGGATGAACCCAGCATTTGCAGGTTGACCACACCGATAACGGTATCACAATGCTGCGGCAGCGGCACGTCTTCAGCCAGAGGGGCTTTCAGCCATTTATGGTGAGCCATGTCCGCTTCGGCAATAATATACCAGGCAGGATGCCGTTCCCGTACGTAGTCGAGCATGTCCGGCTCCAGGCCTTCATAATTACCGTCCCCATCAACTGAACGGAACCAGCCGGGGGCGCGCCCTGCCGCTATTTTTTCTACACAGAAGGCTTCTCCCTTTTCTCTGTTTTCCGTGCAGATAATGTCGATTTGCCCGACATTGCCCAGCCACTCTGTATCGGCCGGAACGGTGGAACTCACCATAATCGGCAAATTCGCCCCCTGCCCGTATGTCACCAGCCGTTCGAGAACCGTCGTTTTACCGCCGGCTCCGACAATGGCCGTAATTCCCGGCTGCAAGAGCCGCAGCCAGCGCTTATCTTCCGCCATTTTCCGCCTCCTTATATCGCAGTATATCCCAACTTACCGAACTCTTCATAGACAAGCGGAAGCAATCGCTTCAACATGGCAACCGTCATTTCTTTTCGTTCCGTTTCCGATGCCGCTCCGAAATCGGCAAAATCCAACTCATCCCGTACCATGATCGCCACGTTATCCTTCGCTTTAATCCCTTTCTCATTCAATTCAGCCACTGCATTATGAGCAATTGCCGCTATTCCCGGCCGCCCGCCGACCACAATATTCCAGCCCCGGGAACTGAGTGAAACGGCTGCCACGAGAACGGGCTCATCAGACGGCAGCGGGCGCAGCACTTCATAGGATACGTGTATTTTTTCTTTTAAAATCCGTATTTCGCAAATGAGATCACGGACAGGCGGACAAAGCAAATAATTTTCCAGGCTCATTCTGCCGCGTCCTGCCAAAACGACGTCAACCGTCAATGTAAGCAGTACGGGCAGCAGGATTGAAAAAGGATATTTACCGCTCACAACACCGCCTGCCGTAGCTCTTTTCTTTACCGATTTGTCATAAATATCATGAAAACAGCAGTGCAGGCCTTTACACATTGATTCCACCGCCGCCGACTGTTCCAACGCCGCTAAAGCGGTCGTCGCCCCGATAACCAGTTCTTCCTCCTCGTCGCGTATATAATCAAGGCCCAGTTCAGACAAGGCGATAATACGACGTCCGGACGCGTCTTTTTTCCTTAACCCGCCGCCACCGGCGGCAAACACAGTATTTTCATCTTCCTTATACAGCGTTAACGCTTCTTCCGGCGTCGTCGGATACAGCACATCAAGTATTTTCGTCAACAGTCTCCCTTCTTCCTTCGGTCTGAGGTGCCGCGGCCGCATTGGGCCGTTCGGGGTTCACCAAAAAAGAACCGCCGTTACACCGTAAAATACGTTCTGTCAACTCATCGGGACCGACCGTCCCGTACAACTCTTTTTCTTCCGCATAGAGAGGCATGGGCATATATAATTGAATTATATTGCCGTCGGCCGTTTTTATTTCTCCGAGTTCGCCGTCAAATTGAATGATGACGGCACCGGAAAATTCTCCGGCATCGGAAAAGGTTTCACGGCTTTCTTCGGCCGGCAACATAAAACCGTAGGAAAGCCACATTTTATTCAAGTGGGAAAACCGGCCCAAATCGGTCAGAAGCCGCACGGGCCAAGGCTTCTTCTCCGTGCTGAAAAGGGCCGCCGAAGCCGGCAGGCACCAATCTTCCGAAAGCATCATATAGAGTTCGGCCAGAGCCGTATCGCCTTCTTTACCGCCTAAATAATCGGCCATGGAAAGAGAACTCATCCCGATCGTATACAGTAAGTAAAAAGGTTCGTCCGCCGTCGGATGAAGGACGGCTACATCCACGGCGACCGGTAATAACGTCCGGTCCTTATAAATTGTACGTTTGCGGCCGGGAAAAAGAGTTTCGAAATACGCAGTCATTTCACTGCCGTAATCATGTCGTTTTCCTTCCGCTTCGCCGCTACCCGTTCGGGGCAGGACGGACAGCATATAATCGCTCATAGCGGGTCTCCTCTGATTTTATTTATTATAACACAGTCCGGACGCCTGTTGTTATGAGATTTCATAATTATGATTTTTAACGAACGTATACAAAAAGCGCCTTACCGTAACGGGTAAGACGCTTTTTCGCATTTCCGATCAGACTTCGACGACTTCCGTTTCTTCCGCGTCACGGTTAACCGCGCCGGGGCCGCGTCTGCGGTCGGATCGGTTTTTCCAGACAACCCACAACGAGGTATCGACACAAATGGACGAATAGGCCCCGCTGACAAACCCGATGAGCATGACAAGCGAGAAGTTTTTCGTCGATTCGCCGCCGAAGAAATGGAGGGAACCGCAAGCAAGAAGCACCGTTGTCAAGGTATATATACTTCTGTGGATACTTTGGGAAATACTGTCTTCCGCCAATTGTTCGTATGTATCGGTTCTCCTGTGAGTTCGCGTATTTTCGCGAACACGGTCAAAAATAACTACCGCTTCATTCATGGAATACCCGACAACCGTGAGAATTGCCGCCAGGAAAGACGAGTCTATTTCCAACCGGAAAAAGGAAAATACGCCCAAAACCATAATAAGGTCGTGAAGAATGGAAACAATAGCGGAAATCGCTATTTTATATTCAAAACGGAAAGAGATGTATGCTGCCAGGGCCAGAAAAGCCACAGCCAGGCTCATGACCGCATTTTTCGTCACCTCCGCGCCGATAACGGCGCCGACCGATTCAGTACGCTTAATTTCCGCCCCGCCGAGCCGGGTATGGAGCTTATCGGCCAGCGACCCGCTTTCATCGCTGGAAAGATTGCGCATGCGAAGCATAACGTCCTGAGACGCCTCCTGATCCGTAACGCCGGAGAGCTGAATAACGCTGCTTTCCAAATTCATCCCCGTGCCGTCGACAACCTGACGGACTTCGGCAACCGTCACGGGACGGTTGAACCGCATATCCAATATGGTACCGCCCGTATAGTCGATACCGAAATTGAATCCATGGGTAAAAATGGAGAGTAAACTCGCGATGACAAGGATCGCGGACAGAGTGAACCACCATTTACGATGCTTTACAATGCTGAATTTCATGCCTGTCCCTCCTTTCCGCCATCTTTCTGTCCAACAGTTCTGTTTAACCCGTAGAAGCGGGGATTGACAAGGATCCCCGTGTTAATGAACCACGTAAGCAGGGAGCGGCTGACAAGAATGGCAGTGAACATGCTGACAACAATACCGAGCGCCAGGTTAACGGCAAAGCCGCGTACCGTGCCGGATCCCATGACGATGAGTACGACCGCCGCAATCATAACGGACACATTGGCATCGAGGATCGTACTGAAGGCGCGCTTAAACCCGGCCTGCATGGATGTACGCAGGCTCTTGCCGACAAGAACTTCTTCTTTAAAGCGTTCAAAAATAAGAATATTCGCATCGACGGCAAAACCCATGGAGAGGATAATCCCCGCAATACCGGGAAGTGTTAACGTTGCATCCAGATACTTGAGAATAGCAAGCAGGATCAGAACATAGACGAGGAGCGCCACATTGGCGACAATGCCGGACATGCGATAGACGACGACAAGGAAAATCATGATCAGAACAATGCCGATAGCAAAAGCACGTTCACTTTTTTCCTTCGAATCCTGTCCGAGGCTGGGGCCGATTGTCCGCACTTCGAGAACTTTGAGTTTAACCGGAAGAGCGCCGGAACGGAGCAAGATCGCGAGATTTTTCGCTTCTTCCAGGGACTGGCTGCCGGTGATCACCGCTTTGCCGCCTGTAATGGCTTCGTTGACGACAGGCGCCGTCAATACTTCCCCGTCCAGTGTGATGGAAATCTTATGGCCTACGTTGGCCGCCGTAAGATCGGCAAATTTCTGCGCTCCTTCGTCCGTAAATTCAATAGCGACAACATTTTTCTTACCGTTATCGATTTGTTCCTTTGCCGTTTTCAAGTCGCTGCCGGTCATCCGCGTAGTACCGGTTTCGTCTTTAAACTCCATAACGGCCGTTTTGCCGATGGTTTCGATAGCCTTTTCGGGATTTTTTTCGCCCGGCAGCTCGACGATAATGCGGCGCGAGCCTTCCTTTTGGACGATAGGTTCGGTCAGGCCCATTTCGTTAATGCGGCGTTCAACGATAGTAACGGCGCGGTTAACGGAATCATCCGTAACTGGCGAGTCCGGCGTATCCTGTGCTTCCAGGACGATATGCGTGCCGCCCTGCAGGTCAAGCCCCTGCTTTATCGATTCGGCCAGGGGCCGGATACATGTGGCAAAGACGCCGATAATGATGGCAACGGCGCCAAAAAATTTGATCATGTTTTTGAGACGCAACTACGCTCCCCCTCTCTGGGAATGTAACTTATTTATATGGTACTGATATATTCTTTTTCCGTCACAATGACGGAAACGGACACGTCATGCGCTTCGACAGGCACGCTATCTATGAGCTGAAAACCGTGTGCCACGGCCCAGACGATGTCCCCGCGGATGTTCTCCGCAAAGCGATCGTAAAATCCCGCCCCTCTGCCGAGGCGATGCCCCTGCCGGTCAAAGGCAAGCCCTGATACAATGAGCCAATCGAGCTGCCGCCTGTCACACACAGGCGCACCGCCGGCGGCGGTGCGGATACCGTAACGGCCGGATACAGCCGCGGCAAGCGAATATAGGCGAACCCCTTCCATCCGCCCTTCATCCAGACAGCGGGGAACATAGATTTCCTTGCCGTCCTTTACGGCCCGGTCAATAAAGGCATCCAGCGATACTTCTCCGGCCATATGGAGAAAGGCCATAATCCGTTTTGCCGTCTTATATTTTTCCGACTGCCACAGGGACCGGCAAATAACGGAGCTGCCTGCCGCGCATACGTCGGCAGGCAGAGAATGCAAAAGGCTGTTCATTTGTTTGCGAAGCACCTTTTTTTCTTCCATCACATAACTCCGGTTTACTGATTTTCTTCATTCTTGCTCAAGACCTGATTGATAGCCTGACGGGTAACTTTGATTTCCGTCTTTTCGGCAATCCGTACTGTCGCATGGTCCTCGTGCAACGAAACGATTGTACCGAAAATACCGCCGACTGTAATGATTTTTGCACCGGGCTTCAGACTTTCAAGCATTTCCTGACGGCGTTTTTGTTGCTTTTTCTGCGGCCGCCACAACATGAAATAAAAAATAACTACCATGAGAATAATCGGCCAGAACGCTTGCATCTGCTCCATAATGTCCACCTGTCTCACCTCCCGAAGGTAATGTCGTGTCCGTACCGGGTCAGCTGTCTCGATATCGGCTCCAAAAATTTTCGCGAAATGCGGCAAACGTTCCGTTTAATACGGATTCACGCATACGACGCATAAAATTTAGCAGGAAATACAAATTGTGAATACTTACAAGACGATATGCCAGGAGTTCTTCCGCTTTGAAAAGATGACGTATATAAGCACGCGTATAATTGCGGCACGTATAACAACCGCACGACTCTTCAAGGGGACCGAAATCCCGGGCATATCCGGCGTTACGCACATTAACCCTACCCGTACCCGTCATGGCCATGCCGTTACGGGCAACACGCGTCGGAAAAACGCAGTCAAACATATCTATGCCGCGGGCAACGCCTTCGATCAAACAGTCGGGCGTGCCGACACCCATGAGATACCGCGCCTTTTCACGGGGCAGGTACGGCACGGTTCCGTCTAATATATCATACATGATATCCTTTGATTCGCCAACACTCAATCCGCCGATTCCATACCCTTCAAAATTCATGGCTACCAGATCGGCGGCGCTTTTTTTGCGCAAGTCCTTATACATACCGCCCTGAACGATACCGAAAAGCCCCTGTGTGTCACTGCGGTGGCTGTCCAGGCAACGTCGTGCCCAGCGGCTCGTCCGTTCCGTAGAAAGGCGGGTGTATTCATAGTCCGACGGGTAGGGGATGCATTCGTCAAAAGTCATGGCAATATCCGCATTTAAAGCCATCTGAACGGTCATGGACACTTCCGGTGAAAGGAATTTTTCCGAACCGTCAATATGTGAACGGAAGGTAACTCCCTCCTCCGTAATCCTGCGCATCCGTCCCAGGCTGAATACCTGGAAACCGCCGCTATCCGTCAAAACGGCCCGTTTCCAATTCATAAAGCGATGTAAGCCGCCCGCTTCTCTGACCAGGTCCTCACCGGGCCGCAGGAAGAGATGATACGTATTACTCAAGATAACCTGCGCACCCATATCGTACAATTCCTCAGGCGTCAGGGTTTTGACCGTCGCCTGTGTGCCGACGGGCATAAACATGGGGGTCTTGAAAGTGCCGTGCGGTGTCCGCAAAAGCCCGGCCCTGGCACCGCCGCACTCGGCCTGTAACTCATACTCAATAACCACAGGTACCTCCTAGTGTATAAACATGGCGTCGCCGAAGCTGAAAAAACGATACTTTTCACGAACGGCCGTTTCATAAGCGCGCAGAATTTTTTCCCGTTTCGACATGGCGCTGACTAACATGAGCAGGGTTGATTCGGGAAGGTGAAAATTCGTTACAAGCGCGTCTACAACGCGAAACGTGTATCCGGGATAAATAAAGATGTCGGTCCGTCCTGCTCCGGCTTCGACACGGCCGTTTGAACCGGCGCTTTCCAGTGTTCGAATCGACGTCGTCCCGACCGCGATAACACGTCGCCCTTCATCTTTTGCCCTGTTCACTTTCGCCGCGGCTGCCGGCATAATGCTGTAAAATTCGCTGTGCATGACATGGTCTTCAATGTTTCTCCAACCGGCCGGAATGTACCGAGCCCTACATGCAAGGTGACAAATACCGTTTCCACACCTTTGGCGCGAATCCTGTCGAGCAGTGCCTCGGTAAAATGCAGGCCTGCCGTCGGCGCCGCGGCGGATCCCTTTTCGCGGGCATATACAGTCTGATAATCATCCGGGTTTTCAAGTTTTTCATGAATATACGGCGGCAACGGCATTTCACCGATACGTCCGATTATGTCGTCAAAAACGCCGGTGTATTTAAATTGCACTATGCGGCCGCCGAAATCGGTTCGTTTAAGGACGGTCCCCGTCAGGTCGTCGCCAAAAGAAATGACGGTTCCCGGCAAGGCTTTTTTACCCGGCTTAACAAGAACTTCCCACATATCTTCGCCGACAGGGGCCAGCAATAATACTTCCACCTTACCGCCTGTAGGCACCCGCGTCCCGTACAGGCGCGCCGGTATAACCCGGGAATCGTTAAAAACAAGCACATCGCCGGACTTAAGCGCATCGACGAGATCATAAAAACGAGCGTGTTCCACTTCCCCGCTTACGCGGTCATACAGCATGAGCCGAGCCGCATCACGCGGTTCGACAGGATGTTGGGCAATCAGTTCCTGCGGCAGTTCATATGAAAAGTCCGACAATTTCAAAATCAATCTACTCCTTAATACAACTTTGACAGACTCGTCCCCGTATAATAATGGGAGAGTATCTTTCTGTAAAACGCGGCGTCCTCACCGTGCTCCCTGGCCATCTGGTAGGCGCCGTACTGGCTCATACCGAGGCCATGGCCCCAGCCGAAACCGTAGATGGTAAGAGGAGTTCCCGCTTTTACGGGGAATACGTTGCTGCGGGCGGCCTTTGCCTTATCCGGATCGGGCGGATTGCCGTTGCCCTGATAGAAATCAAAAAGTGTACTCTTAGACCATGTCATGGACTGGAAAGAATTTCCCGTTATTTTCGCCTGACCGGCCGAACCGCTTACGGTCAGGGAGAGGACCCTGCCGGAAACACCGCGATCCGGCACGGCCATCGGCCGTTTTGCCAACGGTGTCAGTGTAATGGACTTAATCGCACCGACATTTTTACCCGCCGCTGCCAGAGCGGCGGCCAACCGTTCCGGCGTCACCGTAACGGACCATCTGTATTCGGGCATTTTATCGGCGCTGTCGGAAACGCCGCGTAGATAAGGTATTTTATTTCCCCAGACATTTTGGTGTGTTCCGTCCAGCCGCCGGCATTGGCACTGAAAAATGCCTCAATAGGCTTGCCGCCGTACGTAAGTATCTCGCCCCGCGTCGCTTTAACGGCTTTTAACACGGACGGCGCTTCACCGTTGACGCCGGCATAAGTTTGGCTGTTCGTGTCATCGGTCATATCAAAGCCGCGGCTCTTAAAATACCCTTTATGAGAAATCGCATAGGTCCGGGCCGCCACAGCCTGCGCCTTCAATGCTTCCATGCTCCATGACGGGGACATTTCCTTGCCCACAACGCCATAGAGATATTTTTCGACAGGAACGACATTGACGACGGTAAGTCCTTGCTTTTGCGGTGTTTTGATGACTTCCAAATCACCGCGATAGGAATATCCGTTGCTGATTTTCAAAGCGCCCCGCGCGTCCAAGGAGCGCAGAAGGACACTGCCGCCGGCTGCGGCACCGTCCACGGTTATTCCTTTATCGCCGTATGTTATATTGATATTTTTACGTGCCGGATATTTCTTCCATAAAGAGCCGTTTCTGTACACGCCCACACCAAAAGGGCCGGCAACGGCAACGGAAGTCTGGCCTTCACGAATGCCGATACGGACGACGGTATCAGGGGCCCCCGCGAGGACGCTTGCCGCCGGGCTCAGCAGGAAAAAGGCTGCCGCCCCCGCAGCGAGGATTTGTTTATACCGCTTCATTATTATTCCCTCCTCCCTTATCGCCGCAAAAAGACGGCGGCAACAAGTGATGCGACAATACTGATAACAACAGACGTGGCAACGGGAAAATAGAAGGTCGTATTTCCCCGTGTTATGCGTATATCGCCCGGAAGACTACCGAGGAAACGGCTTATACCCGTATGATCCGCCACATGGTATATAACGCCGGCGGCAATGCAAATCAATCCGATAAAAATCAACAGTTTTGCCATAAGCGCTCCTAAAAAAGGGCCTGCCCCTTACCGTCATCGCCGTTCATGGGCGCAGGCATACCGAGATGTTTATATGCCGCCGCGGTGACTACGCGCCCGCGAGGAGTCCTGTTTAAAAACCCGAGCTGCATGAGAAAGGGTTCATACACGTCTTCCACCGCGTCAACAGATTCACTGATAGCCGCGGCAATCGTATCCAGCCCGACGGGGCCGCCGTTTAAATTTTTCAATGATAGCTTGTAATACCCGCCGATCCGTTCTATCCAGACCGCAGCTGTCCACTTCCAGACGATGTAACGCTTCTCCCGCCAATTCCCTCGTAATCGTGCCGGCCTCGGCAACTTGAGCAAAATCTCGGACGCGTTTCAGGAGTCTGTTGGCAATACGCGGCGTGCCCCTGGAACGGCCGGCAATTTCCAAAGCGCCGGTATCGTCAAGCTGTACGTTCAATATATCGGCCGTACGTTTAATGATCAGCACAAGTTCTCCGGGCCGGTAAAAGTCCAGCCGGCTGATAACGCCGAAACGATCGCGCAACGGCGAAGCCAGGCGTCCTACCTGTGTCGTCGCCCCGACGAGAGTAAAGGGAGGCAGGTCGATGCGCACGGATCGGGCGCTCGGTCCTTTGCCGATAACGATATCCAGGGCATAGTCCTCCATGGCTGCATAGAGAACTTCCTCAACGCTGTGCGACAGGCGGTGTATTTCATCGATAAAAAGAACATCCCGTTCCTGGAGATTCGTTAATAGCGCCGCCAGATCTCCGGCCCGTTCAATAGCGGGACCGGACGTGATGCGGAAGCCTACGCCCAGTTCATTGGCAATAATACCGGCAAGCGTCGTTTTGCCGAGGCCCGGCGGGCCGTACAGAAGTACGTGATCCAATGCCTCACGGCGCATTTTAGCGGCTGCAATAAAGACTTCCAGATTTTTTTTCGCCTTTTCCTGACCGATATATTCATTTAAATAGTGGGGCCGCAAACTGTACTGCCACGAATCGCCGGGCAAATCGTCCATTTCAACAATACGCTGTTCTTCCACTTTTACCTCCCCGTGCCTAAGGCACGCAAGCAAGCCCTGAGCAAGTCTTCGACAGTTTCATAATCGGGAGCCAGCCGTTCTACGACAGGACCCGCTTCCTGTACCGAATAGCCCAGGCCCGTAAGGGCAGCGGTCACTTCATCTCCGATACCGGATACTGCAGGTTCGGCAGACGCGGCAGTACCTGCAGCACCGTCGCCCGTGCCGATCTTATCCTGCAATTCCAAAACTATGCGCTCAGCCGTTTTTTTACCGATACCGGGCATTTTCGTGAGCACGCCGATTTCCTTATTGGCGACGGCAAGACGCAGCCTGTCCGTACGATCCGCGCTTAAAATTCCGTTAGCCACTTTCGGCCCCACACCGTTTACTCCGATGAGGAGCATAAAGAGGTCATATTCATCCTGCGTTAAAAATCCGTAAAGAACGACGGCATCTTCACGCACATTCATATACGTGAACAAAAGGGCTTCCTCCCCCACGGCAAGCCGTGACAACGTCGAGACGGGAGCATGCACACGATAGCCTACGCCGTGCACATTGACAAAAGCGGAACTCAAAAAGATGTGCGTAACGATGCCTTTTACATATCCGATCATAATTGCACCTTTCTGTTCAGCTGCCGGGAATGGCTGGAGTAAACGGCATAAATTGCCATAGCCAAACCGTCGGCAGCATCATCAGGTTTTATTTTTTTCCGGATACCCAAAAGCCGCATCGTCATATCTATGACCTGTTCTTTAGTCGCCCTGCCGTAACCTGTAACTCCCTGTTTCACCTGTAACGGGCTAAATTCCATAACGGGAATGCCTGCCTGTTTCGCCGTAAGCAGGATAATGCCCCGCGCCTGTCCGACAGTAATAGCCGTCGTAACATTTCGATTGAAGAAGAGCTGTTCCACACCGATAATATCGGGACTGTACTTTTCATAGAGCTTATGGAGACTGTTATAAATCGTTACCAGTCTGTCCGCGTCACTGCGGTCCGGCGTGGTCTGTACCGTTCCGTACGTAACGGGGGTCAAGCGGCTTCCGTCAGAATCGACAATGCCGAAACCGCAAATCGCCGTCCCCGGATCTATTCCCATTGCTCTCATAAAAAACCTCCTCTCCGTAACTTAGTTATTATACCACAGAACAGGCATTGGGGGCTATGGGAAGACCCGGTTTACTGCCCGTTCCGGGGAAAATCCGAACAACTGCGTTATCAACCTCTATGATTCATTTTCTTTTATCAAAATCCGCCGTATTCCCGCACAGAATCAAACCGTCTTAGTTTCCCGGCATTTCTCTTTATCATGCCTCTTTCGGAAAAATAAACGGGAATACGTTTCCGGCTGCTATGCTATATAATAATAATCCGGCTTTATATCGCTATAAACGATACGTCCGTATCTTACCGTTTCTCATTAAAGTATAATATAATCAGTAAACGGATCCGGAAACGTAAAAGTACTGGAGGCGTTACATGGAAAATGGACAAGAAAATTCTGATAATAGAAGGCAACAAGCATATTGCAACCTGCATCCGTGATAATTTAGCCCGTGAAAACTACGTTTGCACCGTTGATACGCTCGGGTTCTCCGCCTTGAATCACCTGGCCGAAGAGCGGTTTGATCTGATTATTCTCGACATTTTACTGCTTGATATAAACGGGCTTCTCTTATGCAAAGAAATCCGCAATATATCGTCTATCCCCATTATAATCCTCTCCGAGCTGGACGATATAAAAACAAAGGTTACCGCTTTTCGATTACGGCGCCAATGATTATCTGACAAAGCCCTTTAACTGCCAGGAATTAGCTGTCCGCTTACGCGCGCTGCTCTATAACGGCCGGCCCGTGTGCAACAACTTTCATCATACCCTGACTCTAAAGGATCTCCTCATTGACTTGGACAGCCGCGATGTATATCTGGAAGATGAGCGGATTTCCCTGACAAACAGGGAGTTCAATCTCCTCGCTTTTCTTATCCGCAATAAAAACACTGTACTCTCACGAGACCAGATATTGGAGCAGGTCTGGGGTTACGACTTCCTCGGAACGACCAATGTCGTCGACGTATATATCCGCTATATACGCAGCAAATTACGGCAAACCAAAGATAATGCCTATGTCGCCACCATCCGCGGCATCGGCTATATGGCCAGAGAGTAACAAAGAGTTGATGCGCCTGTCCGGTGCATCAACTCTTTTTGTCATTTGTAAACGGGTATTGCATATCCGTCGCCCTGCATACCAGGTATTCATACCGGACGGCACTTATAAAGGCGGCATTAACATTAAAAAAGAGCATGCCCAAGGCACACTCTTTCACTTCTTATTCGGCAGACATGTTGTTTACAACTTGCTTTCCTTTGTAGAACCCGCAAGTGGGGCACACATGATGAGGCATAACTGCTTCATGACATTGCGGACATTCCACGAATCCTGGAGCCGTCAATTTCCAGTTAGCGCGGCGCCGTTTTTGGCGTGTTTGGGATAGTCTGTTCTTCGGTACTGCCATTATCTGCACCTCCTTAAAAGCTTGGTACGAATTTAGTGTTCTCGGTTTAATAAGTCGCCTAAAATCGCTAATCTCGGGTCTGTTCCGTCAATACGGCAACTGCAGGCACCTTCATTCAGGTTTACCCCGCATTCAGGACAAAGGCCTGCGCAATCAGACCGGCACAAGACTTTCATAGGCTCACTTAGGATCAGGAGTTCTCTAACAGTTTCTGTCAAATCGATGTATTCCCCGTTATAAGGAGATACATCGTCAGGAAGCTCGGCTTCCGTACCATAGACTTCCGACAGTGCTTCTTTTCGCTCTATCTCAACCGGCGTCAGGCAACGACCGCATGTATAGACACCTGTCGTTCCGACCGTACCCTCCACACGGAGATGAACACCGTCGAACCAATAGCTGCCCGAAACGGCAATGCCGCTGTCGTGCCAAGGCATGTCTTCCACATTGCCCAGTTGAGACGCAGGCTGTACAAAAGAAAAGGGGAATTGCGTTCCTTCCTCTTTACGCGCATTTTCGACTTGAATCCTCATCTTTTCTACCTCGACTATATTATTATAGCCACGCGGCCTTTCTTTGTCAAATCATTATTCACTCCTCCCGTCCGACTGTGCGCCGATGAATTCGCGCAGAATCGAGTTACGCGGCACCAAATTACTCTCTACCGGCCTGAAGGAACCAAGGACATGGAGAAGACGCTTCACTTCCGCATAATACGGGCTTTGAGCCTTCACTGTCGTCAGTAACGGCTCGGCATACGATTTCATGGCGGACAGTTCGTAAGGCAAGGCCGTGTTGAAGAGAATATCCGCATCTTCCTGATAGGGATATATGTTAATTTCTTCGCCCTGCCGCACTGCGTGCCATATGTCCAAAGTCCGTTCAGGTCCGCAGTTGCGAAATCTGTAATCACGAATCATACGCCTGATAATACGAGTATCTGCGGTAGGTATGCGATTATGGTCGAAAATGCGGATTTGAGTCAACACGCCGAGAGAAATTTTAAATTTCTCATCACGCGGCAACATATACGTCAGCGAGTCATTGAGCGCATGCAGTCCTTCCACCATGATCAGTCCGCCTGCCGGCATTAGCGTCGCATCTTTATCATAACAGCGTTTACCCGTCATGAAATCAAAGCGTGCCAGATGCACGGGCACCCCCTGATGAAGTTCATGGATCTGCTTATTGAAGAGTTCAATATCAACCGCCCTAAGTGATTCAAAATCATACGAACCGTCCGGGTTCCTCGGCGTGTCTTCACGATTAAAAAAATAGTCATCCAAAGAAAGGGCAAGCGGTTTTAATCCGGCTGCCCTAAGGTACGCCTGTAACCGCTTACAGAAGGTTGTCTTGCCCGATGATGAAGGGCCCGCAATGAGAACCACCTTGAACGACGGCCGCCGGAAAAACACGGTATCGGCGACCGCCCTGATTTTTTCTGTTTGTAAAGCTTCGGACATGTCAATTACCGTATGAACTGTTCCCTCGGCGATGTGCCGGTTCAAGTCGGCTGCATATTCGCAGTGAACGATACGTCCCCACTCTTCCGCCTCCAAAAACAATTGCGCCATTTTGGGAATATCTTTGTATACAGGAAGTGTTTGCGGATTTTCAGGTTCGGGAGTCTCCAGAATCACCCCGGAACCGTAAAGGCGCAAGTTAAAACGCGTAATATAGCCCATATCCGGTAAAAGCGGTCCCATATAACAATCGGTTACATCACCGCAGCGGTATACGGCAATATTCCCGGCAACAACATGTCCGGCCTGTTCGGCGTCCTGCTCACCGTATAATTTGTCGGCACGTTTCACTCACCGTCTTTTCAACGGAACCGATCAGCTCAATCGGTTCTTTATCCTCAACAAGTTCGTTCATGCGGGCTTTGATACGAACGACATCCGCCCCGGTCAGCGTACGTCCCGTATTGAGTTCACAATACAGAGCCTTGCGGAGAGCGTGCCGCACCTTGACGGTCCCGCCGGGAAACACATCCGCTACGGCACATACCAGCAAAAGGATACAGCTCCTGACAAGGGCCTGATTCCCTGCAAGTGAATTGAGAGGCACCCAGCGAACGGCGCCTCCCGCACCGACTTTTTCCTGAAGGCCGACAAATTCGTCATGATAATAGGCGCCTGCAACAGGCCATGCAGTTTCTCCCGATACCGAAGGACAGACCGATGCTAAAGTCTGTTCCTCCTGCGCTTCTATTTCTCTGTCATTTGTCAAATCGTGAATTATTACCATGCATATATCCTCCGTCTCCGGCACAAAGTTCATTTGACTACATTTGACTAAACGTATATAAACCACAAACGGTACCTTCTGT
The DNA here is from genome assembly GCF_000239275.1 of Megasphaera geminata F0357. Lineage (GTDB taxonomy): Bacteria > Bacillota > Negativicutes > Veillonellales > Megasphaeraceae > Megasphaera > Megasphaera geminata. The sequence goes on along the minus strand of NZ_JH417569.1, from coordinate 14,792 downwards.
GTTATAATGTAATTTGTTATGCAGCATGTATAAATAATCTTTATTTAACAGAAAGAAGGTTTTCGGGGTGACAAAGCCGAGCACAAGTCTTGTCGACGCGCGTACAATCAGTTCTGTCCTGGTGATTGTGCTGTGCCTTGCTTTTGCGGTGCTTTCCCGTCATGAGCTATACGAAAAGACGCCGGACTATGCGCTAGGCCGTGTCATCACATCGTTTGACAACGGTGACGAGGCCGGATTTTTCGAGCTTGTACACGACAGGAAAATCGCCCGCGACCTCTTCGATGACTTGGTAAAGCGCCAGCAAGGCGACGCGTTTGCGACTATATTGAAACTCACGGGAATGCCGGCTCGATCCGCTTTTGAAATCGATCTTCATGCGCTTTTGGCGGACGGTCTGAACAATTCCTCCGAATACGATCCGGACGGAACTAAAGCAAACGCCGCAAGCGACATCCTGCACAGCTTCGGTTTTTCCGTTCCCCTGAAAGGATGGCATTACAGTTCCCGCGGCATGAGTAAAGAGACGGCACCCGGCAAAGCGAAAATAACCGTTTATTTATACAACGACCTTATCAGATCAACCATCCCCTGTACAATTCTATTAGAAAAGAGCAACGCTTCATGGCATATAACCGGCCTTGCCGACAGTATCGCCTTTCTGACAGCCGTAAACAAAGCGTATGAAAAAGCCCTTGATACATATAATGAAGATACAGTCCGCAGAATGAACTGCTACGTGAGCATAGAGGCTGTCAATTCTTCTCTTCAGAAGGATCCGGGCGACGGAAAAACCTTCCTGCGTCTTCAATATGCACCTGTTTACCCGCAGGGAAACGGCGACATCGACGACGTTCTTTGTCGGTATACATTACGCCGCAACAGCGACGGCGCACTTCTCTACACGGCGGACCTGCATATCAGCATTTATAAGAGCAGTTCCCCCATAACCTCACAATTTCTCTTAAACCCGCTCATCCCGTCCCAACAGGCGCTTATTGAAAGAGGCACGCTGACGGATACGGCGGGCGCGCTTGAAATTTTATCATTGCGTCTGAAAAACGGAACGATCGTGAAACGTTCCGAAAGGTTGCCGCAATAAAGGAGATTTTCCCGCTATGACCGCATTTATCACAGCATTCATTATGGTATTTCTCGCCGAGTTGGGTGATAAAACGCAGCTTCTCGTCATGACCTTTGCGGCAAAATACAGATGGCAGACCGTTATGTTCGCCGTGCTCTTCTCTACAATCCTGAACCATCTCGTTGCCATTCTCATCGGTATATACTTGAATTCGGCCATTAACATGGCGTATATTCATATCGCCGCTGCCGCCGCATTTCTTGCCTTCGGCGCAAGCACGCTGTTCAGCAACAAAAGAGAAGAAAAATTCAAAGAAAAGAAGACCTTTATCAACCCCTTCTGGACGGTAGCCATTGCCTTTTTTCTCGCTGAAACGGGGGATAAAACACAACTTGCCGCCATCACTATTGCGGCCCGCTTCGGGGCGTGGGGCCCCCTTATTATCGGTACGACTCTCGGTATGGTTGCGGCCGACAGTCTCGGAGTTCTCGCGGGTACATTTATTAACAATCATATTTCATCCGAACGGATTCAATTTTTTTCGGCTCTCTTTTTCATCCTCTGCGGCTGTATTGAATTGGCGTATACCTTCGGTTTCATCGGTTAACCGCTATAAAAAAGCCTTGTCTTTCAGGCCTTTCCTGAAAAACAAGGCTTTTTACGTATCAGGCTGTAATAATCTCAATAATTTTCGGTTTCGATTTTTCATTTTTTGATAATGAGCGGTCAAAATACTTGACGCCGCCCAAACCGATAAGGAAAGCAATAACGGCGCCGATAACCTCACTTTGTACTTGTTCCGTACCTGCCGAAACGCTGACCAAGTAACCGATAACCGCGCCGGCTGCCGCCAGAAGAAGAGGCATAACGAAACAGATAAAGGCTCCGACAACAATATTGGTGTCGTGGAACTCAAATTTCACATGCTGTCCTTCCTGCGCATTCACAGGATTCAAAGCCGTAACGACAATATCATTTGCGCCTTCACATGCACCGCAGGCAATACAGTCCGAATGACGGCCTACTTTTACTTCTGCCGATCCGTCTGCAAAAACGGATACGATCGTACCTTCTTCAACTTTCATCGCAATCACTCCTTCAGAAGACCCCTGTCCTCTTACACGCAGTATAGCACAGGAATGCGTTACAATCAACACTCTTTCAGTGTTGATTCCCGAAAGGAAAAACTGTAACAGACGGGACACCTGCCACAGTTCACAGATTACTCAAAATCCTTTGCCGTAACTTTAATTTCCCACTGTTTCTGCACCTGCTTGTACGTAATAGTCGCGATAAACGAGTGAAGATCGCGAACCCATGTATAATTACGATAGTCAATATGATTATTATCCGTTTCTCTGGATAAAGAGAAAATAAACGCGTCACGGGGCGAGACGGCATATCCGAACAGAATACCGGCTTGATGCGGATAGCCGATGGAGTCGAAACCGTAGGGTGTTGCCCCTGAAATATGGTGCTGCTTATACCAGATGCTTGTCCAAAACCGGTCTGAAATCTGCTGTTTCAATACAGCGCCCCAATAAGGGTCTTTGCGGATATTATGGCCGATTTCATACCAATCTTTTCGATACCCCGCATACAGATGGAGAGCCGCTCCCTTCCACAGACGGATCGGATCATGAGATATGCTGACGGATATTCCTTTGTGCGTACCTTTGCCGACACCGCTCTCCTCCCACTTGCCGTAGCTCGCGGAGCCGTTCATCGTCAGGCCCGTACTGCCGAGCCTGAACGACGGGGTATTATATGTCAGTTCGGGCCATTTGGTAACCCAGATATAATCATCGTTATCAGTCACACTGCTGACGCTTTTACTATATCCGAAAGAAAATCTGCCGACAGGAGAATATTTAACCACCGTAAGAGTAGGTTTAAAACCGCGTTTTGTAGAAATCCTGTATTCGGCGTTAAGTTGTACCGATTTATCCGCTGACAGCGGAAACTGAGCATCACCTTTTACGCCAAAGCCGTCTTTACTGTTAAAGGACGGTCTGGGCAGGAGTGAAAAAAACCAGGGGTGTGTACTTTCTTCTTTATCCAGAGTCCCTTCATAATGCCCGTACGTCAGTATGAGGATATGTTTAAACCATAATTTCGTGTTTTCGGCAGTGTATTTTTCCCCGGGATAAATATGAATATCATCAGCCGTTATATAATAATCCGGTGTTTTCGCAACGGCATGGGGAGTTGTTATCAGCCCGTGCTTCATATATACGGAGCCGTCGGCAAGCTTTGCCCCTTCGCCGCGAAAATACAGGGCCGAATTGACATTCAGCGCATAACCGTCCACTTTGTCAACCGATGCGGTACCGTGAGCGGCATCATAAATAGCACCGTCAGCCGTAACAACCTGGTCATCGCTTATATAAATGGTGGGCCCTTTTGTTTCATAAACCTGCGTTTTGGAATTGCCCGTAATAAACCCCGTATGTATTTCATCGGTGCCACGCGTAACATCAACATTGCCGCGCCCCTGCATATATCCGTCCGGATTACGGACATACAGGGTATCGGCCTCGACCTTCGTTGCCGGCTGAGGCATTGTATTTTCCTTCGCACTGACAGCATCCAGATCTACGGGAAAAACAGCCGTCGCAGTGCCGTTTTTTCCGACAGGCGTATTTTTTATGTGTGATTGATCCGTCCCCGTCCGGTCAGCAGCATTGGCTGAAAACGTCAAGGGTACGGCTAAAGCCATGACCAGCGCGGTCAGTCGTTTGTTCATCTGAACCACCTGTATACCTACTGCTTAGTCGGGGTAATAGTAATGATTGTTTCGTCATCGGAATCATCTAAATCAACGGGCCGGATACCGTCGGAGCCGTTTTCCGCAACGGCAGGTTCCGTCTGAGAAACATGAGATTCTTCCGTTTCAGCCGTCTTTTCCGCTTTCGGTTCCGGTACAGCGGTCACGGGCACGATCATATCTTCCATTTCATCGGCAGAAGAAACAACGACGCCGCGCGCAGCCATATCGGCCGTTTCCATATTTTCCGTTTTTCCTTCTATTTTGAAGCCGACGACATCCGTATCGGGATCCGTTTCAGCATACATGGTTGAGCCTGCCGGAATATTCACGTCATGTCCTTTGACAAAAAGACCGCCTACAAGACCGGACGGGGCCAAGGATAATCGCTCCGGCCGCCGACGCTCCGACCGCACCGGCAGTGCGTTTATACTGTTCTTTCGTCTTTTCCCCTACGACAAGAGCGACAGGCGAACCGTCTGCGGCATGGACGGAATCGTATGTGATTTCAATTTTTCCGTCGCGACCGAAACGGCCCGCTTTACGAGCTTTGCTTACAGTACCGTCCGCTTGCATCCCGCGGGGAATAGCGACAACATCACCGATCATAATATCCTCGGCAACGGAAAAGGTAAGGCGATCTCCTTCCGTAAGCGTCTTCGATTCAATAGGATCTTCGTTGATCAGTTCCACAACCGTCCCTGCCGGAACGGTGACAACTTGAGACACAAATTTCTTATTCCCCAGCATAACGGAACGAAGTGAAGCCACACGGCCGCGCAAAGAACCGGTACCCGCCTTGCCGTTAATACCCTCTTCAAGTTCACCCACACGCGTCACAAGAGAATCGTTCGTAACGGATCCCGAATACTGGCGCTGCATCATGTTAACAGCCGCCATCATAGACAGGTCGGAGCCTGTATTGCCGTAAACCTCTTTGTATAATTCATCGGTCTTCGCATCAATGCTGCCGGACACGGAATCAGACCCGTTCAACAGTTTATCAAGTGCAGCGATACGGCTGTTCAACGAACCGGATTGAGTTGTCCCGTAAACGCTGGTTTCCACTTTTTCCGTTTTTTCTAAAATTGTATAATCGGCAGCGCCGGCAACAGCGCCGCATACAGAAAAAACTGTCAAGAGCGCGGCTACTTTTCTTTTCCACATACTCGTCATTCCTCCTGTTTTTCTATTGCCGTAGGCAATGACATCTTACTTCGATAATCAGTTATTATTATATAAAACCGGAGATTAAAAAGCAACTGAACGGCTTATTTGCGTACTCACGGATATCTTACTATAATGTAGTCAGATGATGATAGCGAGGTGTTTTTATGCTTACAGAAAAAGAGCTGCGAACGCAAGCTGCGGCTGCCGTGACGGCAGTACACGAAACGACGCCTTTAGCCGGTTCGATTACAAATTTTGTTACTATTGATTTTGTCGCCAATGCGCAGCTCGCCGTCGGCGGTTCCGCCGCCATGGTCTATTTACCCGATGAGGGTACGGCATTAGCCATTGCCGGCCAATCCATGTACATTAATGTCGGCACTCTCTTACCGGTTCATGAACGGACCGTCCCTGCCGCGATGGTACAATTACATCGCTCGGCCAAGCCGTGGGTCCTCGATCCGGTCGCCGTCGGTCTCGGCGAGCTGCGGACAAAACTCCTGTCAACAGCCAGAAACTGCCCGCCTGCAATCATTCGCGGCAATGCATCGGAAATTATCGCCCTGGCGGGCCTCTGGGGCCTGAACGGCGGTTCCGCCATGTCCCAGGTGCGCGGTGTCGATTCAACGGACACGGTCCGCACAGCCCTGGACGCGGCCGTTTCTCTGGCACGTTTTACGGGCGGTGCCGTTGCCGTATCGGGCGCGGAAGATCTGATCACGGACGGTACTTGCGCGCTTTATTGTAACGGCGGTTCTCCCATGATGGAACGCATCACCGGCTGCGGTTGTTCACTCGGCGGCGTCATTGCCGTATATGCCGCCGTTGTTTCGCCGCTCATCGCGGCTTTCTGCGGCACGCAGCTTATAATTTAGCCGGTACGGCAGCGGCAAAAACGGCTCACGGCCCGGCGTCATTTAAAGAACATTTTATTGATAATTTATACTATGTGACGGCCGACGACATGGCCGCATCGGAATTTACCATGGAGGTGCTCGCATGAACACATTAATCGCCCTTTGCATCGCCCCTTGCGGTACGGGAGACGAATACGCCCCGTATGTAGCGGAAATCGTCAAAATCATTCGCGCTTCAGGTCTTAAAAACCGTACCAATTCAATGTTTACGGAAGTCGAGGGAGAGTGGGACGACGTTATGGCGGTCGTCAAAAAATGTACGTTCCACCTTGCCGGACAGGGCATCCGCACGGAAGTTATCATGAAAGCCGACGTACGTCCCGGACATACGGGCATGATGGAGAAAAAAGTACAGGCGGTAGAACATTTATTAACGTAATTATCAGGTAACTTCGCAGCATAAGTTTCAATAATCCCGGATCCCGCCCTGCGAAAGGTTAAGCCCCCTGCCCCGCCGTATTGTCTTGACAATAAAATGATTGCCAGTGTATACTGTTTAAGTCAGCACTCGTGGAGTGGTACTCAAGAGGCTGAAGAGGACGGTTTGCTAAATCGTTAGGGGTCGTAAGGCTTGCGAGAGTTCGAATCTCTCCCACTCCGCCAAGCAGAACCGGGGACATCACAAAAATGATGTCCCCGGTTATTTTATTTCACTTTTCAGTTATCTTCCGTTCCATCCAGGAAGTCATCTACCGTTTTCACGTATTCGGCATAGTTTGTCTCCACGCCGACGGCATGGGCGGAATTACGGAATAAATAAATATATTTCCGTGGGCTCCCGCACATTGCATAAAGCTGTTCCGCAGTCTTTGACGGTACGAGGCCGTCGTCTTCTCCATGTAGGAAAAGAACGGGTACAGTCAGCGCTTTTACGGCCTGTGACGGTTCGATCCGGGCAACCGTCTTGCGCGTATGCCGAAACATGGCCGCCTGAAAGAAGGGCAGCAATATATTATACCCGACAACCAGGTCACGACCGCCCTGCCGGGCGGCAATTTTCTCACGGCCCAAATCAATAATATTACCGTATGAACTGTCTGCTATAACAAAGGCCGTATCCTTTCCTTTTTCACTGCCGGCATATAAAAGAGCCATGGCCGCCCCGAGAGAAACGCCGTGCAGACCGATCCGTTCCTGTTTTTTCCGCTGCTTAAGCCACCGTACCCAGCCGTCCATATCATCAGTTTCACGGATTCCCCAAGTCGTACCTTCACCCTGACTTTCACCATGGCCCCTCTGATCAACAATAAGGACATTATAGCCCCGTGTATGATACATGTCGACGAAGGGAATACACATAGAACGGTTTTGGTAAAGTCCGTGCAGAAGAATAACCGCCTTTTCGCTTGCCTGCGCGGCGGCAATATATGTGCCCCGAAGAATAAGCCCGTCGTCACTGTTTATCTGTACGGCTTCCCATCCGTCGTTTTTTTCTTTCTCCCGCACGGCGGTAACGGCTCCCTTATGGTTTTTAATACCCAGCACCTGATCCCACGGGGCTTCCATAAATTCGTTATATGCTATATCTCCCGCATAAAGGCCGGCGGCTCCGGCCAATATGATCAGAACAATCAGTACATTACGCAATGCTTTCATACTTCTCCTTATAAAGGCAAAAGAAGCACTCCTTTACGGGCGTACTTCTTCACATAAAACAACCTGATTTTGTTCATCCGTTTCCGTAAGCTGTACCGAAACGATCTCACGCAGCGAGGTGGGTACATTCTTCCCGACATAATCGGCCCGAATGGGCAGTTCTCTATGACCGCGATCAATAAGAACGGCTAATTCAATAAACTTGGGACGGCCCAGCTCCATGACGGCATTTAAAGCCGAACGGACCGTGCGGCCCGTAAAGAGGACATCATCGACAAGGACAATCGTCTTGCCGTCTGCGGCAAAACGGGACCGGGCTTTGCCGACACGGCGTATATCCGATTTTTTTTGATCATCGCGGTACGCCGATACATCGAGATCATAAACCGGCACGAGTATACCTTCAATAGCGGCCAGTTCTTTTGCCAACCGCTGTGCCAACGGCACACCGCGCGTATGAATACCGACAAGAAGCGTATCATCAAGCCCCTTATTCCGCTCGATTATTTCGTGTGCAATGCGTCGAACGGCTCTGTCGATGGCTTTTTCATCCAATAAGAGAGTTTTATACTGTAACATCTCAGCCTCACGGTTCAGCACGGGCAACAGCTCCCGCAAAGTCGTCAGGAACAGGCGCTTCAAAATGCAGCGGGACCCCTGTCACAGGGTGCGCCAAATCCAATGTGCATGAATGCAGTACCTGCCCGATTATGGGAAAATTATCCCGCGTGTGCCCGTAAAGCGGATCATTAACGACGGGATGTCCGATATAAGCCATGTGAACGCGTATCTGGTGAGTCCGGCCCGTTTCCAGCCGGCATTCGATAAGGGTATAATCACCGTACCGCTCAAGTACCGTAAAATGTGTAACCGCTTCCCTGCCGTCTTTAAGATTGACGGCCATTTTAATGCGATCTTTCGGGTGTCTGCCGATTGGGGCTTCGATACGCCCCTTTGCTTCAACGATATTACCGTGCACAAGCGCCTTATACGTACGTCGCGCCGAGTGCGCTTTTATTTGTTCGGCCAACGCTTTATGGGCCATATCCGTCTTCGCCGCCACCATAATCCCGGACGTATCTTTGTCCAGCCGATGCACGATACCGGGACGAATAACCCCGTTTATGCCGGACAATTCTTTCCCGCAGTGGTAGAGAAGCGCATTGACAAGAGTACCGTCCGGATTGCCCGCCGCCGGATGAACGACCATGCCGCGGGCCTTATTGATAACAATGATATGTCGGTCTTCATAAACGATATCCAAAGGAATATTCTCGGGTTCAACGGAAAAAGCCGTCGCCGCTTCCACTACGACCGCAAATTTATCTCCCGCGGCAACTTTATAATTCGCCTTTACAGCCTTATCACCGACAGTCACCTTACCGCCTTTGATGAGGCTGCCGCCGTAAGAGCGCGATATGTCCAATGCCCTGCTTATATATACATCCGCACGCAAGCCTTGATCCGTTTCCGTAGCAGTCAATATCTTTGTTTCCATCCTCTACCGCCTTAATCCGAACCGTGAGTCCAACAATACACTAACAAAAGAAATACGCCGACAACAATACCTATATCGGCAACATTAAAGACGGGCCAAATACGAAAATCAAAAAAATCCGTTACGGCGCCAAAGAAAAATCGCTCCACCGCATTACCCAGAGCCCCTCCCAGGAGAAAACCCACGCCCGTATACACAAGATTGCTTTGCGGCAAATATCGGCGGAAAATAACACAGAGAACAAAAAGACATGCCGCTACAGCCACAAAAAGCCACCGTTTATTCTCCAAGAAGCCGAAAGCGGCCCCTTTATTTAAAATGTAAGTTATATGAAAAAATCCCGGTATAACCGGAATTGACTCGTGTAACATCATATGCTGTACAACAGCATATTTACTGGCCTGGTCCGCCAATAAAACGATAATGGCGATAATAAAAACTGCCACAGAATTTCCTCCTCCGGACAAAATCTTACGTCACTGTCAGAACGATTTTATCCTATCACAGAACGGGGGAAAATACAATCGGACACACAAAAACCGCCGTGTTATAACACGGCGGTCCATGTATATATTGCTATTATCCAGCTGTGATAGCTCCTGTAGGACATACGGATTCACAAGCTCCGCAATCGATGCAAGCATCGCCTACAACGTACTTCGTTTCGCCTTCAGTAATAGCGCCTGTCGGGCAAGTGCCGGCACAAGCACCGCATTTTACGCATTCATCGGAAACTACATGCATGATTTTCACCTCCGTAATAGTATTCACTCGAAGGGCTTGACGACCTTTCGTTGACATAATTATTACACGGCGCCGCCTGTTTGTCAATCATTGCCGGGCCGTTATAAACAGCATAGTTATCCCATTTATATATGATAACTTATATCAAAAATCATTCAAAGAAACGGATAAAAAATACAAGCTGGTACAATGTTCATGCAATACGGCCTGTCTCTGCCCGGATAGTGTTAATCCCCTTACATGGATACTTTCCATATATTGTATGCTTTCGTCGAATGCGAGGACAACTGTTCTCATTATAAAGAGTGACACCCTTCTTTTTTTTGACAGTTGCATGCATTTTTTTTATAAAAAGCCTCCTACTATTCGTCTTGGTTATTTTTAACAACAAGTGTATGGTTTTTGCCGGTGTGAAACACTATATTTTACGTATGCGGCCGGAGATATCCGCACGGTTCCGTAACAACTGATGAAAGCGGTCATCGCCCCGATAAGTATCGAATACACGGACAATTTTTATGCCCGCGGCCGTGCGGACTGCCGGAACTGCGCCAATACGCCGGGGCAGGACAGACGGCGTATTGTGCATGTTGAATCTGCACAATGAGCAAAATACGGGAAGATATATAAATGCCGGTTTCTCCGGTATGTTTAAAATCTTTTCATCGTTACCGTGCACACCCTTACAGCTGTCAGATTTTCAAATTAAACAACCTGATCGCATTATCATGTAAAATCATATGCTTATAGGGGCTGAGAGCCGGCTCATTTTCAAGATACTCCTCAAGTGTTCGGAGATTATCAAGAACCGTTTCCTTCGGTGTGAACGGATAATCCGTTCCATACAGGATATGGCTCGGATCCGCTATATTAAGCAGAAATTTCAGTAAAACCGGGACGGGATTGCCGGAAGTATCATAGTAGAACATGGAAAAGCTTTTCTCCACATCAAACGGATCCATGAGTCCTTGTGATATAAGGAGCCCCGCCACGCCTTTCAGCCGATCATATATGTTGGGCAAAAAAGATCCGTTATGCGGTACGATTACTTTTATATGCGGATATCGTTCAATGACTCCGTGGGCTGCCATATTCAAAACGGCACGTGTAGTATCGCAGAGAAACTCAAATACAGGTACCGGTCCGGCTGTAAAAATCCCTTCTTTTTGCGGTTCCGGCCGATGCGGGTGAATATTCACAACAGCATGCCTTTTATCCAAGTTCTCAAAAAGCGGTTCCAAAGCGGGATCTCCCAAATACTGCCCCCTTGCATTGCTGCCCAGTTTGATACTGTCGGCACCGAGGATATCCAACGCGTAGACAGCTTCTTCTATGGCAGCATCTACGTCAGGCAACGGTAAACAGGCGCCGAAGCCAATCCGGTCCGGATACTTTCTTTTTGCTTCAGCCAGTTTCTCATTGATTTGACGGCATATTCGGATACTTTCTTTCTTGTTGCCGAAATATGGATGCGGCGATGAAAGAGAGAGCATCGACCAGGAAATATTCCCCTCATCCATAAGTTCCAATTGTTTTTCAATGGACCAGTCTTTCGGCAGTGGAAATCCGTCTTCAAGCAGAGCTTTGTATTTTGCCAGTAAATCAATATATTCCGGAAATATACAATGACTGTGGGCATCTATGATATTCATGATCAGGCAGTCTCCTTTTCAAAAATTCCCTTCCCCATCTTTTCTATTTTACCACACACCTTTCCCTGCTTTAGTCGGAATTCCTGATACCCGTATCAGGACACGCAAAAGGAGGGGCTGTGACATAACAGCTCCTTTATACAAAAAAGAAGAGCCGGTTTTAAGCCGCTTCGCAAAACAAGCTAATCACACGACTTGTATCAACTAAGCGGATACAGCGGAATCATTCCATCAAAGTCTATACTTATACAGACAACATCGACGACCGCTTAATCGACAAACATGAGATCGCGCAAAATGCGTATATGGAAAGTTCACGTCGGCAGGGCGAAAGACGCTCATGCACCCATTAAAAGCACCATGGATCCGAAGGTCATACGTAGTTCGGGTAAAAAACACTTTTCCCGATAAAATTTATTGACAGGTTACTCATTCGATGTTAGAATGAGCCTCAACTAATTGAATATAGTTTCATCAAGAGCAATCGAGGGATATGGCCCGATGACATTGCGGCAACCCCCGTCAACGGGAAGGTGCCAACTCCAACGGCGTATGCCGGCAGATGAATGAGCACAGTATAAAAAGCCGTCATCTGTATGACGGCTTTTTTTCGGCCGCGTACACTATATTATGAAAGGGATGTTGTATCTATGAAATTGTATTGGAAAAAAGGTCTTGCCTTACTCCTCATCGCGGCCGCTGCCGCATTTGCGGCAGGCTGCGGCAACTCGGACGGCGGTTCGGCGGACAGGCAAGAAATTAAAATCGGCGTAACTGCCGGCCCTCATGCGGAAGTCATGGAAGAAGTGGCCAAAGAAGCGGCTAAACAAGGCATCACGTTAAAAGTTGTTGAATTCAACGACTATGTGCAGCCCAACACGGCACTTTCTCAGAAGGATTTGGATATGAATTCCTTCCAGCATCAGCCGTACCTCGACAACGTCGTAAAAAAACAAGGGCTTACCTTAACATCTATCGGCAAAACAATTATTCTGCCCATGGGCATTTTCTCCCATAAATACAAGAGCCTCGACGAAACAGCCGACGGTGCCAAAACGGCGATACCGAACGATCCGACAAACGGCGCTCGTGCTCTTCTTCTTTTGCAGCAGGCAAAGCTCATTAAACTGAAAGACGGCAAAACTGTTGACGCGACGGTTCAGGACATCGTCGAAAATCCGAAGCATCTCCAAATCGTAGAACTCGACGCGGCACAAATCGCCCGGTCCCTCGACGACATGGATCTTGCCTGCGTAAACACGAACTATGCAATTCCCGCCGGACTCAACCCGCAAAGCGATGCGCTCATCGTTGAGGATAAGAACTCCCCGTACGCAAATGTCATCGCAGTTCGCACCGAAGATGCGGACAATGCCGCATACAGGAAAATCGTTGAAATCTATCAGTCCGACGCGGTTAAAAAATTCATTGAAGAACATTTCCGCGGTTCCGTATTACCGGCGTTCTAATCCGAACGACGGATATACGAGAACGGGCGCGGCAACATAAAGAGATATTCTCTTACTTTAATCCGCAGCCTTTTCCGCACAAAAAACCGGGATTTCTCTTGGCATTCAACCGCAGAGATATCCCGGCTCTTTTATTTACAGAAAACACATTCAGGAGCCTTGTAAATCCGGCTCGCTTCGGTTCGGGCAGTATTTCGTTATACCGCCGTTAAACATAATAAGACAAATACGCTTACCGATACCGTACACGCAGTTACCGGTTCAGCATGTCCACTTTACTCTGCGCCATCTGCCGTTCATAATTCCACGGATCGCGTTTGATAAAGCCGTCGGAAAAGGGAATGAAAACGGACACAACCGCGGAAATTGCCAAAAGATAGAGGAACCATGTATACGGCAATACGTCGAGAGGAGAGATAAGACCTGCCGTAAATCCCGTAACAATGAGCATCTGCGCCCCGTAAGGGATAAGGCCCTGGAAGATGGACGAAAACGTGCTCAAAAGGGCCGCACTGCGGCGAGGATCGACTTTGTATCTGTAACAAAGGCGTTTTGCCATTTCACCGTTAATAATAATAGATACCGTTTATTTGCCAAAGCCATATCCGTAACGGACACGAGCGCGGAAATACCGAGCTGAGCCGATTTGGTGCCGGTAATAAATTTTTCGACCGAATGCAGGAGATAGGCGATACCGCCCGCTTTATTAACCATGGCTGCCAGGCCTCCGGTCAGCAGGGAGAGAAGGAAAATATCAAACATGCTGCTGAAGCCCTTGTAAATCGCCTGCATAAAACCGAGGAAGTTCATATCACCGTAAGCCATGCCGATGACACCGCCTAAAACGATGCCGCCGACCAGCACGAGGAACACATTAACACCCATGATGGCCGTAACGAGAACAACGATGTACGGCAGGATTTTGATGATGCTAAAAGGATGCTCACCGGCACTGACTGCCGCTTCGGAACCGCCGAAGACAATAAGAAGGATAAACGTGATAATTGCCGGAAGCAAAGTGAGCCAGAAGTTCAATTTGAACTTATCCTTCATTTCGCACCCCTGCGTGCGGGTCGAGGCGATAGTTGTATCGGAAATGATAGACAAATTATCCCCGAGCATGGCACCGCCGATGAGGCAGCCGAGAACGAGCCCCAAAGGGGTACCCGATTTTTCAGCAATGGCAACGGCAATAGGGCCGACCGCCGCACAACATCCCACAGACGTACCGGTTGCCGTGGAAATGAAAGCGGCAATGAGGAAAACCCCTGCCGCCAGGTACTGCGGCGGAATATAGGTTAACCCGAGATTGACCGTTGAATCGATACCGCCCATAACCTTGCAAACCGTTGCAAAACCGCCGGCCAAAAGGAAGATCATGCACATGATCAAAATATCCGGATCACCGCACCCCTTGACAAAGGTGTTGAATTTATCATCAAATTTACCCTTCAACAGAATAAAGGCAACAATAATACCGATAATCGAAGCAAGCGGTGCCGGAAATTGATAAAACGGCATTTCCACTCCTTGCAGTTGCAAGAATATGCCTGCACCCAAATAAACGGCAACGAATACGACAAACGGAAACAGAGCCGCTCCGTTCGGCTTAATACCCGCACCGGCCTCTCCAAGTTTCTGAGCCGCCGCTTCTTCCACTTTCAAGTCTTCGCGATTTTCACTCATGAATTAATACACACTCCTCTCAAAGATAGGGACATACATAAATCTGTAACGACTTCCGTTTTACTTGTACACTTTATCACACACGCTATATAACGTATAATATGTAAAAGTTTGGTATATCCATAGATATTCTATATATCATTCACATATATAGCCAGGATTCATACCGATCACCTGTAAAAAAGAGAGAAGCGAACGGCCTGCAGGCC
>NZ_JH417568.1 GCF_000239275.1 Megasphaera geminata F0357 | reverse complement strand
GTTCACGGGAACTCTTTATTATACCGTTATTTCAAAAGATGGAGAATATGCCGCCTCAAAGCATGTAATTTGCGGCTGACTTTTGCCTGGCTCCAGCCGGTGGAACGGGCGATGTCGCGCTCGTGGCGTCTTTCCAGGTAGCGGGATGTAAAAAGATATTTTTCTTCTTTCGTCAACATGGTGAAGATATGACATATATGACGGGATTCTTCCGCCGCCAAAAGAACGGCTTCCGGTTGAACTGACGGATTATCATCCCTTATATCGGGCAGGTCCGTTATAGTGCCGTCAACAGTACGAACGGTAATGATAAAGTGTTTGTCGTCACGGCGTTTTCGGTTAAGATGAGTGCGGAAAATATGATGTACGTGTGCTTTTAAACGGTATACAAAGGGCTTATCATCCGTTGCGTCATAGGTCATGATACATTCCAGTGCGGCCATGGCCGCCGTCTGACAGGCATCTTCAAAAGAAGGAAAACAAGAGATGTATCGTCGAACATGACTGAGCAGGAGCGGTTTATACATTGACAGCAGTACTTGTTTGGACTGAACGTTGCCTTGCTGGGCCATACCGATAATTGTGTTGATATCCGTTTGTTTTTCCATGACAAAGCCTTCTTTACTGTAAATTTTTTTTGTATGTTCCCCCGTTTAATTACTATGCCGATAAGGCTGAGCGACTCGGTGTCGCTCAGCCTTGCCGGTATCTTTCCCGTTCTTATTCGAATACTTCCACCTTGCGCGTCACGACCTGACTTGCGGCAAAACTTGTGAGGTCGCCTTCCGTCGTAGCAAAGACCTTGGCTTCCAGCACCTTGCCGGCAGCGTCGTCGACAGCTGCTTTATCAAGGTTCGCTTTCGGGCGCTGCATTGAATAATTAACCTTTTTACCTTTTTCATCGGTAAAGGTGAGTGTTAACGTTTTTTGTTCCGATTTCGTTTTCATGGGAAGTCCTCCTTTTTACTTACGCCGTGATTTCGTATTGAACCGTTTCTTTTACATGCTCGAGGTCATCTTCCTGTAAGGACGCCAATGCCTGTGCGGCGGTCATGAGACCTGCCGCCGTTGCGCCGGCCTTTACTTTGGCGAAGGAAAGTTCACGGTTTTTTTTCTTGTTATTTTCGTCAGTATAAGAGACGGTGAGCTGCAATTTTCCTGATACAACTTGTTTTTCTGCCATATGTCTAACCTCCCGATCGTAAATAATTTTCAACTCCTGCCGCCAAGGCCGCCGCCGCTTCGGCTTCCGTTTCAAGATAACGCCTGATTTCGGCCGTATTATCAATGAAGCAGATTTCCGCCAATACGGCGGGCATTACGGTTTGCCGCAGGACAAAGAGCCGAGAACCGTCTTTCAGGCCGCGAGGGGCAAAATGAAGGCTCTTTTGAAGGTTCTCGTAGATAGATGCGCCCAGGCGTGCGCTCGCCGCCGAACCGGAGACATATACCTCCGTACCGCCGACATGTGTGTTGAAGGCGTTGAAGTGGATGGAGATAAAAATATCCGCGCCCGCCTCGTTCGCCTCCGTACAGATGCGGGAAAGGTTGTCCGCCTGACCGACCAGGACATCATGGCCCGCCTCCCGCAAGAGTCGGGCCGACGCCGTTCCCGCGCGCCGGGCTAAATCACATTCCCGCAAATTCAGTTCTCTGTTGACGGCGCCGCTGTCGAGGCGTATATCGTGACCCGGGTTCAGATAAACGAGCATCCGCATACCTCCTCAGGCTGTATATCTTTTTTATGCCGCTTCATCTGAAGCGGATTTTGCCGTGTTGCTTTGCGTACAGGGACTGTCCAGGCGGATATGGACTTCGTCGCCGATGGCAAGCCCCATGAGGCGGGCCATGTCTTTGGCCGGGCAGGGACAACGGGCACTGTGACCGCAGAGACTGTAGGGCCGCAGCGGTAAGACAGAGCGTAAGAGGCGCCCGGCCCAGAAGATAATCTGTCCCTTAGTGAGATGTCGTAAAAATCCGAACATATGTATCCCTCCTTTCTGTAAGTCTTTTGGCCCCTCTATCCTTATAAGGCATTCCTTGTTGCGTTTTATTCACGGTAATGTCATGAAATTATATGTTTTTTAATTATTGAGAATGAGGGCGTATTCTATATGCCGGATCAGCCGTATAGGCAGCGCCGTTTCGTACAGTGCTCAATAATTTACGGTACGGCCGCATTAAATAAAGCAGCGGATAAAGCCCGGTTTCTTATGACGGTTATACGGTGAGCGTGTGTTTATGAAGAAATTTAAATTGTGTACGAATGTATACTCCTATGATATAATACTGAATGGAATCATAGCGAAGGGTTATCTATCGTCTGCCACGGCAGGTAAGGAGATTTGATACTTATGGCATTTCATTTGAAGCCTAAGGAAGAAAAGTTCTTCACGTTACTGGATCGTCATGCCGCGCTCAGTTATGCGGCGGCAGATATTTTGAAAGAAGCGATGAACGAGGAGATTTCCAAGGAAGAGGCCATGAAAAAAATTAACGGCCTTGAAGAAGAAGCCAACGATCTGGTTCTGGAAACGATGAAGCGGTTGCAGAAGACCTTTATTACTCCTATGGACCGGGAAGATATTCAAGATCTCATCGACAAGCTTGATAAGGCGCTCGACAACGTGACGGAAATTATGGATAAGATGTGCATTTACCAAGTCGGTGCGGCAACGGACGGGACGAAGTGTATGGCTGTCGTTATGGCGAAGTCGATGAAAGAAATCCGCCGTTCCATCGAGTATATGCGCAACGTGAAGAAAGATTATTTGAAGTTGGAAGCGCGTACGAAAAAAATTATGAAGCTTGAACAGGAATGCGACGATTTGTACCATGAAGAAATGGGACAGCTCTTTGCGACATGTAAAGACCCGATTGAACTCATTAAGTGGAAAGAAATTTTGCAATCCATTGAAGACGTCACGGACGGTTGTGAAGCGTTGGCAACCTTATTCAGGAGGATAGTATTAAAGTATGCCTGAGCATTGGTTAATCTGGGCGGTCGTTATCTTAGCTGTCCTCTTTGATTATATTAACGGCTTTCACGATACGGCAAACGCTATCGCTACGAGTGTCTCCACACGTGCCATTACGCCGAGCCGGGCTATCTTAATGGCGGCCGGATTAAATTTTCTCGGCGCGATGGTCAGTACGGGCGTAGCCAAGACTATAGGCGGCGATCTCGTCCTCGACCCTGCCCAAATCAGTTTGGAAGTCATTATTGCCGCTCTTATCGGTTCCATCGTTTGGAATATTCTGACTTGGTATTATCGTATACCGAGCAGTTCATCTCACTCCCTTATCGGCGGTGTTATCGGTGCCGTTTCCATCAGCGTCGGTCCGGCCGCGCTTTCCTATCAGGGGATTGGAAAAATTATTTTATCACTTATCCTTTCACCGGCCGTTGCCTTGGTTACAGGGTATTTCGTTATGATCGGGATTTTATGGATCGTACGGAACTATTC
Organism: Megasphaera geminata F0357; assembly: GCF_000239275.1. GTDB lineage: Bacteria > Bacillota > Negativicutes > Veillonellales > Megasphaeraceae > Megasphaera > Megasphaera geminata. Next base: position 4,346 of record NZ_JH417568.1, on the reverse strand, counting down.
GCCTGTCGACTTAAACCGCCATTTCCGCAGGATGCAGATTGCTTCCGCCAGCCTCATGGCTTTTTCTCACGGCTCCAATGATGCCCAAAAGGCGATGGGGATCATTGCCCTCGCCCTGTTGAGCGGCGGGTATATCGAAACGATGGAAATCCCTGTGTGGGTTAAACTGGCCTGTGCCACGTCAATGGCGCTCGGTACGTCTGCCGGCGGCTGGCGTATTATTTCGACGATGGGTACAAAAATTTTCAAGCTTGAATCGATTAACGGGTTTGCCGCCGATTTGAACTCGTCTATCGTCATTTTTACGGCAACGCTTTTGCATCTGCCTGTAAGCACGACACACGTTGTTTCCGGCTCCATCATGGGTATCGGTTCGGCAAAACGCGTTCGCGCCGTCCATTGGGGAGTGGCCCGCAGCATGCTCGTCGCCTGGGTTGTTACAATTCCGTTAAGCGCGGTCTTAGCGGCCTTTATTTTTATGTGTATCAATGCGCTGGCTCATCTTTAATACGTACAGTATGGGATTCTATGCTGTACTGTTTTTTTGAGATAAAACTACACTTTTTTGGTTATCTATTGTATAATGTAATAGAGGAAGTAAGGAGGTAAGAGTTTATGCGATTAAATCAAGCGACAGACTATGCATTCCGCATGGTTTTGTATTTAGCGACATGCCCGCCGGGAACAAAAATCACAGGCGCCGTGTTGGCTGAGAAACAGAATATACCGGAACGGTTTTTGCTTAAAATTATGCGCAGTCTGACAGCAGCGGGCATCATGAGATCCTACCGCGGTGTGGAAGGCGGGTTTGCTTTGCAGCGGGAGCCGAGGGATATCACGCTGTATGACGTTATCGATGCCGTAGAAGGACAGACGGAATTACAGCGGTGTCTTGCCGACTCCGATGCGTGTACACGCGGTTGCGGCGGCATGTGTTCGCTCTATGCGGCTTTCGAGCGCATTCAGAAAGATTTGGTTGCGGGGTTGCGATCCATTAACTTTGCCGACTTGGCCGCGGAGGAGAAGAAATTTGCCGCAGAAAAAACAGCTGCCGTCCGGGACGCGTAACGGTTTTTATGACGGGAGGTACATCCCTGAAAAAGGTACTGAGGAAACCTGCTAAAAGCGAAAATCGGCAGGGCTTATTAATAAAATGATACGCAGATAAGGCGATACCTTGATTTATCGGAGAATCAGATACCTGTGCGATACAGAAGGGCTGTAACAGAATGAGGGGAAATCCTCATTCTGTTACAGCCCCGTTTTTTATTTGCATCTGTAGCCGGCTCCCCAGACGGTTTCAATGTACTGCGGGGCTGACGGGTCTTTTTCAAGCTTTTCGCGAAGCCTGTTTATGTGTACCATGACGGTTGCCGTATCACCAACGGCATCCAAGCCCCAGACGCGTTCAAAAAGCGTATTTTTACTGAAGACGATACCTCTGTTCTTGGCTAAAAAAAGGAGTAATTCAAATTCTTTATTTGCCAGGGCAACTTCTTTTTCGCCGACGAAGACGCGGTGCGCCTCCGGTTGTATTTCCAGGTCGCCGATATGGATTGAGGTTATCGCGGCCGTACCTGAAGTACCCGTAAGCCGTTCATATCTGGCCAGGTGCGCTTTGACTCGTGCGACGAGTTCACTCGGGCTGAAGGGCTTACTGATATAATCATCCGCACCGAGCCCGAGGCCGCGGATCTTGTCGACATCTTCCCGCCGTGCCGAGACCATGAGGATAGGAATATCCTGATCCTTCCGCACGGCTCGAATAATTTCGAACCCGTCCGCGCCGGGCAGCATGACATCGAGAATTAGTAAATCATACCGGTTTGTTTTCGCTTTCTCCAAACCTGCGGTTCCGTCTGCCGCAATATCTATGGTAAAGCCGTCCGCTTCGAGGTAGTCCCGCTCCAGCTCACCGATAGCCTTATCATCTTCGATTATTAATATTTTCTTCATTATCTTCACTCCTTATGATTGGCAGGATAATAACAATTGTCAAACCTCCCGCCGGTGTCTTCTCGGCGTGTATAGAGCCGTTCATGGCAAGGATAATTTGTTTGGCTATGGCAAGCCCGAGACCGCTGCCTTTTTTTACATTGCTGCGGGCCGGGTCGGTACGGTAGAAGCTGTCAAAAAGCTTCGGTAAATCCTGAGCGGCTACGCCCGGGCCGTCATCGGCAAAGCGGATTTGAACATTTTTCTCGTCCGCACTGACCTCGATATGCACGGAAACAATATTTCTGGCTTTATATTTTAAAGCATTGCCGAGGAGATTATCAACGACTCGCTGGAACTGCAGCCGGTCAACAGTGACAAAAACGGCCGTTTCCGCGCGGCTGCGGAAAGAAAGAGTCAAGCCTTTCCGGGCGTACGCTTTTTTTTGTTCTTCTACAAAATCGGTAAAATAGTCAACAATAGCAACGCGTTCCGTTGAGAAGGGAATACGGCCCAGATCCAGTTTGGAAAAGAGAAAGAGATTATCCACAAGCGCTTCCAGCGTACCGGCGCTTCGGTAGATCTGTTCGACATAATGCTGCTGTTTTTCCGGCGTATTGGCAATACCGTCGAGAATACCGCCGGCATAGCCTTTGAGAGAAGTGAGCGGCGTGGAAAGGTCGTGAGAAATGCCTGCTATCAGTTCTTTCCGGTTGGTCTCATATTTTTCCCGTTCCACTTGGGCATGCTTCAACTCCTGCCGCATGAGTTCGAAATCACGGCAAGCCTTGCCGAATTCATCTTCCGCTTCAATTCGTACCGGCGTATCCAGGTTACCCTGCCGGATATCGGCGGCCGCTTGACGCAGTTCCGACAACGGTTCGAGGATTTGCCGGGACATGAGGTGAGATAAATAGAAGCCTGAAAGAATGATTAAAGTAGCGGACAGGGCAAGAATGACATATAATATCGTTTCCACGATATGTTTTATGTCGTTTCCCGGAATCATGTCTTTGGCCAGGAAGGGGACGGCACCGGAAGCCATGACGAGCGTCCTGCTGCGCGGAGACATGTATGAGAAAGTGAAACCTTCTTCATCCCAGCTCATGACGGACGGGTTGCGGCCGTATTTGGCAATAATCCGTTCGGATATGGCCTTGCTGTCTGCATGCGGAGACATGTAGTATACCGTGCCGTCCTGTGCGACCACGACATCTATTCCTTGAGCTTCCAGGAGATGCGCCGCCTCAATAAAGTCTTTTACCCGCGGGCGTCCTTTGTGTTCCGCTTTGACGCGCAGTGAGCTGACGGCATATTGGATACTCATGGCGGAACCCTTTTCCGGCCAGAATGCGGTTAAAAGCGTCTGTTGTGTTGCGCCGGAAAAACGGAATGCGGCCAGAAGTATACCACCGATGAGTATGAGTAAGCATACCGGGATGGCGACCATCATGAAATTAGTGAGAAACAGCCTTTTTCGTACGGAAAAATCACGCAGACGTATGTGCATACTATCCCTTCCTCTTTTATCGGCATGTCTTTATAATACAACCTTTTATATCCGGACGAACAGATAAAATGAAGATTATTATGAAATCTTTTAGAAGGCCTTTAGAAATTGTTTAATGTCGGCCCGTATACTGGGATCATCAAAAAGAAAATATAGCCTGACGGCTGAAGGAGGACATTAATTATGAATAATGAAAAAATGGTTAACACAGTAAAGGAAAAAGCCGGCAAAGTATTTACAAAGAAGAATTTTCAACGGCTGGCCGCGGTTCTTGTCGTCTGCGCCGTACCTTTAAGCGGCGGCGCCTGGTATCAGTATCAGCAAAACGGCAATGAAAGCGGAAGTCGCACAGGCGCGTGCGAAGATGATTGAACAAAAAGCGGAGAGGCAGGGAATGGCCCTGATTTCGGAAGACAAAGTAAAAGAAATCACGGCAAAACAGCTCGGTACGGAGCAGGACAGTATTACTTTCAAGAAAATCGCTTTGAAAGACGGGGCTAAACACGAAAATAAAGAAAACGGGAAAGACGGACATAAGGACGGCAGGAAAGATAAGAGACATAAAGACGGAAAGAAAGACGACCGTCACGATGGGCGGCAGGAGAATACGCAGCAGCCGGAACCGCAGCAACAACCTGCGGCCGCCCCGATGCAGCCGCCTGTACAGGATGCTCCGCCTCAGCAACCGGCGCCTGCGCCGCAGGCTTCTCCCGGACAAATGCCGCCTCAATCTCGGCATTGTATGATTTTATTCCTTTGTATAAAGTAGATTGTAAAATAGGCAACGTTGGCTATGACCTCAGTATTGATGCCGTAACGGGCAATGTAATCAAATGTGAAATTGACGACTAGAATCGGTACCTGAAACGGTGGGAAAACAGCGGAGGCTGTAACAGATTTC
>NZ_JH417567.1:65999-93285 GCF_000239275.1 Megasphaera geminata F0357 | reverse complement strand
AGTTGTGATGTAACACATGTATTGTAATCCTACATGTATGGTAAAGAAAATGTAAAAACAGACTAGATTTAATGTATTGAATATGAGATAATAGACACACAGACAGAAAGGAGTGAATTGTATGGAAAAAATATTAAATGTAGCAAAATACATTATTGATACATACAAGAAAATATCTGGAACTCCGATAGATGAAATGAAATTACATAAGCTTCTTTACTTCACCCAACGAGAAAATTTAGCTATTACAGGAAAAGCTATGTTTGAAGAACACTTTGAGGGGTGGAAATATGGCCCTGTAAGTAGAATTGTAAGAGATGCGTTTACAGGAACAGATATACCGCTAAGGGATAATCAAGATATCTCTGATGAAGCTAAATATGTAGTTAATAATATAATTCAGCAATATGGCGGTTATGAACCGTGGAAACTTAGTGATCTATCACATAAAGAATATTCTTGGAAACAAGCAAGAATCGGGATTAGGGAAAACGAAAACGGATCGAGAACTATTAAAATAGAAGATATTCGAGAAGATGCTAAAAAGGTAAGACCATATGATTCTACCTATGATATGTATTATGATGAATTTGAGGATGCAGATGAAACAGAATATATAAAAGGTGCAATATGATAGGATGGTATTGTATCGCAACTTTTCCATATTATGATAATCAGAATAACAGAAATGCGTTTAAGCGCAGACCGATGCTTGTTATAGGACAAGCTGACACTTCCGATTTTGTTACATTGCCGATTTCCAAAGTATCATATAGAGAAAATATTGATATAGAATATGATATAGCTATTCAAATTGCTGATTATCCACGTATGCAATCAAGATCTGATAGTTATGTGAGAACACATAAGCAGACTATTACTCATAGAGCAGATATCACTAGAAGTGTTGTAAATGTAAAAGAAGAGTATTCAGATTTATGGCTTGAAATATTAAGCAAAGTAGAAGATTTTCAGAGAAAATTAACTAATACAGGATTAGAATAAAGTAGATTAAGCTTTAACATATTTAATATTAGAGGGGACTTAGAGAAAGCGGTTAATAATATTATCAAATAAACGAAAAATAATGTTTGCCCCTTTGTTGCTCCCCTTTTTGAAATATAGAAGGTATTAAGATGTAGTAATGGTGCGGAGTATTCATTATACACCCTCAATCCGCACCATTTTATGTATGGATGAGACATTGATAGAAGCAGTGAAACAATGGAAAATTAATGCATCTCTCCCACATCAGGTGGGAGATTTTACGTTACAGGCGGCTTTCGACGACAGTTCTGCCCCGAAAGACGCGGACAGTACGGAAATTTTCGCTTACGTAAATACCGGGAAGGGCTGGTCCGTGCGCGCCGTATACAATAACGGGTCCGGTGATTTTTCCGTACGCACGAATCTCGGCATGCTTGAGTTTTCTCTTATCGAGTTTATAACGGATGACTTTAGTGCCTTTCGCTCCATGGTGGAGCGGCGGTTGCCCCGGATTATGGAAGCGCATTATGTCCATTGTGAAAAAGATTTTTCGTTTATTTGAAACGTAAAGGCGTGGCCGAGGGCGATTGGGATTCACTCTTGCCGGAACGATACGCCGGTTTTACGCGAACCGTTTCCCCTTCCGAGGCTGTACGCATCATCAACGGCTCTTATATGGTGCTGGCCTATTACGATGCGGCGACGTGCAGCGGCCTGTCTCTGATGTATAATATTTTGCGGGATGATTTTTTTGCCGAACGGCGGATACACAACTTCCCCAATTTAGTACATGATTTTGACGGCGCCTCTGTTGAAGGCCTGCGCTCCGCCTTAGCTGACAGGTTGCGTCCCGTGCTTGATGAGATACGGGCTGCCGTTACATAAATACCCATTGTATGAAGACCGCGCAAGTGGTATAATCAAGGTAATTTAGTGCTTTTGTTTTGAGAGTGGGTGTGAACCCGCTCTCAAATTTTATGCAGAATACATTTTACGGACAGTTGGTGAAATACATGAAACGAAGCGATATTGAAAGATTAGTTGCGGACGAAGTGGAAAAAATTATTGCCGGTACGGGGCTGGAGCCGTTGATGTCGAGTATGTGCGTGAACGGGACCGGTACCTGCGCGTCTTTATTGACAAGGAAGGCGGTGTGGGCCTGGAAGACTGTCAGGCAGTGAGTGAAAAGCTCAGTAAAATTCTCGATGTCAAGGATCCGATTGTCGACAATTATCTCCTTGAAGTTTCGTCTCCCGGTTTAGACCGCGTCCTGAAAAAAGATGCCGATTTTGTGCGCTACAAGGCGCGTGATGTGGATGTCCATTTTTTCAAGCCGCGTAACGGCGTAAAGGCTCTGGCAGCTGTTCTCGTCGGACGGGACGCCGACGGAACGGTGCGCCTTATCATTGACGGGGAAGAACATTGTATCGATATGAAAGACATTTCGCAGATACGTTTACATATAGATTTTTAACGGAGGTTATTTACAGTGAATAAAGAGCTTCTCAGTGCTATTGAATACTTGTCCAAAGAGAAGGGAGTCGCCGCCGATGTTATTTGTGAGTCTCTCGAGGCCGTTTTGATTACGGCATATAAAAAAGAGTTTGACGGCAATCCCAATGCTGTGGCTCACTTGGACAAGGCTACGGGCGACTACAGCATTGTTTCGCCGAAAACGGTAGTAGAAACGGTTGCCGACGGCGGCTTGGAAATTTCCCTGGCCGACGCCAGACGTATCGACGCCGATTATGAAATCGGCGATGAAATAGTGGTTGATGTAACGCCTGCCAACTTCGGCAGAATTGCGGCACAGGCGGCCAAACAGGTAATGATCCAGCGGCTCCGTGAAGCGGAACGCGATATTATATACGATGAGTTCTACAATCGTACGGATGATATCATTACGGGGATTATTCAACGGATTGAGCAGAAAAATATTTATGTTGATCTCGGTAAAGCCGAAGCCGTGTTGCCTCATTCCGAACAGATTGCGACAGAAGAATATTTTGTAGGCCAGCGCATCAAGTGTTATGTCGTTGAAGTGCGCAAGACGCCGAAAGGGGCGCAGATTTTACTTTCCCGTACGCACCCGGGGCTGCTTAAACGGCTTTTTGAGTTGGAAGTCCCTGAAATCAGCGACGGTGTCGTTGAATTGCAGTCCGTAGCCAGAGAGCCGGGCAGACGCTCGAAGATTGCCGTTTATTCGCGTGATCCGAATGTGGATTGCGTCGGCGCCTGTGTCGGCCCGAAAGGCGCTGGCCTACAAAATATCGTTATGGAGCTGCAGAATGAAAAAATCGATATCGTTAAATGGGACCAGGATCCGGCGGTCTATATTGCCAACGCTCTCAGTCCGGCGCAGGTTATTTCCGTAACGGTTGATGAAGAAAAAAAGGCGTCTGCCGTTGTCGTTCCCGATTACCAGCTGTCTCTCGCCATCGGTAAGGCCGGGCAAAATGCCCGTCTGGCGGCCAAACTGACGAATTGGAAAATTGATATTAAGAGCGAAAGTCAGGTTGAAGAGGAAGACGATAATGACTTTATTGATGACGATATAATAAGCGAGCTGGCGGAACCGTCCGAGACGGCGGATACATCGGAAGAAATCTAGGAGGTACGCCATGAAGACAAAGAAGGTTCCCCTGCGCGTATGTGCGGGGTGTCAGGAACAGAAGCCGAAAAAAGAATTATTGCGTATTGTCCGGACTCCGGACGACCTGGTTGAAATTGATAGAACAGGGAAAAAGTCGGGTCGCGGCGTGTACGTCTGCGCCGATCGGGAATGTTTGGACAAGGCGTATAAAGAACATCGGCTGGAACGGTCGTTAAAGACGAAAGTTTCCGAGGAGATCTATGAGGAACTCCGCGGGAGGTTGGAGTGATGACGAACGACAAGATCCTTAATTTACTGGGACTTGCCTATAGAGCCGGTAAGACGATATGCGGCGCCGCAGCGGCGGAACAGCAAATAAAGAAAAAATCGGCCCGTCTCCTTTTTTTGGCCGGAGACTGCGGCGCGACAAATGAAGAACGATATCTGCGTTTAAGTACGCAGAACCGGATAAAAGTTATTCGGACATACTCGAAAGAAGAGCTGGGCCGAGCTTTAGGGCGGTCTCAGACGGCAATAGTCGTCTTGACGGACAAGGGCTTTGCCGAAGCTGTGAGTAAGGCGGTACAGAAGATGGACTGAATACGGAGGGGGTAACCAGATGACGAAAAGAGTATTTGAAGTGGCAAGGGAGTACGGGGTACAGACAAAGGAAGTTATCCAGGCTTTGGCAGGCCACAACATAAAGGCCGGTAATTTTACCGGTGTAAATGAAAGTATGAAAGCTGTTTTAGATAAAAAATTCGCCAAGGGCGGCAGTACAAAACAGGCCGCACCGAAGCAGACAGCTCCTGAACGGGCAGCGGCTAAACAGCCTGCGTCCAAACCGGCGGCGCCGAAAGGGGAACACAGGGAGGTTCGTCAGGAGACACGCCGAAAACAGCAGCGTGAACATGACGACCGTCCTCAACAGGATGCCCGCCGGCAGCGTGATACCGGCGGCAGGACCGGCCACCGGCAGAATGACCGCAATGCCCGTCCGCAGCAGGAGCGTAACAAACGCCCCGTCAGCGGGCAGGACCGCCGCGATGACCATAAGAACGGCCGGGGCCGTTCTGCAGCGGGCGGCCGTCAGGAAGGCCGCGCCGATAACGGGCACAGCCGTAGCGGAGGGCAAAATCGCGGCGGCAGTACCGAGCGCCCGCGGCAGGGCGGCGGTACCGCTCAAAGCAGTGCCACCAAGCGCACGAAGTATTTCAGCCGCCCCCAAAACAGCGACAACAAAAGAGGCAGAAATGATCGCAACGGTAAGTCCGCGAGCCGTCCGCATACCCTCCTGATTAATGTTCTCAATAAAGGCAAAGCTAAAAATAACCGCCACGATGACCGCCACACTCAGCAGAACGGCTATCAGCAGAATAATCAGCCTGCCAAAAAGAAAAATTACCCCGAAACTATCGAGCTGCCTGAAACGATTGCGGTTAAAGATTTTGCCGAACGCCTGGGCCGCGAAGTGGGTGAAGTAATTAAACGGCTCCTTCTCGGCGGCATTATGGCGACGATTAATCAGGAGATTGATTATGATACGGCTTCTCTCATTGCCGACGAGTTCGGTGTAACCGTTACTGCGGAAGCTCCGCCGGAAGATCCGACGGAAATCGAAGAAATCGTCGATGCTCCGGAAACACTCAAAACCCGTCCGCCTGTCGTTACTATTATGGGGCACGTCGATCACGGCAAAACAAGCCTTCTTGACGCTATCCGCAAAACGAACGTAACGAGCCATGAAGCCGGCGGTATCACGCAGCATATAGGGGCTTACCAGGTTCGCTATGAAGGGAAGAAAATCACCTTTATGGATACTCCGGGGCATGAAGCCTTTACGGCAATGCGTGCCCGCGGCGCGCAGGTCACGGATATTGCCGTTCTCGTTGTAGCGGCCGATGACGGCGTTATGCCGCAGACCGTTGAATCCATTAATCATGCCAAATCGGCTGATGTGGCGGTCATCGTGGCAATTAACAAGATCGACAAGGAAGGGGCCAATCCGGGCAATGTCATGCAGCAGTTGACGGAATACGGCCTTATCAGTGAAGATTGGGGCGGTGACACGATTATGGTTCCCGTTTCCGCGCACACCAAACAGGGTCTTGACGACCTCCTAGAGAATATTCTTGTCTTAGCGGAGGTTTCGGACTTCAAAGCCAACCCCGATCGCCCCGCGCAAGGCGTCGTTATCGAAGCGAAACTTGATAAAGGCCGCGGGACCGTGGCGTCCGTCCTCATCCAGAAAGGCACGCTCCATGTAGGTGATTCCGTCCTCGTCGGCAATACGTACGGTAAAGTCCGCGCCATGAACAATGAACGCGGCGAACGCGTGAAAAAAGCGGAACCGTCGCTGCCCGTTGAAATTCTCGGTTTGAATGATGTGCCTGAGGCAGGCGATATCCTTAATATGACCGATGAAAAGACGGCCCGTGCCGTTGCGGAAAAACGTCTCGAAAAGAAACGGTCTTCCGAGCTTCACGTGAATGCGAAGGTTACACTTGACGACTTGTTTAACCAGATTCAGGAAGGAGAGCTGAAGGAACTTTCCCTTATCGTTAAAGGCGATGTGCAGGGTTCCGTTGAAGCGCTCAGTCAGTCCCTCCTGGCGATTAAGAGTGACGAAGTGCGTATTTCCATCGTTCATGCCGGTGTAGGTGCCATTACGGAATCGGACATTATGCTCGCCTCCGCTTCGAATGCTCTCATTATCGGCGCTTTAACGTACGTCCCGACATGTCCGCCCGTAAAGCGGCCGAAAAAGAAACGGTCGATATGCGTACATACCGTGTCATTTATGATGCGATCAATGATGTTGAAGCCGCTATTAAAGGCATGCTTGACAAGAAATATGAAGAAAAAATTATCGGCCGCGCGGAAGTGCGCAAAGTTATACCGACGCCGAAGGTCATTGTTGCCGGTTCTTATGTTAAAGAAGGAAAAATTACGAGCTCTTCCAAAGTCCGCTTAATCCGCAACGGCATTGTTGTTCATGAAGGGGAATTGGACGGCCTCCGCCGTTTCAAAGACGACGTGAAGGAAGTTGCCGAAGGATATGAATGCGGTATCACTATCGACGGGTACCGCGATATCAAGGAAGGCGATGAAGTGGAGGCTTTCGAAATGGTGGAAGTTGCTCCGGAATAAAGTGAGGAACTAATATGGGAGAATTACGGATACGTAAAATTCAGGAATTTATCAAGCAGGAAGTATCTCGTATTATCCTGCAGGAATTGAAAGATCCGCGTCTCGGGTTCGTTACGGTAACCGATGTGCGGATTACGGGCGACTTGCGTGAGGCAACGGTCTATGTGAGCCTTTTCGGCAGTGATGAAGAAAAGAAGAATACGCTGGCTGCCCTGGCAAAGGCCAACGGCTTTATCCGCTCTGAAGTGGGCAAACGTCTCGGCATCCGCTATTCGCCCCAAATCGGGTTTAAAGAAGATCAGTCATTGGACTACGGCATGAAGATTGAAAAAATCTTGCATACCATTGATAACGGGGAGTAGTCTTATGAATTGCACACCGGAAGAATTGCGGCATATTTTTGAATCTTACAGGTCTGTTCTTCTGACCGCTCATGTCAGTCCCGACGGCGATGCCCTCGGTTCCCTGGCGGCAATGGCCGCGTGGCTGAAGGGCAGGGGGAAAGACGTTCTCGTCGTCATCGACGACACTATTGACGATACGTTCCACCGTTTCGAAGGCTGTAAGGATATCGTCCGGCCCGAAGACGTACAGGCGGATCCGGAGCGGCTGTCGGTTGTCCTTGATGCAACCGATCCGGGGCGCACCGGAAAGGTTGCCGCCCTGATGACGGGAAAGGTTGTCAATATAGACCACCACGTTTCCAATACGCATTTTGCCGATTGGGAATATATCCGTACGGACTGTGCGGCGACAGGTGAAATCCTGACAGAGCTCTTCACCGAGTGGGGTGCGGAGATTACGCCGTCCATGGCGGATGCTCTTTATATGGCGATCGCTACGGACTGCGGTTTCTTTAAATTCGGCAATACGACGGGGCATACCCTGCGTATGGCGGCGCTGCTGGTGGAAACGGGCGCCGCGCCGAATCGCGTTTCCGAACGCCTTGAAGAAACGACGCTTGTCAAGATTAACGCTCTCGTTAAAGTTTTACAGAGGATCGAGCTTTTTGCCGGCGGCCGTGTTGCCGGTATTTCCTTTACGGAAGAAGTGCAGCGGTATACAGGTGAGCATACCGGCGGCTATATTGATTATGCGCGGCGCATCAGGGGCGTGGACGTCGCTTTTACAGTAAAGTATATGGGCCCTGACGAAACGCGTGTCAGCCTGCGCTCCAGAAATGTGGATGTCAACGCCGTCGCCGCCGTATTCGGTGGCGGCGGACATGTTCGGGCTGCCGGGTGCACTATTGCCAAACCTCTGGAAGAAGCAAAGGCCGCATTAGTGGCGGTGATCGGGAAGGCCTTATGATACACGGCATTATTAATGTTTTAAAGCCGTCGGCCATGTCGAGTCATGACGTCGTGGGCCGGGTGCGCCGGATTTTCGGTATGAAAAAAGTCGGCCACTCCGGGACGCTTGACCCTTTAGCGGCAGGTGTTTTACCGGTTTTTCTCGGCCAGGCGCCGCGCCTTATCGAATACAGCGGTAACGAAGACAAGACATACCGCGCCGAACTCGCTTTCGGGTTCGCGACGGATACGGAAGACAGTACGGGACGTGTCGTGGCAACCCGTGCCGTACCGAAACTTTCTGCAGCCGATATAGAAACCGTATTGAAAGAATTCATCGGTACTGTCCGGCAGCGGCCGTCCAAGTATTCCGCCATTAACGTCAACGGAGTGAAGGCCTATAAATTAGCGCGGCGGAATGAAAAATTCGAACTCCCCGAACGGGATGTCGAAATCAAGGCGCTCACCTTGATTTCATTTGAAGACGGACGGGCTGTCATAGAGGCGGAATGTTCCAAGGGGACGTATATCCGGGCCCTGGTTCGCGATATTGGTGAACGGTTGGGCACCCTGGCGACAATGACGTATTTATTGCGCCTCCGTGTCGGTGATTTCTCCATAGAAACGGCGGCGACGCTGGAAGAATTGGAAACCCGTAAAGAAGGCTGTGTTCTTCCTGTTGATGCTTCTATTCAACGGATGGCAAAAACAATATGTTCTCATGAACAGTACGAGGCCCTTCTTCAGGGCCGAGCCGTTCCCTTTGCGGGACAGTGCCTGAAAGACGGAGACGTGCTGCGTGTATACGACGCCGGGGATATATTGGTCGGCATCGGTCGGTTCGATGAAGCTCATCATATCATACGGCCTCATAAGATGTTTAATCGCGAGAGGTAACAATGGAAATTTATCACTCCCTCGAAGAAGCAAAACCCTGTAAAGGCGCGGTTATAGCACTGGGAACTTTTGACGGTGTGCATATAGGCCATCAGCAGGTCATGAAAACGGCGGCGGATGAAGCGGCAAGAGCCGGCGTCCCGTCTCTTGTCGTGACTTTCACGGCCCATCCCCTGTCGGTGCTTTTTCCGGAAAAAGAGCCGCTTCGTCTGGCTACGCTGGAACAGAAAACAGAATACATCCGTGCCGTCGGCGTTGACGGACTGGTGTTGCTGCCTGTGACAAAAGAGTTTCTCAATGAATCGCCTGAAGAGTTTTGCCGTTCCCTTATCGACAGTATCGGCCCGACAAAGATTGTTGTAGGTGCAAATTTTACATACGGTAAACATGCGGCCGGCAATATAAGGACTTTGAAAGCGTCAATGGGGAAGGCGGGCATACCCGTGAGGATTCTGGATTTAGTGGCGACGCCTGCGGGAGGGCACCCTGTCAGCAGTACGATTATCCGGTGTTTGGTGAAAGGCGGGAAGATGGAAGAAGTCCGGGAGCTTCTCGGACATCCCTTTGAATTAACCGGTGAAGTCGTGACGGGCGACAGGCGGGGCAATACTATCGGTTTTGCAACGGCCAACCTGCTTGTTCCCCGGCGGATGGCCGTGCCGCCGGACGGTGTTTATATGACGACGCTTATCATAGACGGCAGGGAACTGCCGTCTATGACCAATATCGGTAATAATCCCACCTTTATGCGCCAGTACAGACGGGTTGAAACTCATGTTATCAATTGGGAAGGAAACCTGTACGGCAAAACCGTAAGCGTCCGTTTTTATAAACGCATTCGCGACGAAAAAAAGTTTGCATCCATTACTGAATTGGTGGATGCGATGAAAAATGATGAGAAATATGTATTATCACATTTTTCTGTATTTTAGTAATTGCGTTAAACGTATATCTATGATAAAATCAAATCATAGATATACGTTGATTTTATTTACAGAAGGAGTGATTATGTATGAAGTTTTCTGATGTGGCAATGAGCCTCAAGGCATCGGAAATTCGGGAATTGCTTAAGCTTACCACCATGCCGGAAATTATTTCTTTTGCAGGCGGGTTACCGGCTCCGGCAAAGTTACCCATCGAAGATATGGAAAAGGTAGATGTGGAAATCCTCAGAAAGGAAGGCCGTCAGGCGGTCCAGTACGGTACGACGGAAGGGTACAATCCGCTTCGTGAAAAAATCGCTAAACGCATGAAATCCGCGTTCGGAGTCGACTGTACGGCGGAAGATCTGATTGTAACGGCAGGATCCCAGCAGGGTCTCTCCATGTTGGCACAGATTTTCCTCAACAAAGACGACATTGTTCTCGTCGAAAGCCCGACCTATTTGGGCGCTATTAATGCTTTCAAATTGGTTTTTCCGACAATTCACGAAGTTCCGACGGACGACAAGGGCATCATTCCTGAAGCACTGGAAAAGATCCTGGCTGAAAACGACCGTGTGCGTATGATGTATGTTATTCCCGAATTCCAGAACCCGACGGGGGTTACGTGGCCCCTTGAACGCCGCAAAGCCGTTATGGATATCATGAACAAACATGAGATTCCCGTTATTGAAGATAATCCGTACAGTCGACTCCGGTATGACGGGGAACGGGTACCGACTTTGAAATCAATGGACACGAAGGGCAATGTTATCTTCCTCGGTTCTTTCTCCAAGATTTTCATGCCCGGTTTCCGTATCGGCTGGATGGTGGCCAACCCCGAAATTATTGATAAAGTTGTTAAGTTGAAACAGGCCGTTGACCTTCAGACCTCGTCTTTCGGTCAGCGTCAGGCTTCGTTCTACATGGACATGTTCGACTTGGACAAACATGTGGAAACGATTCGCAAACTTTATGGCGAACGCCGCACGCTTATGTGCGACTGCATGAAAAAATACTTCCCTGAAGGCGTAACCTTTACCTATCCCGAAGGCGGCCTCTTTACGTGGGTAACTTTGCCGGAAGGTATTGACGCAAAAGAATTGATGCCGAAGGTTCTTGAACAGAATGTTGCTTATGTTCCCGGCGGTCCGTTCTACCCGAACGGCGGCCATGCGAATCATTTCCGCCTTAACTATTCCAATATGCCTCCTGAAAGAATTGAGGAAGGTATTAAACGGTTAGGCGAAGTATTAAAGCGTGAATTAGGCAAATAGATAAACTCCCCCCTATCTAATGCCTAATACATAGGGAGCCCTTTCGGAGGGCTCCTTTTTTTCGGACCTGTTCATTGACTTTCCCGTATATTTTCCCTATAATACGAGTATGCGGATTTAACCTTTTGACCTTTAACTCTTTCGAAAGAAGGGATATATATGAACAGCTTGAAAACAGTATTTCTCATGACGGCCATGGCGGTTATCTTAATGGCTATAGGCGAAGTCTTCGGCGGCCATCAGGGGATGATAATCATGTTTATCCTGGCCATAGGCATGAATTTCTTTTCCTACTGGTTCAGTGATTCCATGGTCTTGCGCATGTATCATGCCGAGGAAGCCGGGCATGACAGCCGTCTGTATCAAATTGTGGCCGACCTGGCGAAGCGTTCCGATTTACCTATGCCGCGTGTTTTCACTATCCCTACGGAGGTTCCCAATGCTTTTGCGACGGGGCGCAACCCGTCCCATGCGGCCGTTGCGGCGACAGAAGGGATTTTACGGATGCTTAACGATGATGAAATCAGAGGCGTCCTGGCTCATGAAATGTCTCATGTGCTCCACCGCGATATTTTGATCAGTACAGTCGTAGCGACTTTTGCCAGCGCGATTTCCATGATTGCCAATATTGCCCAATGGTCGCTGATCTTCGCCAGGTCGGCCGCGATGATGACGACAACGGCGGCGGTATTCTCGGTCTTTTGGCGACGATTATTATAGCTCCGCTGGCAGCGACAATTATTCAGCTTACTATTTCCAGAACACGCGAATATATGGCTGATGAAGAGGGTGGCCGTATGACCGATGAGCCGCTTGCACTGGCTGCAGCGCTGGAAAAGATTGATGCTTATGCGCACCGCCGCATGCTTCCCGGCGCCACGGAAGCTACGGCGCATATGTGCATTATCAGTCCCTTCGCAGGAGTTTCAGGAGGATTGGCCAATCTCTTCAGTACCCACCCGTCCACCGCCGATCGGATTGCCCGCCTGGAAAAACTCGACCGGGAGCTTCATCCGTACAGACGTTCTTCTTCCCGTCCTTAATACACTTGCCGCCGTTACGGCAGGCGAAATATAATGGGATATATCTCAGCCGACGGATTGTTTTGCCGGCAGTTCGGGATCAAAGCCTGTTCCTGTTGGGAATCATGGAAATCGTTCGGGAAAATACTGCAGTAAGAAAGCTCACACCGGAAGCGGCGTGAGCTTTTTGTGATTATAGGATCGATTTTTATCCCGGTTATGGCGGCCGTTTATTCCACTACGGTGACAATTTCACCGAGCGTGCGTCTGGTTTTGTTTCTGTGCGGCTTTTCATCGCGGTAGCCGAAGGCCGCCATAACGGCTACGCCGTAATGGCCGAGGTCGAACAGTTTTTCTTCCTCACCGAGAAGCTTATTCATCTCTGCCGGCTGAAACCCTTCAAGGGGGCAGGAATCAATCCCTGCATAAGCGGCCATAGTCAGCATGTTGCCGAGAACGATGTAAGCCTGTTTGCAGGACCAGTCGAAGGCGGCGCGCTCCGATTCGAAATTTTTGAAATCATTAACGGCAAAATTTGTGTATGCGTCCTTGTAAAGCATATATACAGCTTCAGGCAATTCTTTGACGTCGTGCTGAATATGCTCCAGGTAAGCGGAGCCGTAAACCAGATCTGCTTTTTTGCGTGCCAGAATAACGATGAAATGGCTGGCGTCAAGGCCTGCCTGAATACCCCAGCCGAAGGGCCGCATTTTCTCGCGTAATTTTTTGTTTTGAATAACGAGAAGCTTAAACGGTTCAAAGCCGAAGGATGTCGGCGAGAGACGGGCCGCATCCAAGATCGCCTGGAAGTCTTCGGCGGGAATTTTTTTGTCGGGATCGAATTTTTTCGTAGCATAGCGATACATCATGGCTTGCAGTAAATCTTCTTTTTTGAAATGCGGCTGTGTTACGTCAACCGTTTCAATTTCATACTTTGTGCTCATGCCGGTCTCCTTTGCACTTATAAAATATACTGGTACAATGTCAAGTATAACATGAAAAAGCAACTTAATAAGCTGCCTGTGTATATTATGAATGGAGCCGATGTCGTACGGACAGCAGTAAGTGATGCAATGCGGCTGAGGGGGAGACGAGGAGCATACGGGGACCGCTGAACCGCATGATTTTTTTCATTGTCTCCCGTTCGCCGGGGCCGTAGCAACGGGTTTTGCAGAAAGCGCAGAATGTCTTGGTTTCCATGTGGGGACAGCGATCTATGTGATGTCGGGCATACGCCAGGATTTTTTCGCAGTCCGGGCACAACATCTGTCCTACCGTCCCGTGTTTGCTGCGGCAGTATATCCGAATCATCCGTTCCATGGTCTGTAGTTCCCGGTCACGTTTTTCGTCTGTATTCACGGCGTCTCCTTTGCGGAAAAACGGCTCACTGCTGCTGATAGTGAGCCGTTTCGGATTTGGTGCGCCTAGCAGGATTCGAACCTGCGCACCCGGTTCCGGAGACCGGTGCTCTATCCCCTGAGCTATAGGCGCATGCGGTATACTGTGTAATTTTATCATGGATGACAGGTTATATCAAGGAAAACATGCTTGTACGGACTCGCCGTCTAGCCGTGGAAGTGCCTATGTGATATGATAAATAATGGATTTTCGGCAAGAGGAGATATAATGGAACGTATTTATCTGGACTATGCCGCAGCGACGCCCTTGGATGAACGGGTTTTGCAGGCGATGATGCCCTATCTGACAAGTGAATTCGGTAATCCGTCGAGCCTGCATGCCTACGGTCAAACCGCCCGCGCCGCCGTCCGGACGGCGCGCCGCCAGACGGCGGCCTCTCTTGGTGCGGAAGCGCAGGACATTGTCTTTACCGGCGGCGGTACGGAAGCGAATAATCTGGCAATACTCGGTTACTTACGGGCCAACTGTCCGCACGGCGGCCATATTGTGACGACCGCTGTCGAACATGCTTCCGTCCTGCGTATCTTCGAAAGTTTGGCGGGACGCGGATATGATGTAACGTTTCTGCCTGTCGGTGAGGACGGACGCGTCAATATGGAAGAAGTACGCCGGTCTTTACGCGATGATACGGTTCTCGTTTCCGTTATGGCCGCCAATAATGAAACGGGCATGATACAGCCCCTTGCCGAAATCGGGGCGCTTGCGCGTGAAAAGAATGCCGCGTTCCATGTCGATGCGGTCCAGGGGTTCGGCTGGCTGCCCCTGCGGCCGGAAGAACAGCATATCGATCTCTTAAGTATCGCCGGCCATAAGGTGTACGGGCCTAAGGGGATCGGAGCCCTCTATATAGGATCCGGTATTAAAATCAGACCCGATACATTCGGAGGACCGCAGGAACGGAAACTGCGGGCGGGTACGGAAAACGTGGCCGCCATTGCCGGCTTCGGCAGGGCCTGTAAACTCCTGCGGGACGAGTGGCGGGAGAGGGCTTGTAAAGTAAGAACGCTGAAAGAGTTTTTCTACAATACCCTTATTAAAGGGAACGGCCGGTATCGACTGAACGGGACGATGGCCCATTCGTTGCCGAATATTATTAATGTGTCCGTCGCTCATGTGGACAGGACAATAGTCCTTATCGCTCTGGACAGGCGAGGGATCGCCGTTTCTGCCGGATCGGCCTGTGAGGCGGGAGCGGCGCAGCCGTCGCATGTGCTGCAGGCTATGGGCGTAACGGGCGATTGGCTTTCCGGTAGCGTACGCGTGTCCTTCGGCAAGGATACGACAAAAAAGGACCTGGTGAAAACGATAAAAGAAATACGCAAGATTGCGGGAGAGGAGAGGGCAGATGGCTGAATGTATTGCCGTAGCAATGAGCGGCGGTGTAGACAGCTCCGTGACGGCAGGCTTGCTAAAACGACAAGGCTATGATGTTATCGGCATTACACTGCGCCTGTGGGAAGAAGCCCCGGCATGTCCTGTTGAAAACCGTATGCATGCGTGCTGCTCTCTTGACTCCGTAAATGATGCGAAAGAGGTGGCCCATGTTTTGGGCATACCTCATTATACTCTCGACTTCCGTGACAATTTTCGCCGTGACGTTATCGACTATTTCGTGGCCTCATATGCGGCCGGCCGGACGCCGAATCCTTGTATAGCCTGTAATAAATATATTAAATTCGGACTGCTTTGGGAACGGGCGAAACAATTCGGCGCCGATTTTTTGGCGACCGGCCATTATGCGCGCGTCGTTTACGACGAGGTGCGTAATATATATACTTTGCGGCGCGGCCACGACGCTCGTAAAGATCAGTCATACGTCCTTTATCAGTTGACACAGGATCTGCTGCCGCACATCCTTTTCCCCATGGCGGATTTAAAAAAGACGGAGACGAGGGAACTGGCGAAAAAGTGGGGCCTTCCCGTTTTCAGTAAGCCCGAAAGTCAGGATATCTGTTTTATTCCCGACAACGATTATAAAGGATTCCTGAAAAAGGAAGCGCCGTATATTTTTGAAAAGGGCGACTTTATCGATAAAACCGGAAGGGTAATCGGGACTCATCAAGGTATTCCCGCTTATACCGTCGGCCAGCGCCGCGGTCTCAATCTGGGCGGTCCCGGCGGGCCTTATTACGTTGCGGCTCTTGATAAAGCGCATAATACCGTAATTGTCGGCGCCGAAAAAGACCTGTTTTCAAAAGACGTGATTGCCTGTGAAGCGACATGGGTGGAGGCGGTGCCGACGGCCCCGTTTCGCGCATACGGCAAGATACGGTATGCCGCAACGGAGGCGCCGTGTACCGTCTATCCTGCCGGCGATCGCCTGAAGGCCGTCTTTATCGAACCGCAGCGGGCCGTGACGGCAGGGCAGGCATTGGTGCTTTACGACGGCGACCGCGTTTTGGGCGGCGGTGTGATTATATAAGAAGGAGGACGCACAGTGGCTACAAAATATATTCGCAATTTCTCCATTATCGCTCATATTGATCACGGCAAATCCACGTTGGCTGACCGCCTTCTGGAAATGACCGGGACTGTCACGCAGCGTGAAATGGAAGAGCAGCTTCTCGACACGATGGATTTGGAACGTGAACGGGGCATTACGATTAAAGCGCAGTCGGCGCGTCTTTTATATACGGCCGGAGACGGTCATGAATATACCTTGAACCTCATCGACACGCCGGGGCATGTCGATTTCAATTATGAAGTCTCGCGCAGTCTCGCCGCCTGTGAAGGCGCCCTTCTCATCGTCGACGCGACGCAGGGCGTGGAAGCGCAGACCTTGGCGAACGTCTACCTGGCCCTGGAACATGATTTGGAGATTATCCCCATCATCAATAAAGTCGACCTTCCCAGTGCGGATCCCGAACGGGTATGCAGAGAAATTGAAGACATTATCGGCCTTGATACGACCGACGCGATTATGGTCAGTGCCAAGACCGGGCAGGGGGTGGACAGAGTACTGGAGGCTATTGTTGAAAAAATTCCCGCCCCGCGGGATAAAAGCGGCAAGCCTTTGCGGGCGCTCATTTTTGACTCTCATTTTGATCCCTATAAAGGGGCTATCGCCAACATTCGTATTATGGAAGGCGCCGTAAAGACCGGCGATATGATTCGCATGATGTCGTCGGGAAAAGAGTTTGAAGTCATTGAAACAGGTGTGTTTTTGCCGCACATGTATACCGTTAACGGATTGGAATGCGGCAGTGTAGGCTATTTTGCGGCGAGTATGAAAAATGTGCGGGACTGCCGTGTCGGCGATTCACGGTAACGACGGCGGCGAATCCGGCGCAAGAACCGCTGCCCGGGTACAGACCGGCTACGCCCATGGTTTACTGCGGCCTTTACCCTGTCGATACAAGTGAATATGATAATCTTCGCGATGCCCTGGAAAAACTGAACCTTAATGATGCGGCCCTTCTCTATGAACCGGAAACATCGACGGCTCTCGGCTTCGGTTTCCGCTGCGGATTCCTCGGTCTCCTTCATATGGACGTGATCAGGGAACGGCTGGAACGTGAATACGGTCTGGCTCTTATTACGACTGCGCCGTCCGTTATTTATCATGTTTACAGGACCGACGGAACAATGGTGAAGGTCGATAATCCGTCGCTTCTTCCGGAAACTACGAAGATTGAACGCATTGAGGAGCCGTTTGTAAAGACGACTATCATTGTCTCCAAGGATATGGTCGGCACGGTTATGGAAATTTCCCAGAACCGCCGCGGCCGGTATGTAACTATGGATTATCTTGATGATATCCGTGTATCCCTCGTCTATGACCTGCCGCTTAATGAAATCCTCTATGACTATTTTGACGTCCTTAAATCATCAACCAGGGGGTATGCGTCTCTTAATTACGAACTGGACGGTTACCGTGAATCGCCGATGGTGAAAATGGATATTCTCATTAACGGGGAAATCGTTGATGCGCTGAGCGTCATCGTTCATAAGGACTTTGCGGTCCGTCGCGGCAGAGGGCTTGTTGAAAAACTGCGCGGCCTTATTCCGCGCCAGCTTTTCCAGATTCCTGTCCAGGCGGCCGTCGGTAATAAAATCATTGCCCGCGAAAATGTGGCGGCTCTCCGTAAAGACGTGCTGGCCAAGTGCTACGGCGGTGTATTTCACGTAAACGCAAGCTTCTGGAAAAACAGAAGGAAGGCAAGAAGCGCATGAAGCAGGTCGGCAGTGTGGAAATACCGCAAGAAGCGTTTATGGCCGTCTTGCAGGTGGATAATACCTGATGACGGGACTGTATATTCATATACCCTTTTGCACACGAAAATGCCTCTATTGCGATTTTCCGTCATATGGCGGCATTTCCCGCTATCAAGAAGCCTATGTCGACGCGTTGTGCAGGGAGATCCGAAATTCTCCGTACGCCGGGCAAGCGGTTGACACCGTCTATTTCGGTGGCGGTACGCCGTCACTGCTGACGCTTGTACAGGTCGGCATGATCATGCGTACTCTCGGGGAGACGTTCAGGCTCGCCGCCGACAGTGAAATAACCCTGGAAGCCAATCCGGAGAGCATGGATAGGGTATATGCGGCCGGGCTGGCGCATATAGGAATAAATCGGGTCAGTCTCGGTATCCAGTCTTTTAACGACAAAGAGCTGCGTTTCCTGCGCCGTCTTCATACGGGAAAAGAAGCGATGCAATCCGTTTGCGATGTTTATGAAGGCGGCATTACCAATATTTCGGTTGATCTTATGTACGGTCTGCCCGGACAATCACGGGCAGACGTTATGCACGATCTGTCTTGCTTTGTGTCCCTGCCTGTTGTCCATGCTTCCGTGTACAGCCTCATCGTGGAAACGGGCACGCCCCTGGCGGGGCTTGTCGGTAAAGGTTCGGTGCTGTTGCCCGAGACCGAAATTACCTTGCAGGAAGGGGCGGCCGTTCGCAGGATGCTGGCCGATCGGGGTTTTGCGCATTACGAAATTTCCTCTTATGCCAGGCCCGACTTTGCGTCCCGTCATAACATCAAATACTGGCAGTATGAGCCCTATATAGGCTTCGGCGTATCCGCTCACTCATTTGACGGACGGTTCCGTTTTGTCAACAGCGGAAATATTCCCCAATATATCGAAGCGGCGGGGACGGCGGCGGTAACGGCGGAACGAGAAGAGATCCGTACGATAAGAGGGGAAGAGGACTATTGCTTCCTTGCGCTGCGGATGCGTCGCGGTATAGACAGCGAGCGATTTCAAAGTCTTTTCGGTGAAACGGTTGAAAGCGCGTTCGGTCCGGTTCTGGAGGACTTGGACAGGCGAGGCTTTATAGAACCGACGGGCCGGGGATATAAGCTTACAGAACAGGGCCTGCTCTACGGCAACTACGTGTTTAGCCGTTTCCTCAGGTAAAGCGCTCTGCAAAGTTTCAAACTCTTATACCGGTCGGTCGCACGCGGAGTTGTCAGACATATGTTATATGGGAGCGAGAATTTGAATGAGACAGTCACACGGCGATTTCCGGCCCGAAGGGCGCAGAGGCTAAAGAAATCGGCGGATAAGTTGCTGTAAAAGGATTTTTCCCGTGTATCGGCGTAACATATGTATTGCAATCCTGCAATTAAACGTACTGACTTATTGACTTTGCACTCCGATTTGGTATGATAACTATAAATATGAAATATATTGAAGCAGCTCGGTAAACGACCCGGCAATCAGTGGAGGAGATACATATATGGCACAACTTAACTTTAATATTGAAGATATTTGCGGTACTTTATCGGAGAATAAAGACGGGTGGCGTAAAGAATTGACCTACATCAGTTGGAATAACCGCGCGGCTAAATTCGACCTGCGTTCATGGGATCCCGACTACCAGGCCATGACGAAAGGGATTACCTTGACAAAGGACGAGCTGATCAAGTTAAAAGAAATTCTGAATGAAATGGATTTTGATAAATATTAAGGAACCGGTATGCAGGAGACAGTTTTCATAGTCGGAAAACCAGTTGAATGCATACTTTTTTTCTTGCCAAATACAGGAAAACAATATATAATTTTTCTGTAGTATGTACTGTTAATACTTGGTCATAAAACTAGGGCGGAAAATGGTGAAAATAGGGCGAGCGCAGCGGCATGAATTGCTGAAAAAACGAATAGAAGAAAATCCTTTTATCAACGATGAAGAATTGGCCGAAGCCTTTGAGGTCAGTATTGCGACCGTTCGGTTGGACCGTATGGCCTTGGGTATTCCGGAACTTCGTATCCGCATCAAGCAGCGTGCTGTCGCGGCCGGTCCGGATAACAAGCTGGCCGGCGTTGTCGGTGAACTCATCGAGTGTGTGCCCGGTCAAAGCGGCATATCCGTCTTGACGGCAACGCAGGATATGGTCGATGACGCAAACATCGTCAAATCTCAATATTTATATGCCCAGGCCGGTTCTCTGGCAAGGGCCGTATTGAATATACCCGTTTGTGTTATGGCCGTAGGCAATGTAAAATATAAGCAGCCCGTGACGGCAGGGGATAAGCTCGTCGCTCAGGCTGAAGTTATCCGTAAAAGGGATAATAAGCGATATGTGTGGGTTAAAATTCGTAAAAATGCGAAAGAAGTTTTTCGCGCTAAATTTATTATCGAATCATTGGAATAGTAGAGGCGGTAACGCATGAAAATAGCTGTAGACGCTATGGGCGGCGATTATGCCCCGGAAGAAGTAGTCCTCGGGGCTATTGAAGCGGTTAAAGCATATAAAAAGTATGATGTCGTCCTGGTCGGTGATGCGAAGGAGATACGCAGGGTTATGACAGAGTACGGTACGACGGAGTCGGACCGTCTTTCGATTGTCCATGCGGGAGAAGTCATCGAAATGGATGAACATCCGGCGCAGGCCATTCGCAAGAAAAAAGACGCGTCCATTGTCGTTGCGACACGACTTGTCAAAGAGGGCGTTTGTGATGCCGTAGTGGCACCGGGCAGTACGGGTGCGGCCGTGACGGCGGCGCTTTTGGGTCTCGGTCGTATCAAGGGTATTGAACGGCCCTGTATTGCAACCCCTATTCCGTCGAAGAAGGGCGTGAGTATTCTTCTTGATTCCGGGGCCAACTCGGACAGTAAACCGAAGCACCTCGTTCAAGCGGCTATTATGGGCTCTCATTATGCACAGCATATATTCGGCATAAAAGAACCGAACATCGGTTTACTCAACATCGGCGCGGAAGCATCGAAAGGAAACGAGCTGGCGCAAACGACGTATCCCATGCTGGAACAGACGAAAACTATTTCTTTCTACGGCAATGTAGAAGGGCGTGATATTACGGAAGGCATTGTTGATGTCGTCGTTTGTGACGGGTTTGTGGGCAATATTATTTTAAAATTCGGTGAAGGCATTGCGCTGCTTATCATGCAGCTTGTCAAGGATTCCATACGCAACGGCGGCTTATTGGCCAAGCTGGGCGCCATGGCGGTACTGCCGGCTTTCAGACACCTGAGAAAACGCCTTGATTTCACGGAATACGGCGGCGCACCGTTGCTCGGCATCGACGGCAGCTTTATTATCTGCCACGGCAGCTCGAAGGCGAAGACTATTCGGCATGCCGTTCGCGTAGCGGGCGAGCTGGTAGAGGAAGATGTAGTCGGCCATATTCGAGCCAGTATTGAAGAAGAAGAGGGGCAGCACAATGATTGTGAAAGCTAATGCAGCCGGTATTCTGGGAACGGGACATGCCGTTCCTGATAAAATCCTGACCAATGCGGACATGGAAAAAATCGTCGAAACATCGGATGAGTGGATCAGCAGTCGTACCGGTATTAAACAAAGACATTTCGCGCCGGAAGGCGTGAACACGTCCGACCTTTGTACCGAAGCGGCCGGGAAGGCCTTGGAACAGTCCGGTATAAGAGCGGAAGAGTTGGACTTGATCATTGTCTGTACCTTGACACCGGATATGACGATTCCGTCGACGGCCTGCATTGTGCAGGCAAATCTGGGCGCCGTAAATGCAGCCGTTTTCGACTTATATGCGGCCTGCTCGGGATTTGCATACGGTGTCGTTACTGCGTCTCAGTATATTGAAACGGGAAATGTACAAACGGGTTCTCGTCATCGGTGCGGAAATTTTAAGCCGGTTCCTAAACTTTAAAGACCGCAACACCTGT
Organism: Megasphaera geminata F0357; assembly: GCF_000239275.1. GTDB lineage: Bacteria > Bacillota > Negativicutes > Veillonellales > Megasphaeraceae > Megasphaera > Megasphaera geminata. The sequence continues at coordinate 71,623 of NZ_JH417567.1, read as the reverse complement.
GTTCTCTTCGGTGACGGCGCCGGCGCCGCCGTTCTCGGCCCCGTACCGGAAGGATACGGGATCCTGGGGACGGATATGGGAGCTGACGGCAACGGCGGCAAGTTTCTTGATATCCCGTCAAGCGGCACGAAAATCCTGCCGACGGACAAAGCCCGTGAAGAAGGCCTGACCTTTATCCGCATGGACGGTAAAGAAGTGTATAAGTTTGCCGTCAGGGTCATGGGACGGACGGCCGAAAAGGCGCTGGAACGCGCCGGTATTGATAAGTCGGAAGTGGACCTGCTCGTGCCGCATCAGGCGAATATACGCATTATTCAATCGGCAGCCAAGCGCTTGGATTTGCCTATGGAAAAAGTGTTTGTCAATATTCATAAATACGCCAATACGTCGGGTGCGTCCATTCCTATAGCACTGGACGAGGCATATCGCGAAGGCCGTATTAAACGCGGTGACATCATTGTGCTTGCCGGTTTCGGCGCCGGCCTGACTTGGGCCGGTATGGTCATGAAGTGGTATTAAAAGAGGGGTAACACATGAAAAAGGCATTTGTATTTCCCGGACAAGGGGCTCAAAGAGTCGGTATGATCAAAGACCTGTATGACGGTTACGCATCTGTCAGGCGGCTCTTTGAAGAAGCGGACGACGCGTTGGGATTTTCCTTAACGAGGCTCTGCTTTGAAGGGCCTGATGAAGAACTCATGATGACTTATAACACGCAGCCCGCTATCCTCACGGCCAGTACGGCATGCAGCCTCGTCCTGCAGGAAGAAGGATTGCGGCCGGATATTGTAGCCGGTCACAGCCTCGGTGAATATTCGGCTCTCGTCGCGGCTGAATCCGTTTCCTTTGCGGATGCGGTTCGTACGGTGCGTCAGCGCGGCCGGTTCATGCAGGAAGCTGTTCCTCTGGGTGAAGGCGCTATGGCGGCTATTCTCGGTCTTGATGAAGACAGAATCAAAGCTGTTTGCGCCGAAGTCGGCAGTCGGGACGGTACGGTGGAAGCGGTGAATTTCAATTGCCCCGGTCAGATCGTTATTGCCGGTGCGGCCAAAGCTGTTGAAGCGGCGGTCGACGCATTGAAAGCGGCCGGCGCTAAACGTGCCGTTATGTTGAATGTCAGCGCCCCGTTCCACAGCACGCTCATGAGACCTGCTGCAGAACGGCTTGCCGAAGTGCTCAATATGATTGTGATTAAAGACGCCAAGGTTCCCGTTGCGGCAAACGTCGACGGCCAACTTGAAACGGCTGCGGCCGTTATTAAGGCCTCTCTTGTCAGACAGGCGGCCAGCCCCGTTTTATGGATAGCCTGCGTGCGGCAGATCCAGGCGTTCGGCGCGGAAAATATTGTTGAAGTCGGTCCGGGAAAAACACTTACGGGCTTTAACCGTAAGATTGACAAAGCCATTCACTGTGAAAATGTGGAGGATATACCGTCTCTCAAGAAGACTCTCGGATTCTTCCAAGGAGGAAATTAAGATGTTATTACAAGGTAAGACGGCCGTCGTAACCGGCGGGTCGCGCGGTATCGGCCGTGCCGTCGCCGTCGCGTTGGCGGCGGAAGGTGCCGGAGTGGCCGTTGTTTTTGCAGGTAATACGGCAGCTGCGGCGGAAACGGTGCGGATTATTGAAAACGCGGGCGGTACGGCTGTCGCCGTTCAGTGTGACGTAGCCGATGAAGCCGCCGTGGCGGATATGATTAAAAAAGTACAGGAAAAATTCGGCTCCGTTGATATTCTCGTTAATAATGCCGGCATTACACGGGACGGCCTTTTGATGCGCATGAAAAGCGACGACTGGAATGCCGTTATCAATACGAACCTTACAGGTGTATATAACTGTACGAAGGGAGTAACAAAGATGATGATGAAGCAGCGCAATGGCTCCATTATCAATATGACCTCCGTCGTCGGTGAAACGGGGAATGCCGGACAGGCCAATTACGCGGCCGCCAAAGCCGGCGTGATCGGTTTTACGAAATCCGTCGCAAAAGAACTCGCGTCCCGCGGCATTCGCGTCAATGCGGTTGCTCCCGGGTGCATTGATACGGACATGACTGCCGTATTGAGCGACGCTGTGAAGGAAGAAATGATTAAGACCATTCCTCTGGGCAGAACGGCCGCTCCTGAAGAAGTTGCTCAGGCCGTCGTCTTCCTGGCCTCGGACAGGGCAGGCTACATTACGGGACAGACTCTCAATGTTGACGGCGGCATGGTAATGTAATACCATAGATTCAGTTTATGTTTTTTATCTATTATAGCCGCATCGAAAGGGGGTGAAGTACAATGAGCGAACAAGCAACTTTTGAGAAAGTTAAAAGTATCGTTGTAGAGCAGCTCGGCGTTGATGAAAAAGAAGTCAAAATGGAAGCTGCATACATCGATGATTTAGGCGCTGACTCCTTGGACATCGTTGAATTGATCATGGCTTTCGAAGAAGAATTTAATATTGAAATCCCTGACGATGTTGCAGAAAAAATCAAAACTGTACAGGATACGGTTGATTATATCGAAAAGGAAAAAAAAGCGTAAGCATGCAATGAGATCCGCTGCCGGGGAAGGGCTGAGGGAGACTTCCCCCGTCGGGATCTTGATTGGAGGAAAAGAAAGTGAAGCTGCCTGAATTAAAGATTGGTAAGCTCATAGCAAAAGTGCCTATTGTGCAGGGCGGCATGGCAATTCGCCTGTCGACGGCCAAATTGGCCTCGGCCGTTGCCAATGAAGGCGGCATAGGCTTGATTGCGGCATCGGGGATGCCCTTTGAAGAATTACGATCTGAAATCAAACTGGCGCGGAAATTATCGCCGGCAGGAATAATAGGAATTAATGTAATGGTTGCGGCTCGCGAATTTCGCGGTATCGTGGCCACTGCTATTGAAGAAGGAATCGATCTGATTGTTGCGGGAGCGGGTTTCTCACGCGATATGTTCGCGTTGGGAAAGGAATCGGGTACCCCTATTGTGCCCATCGTTTCGTCTGCAAAATTAGCTAAAATATCGCAGTCCCTCGGTGCTGCCGCTGTCGTGGTGGAAGGCGCGGAAGCAGGCGGCCATTTGGGGACGAATCGCTCGAGCCGGGAAATAGTTCCCGAAGTGCGAGCTGCCGTAGACCTGCCCGTTATCGGGGCAGGAGGTGTATTGCACGGTGAAGACATTGCCGGGATGTTGCGTCTCGGTGCGAACGGCGTCCAGATGGGGAGTCGTTTTGCTGCCAGTGTGGAAGCTAACAGCTCGGATGAATTGAAAAAAGTTTACTTGCGTGCCAACAAGCCGGAAGACTTTGTCCTGGTTCACAGCCCCGTAGGATTACCCGGACAGGCGATTAGAACGCCCTTTTCCGAAAAAATCCTCTTGGAGAAAGCTCCGAAGCCGGAGGTCTGTGATGCCTGTCTCAAGAAATGCAGTCATAAGTACTGTATTATTCGCGCTTTAACGCGTGCCCAGCAGGGTGATGTCGAAACCGGTCTGGTCTTTTCGGGACGGCGGATGCAGGAAATCCATGAAATTCTGTCGGTTAAAGAAATTTTTGCATATCTTAGACGTGAAACGGACGCAATTCCCGAATAATTCACGACTGATTTTGAATGATGAGGTGAACACTTTGGAAAAACGTGTAGTTATTACCGGCTTGGGCGTTATCTCTCCTGTCGGTAACGGAAAGGACGTCTTCTGGGAGTCGTTGTTGGCGGGTAGGAACGGTATCGGCCCGATTACGCATTTTGATGCGGCGGAATATACCACTCGTATTGCCGGCGAAGTCAAGGAGTTCAATGTTACGGAATTCGGTATCGACCGTAAAGAAGCGCGCCACATGGATCCGTCCACACAATATGCCGTTGCGGCCACCAAACTGGCGCTGGACGATTCGGGCATGGATTTGGATAAAGAAGACCGTGACCGTATCGGCACGATTATCGGGACAGGCATCGGCGGTATGGAAACACTGCATAATTTGTACAGGGGCCTTTTTGAGAAAGGGCCGTCCCGCGTGAACCCGTTTGTCGTGCCCAAGATGATTGCCAACATGGCATCAGGTCAGGTGTCCATTACCTTCGGGCTCCAGGGGCATTGTGCCAGCGTTGTTACGGCTTGTGCGACAGGCACGAATTCCATCGGTGACGCGTTCCGTATGATTCAGCGCGGCGAATTGAATGCGGCCGTTGCCGGCGGTACGGAAGCGGCTGTTTCGCCCGGAGCGGTAGCGGGGTTCGGCGCCATGAAAGCGCTTTCCACGAGAAATGATGATCCCGCACATGCATCCCGGCCTTTTGATAAAGACCGTGACGGGTTTGTCATGGGCGAAGGCGCGGGGGTCGTTGTTCTTGAGGAACTGGAACATGCTGAAAAACGCGGCGCCCGTATTTATTGCGAACTGGCAGGTTACGGCAGCAATGCCGACGCATATCATATTACGGCGCCTGCTCCGGAAGGCTTGCAGCAGTCCAAGTGTATGAAACTCGCTGTTGACGATGCTCATCTTGACGTGAAAGATGTTGATTATGTCAATGCTCACGGCACATCGACGCACTTGAACGATCTTAACGAATCGATGGCGGTGGCCCGCGTATTCGGTGACCATGCCAAAGATATGTACATCAGCTCGACAAAATCCATGACCGGTCACCTTCTCGGTGCGGGCGGTGCGGTTGAAGCGATTGCCTGCGCCTTGACCATTGCGGACGGCAAAGTGCATCCGACGATTAATCTCGTCGAAGTGGACGATGAACTGAAGCGATTCGGTCTTAACTATGTGCCCAATAAGGCAATAGAAGCGGATATCAACGTGGCCATATCCAATTCTTTCGGCTTCGGCGGTCACAATGCGACATTATTATTCAAAAAATATACAGGGGCGTAAAAGAAGTGTTCATTCATGAATAAAGCAAGAAAAGATCAGTTGAGGCGGTTTACGGAATTATTAAATCTTCCGCCCTTTCACAATTGGCATCTTCTTGATCAGGCGCTTACTCATTCTTCCTATACGAATGAAGACAGAACGCATCACAGCATACACAATGAACGGCTGGAATTTCTGGGCGATGCCGTCCTGGATATGGTGGTCGGTGAATACCTCTTTCGCCGTTATCCGGATATGCCGGAAGGGAACCTGACCAAGGCAAGAGCCAGTGTGGTCAGTGAAGAACCGCTTGCCTGCGTTTGTGCGTCCTTTCATATGGGAAGTTTTCTCCTTCTCGGCAAAGGAGAAGCTCTCACGGGAGGCCGGACGCGCAACAGCATTATGGCTGATGCTTTTGAAGCCGTCGTCGGTGCGGTTTATATAGATTGTTCCTATACGGCGGCCCGTGATTTTATTCTGAAGCAGCTTGATAAATACTTGCAGCTTGTAGATAAGGGAATCTACGGGAAAGATTACAAAACGTATTTCCAGGAACTGCTTCAGCGAGACGGGGCACAGGATATCCGATACCGACTCTGCCGTGAAGAAGGGCCGGATCACAACAAGACTTTCTTTATGGAAGTCACGGTGAACGGCGAGATCATGGGGACGGGTTCGGGAAAGACGAAAAAATCGGCTGAACAGCATGCCGCATATAAGGCGTTGGAAAAGATGAATGCCTTATCCTTCTAAGATATGCAAACATAATGAAAGGCCGATGCATCCGCATCG
>NZ_JH417567.1:6509-65795 GCF_000239275.1 Megasphaera geminata F0357 | reverse complement strand
CGATGCATCCGCATCGGCCTTTTTTTCAGGAGACTGTATGAAAACATCGATTATTCCCGTTTTTATTCCCCATTTGGGCTGTCCTTATCGGTGTATTTTCTGTAATCAGCAGAAAATTACGGGACACAAAGACGTGCCGACAGGTCAGGAGGTGGCAAGACGCATTGAAAAATATACACGGGGGAAAGCGCGTCATTGGGAAGTTGCCTTTTACGGCGGTTCTTTTACGGCTGTTGCTGAGGCGTTGCAGGAAGAGCTGCTGCGGCCTGCATACGAAGCCTTAAAGGCGGGAAAAATTGCCGCCGTACGCTGTTCGACACGGCCGGATTGTATCACGCCGGACAAGTTGGCGCGGTTAAAGAAATATGGTGTTACCGTCGTTGAACTGGGCGTTCAGTCCATGGACGATGCCGTTCTCCGTAAAGCGAAGCGCGGCCATACGGCAACAGATGTGGAGCGGGCTGTTATGCTGTTGCGGGAACAAAATTTTGCCGTCGGATTACAGCTCATGCCGGGACTGCCTGAGGAAGACCGGGCCAGCCTGATGGCCACGACAGAGAGAATTTGTGCGTTGAAACCCGATTTTACACGTATCTATCCGGTTGTCGTCATCGATAATACGGAACTGGCCGACCTCTATAAAGAAGGGAGCTACAGACCGTTAACCGTTGACGAGGGTGTACGTCGGGCCGCTTTTATGAAAGAGCGTTTCCTGCGTAACGGTATTGCCTGCATACGCACAGGTCTGCAAGCGACGGAAGAACTTGACCGGGCCGTGAATATCCTCGGCGGCGCTTATGCTCCCGCTATGGGTGAAATGGTCGATTCTCTCCGATATGGCAGACAAATCCGACATTTACTTGAAGAACTCAATCCTGACGGTACAGTGACCGTTGCTTATAATCGAAAAGATACATCGCGCACACGCGGCTATAAAAACGAAAACATGAAAATCGGGCCTGCCTTACGCATCGGTATTAAATGGATGGAAGATAACAGTCTCGCTACAGGCGTACTGCGAATTGAGACAGGACGGGGAACATGGCGGCTGCATACGGATAAAGGTACGCAGCTGCGGGTCTTATAGCAGAGAAGCATGGCAATTCTCGTACAGGAAGCGGAGAGTATGTTATAATAAGAACATAGTATACATGCGTTCGTGAAAGGATGGATTACAATGCAGGAATTGGCACTGAAAGCCACGATTTTACACTATCACACATGCAGACAAATGGTTATCGACCTGAATATTACGGCCGATGACTTGATTCTTACAAATCAATATATTTACGGCCCTTATTTTGCGGAATTCAATCTGCCCTGTCAGGTTATTTTCCAGGAAGAATACGGTGCGGGTGAGCCGTCCGATGATATGACTGAAGCCATTTATAAAGATATTCAGGGAAATCCGAAACAGATCATCGCCATCGGCGGCGGTACAATCATCGATCTGGCCAAATTCTTTTGTCTGAAAAACGTTATTCCTGTCCTTGATCTCTACGACGGTATAATGGAACCGGTTAAGGAGAGAGAATTGGTTATCGTGCCGACAACGTGCGGCACAGGCAGTGAAGTAACGAATGTGGCCGTCCTTTCCCTGAACGGCAGAAATATGAAAAAGGGTCTTGCCGTAGAAGCATTTTATGCGGATAAAGCTATTCTTGTGCCCGAACTTTTGCAGACGCTCCCGTCCAAGGTTTTTGCGACGAGCTCCATTGATGCCCTCGTTCATGCCGTTGAATCGGCTCTTTCGCCGAAGGCCTCGGAAACGACAAAAATATTCAGCTATAAGGCCATTGAGAAGATCATCGGCGGCTACATACAGATTAGGGAGCGCGGTATTGATGCCCGCTTTCCTTTACAGGAAGACTTCCTTATGGCCTCAACCTATGCGGGCATAGCCTTCGGTAATGCCGGCTGTGCGGCCGTACATGCCATGTCTTATCCTTTGGGCGCTATGTATCACGTAGCCCACGGCGAATCGAATTACGCCATGTTTACAGGAGTGATGAAAGCCTACATGCAGCGCCGGCAAGACGGCGAAATTTCCAGGCTCAATGCTTTTATAGCGAACCTTCTGGATACGACGACGGATCGGGTTTATGAAGAACTGGAAACTCTTCTTAATGTTATTTTGCCGAAAAAGCCCCTACATGAATACGGAGTAAAAGAAAGCGACTTAAAAAGTTTTGCCAATTCCGTGGCAACCAATCAAAAGCGACTGACAGACAATAACTTTGTTCCCTTAAAAGAAGGGGATTACCTGGAAATCTACCAAAGCCTCTACTGATAAAACGACCGGTGCGGCCCATATGTGCTGCGCCGGTTTCATATTATACAGGGTTCTTCACAGGACAGATGGAACGGGAAAGGAAAAACGACTCGAGGTGTGTTCTGCCGGTTATATTTGACAGATATTTTTCGCGATTTCTACAGTATAATGCCAATTCTCTCCGGGTACTTGAAATTGATGATGAGTTTTCATATAATTCGGATATCAACGAAAGGTTGATGAAAGGGGTGTGACACTTATGTTATGCTTGTCCAAGAAGATGAAAATGATAATGGTCGCGGCTTCGTTTATGACATTTACTGCAGGTACGGCTATGGTTTATGCCGCTCCGCCGCCGCCGGATGAGCCGCCTGCTCATCATGAAGCGCCGCCTCCCAAACCAAAAAAAACTCATCATGATTCCGGTCACGGCAATGAAGCGGCCGCCTTTGTGATAGGGGCAGTAGTAGGGGCGGTTGTGGCCAATAATACGTAATATGTATTGACAGCAAAGTAAAAAACTTGACAGTGAATTGGCATGGAACCGGCCTACGTCAGTCAGAACCGGAAAATACGACTGACGTAGGTCGGTTTTTTCACGGCAAATGTAGCTGTGAAAAAACTCTTGATGTAATACAAAGCAATTCGTCTGTCAGTCAAGTAAAGAAAGCATTAGAAGGCGCACCGCAATGGTATTTACGGCTTAGCACGCCTCACATGGAACGGCAGAACATATGCGGTTGCTCCGTAATGACGTAGAAAAGGGGCCTTTGAGATATCTTACGGCGATGTTGTGCAGAGGGTCTGAAAAGCAAAACACTCTCATGATTTTCCGGGAAGCTTGGAAATACGAAGTTTTCCTACTGAGACCACAAATTTTAAATGTACTTGTATGTTGCCGAAATGAGGCCCTGGCCGGCTCGGAAGAGCTGTCCCGTCAAACAACAACCGGTAATACCCATGCTCAGGCCGAACAATAAAGCGCCTGCAAGCGTTGCCAGGAACGGCATGGGCGAGGACGGGATCGTAATGTATCCGTACTCGGACAAGACGTAAAAACCTACCATTTGGATGGCGACGGCAACGGCAATAGGAGCCGCTGCCGCAAGCAAACGGGACTGAACAATATATGCCTAGTTGTCCGGAAATACAAAACTGGCCTTGTTGCAAAATAACACCTGCTAAAATACCTAATAATTAAACCTGTAATAGCCATATCTTCCTTCTCATGTGGATGCATTTTATAAAATTGATTCAACATAAAATTCTTTGGAATAAAATATCCAAACGCTTTCGTTATACTGCTTCTTTCTCAAAATGCAGTATAAAAAATAACTATGAAAGCGAGCAGACTGTAGTGTAATCGGATAGGATATCGTCTTTTCGGGGAGAATTTTCTTTGAATTATGATATAATATTTAACTACTCATATAAAAATATTTGGTTTTCGGTTTGCCCGAAAGGGAGGAGTAACGATGAAAAAAACAGGGTACGATTTATTAAACGATCCGTTTTTGAACAAAGGGACGGCCTTTACGGACGAAGAACGTAAGGAATACGGGTTGGTCGGTTTGTTGCCGCCTCGCGTACAGTCTCTTGAAGAACAGGCGCAGCAGGCATATGAACATATTTGCCGTAAAGATGCGGGTATTGAAAAACGGCGTTTTCTCATGCAGTTGTTCGATACGAATCGAACCTTGTTTTATAAGGTATTCAGTGAACATGTAGCTGAATTTATGCCTGTCGTTTATGATCCGGTTATTGCCGAAAATATTGAAGAATACAGCGAATTGTTCGTCAACCCTCAAAATGCCGTGTTTTTGTCTATTGACCGGCCCGAAGATATTGAGGAATCCTTGAAAAGCGGTGCGGCTGGACGGGATATTCGTCTTGTCGTCGTTTCCGATGCGGAAGAAATCTTAGGTATCGGTGACTGGGGGACGAACGGTGTCGATATTTCCGTAGGCAAACTTATGGTCTATACGGCAGCTGCCGGCGTTAATCCCGAGCAGGTATTGCCCGTTATCCTGGACTGCGGTACGAATCGCAAGGCCCTTTTGGACGACTCCTTATACTTGGGTAATCGTCATGAACGGGTGACGGGAGAAAAATATTACGACTTCCTCCAATCTTTTGTAGAAACGGTAGAAAGACTCTTCCCGAAACTGTACTTGCACTTTGAAGATTTCGGTAGAGATCATGCAGCCGCTTTGCTTCAAAAGTACAATAAGATTTATCCCGTATTTAACGATGATATACAAGGGACGGGGATCATCACCTTGGCCGGCATTTTGGGCGGTCTGGAAATTTCGAAAGAAAAGCTGATCGATCAGGTGTATATGTGCTTCGGTGCAGGTACGGCCGGTTGCGGTATTGCACGCCGCGTGTATTCGGAAATGGTGGCGCAAGGGTTGTCGCCTGAAGAAGCGAAAAAGCATTTTTATTTGGTCGACAGGCAGGGGCTTCTCTTCGATGACACACCGGGACTTACGCCGGAGCAAAAAGAATTTACGCGTAAGCGCGAAGAATTTGTGAACTCTCATGAACTGACGACGCTTGAAGCGGCTGTAAAAGCCGTGAATCCGACTGTTCTCGTCGGCACGTCTACCGTTCCCGGCGCGTTTACGGAATCAATTGTCCGTCATATGGCGGATACGACGAAACGCCCTTTCATTTTCCCACTCAGTAATCCCACAAAACTGGCTGAGGCGAAAGCGGAAAACCTCATCGAATGGACGGACGGCCGCGGGCTGGTCGCTACGGGTATTCCGGCTGCTCCCGTCATGTATAAGGGCATTATGTACTACATCGGGCAGGCTAATAACGCTCTCATCTATCCGGGCCTGGGATTGGGCGTGTTAGCTTCGGAAGCAAAGCTCCTGACGGACGAAATGATTTCAGCGGCCGCGCACTCCTTGGGCGGTATTATTGATACGACGCAGCCCGGTGCGGCTACTTTACCGCCTGTCGATAAACTGACCGAATTCTCTCACACCGTGGCCGTAGCCGTAGCCAAAGAAGCGGTGCGTACAGGGCAAAGCAAATTTAGCGAAGCGGAAGCTTTGCACAACGTTGATACGTTGAAGTGGTTCCCTGAAGAAGTGGTTCCCTGAATATAAGTAAGTATAAATTCCTATACCCTTAGGGGATATGCAAAAAGACGGCCCGGGCCGTCTTTTTGTTGTATAATGTGCAGTTTTTGTTTTCACAGCCTCTTTTACTTCCCGAAGAAGTCGAAGGTGACGGTTGCCGTCGTGCCGTTGTTGAAGTACTGGCTGATGACGAGAAGGGACGTGTCCGTTTGTACGATGATGGACGTATGTTCGTCAAGGCTTTCGTTTTGTCTTACCGTATCGGGCAGGTCGTATCGCTCCGTACTTCCGTCAGGCGCCGTAATGACAAGGATGTTTCCCTTATCGGCAAGGGCAAAGGTGAAGCCCTTGTCGGCGTGAGTGCTGTGTGACGAGTCATCCGAAAGAGACAGGTTGAGATTAAAGATGGCCGCAGTGTACGGAGCAATGTCGTAAGAAACCTGTTTCTTGGCGCGAGGGCGGAAGATTACCGTATTTTCCGGCTGTTGCTCGCCTTGCCTCCGCCTTGCCGTCTCTTCACGGTTCGCCTCGGCTTGTGCTTTTTCTATAGAGCCGTCAAACTGACCGACGACGGAAAAATGCGGCACGTACGTATCGGCTTCGTGTGTATACGTAACGAAGCGGATAAAGGACGTATAGCCGATAAGGGGCATGAACATAATGAGCCCCATGACGAGAGCCAGGAGTTTCGTATGCGGCCCCGGGCCTGTCCTGCGGGTGAATAGGTACAGGTTGTGAAGCAGAAAAAGGCCGTTGAAGAGGATGATATAAACGGCACCGAGGATAAGGGATGAATCGACGTAGACTCGTTTAATCGTTAGGATGAGGCATAGGGCGGTAAGCGCCGAGAAAAGAACCAGAATGAGCGGCTGTTCGGGCACCTTTTCTTTAATACGAAAGCTTGCCAGAAAGAAGAGATAGTACAAGGTCACGTACGGATAGTAGGTATAGAGAAAACGGGCGTCGGGACGAACGTCGATGAGTATTAAAAAGAGGTATATAACGGCCAGAATTCCCGAAAAGACGGAAAATTTTGGAACGACGGTCTTAAAAATACGGGTGTAGAGCCTGCCGGGGGCGGACGGTTTGCCGTTGTACGAAAAAAGGACGATGAAAAAAAGAAGGATCCATAAGGCCAGGCAGAAATTACCCCCCTGACGATGTCGAAGTATATGCCTGAAGGTAAAATAAGGGACGTAAAAAGAAGGATGACAGCGAGCAAGATGCAAATGAGAGTCGCCACGGCACCGCTCTTTATAAATTGCAGGAATCTTTCGTAAACGGCGGAAACGGCATTGTCCGTCGCATCGCAGGTTACGTATTGTAAAAGGACGGTAAAGAGCCAAAGAGCGGACAGGTTGAGTAAGACGGCAGAAACGCCCGTATTGTCCGCCGTTATTGAAAGAGTATACATGGCTGCTGAAGCGATGAGGCCCGTTACGGTGCTGATTGTTCTGAAACGCCGGCGGCGCAGCACATAGGTCTGCAAGAGGACAGCCGGACCGCACATGAGAATGAGGCCCGTACAGGTGACGGACGGCGATGCGGGAAAGAAACAAATAAGGCCTGCAAAGAGAAAAATCAGTACATGCAGTAAGGGGTCTTGCTTAAACAGCATATATATACGGGAACCTGTTTTTTGAAGTCGGTATTTTAACATACGTACCTCCGAAATAATGATATGACGCTATTATATACCATATTCATATGAGAAAGGAATCTTTTATGTCTTGTCGTAACCTTTTATGAGGGGTTTCACAGACCGTGGGCTCTTGATATAATATACATATACGATGTTATAGGAGGATTATGATGAAAAAGAAACTGATTGCGGCCTCTCTGGCCATTTCTCTCGGCATTGCTTCTTTCGGTGCCGCGCTTCCCGTAGAAGCTATCGGCTTGGGCGGACTCATCAAAGGCGGTATTGTCGGTGTGGGCGTGGATAAATACGGCCCGTCCATTAACAGTTTTTTAAATAAACTGCTTAACCAGAAAAACTTGGGAACAACTTATGCGACAAAGGTTGTCCCTATTGTCAGCCTCGGTAACGGCAGCCGTGTCGGGGCCGCTCAGGTAACGGGGCCGACAGCGGAAGTGGAACGTGTTAAAGCTGTCGCTCAAGTGGAGGGGAGTTTCAATAATATTGCTCGTGCTAAAGGGCTCGTTCCCGTTGACAGTGCCAATCCGGCCGGAGCGTCGCGCATTCAGGGCGTCGGTGTATCGGCCGTCATTGATTTGAAAATTTAAAACGCCCTCATAAGGGCCTATTGAGGTGTTTACGTTGGCAAAAAAATATTATAAGCTTCGCGTCGCCGGCTGTACGCGGCAGCTTCCGATTCTGAATGTAACCGATACGCTCGCTATAGCGGGTTTCGTCATTCTCGGCGATACAGAACTTACGGTCAATACGGCGGCCGAACTGGCCGGAAGGATCCCGTCCGATGCAGAAATCATTATGACGGCTGAAACGAAAGGTATACCCTTGGCGGCTGAGATGGCGCGTATTCTTGGCATGCCGCATTATGTCGTGGCACGCAAGGATTTTAAGGCGTACATGGAAAATCCCCTTGTTGTCGATGACGAATCGATTACAACAAAGGGGAAACAGATGCTCTGCCTGTCTGATGCGGATGTGGCTCTCATCAAGGGCAAGAAAACGGTTATTGTCGATGACGTTATCAGCACGGGCGGTTCCTTAAAGGCGCTTATGGAATTGGCCGATAAGGCCGGTGCGGCTGTTATTGCCAAAGCGGCCATACTTGCCGAGGGGGATGCGGCTAAACGCGACGATATCATCTTCCTGGAAACATTGCCTCTGTTTGAGGCTGAATAAAGTATATGGAGAGAATAAAATGAAAAAGAAAATAATAAAATCCGTACTAAGTGCCGCAGCCCTGTCCATTGCCGTCACAATCGGTGTACAGGCAGAGGAGCCGGCCCATATTTACGAACATACACATCGTGAAGAGGCGTCAACGACGGTGACAACATCGCAGACGACAAGTGTTGAAAGGACAAAGTCAACGGAGAAACGTGCAGGAGCCTCTGTTAATTCCGGTATCGGCGAGATTTTCATACCGAAGATCCGGGACCACCGGGCGCCGTCCGGCCTCGCCGGCAAGATACATGGACGTTATGATGAAAACTATCGGGCCGGAGTTCTCGGCACATTCAAGGATAATGGGAAATACGGCCTTCTCGGTACGGACGGAACCGTTTTGGTACAGCCGCAGTATAAAGAGATCACGGCCGCTGCCAATGCGGGCCAATTCTGGACGAAAGAGAAGAAAAACCGTATCCTCATTGACAAAACCGGCCGGATTTTACCGTCCGATACACCTCAGAAAAAAGTGCATATCGACGGAGATGACGGTATTCGCCCGTTCCATGAAAACGGTAAATACGGCTTTAAAGACAGTAACGACAAGATTCTCTTGCCGCCCGTTTATAAAGAAGTCCTTGCGCCTTTCAGTGAAGGCATCGCCTTCGTACGTAACGGCAAGGGGAAAAAGGTTGCCGTCGATACGACGGGCCGGGAGCTTTTTGATGTGCCGTATGATGAACTTTTCGCTTACCGTAAGGGTCTCGCCGAATATCATCGGGCCGTACACAAGTTTAACTGGGGCGGCGTTTTAGGGGTGGTGCTCGGCGGCGTTATTGATCACGGCACCTATTACGGGCCGGAGCTGTCTCTTTCTTATGACGGTATTAAGCGCGGTTATATTGATCGCACCGGCGCGATCGTCATTGACAGTAAAAATGATGAAGTATGGCCGATCTCCGATTTCGGCACCTTTGTTAAGAATAAAGGGAAACTCGGTTATGTGAACCGGCAGGGGCGTTATATTATCGCGCCCGGCAACTACGATGTCAGCAAGGAGTCCTGGGACGATATTAACGGTAATGTGGCCTTGAAGGATAAGGAAACAGGAAAGTACGCCATCTTCAGTGTCGTCGACGGCGTGCAGCTGACTGATTTCGCGTATGATAATGTGACTTTCCTGAGCGCCGACCGATTGAGCGTCACAAAAAATAAAGTGCAGTATCTTATTGACGGAACGACAGGGGCTATCGTTGCGACGTTCCCTGAAAAAGCGGTCATATATGTATTCGGCGACGAGTACACCTGGATGAACGTCGATAAGAAATATTCCATTATCGATAAGGCGGGCCGTGTTCTTTATACGGATACGCAAGGTGACATCAGCGGCGTAACGCTCTTTAATAACGGCCTTTCTATCGTTAAAGTCAACGGTCTTTACGGGGTCATGGATGTACGCGGCGCGTGGGTCGTAAAACCGCGGTATAAAGAAATCACGCGTCTTTAACGAAGAAGGTGATTGTATGAAAGATATTGCAAGAGAGGATATTGACAGACTTGTCGGCCTGCCGCGGGAAGAACGGGAAAAGCTGGATTTCAGCCGTTCCCGCTTTTCTCATCTTAATCTGGCCGGTGTTGATTTGTCGGGGCTCAATATGGAATGGTCCGATTTTGAAGACGTCTCCTTTGCCGGCGCCGATTTGACCGGCGTAAATCTTGCCAATGTACGCTGTGTCAATACGTCTTTTGCTGCTGCCAATCTGCGTGATGCCGATTTAAGTGGAGCCGCTTTACGCGGCTGTGATCTGCATAATGCTCACATCGAAGGGGCCAACCTGTACAGCGCCAATTTGGAACATGCACGTCTTGACGGCATTGTTGATGATGAGCGGACGCAATTCTTCCGCCTTTATCCGCCGGCAACGGGCGCTTTCCTGGGGTATAAAAAGTGCTTTAATGATCTTCTCGTGCAACTTCTCATTCCGGCCGACGCCAAACGCACATCGGCGACCCTGCATTCTTGTCGGACAAATAAGGCGAAAGTCCTGTCCATTAAAAATTTTGACGGCAGCCGTTCGTATGATGAAGCCGTGTCCCTCGTCGATCCGAACTTTATCTATCGCGTCGGGCAGTGGCTGGAAGTCGGAAATTTTAACGAAGATCGCTGGTTCGATTCAACGACGGGCATTCATTACTGGCTGACCCCGGAAGAGGCAATGGCCTATTAGAGGAGGAAACCATGCATATCGTAGCGGCTGTAGACGACAGGATGGGCCTGCTTTTTAACGGGCGCCGCCAGAGCAGAGACGGCGTCCTTAACGAACGTATCGCCTCCCTTTGTAACGGGGAACTGTGGGTGAGTCCTTTTTCGGCGACTCTTTTTGACGGTGTTGACATCGTGCTCCATATAGATGAACATTTTCTGGAACAGGCCGCCGACGGGGCCTATTGCTTTATTGAAGATGTGAGTGTACGGGCTGTGGCGGACGCGGCGAAATCGGTCGTCCTTTACAAATGGAACCGCGCCTACCCGGGCGATTTCTTCTTTGACCTGCCTGTGGATAAAGCGCCGTGGCACCTTGACGGGAGTGAAGACTTTGCCGGCTCGTCACATGATAAAATAACGGAAGAGGTATATAGAAGATGATACAGTGGAAAAAGTCGGTTCTCGTCCTTTTTGCAGCGATAGGCCTGCTCCTTGCGGCTTGCGGCAGTGTCGTTGAAAAAGGAGCCGAGACGGATACACGGCCTGTTGCCGTGCAGAACGGGCAGAATGAGAGCGGCCGTGCCGTCGTCGATTTGGCGTCTGTACCGGCATTTAACGGCAAACCTTTTGTTATCGTCAACAATAATGAGCCTTCTTTCAGCAAGGAGGAAATGACTGCCGCGTCGACCGAACGCTATAGCGACCTCGATCCGCTCGGCCGCTGCGGTCCCGCCTTCGCCAATATAGGGACGGACCTGATGCCGACGAAAAAACGGGAACCCATAGGCTCGGTCAAGCCGACCGGTTGGCAGACGACAAAATATGATAATGTTGACGGTAAATATTTATACAATCGTTGCCATCTTATCGGTTACCAGCTGACGGCGGAAAACGCAAACCCGAGAAACCTCATTACGGGCACGCGTTATTTAAATGTACAGGGCATGCTGCCTTTTGAAAACATGGTCCATGATTACATCAAAGAAACGCAAAACCATGTGCTTTACAGGGTGACTCCCGTTTTTGAGGGGAAAAACCTCGTCGCTTCCGGCGTGCAGATGGAAGCCCTTTCCGTGGAAGACGACGGTGCCGGTATAAAATTCAATGTTTATGTGTATAATAATCAGCCCGGTATCGAAATCGATTATGCTACGGGCAAAAGTCATCGAATATCAGTATAAGTGCGGCTTTGCAAGGCTTTCGCAATCTCTGTATAATGAGGAACGAGGGGATAGAATGATTATTCGCCTGACGGATTCGGCCGGTAAGAACGGAGTGATACAGAGATGAATAAGAAAGCCAAGGCCTTCCGGACATATTTAAAGAAGGCCGGAATAGAAGCGTTTGAAATGGAAGACATGCATGATGACGAACTGCATACTGTTATTTTCAGAACATTTATTGAGGCGCAGGGGACAAAATTGCCTCTGATTTTTGTCCTTGACGACACTTTGTACGGCAGTATCCGCGTTCTCATTGCCCCGAAAGTATTGAAGGACGGGAACGAAATGGCTGTCTATCAATTGATAAACGAATACAACCGCACGTACAAGTCCTTCAAGTACTGTATTGATGAAGAAGGGGCACTTCTTCTTGATATGTGCTATATCAGTAATGATGATGTGGACGGAGATATCTTATCGGTCCTTTTTGATGTCATTATTCAGCATCTGGAAGAATCGTACCGGCCGCTTATGAAGGCTATTTGGAACTGACTGACGGAAATAAAGAAGCTGTGAGCAAGATGCTTGCAGCTTTTTATTTTCATGGAAAAGCTGTGTAAGAACGGTAAGGAAGCCTATGGAAGAATATATGAAAAATAGTGTATAATACGGGTATAGAATACGAAAAGGGAGAAATGCGTAATGACACAAGAGGAACGGTTAGATGCATTGATTGCTTATTTTTCCGATGAAGAAGGCTGTGCCGATCACGGGGTACCGGCTGAAGGCGAAAGTGAAGATGAAAAGAAAAATACTCTCCGTGCCTTGGTTAATGTGCGTCCTCCGAAGAAAACGGATAAGAAGATTCTCAAAATTCAGGACGAATATTTGCGGGAAGAAAATAATAAGAAGGGCGTTGTCCTTTTGCGGTATATGAATACAGTCGCTCAGGAGTTTTCCCGTAATGAAGCGTGGGCCGATGAGGTATATCTCTGGCAGGGCGATATTACGAGGCTTGCTGTGGGAGCTATCGTTAATGCGGCCAATCAGCGGATGCTCGGCTGTTTCGTGCCGCTCCATAACTGTATTGATAATTGCATTCATTCGGCAGCGGGCGTGCAGTTGCGCGAAGAATGCGCAAAAGGCGTGGAAGCGCTTCTCCGCAGCGGTACATACAGTTCGCCCGTGGCCGTTCCCTTATTGACGAAAGGGTATAATCTGCCGGCGGAGCATGTCATCCATGTCGTCGGTCCGGCTGTGGGCGGCCGTACACCGACGGAAGCAAGCCGTAAAGATTTGCGGGCCTGTTATGTGAACGTTCTTGATTTATGTGCCGAAAAAAACATAGACAGCGTGGCTTTCTGCTGCATTTCCACGGGAGTCTTCGGCTATCCCGCACAGGAAGCGGCACAAATTGCGGTGAGGACGGTGACGGAATGGTTGAACAAACATAAGGATAAGAAAATCAAGGTTCTGTTCAATGTTTTTACGGATACGGACGCGGATATTTATAAACAGATTTTCCGAGGCAGGACGAATCTCTGAAACCGTCCGATAATTCTATGTATCAGGAGGAAAGGAAATGAAACAGTATGTAGTCGATGCGTTTACAGATAAGGTGTTTGCCGGTAATCCCGCGGCAGTCTGCATTATGAATGAATGGATTTCCGATGGACTGATGATGAATATTACACGGGAGAATAATCTGTCTGAAACGGCATTTGCCGTAAAAGAAGGAAATATTTATCGTCTGCGCTGGTTCACTCCGGGCGGAGAAATCGATCTTTGCGGCCACGCTACATTAGGCGCCGCTTACGTGCTTTTCCGTTTTTATGAAAAAGATGCGAAGTTTATTACTTTTTCTACGCGCAGCGGCGCTTTGACCGTTGCGAGAAAAGACGACCTCTACGAAATGGAGTTTCCGAAATATACGCTGCATGAAGTGGATGTTACGGATGCTATGGAAGAAGCTCTTGGCGTGCGTCCCGCAGCGGCGTACATGGGTCGCGATCTTCTTTGCGTCTATGACGACGGGGCGGTCATAGAGGCGATGGCGCCTGATTTTGCAAAGGTCAAAACCTTGGACGGGCTTCTCGTGCATGTAACAGCGCGGGGGAAGGTTGCGGATACCGTATCACGCAGTTTTGCGCCGAAACTTTCCGTACAGGAAGATCCGGTTTGCGGTTCCGGGCATTGTCATATTGTTCCCTATTGGGCCGAGCGGCTAGGTAAAGACGAAATCGTCGCTTATCAGGCTTCCCGTCGCGGCGGCACTATATATTGCAGGGTGGCCGGTGAAAAAATCTTTATGGCCGGTAAGGCCGCTCTCTATTCGGAAGCGGAAATACATATAGACTGACGGGTACCAAACCGGCTGTACGGTACGGGCAGACGGCTTGGATGTATGGAGCGCGTACCTTGAGAAATATATTTGAAAGACGCAGAGTTTTTTATAATTTAAGGAGATGTCTTTTTATGAAAACATCAAGCAGAGCATTTCTTGTTATTTCCGGGCTGTTGTATATAGTCGTGTCCTATTTCCTCTGTATAGAGCCGATTGCCAATCTTATTGTGTACAGCTGGTTGATTTCCGTTGCTTTTCTTATTAATTCGCTCGCACAGGTTGTCACGTATTTTTCCGTTTCCAAAGAACTGCGGCATGTTTCATTTTTGCTGTCGGCCGTTCTCAATGTTATTATTGCCGGGTACTTTGTAAGTGTCGGCTATATTGCGCTGCCGATCGTGATGCCGATCCTTTTGGGCATTTGGCTTGTGGTGGAGGGCATGTTTGTGTTTGCCAAAGGACTTCATCTGAAAGAGTACGTACCGGCGGTGGGAAAAGCCTCGCTTGGCTTCGGTATCATTTCCCTCATTTTCGGGATTCTCGTCCTCTTCAATCCGATGGCGACTATTGTAGCGGCAGTATATATCGTAGCCGCGGGCTTCTTCGTCGACGGTATATATCGCATTATTGAAGCGGTTAAAGGATAACGATACGTTATAGTGTTCGGTAAAAAGCGTCCCGGGATTTTCGGGGCGCTTTTTTGTATTCCGCATAGGGTGTGACAAATCAGCACATCTTCATAAGATTGACAGAAGGGGGGCGCTATGCTATCCTTTTTTTGATTTAATGCAGATGATTTGCATTTGCTCAAGAAGGAGTGGATATAGTGAAAAAATGGTTAGCAGTAGCAATGAGTGCGATTCTGGCAGTAACCATACTCGCAGGCTGCGGTACGACTCAGAAAGAAGAGTCGAAAAAGGACGGCAAGCTGAAAGTGGCTGTTACCTTCGACGCAATGGCGGAATTTGTGAAGGCCGTGGGAAAGGATAAAGTAGATATTATTACTATCATTCCTGCCGGTACGGAGCCGCACGAATTTGAGCCGTCGACGGATTCGATGAAAGCTTTGGCGACAGCCGATATGCTTGTCTATAACGGTATGGGTATGGAGCCGTGGATAGAAAAAGCTGTTGAAGCCGCACATAATGACAAACTCGTAAAAGTAGAGGCATCCAAGGGTGTGGACGCTATCAAAAATACGGATCCTGAAGAAGTGGAAGAACACGGTGAATACGATCCCCATACATGGCTCAGCTTGCGCAATGCGGCGACGGAAGTTGCAAACATTACGGCGGCTCTGGGTAAGGCGGATCCGGACAATAAAGAGTTTTACGAACAGAATTCACGTGAATACATTGCTCAGTTGAATGAATTGCAGCAAGAGTATGAAGGCCGTTTTAAGGACGCCCCGCGTCGCGAGTTCGTGACGGGTCATGCGGCATTCGCATATCTTTGCCGTGACTTCGCTCTCACGCAGATGAGCGTAGAAGATGTCTTTGCAGAAGGAGAACCGAGTCCAAAACAGTTGGCGGAACTTGCGGAATATGCGAAGGAACACCATGTCACGACGATTTTTGCGGAAGAAATGGTAAGCCCGTCCGTATCGAAAGCCCTGGCGGAAGAGGTGGGGGCTAAGGTTGAACTCCTTGATACGATAGAAAGCAATAAGGACGGCAAGACCTATTTAGAACGGATGAAGACCAACCTCCAACGCATTTATGCGAGTCTGCTTCCGTAAATTCGGGATAAAATATATATGCCGTATATGCGGCAGGAGTCACATAACAATTTTCTCTTTGAAAAAAGGCCGGATAATGTTTCCGGCCTTTTTCCGTGCTGTTCCTTCCCGGCAGTCCGGCGGATACAGTTTCATATAAGTGATAAAGATATATCATATATACGGCTTGTAAATGAAAAACATTGTATTTTCGGTACGCGGGGATCGCAAAGAAGAAAGGGGCGGCCGTTATCGTTATAACCGGTCACATCCTGTCGCCCTTGGCGAAAATTGCCGATATTTGTCTGCACGGCATAGGACGGGAAGCTAATTATTCGACTGAAGCCGGAACGTCCCGCATGGTTCATATGGACATAGGTGAGGTGCTTTATACTCGCATAACTATGGCCGATTCGGACGGATTCCGGAAAAATATGGAGCGCATGCGGCATGAGACCGGTAAGAAAAGACTTACGTAAGATTGCTTCCTTTTTTTTTGTGCAATGTGGTAAAGACCGGCCCCGATGAGACATCCTTCTTAAAAAGTATCTGTTGCAGATTTTATCATGTACATATTGTTGTGTTTTCCAAGTATGATATACTTTGTATATATGTGTTCCGACGCGTATATAAGTTTCATACTTGGAGGTTTTCATGTTTAATTATGATATACTTGCCATGGTGGCGGGCATTCCCGGGTTAATTATCGCTATGGTTGTTCACGAATATTCGCATGCCCGCGCGGCCGTTGCTATGGGAGACGATACGCCGAAGCAAGCGGGGCGGCTGACGTTGAACCCGATTGCGCATATTGACCCTGTCGGCCTTATCATGCTTTTTGTCGCCCGATTCGGCTGGGCCAAGCCGGTTATGATCAATCCGGGAAATTTCCGCAATTGGCGGAAAGGGGAAATCCTCGTCGCTTTTGCCCCGGCCCGGGAGCCAATCTTATCGCCGCCTTTCTGGCCATGTCGGTCATTGCCGTACTCGGCCGTTTCCATATTTCTTTATCGGACGGCATGATTTTTGTATTGCAGTTGATTGTGCTGTATAATATCAATTTTGCCGTTTTTAACTTACTGCCCCTCCCGCCATTGGACGGCTCCCGGATTCTGGCCGCCCTGTTGCCCGGGCAATGGGCCTATAAACTGGCGGGATTGGAACGGTATTCTTTTTTAATTCTCATTGCTTTATTAATGACGAATGTTCTGGGAGCCGTTCTCATACCTATCCAAAGAGGGATATTGTTTTTGTATCAGATTGTATTATCGGTTTTTATATAAAATTATACGGATTCGGCAAAAAATAAAAGCGACTGCCCGAAGGCGGTCGCTTTTATGCACGGTTCTTATTTTGCGGCTTCAAAGTAATTGTTTACTTCTTTCCAGTTGACTACGTTCCAAAAAGCGGAAATATAGTCGGCCCGGGCATTTTTATATTTTAAGTAATAAGCATGTTCCCATACGTCCAAGGCAAGGATAGGTTTTTTTCCTTCGCTTAACGGCGAATCCTGATTGGCTGTGGACAGGATTTCCAACTTGCCCTTATTTACAACCAGCCAGGCCCAGCCGGAGCCGAAGCGGCTGACAGCAGCTTGTGCGAATAGTTTTTGGAATTCTTCAACACTGCCGAAGGCTTCGGTGACGGCGTCGGCGACGGGACCGCTTATTTTTCCTCCGTCGGGCCCCATGATTTTCCAGAAGAGGGAATGATTGGCATGGCCACCGCCGTTGTTGCGGACAGCCGTGCGAATATCTTCGGGAACGGCGTTTAAATCGGAAATCAATTCTTCCACCGTTTTAGAGAAAAGTTCCGGATGTTTTTCTATTGCGCCGTTCAAATTCGTTACATATGTCTGATGATGTTTGTCGTGATGATAGTGCATGGTTTCTTCGTCAATGTACGGTTCCAGCGCCGCATACGAGTACGGCAGATCAGGCAGTGTATATGCCATGGTAAAACCTCCTTTTACAAAGCAATAATAATTATCATATAAAAAGCATAACAAATAATACTGAAATTGTCCAGATTACAAATTTGTTAGAAACGGGAACGGCAGTCAGAAATGAAAGTTTTTATGTAAAAGAAAACTGAAAAAGTGAATATGCTTCAGGAAGAATTTGTCTTGACAGGGCGTACGAAAATACGTATACTATGGATAATTTAAATCATATGAAACGCATTGATGGAGAAGCAAATCAGAGACCCTTTTCAGAGAGCCGCCGGACGGTGAGAGGCGACAGGGCTGTGAGGCGTTCCGCTCCGGAGCGGCAAATGAAGAATTTGACGGGTACGCCCGATACAGCGTCTAAAGACGGCCGTAAGGCAAGTTGGGTGGCAACGCGGGAGTATGCTCTCGTCCCTGTTCGGGACGGGAGCTTTTTTTCTCGGCTTACGGCAAGTTGGGTGGTACCGCGAGATACGGAGAGGCTCGTCCCAATAGGACTGCGTCTCCGTTTTGTTTTTTATGCAGGGGAGTGAAGCAAAGGTGAAAAGAGTATACAATTTTAATGCCGGTCCGTCGGCTATGCCTTTGACCGTGCTGAAACAGGTTCAACAGGAATTTCTGGATTTTGCCGGTACGGGAATGAGTATTGTTGAAACAAGTCATCGCAGTGAAGCATATCAACGGATGCAGGATGAAACCGTTGCGTTATTGAGAAAGCTGTTGAATATTCCCGACGATTATCTGATAGCCTTTATGCAAGGCGGGGGCAGCATGCAGTTTCTCATGCACGGCGCCAATTTTCTGAAGCGCAAGGGCGGCTATATCAATACGGGCGTCTGGTCGCGTAAGGCGAAGGAAGCGGCTTCATTTTTCGGTGATGTATACGATGTGGCGTCCAGTGAAAAAGACGTTTACATATGTTCCGCAAGAAGAGGACTTTGTCGTACAAGACGGTACGGATTATGTGTATATTACCTCGAACAATACGATTCACGGTACAGAGTGGCGTGATTATCCGGCTTTCGACGTACCTCTTATTTGTGACGCCTCCAGTGATTTTCTCGCCCGTCCCGTTGATATGAGCCAAGTTGATTTCCTTTATGCGGGAATTCAGAAGAATGTCGGCCCTGCAGGGGCCGTCGTCGGCATCATAAAGCAATCTTTTTTGGCCGCGGCAAGGGAAGACCTGCCTGTTATGCTCAAATACGATACGTTCTTTACTAACGATTCGACATATAATACGCCGCCCGTTTTTTGTATTTATTTTGTCAACAAGGTTCTCCGCTGGCTTGATGAGAACGGCGGCCTGACAGTTATGGAGCAAAAAAACAAAGAAAAAGCCGCAGTTGTTTATGCGGCAATTGATGAAAGCAACGGTTTTTACAGGGGACATGCCGTTAAAGATTCACGCAGCCTGATGAATGTAACCTTCGGCTTGGCAACGGCGGAGCTGGAAAAAGAATTTATTGACGGAGCCGAGGCGGAAGGGCTGATCGGTTTGAAAGGGCACCGGTCTTTAGGCGGCTGCCGCGCCTCCATATATAATGCCGTTACGTTGGAAGGCTGTGAAAAATTAGCCGGTTTTATGGAGCGGTTTCGCCGCAGTCACTAAAAAATTCGGAGGATAGGACAATGGCAGATAAGATGAAAATTTTAGTAAGCGATGACGTATCGGAAAAGGGCGTCGCCTTGTTACGTGAAAAGGGGTATCAGGTGGACGTTAAAACCAATCTTGACGAAGTCGGTCTTATTGACTGCATCGGAGACTATGACGGATTGATTACCCGTTCCATGACGCATGTGACCGCCGATGTTATTACGGCGGCGAAGAAACTTAAAATAATCGGCCGGGCCGGGGTCGGTATCGACAGTATCGATCTTAAGGCGGCGACAGCCCGCGGCATTATTGTCGTCAACGCGCCGACATCGAATACGATTGCCGCGACGGAGCATACCTGCGCCATGATTCTTGCCGTGACGAGACATATTCCGCAGGCTCACGATTCGCTCATGGCGGGCGAATGGAAGCGTGAGAAATTCACCGGCATTCAGCTTAAAGATAAGACCATAGGCATCATCGGTGTCGGCCGTATCGGTTCGCGTATTGCCAAACGCATGCAGGCTATGGAAATGCGTACTATCGGGTATGACCCGTATATTCCGGAAGAACGGGGAAAACAGCTAAATTGTGAGCTTGTCGATTTGGATACGCTCCTTCGGGAATCGGATTATATTACGCTCCATACGCCGCTTACCAAAGAAACGCGCAGTATGATCGGTACGGAAGAATTTGCCAGGATGAAAGACGGCGTGCGCGTTATCAATGTGTCTCGCGGTGCGGTTTTGGATATTAACGCTTTGGCGGAAGCCTTGAAAAGCGGTAAAGTAGCCGGCGCGGCTGTTGACGTTTTCCCGGAAGAGCCGCTCACTACGGATATTAACCCCTTCATAGGACTGGAAAATGTTGTCGTTACACCGCACATCGGCGCTTCGACCGTTGAAGCCCAGGAAGGCGTGTCCGTTGACGTGGCGCAGGGGATTATGGCGGGTCTTCGCGGTGAACCCGTACCGACAGCCGTCAACATGGCGCCTGTCGCACAAAATGTCTATACGACCATTCGCCCTTATTTTGATTTGATGGAACGTATGGGGATTCTGGGTGTATATTTAGCTGAGGGACCGATGAAGGAAATCAGCGTCGAGTATACCGGCGAGCTGGCGGAAACGGAAACCGCCCTTTTGACGACGGCCGTATTGAAAGGCGCTTTAAATCCCATTCTCCAGGATTCGGTCAACTTCGTCAATGCGCCGGATCTCGCTAAACAGCGCCATATTTCTGTCAAGGAAGTGAAATCGAGTGATACCGGTAATTTTGTCGGTGCCGTAACGGTCCGTATCGTCACCCCGAAGGGCGGGCACAGCATCGTCGGCACCCTGTTTCAATCGCACGGAAGCTAAAATAGTACAGATCGATGAATATCGTGTCGACTTTACGCCGGAAAATTACCTTCTTTTAGCGCCCCATATCGACCGGCCGAACATGATCGGCCAGATTTCGACAATCCTCGGCGAAGCGCAGATCAATATTACGGGTATGCAAGTAGGGAAGATGACGAAGAAGGGGACCAATATTATGGCGGTTGCCGTGGAAAATGATATTCCCAATGATGTCATGCTCAAGCTCAGAGCGATTGACGGCATTTTGGATATGAAACTTATTCATTGTGAACCGAATCAATAGGAGGTAATCGATGGTACGCATTATCTTGGTACGTCACGGCGAAACACAGTGGAATATTGAAGGCCGCTATCAGGGACGGGAAGATACACACCTCAGCGAGCGCGGGTTGAAACAGGGGCAACTGTTGGCGCGGGGCTTAAAAGACGTGCATATTGACGCGTTTATTTCAAGTCCTTTGGAACGGGCGTTTATGACCGCGTCCTTTTGTGCGGAACTGCACGGTGAAAAAGTTCAAAAAGATCCGCGCCTGACAGAAATCGACCACGGTGACTGGGAAGGCCGTCTGGCCGGTGAAATTGAAGCCGCCTATCCGCGCGAATTTGCAGCCTGGCACACGGCGCCTCATACGGTGCAAATGCCCGGGGCGGGCGGCGAATCGTTAGCAGATGTGTGTGCCCGCGCCCGTGCCGCTTTTGATGATTATGCGACGCGGTGGGCCGGTAAAACCGTCCTTGCAGCCGCTCATGATGCCGTCAACAAAGCGCTCATCTGCGACCTTCTCGGTATGTCGCAAAAGTGTTTTTGGCAGATTAAGCAGGACAACGCCTGCATCAACGTGCTGGAAGAGAAAAACGGCCTGTGGCGTCTGGTACTGCTTAATTCGACGAACCATTTGGGGTATCTTTTCAGCGGAATCGAACAAAAAGGATTATAAAAAGCTGTCAGGTGAAAGGAGAACAGTAAAACGATGTTGGATACAAAATTTATACGTGAAAACTTGGAAGCCGTAAAAACGAATTTGAAGAATCGCAATGCCCGTGTCGATGTGGACGCCTTTATCAAATTGGACGCAAGGCGCCGCGAATTGCTGGGCCGGGTGGAAGCCATGAAGAGCCGCCGCAATGAGGTTACGAAAGAAATCAGCGTTTTAAAGCGCAGTAAAGAAAATGCGGACGAAAAAATCGCGGCGATGAAAGCGCTCGGCGATGAAATAGCCGCCCTCGACGGCCGGGTAAAAGAAACGGAAGACAAGATGCTGGAGATCCGTCTCATGCTTCCCAATATGTGCCATCCGTCCGTTCCCGTCGGTAAAGACGACAGTGACAACCCGGAAGTTCGTAAATGGGGGGAAACGCCGGCCTTCTCCTTTATCCCTAAAAATCACTGGGAAATCGGTGAACATCTCGGCATTCTCGATGCCGAACGGGCAGGTAAAGTAGCCGGTTCGCGTTTTTATTTTTATCTCGGCGCCGGCGCCCGCCTGGAACGTGCCGTGTATAATTTTATGCTCGACCGCCATACGGAAACGGACGGATATACGGAAGTTATTCCGCCGTATATTGTCAACCGCGATTCCATGATCGGTACGGGACAGCTGCCGAAGTTTTATGACGACATGTTCCGTATCGAAGGACAGGAGATGTTCATGATTCCGACGGCGGAAGTCCCTTTGACGAACTACTACCGCGGCGAAATCATTGACGGCGCCGAACTGCCCGTTTACTTTACCTCCGTGACTCCGTGTTTCCGCGCCGAAGCGGGTTCCGCCGGCAGGGATACGCGCGGCCTCATCCGTCAGCATCAGTTCCACAAGGTGGAAATGGTAAAATACGTGGCTCCCGAAACAAGCTATGATGAACTTGACAAGCTGACGGAAAACGCTGAAATGATTCTGCGGGAGCTGGGCCTGCCGTACCGTGTCGTTTGCCTCTGCACCGGCGATATCGGTTTCTCTGCGGCCAAGACCTTCGATATAGAAGTATGGTTCCCGGCTCAGGGCAAATACAGAGAAATTTCATCTTGCTCGAACACGGAAGATTTTCAGGCGCGCCGTGCCAATATCCGTTTCCGTCGTGATGCGAAATCCAAGCCTGAATACGTGCATACGTTGAACGGCTCGGGCCTTGCCGTCGGCCGTACAGTTGCGGCCGTTTTGGAAAACTATCAGCAGGAGGACGGCTCCGTCATCATTCCGGAAGTACTTCGTCCCTATATGAGATGCCATATTCTGAGGCCGTCCGAATAAGTATATCTCCCGCCCTTAGGGCCGTATACAGCACGGATATGGATAAAGAGGCGGTATGACTTGATTTTTTTGGTGATTTTCTTTACTGAATGCAAGAGAAAACCCTACTGTGTACGTAAATGGTCTCGAAGTTTTGAACCAACACCTTTACATAGGGGGTCCGGACTCTATTTCGGTAAGACAATGCCTTTACTGGACTGTTGAGCTCTATAGGAGGACACCCACCTGCTTCGGCAGGCTCAAAACTCGGTTATAGACGGCATGGTGGGGCTTTTTTTTGAATCGTAATCGTTGATTATGCGGCCGCTAAGTTAGCTTGGCGGCTTTCTATATGGTCACGGAACCAAACAAATGAACGGGCGAAAGCCTGTTCATAAAGGTTGGATTACTGTTGGTAGGTGAAGAAGTTGGCCGAACGTAAACGGCGCCGCGCAAGCACGACGGCTGCCGCGAAAAAACGCTCCGCAGCAGGCGGTACGAGGAAAAGTGCGGCAAGGCGCGGCAAAAAGAGCGGTACACCCTGGCTGAAGTATGAAATCCTCGGCCTTGTCTTTTTAGTAGCGGGTATATTTCCACCGTCGGTATGGTCGGGGTGGATACGGGACAAATAGGCTATGCCCTTGACGATGTGTTTGCTTATATTTTCGGGACGGGACGGCTTATCGTCGCTGTCGCACTGATTATAGCGGGGTTGCAATATATTGTGAAACGGAAGGCCTTGCCGCTTTACCGGAAACTGGGTAATGGGCGCTTTGTCATGCGAACTTGTGCTCAGTCTCTGGCATCTTCTTTTTACGGGAGAGGGGGAAGAATTCCTGCCCGGTTCCCTTCGTCTCGGCGGCGGCTTTTTCGGAGCCGTGCCTGCCTCCTTTCTGCGCGGTTCCCTGGGCTCTTTCGGGGCTGTACTCGTTCTTTTCGGGGCGCTTGTTATTGTTCTCATGATTTGGAAAAAGGTATCCATATCAAAGCCCGTAGCGTTTGCCCAGGAAGTGACGACGGAAGAAGTGGCGCGCATTTCCGGAAAAGCCGTAACGGGCATTCAAACCGCTTCACAGGCTGTACAGAATTCCTGGCAGCAGCGTAAAGACCGG
The DNA here is from genome assembly GCF_000239275.1 of Megasphaera geminata F0357. Classification (GTDB taxonomy): domain Bacteria; phylum Bacillota; class Negativicutes; order Veillonellales; family Megasphaeraceae; genus Megasphaera; species Megasphaera geminata. Next base: position 41,934 of record NZ_JH417567.1, on the reverse strand, counting down.
AAAATTTTTGATATTGAACGGGAAGAATCCGCTCTTGACAATTCTCCGGACGGGACGGCGATGTCCGCCGTTTCTGGAGTGTCGTCCGCCGACGAATTGTCTTTCGATCCACACGAACGCACGCTACGGGGCGATAAAGCGGCGGATTACGACGCTGCTGCCGATGAGGGTATCGGGGCGGAACGTGACGACCGCGGGTATGAGCCGGAGGAATGCTTTGCAGATGAGGAAGAAGCCCCGGAAACGGCGGATTATGACGGCAACGGCATTGTCGAAGCGGTTGTGGACAGGACGAAACCGGCCGCGTATACCGCCGTGCCGCCCCGCGATCCCGCCGTGCCGCCGCTGCTTGAAGGCCTGAAACCTCTTGAGTCGGAACTTACGGCAGGTACGGCGGAGGTGGGGCCGGCAGGGCAGACCGCCGTACCGACGGCCGCAGGAGAAAAGACATACCGTTTGCCGTCCGTTTCTTTCCTGCATCGCGGCTCTTCCCATGAAGCGGGGCTCAGTGATGAAGTGCGGCAGAATGCCCGAATTCTTCAGGATACTTTGAAGAGTTTCAATATTGATGCGAAAATGCTTACGGCCAGTCGCGGTCCTGCCGTCACGAGATATGAGCTGGAACCTGCGGCGGGCGTCAAGGTAAGTAAGATTGTTCATCTTGCCGACGATCTCGCTTTGAAACTGGCGGCTACGGGTATCCGTATTGAAGCGCCTATTCCCGGTAAAGCGGCAGTAGGTATTGAAGTGCCGAATAAAAAAGTTACGCCCGTATGTTTGCGGGATGTTCTTGATACGGAAGTTTTCCGGAATGCGGCGGGCGGCGTTCCCGTCGGTCTCGGTAAGGATATTGCCGGCACGCCTGTTGTTGCCGATTTGACGAAAATGCCTCATATGCGCGGCGCCGGTTCGACCGGTTCCGGTAAAAGCGTGTGCATCAATACGCTTATTTCAAGCATTCTTTTCAAGCAGCGCCCGGAAGACGTTAAGCTTATTTTAATAGACCCGAAGGTGGTCGAACTTTCAAACTATAACGGGATCCCTCACTTGATGACGCCAGTCGTTACGGATCCGAAAAAGGCCGCCAATATTTTGCGTTGGGCTGTCCGCGAAATGGATGAACGGTATAAACGCTTCGCTTTGACGAAGACCCGCGATATTAAACGGTATAATGAACTCCGACCGCAGGAAGCCATGCCGTATGTCGTTATTATTATCGATGAATTGGCCGATCTTATGATGGCCGCAGCCGGTGACGTGGAGGACTCTATTTGCCGGTTGGCGCAAAAAGCCCGTGCCTGCGGGATGCATCTCGTCCTGGCGACGCAGCGCCCGTCCGTGGATGTCATTACGGGCCTTATTAAGGCCAATGTGCCGAGCCGTATTGCGTTTGCCGTATCCAGCCAGATCGATTCGCGTACAATTTTGGATATGGCCGGTGCGGAAAAACTTATCGGCAAGGGCGATATGCTCTTTTATCCCATGGGGGCGTCGAAACCGGTACGCGTACAGGGCGCTTTTATATCCGACGGTGAAATTGATGAAGTCGTTGCATATATTAAAGCGCAAGGCAAGCCGCAATATAATGAAGCCGTTGCAGCGGCACAAAGGGAAGATTCACATAACGAAGGCGGCCGTAACTTTTTTGAAGATGAGCTCATGGATAAGGCTATCATGATGGTCATGGAAACGGGGCAAGCCTCGGTTTCGTTGCTGCAGCGCCGTTTCCGCATCGGGTTTTCCCGTGCCGCCCGCATGGTGGATACGATGGAAGAGATGGGGATTGTCGGGCCTTCCAACGGCAGTAAGGCTCGTGATATTCTGATGACGCCCGACCAGGTACAGGCTAAATATTTCTCGCACTGATTCAGGCGGGGAAAGATAACGGAGGACGGAGGAGTTGTCTTCAATAGGTGAAATTTTGCAGCGCGAGCGGGAAGCGCAGGGACGGACATTGACGGAAGTTTCCGCCGCGGTTTACATCAAGACGGAGTATCTGTCGGCCCTGGAAGCGGATAACTACGACAGCATACCCGGTGCGGTTTTCGTAAAGGGATTCATCAGGGCCTATGCAGGTTTTTTGGGACTGGACGGAGAAGAACTGATTGAAACATATCTTCGTCATACGGCCCCGGAGCCGCCCGTACCCGAACGGCGCAGAATCGGTGCGCCGAAATTCGCGGCGGCCGGGAGAAAACGGCGCCGTAAACAGACGAGATGGCCCGAGATTACCATTATCGGCGGCCTTGTTCTCTTTATCCTGCTTATGGCGCGGTTTATTTTTTAGAGACGGACCGTACACAGGCGTCCGGAGTCATAAACCGTAAGCATCCGAAAGAAAGAGACCGTCATGTCGGATTTGTTGTATAACGGTATAAAGGACGCGTGACGACTGAAGTCGATATGTACAGGATGAAAATACTCGTGAAACGCACCGTCGAAACGATATATGCAGGAGATAGAACGAATGAAACGATATATCCCCTTTATAGGGATGATAGTGTTTATAGCCGCCGTTCTCTGGGCCGGCGTGTACATACAGCAGGAACGGCAACAACAGCTGGCTGCCCGGGAAATGTATGAGAAAGAACGGCACCTCGTCGTTTATTCGGATATGCCCGGACAAGTTAATCAGGATCTGGCGGCAGCCTTTTACAAAGACACGGGATTACGCGCCTATATTATGACCATGACGGAAGATGAATTACAGCGCGCTATCCGAAACCCGAAGGAAAATCGGCTTCCCGATGCGGTTATTGCTTCGGAGGACACACTTTATGCAGGCCGTCTTCAAGGCGCGTTCATTCCGTATACATCGTATGTAACGGATGAAGTGCCGCATGAATTAAAGGACGATGCCGGTGCCTGGATCGGCCTTTGGTATGATCCGCTCGTCTTTGTCATTAACCGTGATTACTATAATATGGGCGGCAGTAATATCAATACGTGGAGCGATCTTTTAACTGACGCCAATATGGTTATAAGTTTTCCCGATTTGGCGGCGACGGATATTGCGGGCCGTTTCCTTTGTGAATATGTGGAACTTCACGGGCAGGAAAGAGCGGAACTTTATTTCCGCAGTCTTCAGACCCGTATCGGCGCTTATTCCAAGACAATGGCGCCCGTCATGCATCGCGTCGCCGGCGGTGAGGCGCAGGCAGGTGTTGTCGATGCCGTGACGGCGCGTCAATATCGTTTCGACGGTGCGCCCGTTTTTGTGGTTTACCCGCAGGACGGCACGGCCTACTGGCTTATCGGTGCAGCGGCGACCAGATGGTGCTCCGACGAGGAAGAAACGGGCAAGTTTATTGATTGGCTTCTTTCTCTTGAGGCGGCGGACGTGTTGCGGAAAAATCGCATGCAGTTCAATTTTGCCAACAGTGCTATTGCCGTACAGGCAGATTCGAAGCAACAGGGACCGGTATTTTTCAAAACAGTGAAGCATTATAATGATAAAGACCGCAGAGCCATGCAGGACTGGTGGATACGGACGATCAGATTTGGAAGGGACGGTTAATGGAGAAATTAGCGTTTGTCAGCCTGGGCTGTTCAAAAAACTTAATTGATACAGAAGTCATGCTCGGGATTTTACGGGATCATCACATGAGCATGACTGAAGACATGCGCGATGCGGATATCATTATTGTCAATACATGTACATTTATCGAAAAGGCGAAAGAAGAGTCCGTTCAGGCAATTCTTGAGGCGGGCCGTTATAAGACGGAAGGAAGATGTAAAATCCTCATCGTCACGGGATGTCTCAGTCAACAGTATCAACAGGAATTAATGAAAGAATTGCCCGAAGTGGATGCCCTTTTGGGGACGGGGTCATGGGATCGCGTTTGGGAAGCCGTTACGGCGGCAAAAACGGGTAAACGGGCTTGTTTTATGGATGACGTAAGCCATCTTTACGACCAGGATACGAGCCGGGTTTTAACGACGCCCGTGTACAGCGCATACGTTAAAATCGGCGAGGGTTGTAATAACGGCTGCACCTTTTGTATCATCCCGCATGTGCGCGGGCCTCTTTACAGCCGTCCGACAGAATCGATTGTAACGGAAGTGAAACGCTTGGCAGCAAACGGCGTGAAGGAAATCAATCTTATCGCCCAGGATACAACGAGCTATGGTGTCGATTTGGCAGGCAAGTCCTTGTTGGCGGAGCTTTTAAAAGAGCTTGTTAAAATTGACGGCGTCAAATGGATCCGCCTCTTTTATCTCTATCCGCATTATTTTACGGATGAACTGATGGAGCTTATCGTTAAGGAAGATAAAATCTGTCCTTACGTCGACTTGCCGCTTCAACATATTTCGCAGGACGTCCTGACACGCATGAATCGTCGTGATACAAAGGCGGACGTATTGAAACTTGTCGGGAAATTGACGCAGCGGGGGCGTAAACTTGCGCTTCGTTCCACTTTTATCGTCGGCTTTCCCGGTGAAACGGAAGAAGAATTCAGGGAACTTTGTGATTTTGTGGAACGGACGAAGTTCGATGCAGTAGGCGTATTCACCTATTCACAGGAAGAAGGCACGCCGGCTGCCAAGATGGCGGACCAGGTTCCTGAAGAAGTCAAAGAAGAACGGTACCATCGGCTGATGGCAATTCAGGCGAAGGTTTCGGAAGAACGCAACAGAGAACTGGAAGGAACGGTTCATCCTTTTATCGTGGAAGAACTGACAGAAGAAGGCGGCCGTTTACAGGCCGTGGGACGTTTGGATATTCAGGCTCCCGAGGTGGACGGCCTGACCTATGTCGAAAACGGCGAGGAACTGAATGCGGGTGACATTATTCTCGTTAAAGTCGTCCAGGGATTTGCGTATGATGGTCATTGCCGAACGGGTATGATACAGAGGTGCAGAAAAATTGTTGGTTGAACTTGTAACTACCGGGTCGGAGCTCCTGCTCGGTGAAATTATAAATGAAAATGTGCGCTATCTGTCGCAGCAACTCAACCAGATGGGGTATTCCGTCGTCTATCAGACCACGGTCGGCGATAATCCCGCCCGCATGGAAAGTGTGTTGCGAACCGCCTTGGCACGCACAGATATTGTGATTACTACAGGCGGTCTGGGACCGACGCAGGGCGATATGACGAAACTTGTCGGTGCCGAAGTCATGGAAGTGCCTCTTGTCTTTCGCGAGGATGTCATGCAGACCGTCACCTCATGGATCAAGCTGCGGCATCCCGAACGGGATCTGACGGGTAATCAGCGCCGGCAGGCCATGATTCCCGAAGGGGCGGAAGTCCTTGAGAACGGCGCCGGCACGGCACCCGGAACGGCCCTTTATAAGGGCGGCAAGTTGCTCATCCACCTGCCCGGCCCGCCGGCGGAAATGCGCTGGGTCTTCGATTATCGGGTGAAACCGTATTTACAGCGTCTTTTCGGCTCGCAGGGATATATTTATTCGTCGTATATGAAAATTTACGACATGGGTGAAGCGCGCATTGAAGACACGATTATGGATCTCGTTAAAGAGCAGTCCAATCCGACCATCGCCATGTATGCGCGTATCGGCTTCGTGGAAGTGCGCATTACGGCAAAAGCGGCGGATGAACAGGCGGCAAAAGCGCTTGTCCTGCCGATGCGGGAAAAACTGTGCAGCCGCTTGCCGAATGTCATCGTTACCTATGACGATGAGTCCGTTGCGGCGGCTCTCGGCCGCGTCCTTCTGAAAAAAGGCCTGACTGTGAGCGGTGCCGAATCGTGCACAGGCGGTCTCGTCGGTTCCTATATAACGGATATTGCCGGCAGCTCGGCCTATTTCCTCGGCTCTGCCGGAACCTATCAGGACAGGGTCAAGGTAAGCGTATTGGGCGTATCGGAAGAAACATTGCGTCTTTATACGGCGGTCAGTGAAGAAACGGCTGCCGAAATGGCTCGCGGCAGCCGTGTTCTTTACCATAGCGACATTGCCGTCAGCACGACGGGTATTGCCGGTCCCGACGGCGGTACGGCCGAAAAGCCCGCAGGCCTTGTGTATATAGGGGTTGACGGGCCGTGGGGGACGACAGTGCATAAGAATATCTTTCCCGGCAACAGAATCGAAGTTAAGGAACGGGCGGCCATGAAGGCTGTCTTCTATGTCTTGCGCAGTATCTGTCGGAATATTCGTAAGGAGGAACCATATGGAAGCGAAGCAGACGGCATTGGAAAATGCCATGAAAAAAATTGAAAAAGATTTCGGTAAGGGCGCGATTATGCGGCTTGGCGATTTGGCGGAAAAAATGAATCTGGAAGTTATTTCATCCGGGTCGCTTGCCGTTGATCTGGCCGTCGGTGTCGGCGGTTATCCGCGCGGCCGCGTTATCGAAATTTACGGCCCCGAATCATCCGGCAAGACGACCTTGGCGCTCCATGCCATCGCGTCGGCGCAAAAGGCCGGCGGTATAGCGGCCTTTATTGATGCGGAGCATGCGCTTGATCCGGTTTATGCCCGCCATCTTGGCGTCGATACGGCGGATCTCCTTATCTCTCAGCCCGATAACGGCGAACAGGCTCTGGAAATTACGGAAGAGCTCGTCCGCAGCGGCGCGGTGGATATTATTGTCGTCGACTCCGTAGCGGCGCTTGTGCCGAAAGCGGAAATAGAGGGCGAAATGGGTGATTCGCACGTCGGTCTGCAGGCGCGGCTTATGAGCCAGGCGCTGCGGAAGCTGACAGGTATCATTGCCAAGTCCAAAGCCATTGTCATCTTCATTAACCAGCTTCGTGAAAAAGTGGGTGTCATGTTCGGCAACCCCGAAACGACAACAGGCGGGCGCGCTCTGAAATTCTATGCATCCGTCCGCATGGAAATACGTAAAGGCGAGGCGATTAAAGTCGGCGGCGACGTCATGGGCAACAGGGCGCGCGTTAAAGTGGTCAAGAATAAAGTGGCCCCGCCGTTTCGCAATTGTGAAGTGGATATTATGTACGGTACCGGCATTTCCAAAGAAGGCACGCTTCTTGATCTGGGATCGTCCATGGAAATCCTTGAAAAGAGCGGTACCTGGTACTCGTATAAGGGTGAACGGCTCGGACAGGGGAAAGAAAATGTAAAGATGTTCCTTAAAGAACATCCCGAAGTGGCGGAAGAAATCGAGCAAATTATCCGTGATACACTCGTGGCGGAACCGGAAAAGTTTGACGAAGTTCTGGCGGATCAGCCCCGTCTTGATGATGACGCCGAATAAAACTATGGAATATAAAGAATGTTACGGCGCGGCCTTACGTCTTTTGAACGTGCGTTTTCTCAGCGAAAACGAGCTGCGGCGCAAGCTTTTGCGCCGCGGGATGCCGGAAGCCGTCATTGATGAAGTCGTAGAAAAACTCAAAGAAGAGCGGTTTATTGACGACGAAAGGCTGGCTGAAGCAGTTTACCGTTACTATGTAAAAAAAGCGCAGTACGGACATGCCTATATTTGCAACAGATTACGTTTGCGGGACCTGTCCGTTCCGGACGAACGGGAACCTTTTGACGAGACGGTGACGGCCCTTGCCCTGACGAGGAAAACATTTAAAAACGGCGGCGCGGATCAACGGAAAATCGCTCGTTTTTTACAGAACCGGGGGTTTTCGATAACGGCTGTACAAGCCGTTTTGGCCGACTTTGTTACCTTGACAGAAGAGTGAAAAAATTTTACAATAAACGTGACCGGTACATTATACTGGTATTTATATGCGATCATGATGGTTTTTTGAAAAATGATGAAATTATGAGACTCTCATCCTAGAAAAGCCGGACACGGGTTCGGCTTTTTTTGTGAAAAGGAGGTGAATATTTATAATGACGGAAGTTATTGTCGCAGCTGTAGGCTGCGGTGTTATCGGTCTCGGCGCCGGTTACTTTTACCGTCTGAAGATTGCGGAAAGCAAATTGGGCAGTGCTGAAGCGGAAGCAAGCCGTATTATCGGCGCGGCTAAGCAAGATGGAGAAGCTCAGAAGAAAGAACTTATCCTGGAAGGTAAAGAGGAAATCCATAAGTTGCGCGCTGACGCGGAACGTGATAATAAAGAACGCCGCTCCGAATTGCAGCGTTTGGAACGCCGGCTGCTCCAAAAAGAAGAACACCTGGACAAGAAAACGGATTCTATCGAAAAAAAGGAAGAATCCCTCATCCGTAAAGAGGGGGAAGTCGCTAAGGCACAGGAGAAAATCGACCGCTTGCACGAGCAGCAGCTGGCGGAGTTGGAACGTATTTCCGGATTGTCTTATGACGATGCTAAAGAACTGCTTCTTGCCGACGTTAAAAATGAAATAAAACATGAAACGGCTCAGCTTATCAAGAGTCTTGAAGAAGAAGCGAAGGAAGAGGCGGAGCAGAAGTCCCTCGAAATCATTTCTCTTGCCATCCAGCGTTGTGCCGCCGATCATGTGGCGGAGACGACGGTTTCCGTTGTATCCCTGCCGAATGATGAAATGAAAGGCCGTATTATCGGCCGTGAAGGCCGTAATATTCGTGCCATCGAAACCCTTACGGGCGTTGATTTGATTATCGACGATACGCCGGAAGCGGTTATCCTTTCCTGCTTCGATCCTATTCGTCGCGAAGTGGCGCGCCTGGCTTTGGAAAAACTCATCGTCGACGGACGGATTCATCCGGCGCGCATTGAAGAAATGGTGGAGAAAGCCCGTAAAGAAATCAGTCAGAAGATTCGCGAAGCCGGTGAACAGGCGACGTATGAAGCGGGAGTACACGGACTGCATCCGGAAATGATCAAGACGTTGGGCCGTTTGTGTTATCGTACAAGCTACGGGCAAAACGTCCTGCGGCACTCCATTGAAGTATCGCAGCTTGCCGGTATTATGGCGGTCGAATTGGGTGTTGATGTCAACCTGGCCCGTCGCGGCGGTTTGATTCATGATATCGGAAAAGCGCTGGATCATGATTTGGAAGGCACGCACGTATCTATCGGTATCGATGTTGCAAAAAAATACGGCGAGTCAAAGGCCGTAATCAACTGTATTGCTTCCCATCACGGCGATGAAGAAGCAACGTCTGTGGAAGCTGTCTTAGTTGCTGCAGCCGACGCCGTTTCGGCGGCACGGCCGGGAGCGCGTCGTGAAACGTTGGAAAATTATCTGAAGCGGTTGGCAAAACTTGAAGAAATCGCCAAATCCTTTGACGGCGTAGAAGAGTGTTTTGCTATTCAGGCGGGCAGAGAAATCCGCGTTATGGTAAAACCGGAAAAATTAAATGAAGACGATTGCACGATTCTCTGCCACGAAGTGGCGAAACGTATCGAAGCGGAATTGGAATATCCCGGTCAGATCAAGGTTGTCATCATCAGAGAAACACGTATGGTCGACTATGCGAAATAAGCTTGAAAGAACTGTCCCCTTGCTATATACGGCAGGGGGATTTTTGTAAATGAAAATCTGCTGTAACGGTTCCGCCAATCTGGTCCGTGCGATTGTTTTGAGAGCGGTTCTGTATGTTGTTCTTTTGTAAAGGGCAACAGGCCTTTCATTATGGGATAAGTTTTAGAAATATATTTCTTTCCGGGCATGAGTATAAATGTGTTATAATAAACTGACACGTGCTGTGGTTGAAAGTCGATGCCAGCCGCAGGCAAAGCGATCCACGTAAGGGCTCCGATACGGGCCTGATCATAGTGCGGCCTAGAAGTAAGACCTGCCGCGAAAAGCGAGAGAGGCAGTAGTGGGGAACGGCAGTTTACGAGCGAACCCTCCGGCAGGCGAGTGTGGGGGTAAAAACCAGGTCAGGCGTGTTTTACGAAAAGAACTGCTCCGGCAGTTCTTTTTTGTGTCATAATCGGGACAGTTAAGCCTTTTTCGTGTTTGACGAACAAAGAAGGCTATAGTAAAATAATAAACGTATTTATAATATTTGCAGGAAGGCGGCAATGTTTTTTTATGACTCGCCCACTAAATGCGGCGGAATACGACCGGCAGCAAAGCTTTTTTGACCGCTATATGGAATTTCATATTGAAGAAGCCGACGAGACGGCCGTAACTCTTGTTTTTCATAATAACGGCTCCGCATGGGATAATCCGAACGGCACCCTTTACGGCGGCGTTTTTTACGGCATGGCCGCGTCGGCTATGGAAAAAGCGTGTCTCATGGCAGGCCGGAAGGTCAGATTGCTTGATATGTCCTTAAATCATTTGCGGCCGGGGATTGCCGGTACGGATATAATCGTCAGGGCGGCGGCGATTCACTGCGGCCGTACGACAGCGGTGCTCCTCTGCGATTTTTATGACAATAAAAATCGCTATTTGGCACACGGCAAGGGAACATTTCTCGTCACCGGAAGAACAGGAAATGGAAAATGGCCTTAAAAACATTGACTGCCGAAGAGAAACGTATCCTGTTGGCAACGCTCAAACAAATATACGACGGGACTCCGTATTTTCAGAATTTGCCCTGTCAGGTCGCGGATTTAAACGGCGGTGAAGTAACGATAGATTTCCCTGTCGAGCAGCGCTTTTGTGATGCCAAAGGCGTCGCCGCACCGGGATTGATGATGGCTTTTTGTGATACGCTCATGGGATTTAGCTGCCGTACCCTGGGATACAGTGTAACGACATTGGAAATTAACATGAATTACGTGCGGCATGTACGTGCCGGTGAATGTATCCGCGGTGTAGGGACTGTCGTGCGGGAAGGCGACGATACCAATCTGACGGAAGCGGTCATTTATGACGCTGACGGCCGGATTGTCGTCAAAGGGCGCGCATCGTTTTACATCTTGAAGAAACCGGGTGAACAGTAGTATTTAAAACGGAAGGTTGGGTAACGACATGGATTTTGCTTATAACGACGAACAAAAGGAAATTATCAAAGTCGTGCGTGATTTGGTGGAAAAGGAAATCAAACCGTACGCCTTGGAAATGGACGAAACGGAAGCGCTTCGCGAAGGCTTGCTGGATAAACTGGCAGCCCAGGGTTTGCTCGGCGTTGCTATCCCCGAAGAATTCGGCGGTTCCGGCCTTGACGCGGTTACTATTGCCGCCATTTATGAAGAGTTGGGCAAGGGCTGTGCCGGCACGGCAACGACTGTCGCCGCCAATGCGCTTGCTTCGTATCCCGTTATTATTGCCGGCAATCATGGCCTGAAAAAACGTTATTTTGACATCATCAACAACGATCACCTGGCCGCTTTTGCGTTGACTGAACCGGGTACGGGCTCCGATGCGGGCTCCGTGTCGACGCAGGCCCGTAAGACGGAGGACGGCGGCGGGTACCTGTTAAACGGTACGAAGTGCTTTATTACCAACGGCGCTCTTGCCGAAGTGTTCGTGGTTTTCGCCAATACGCGCAAAGGCGGCGGTATCCGGGGCTTGACGGCTTTTATTGTCAGGAAGGGAACGCCCGGTTTTACAATAGGCAAAGCTGAAAATAAAATGGGAATTCGCGCTTCCAACACGACGGAACTTATTTTTCAGGATTGCTTCGTGCCTGTGGCAAACCGGCTCGGCCGTGAAGGCCAGGGGTTCCGTATCGCCATGAACACGCTTGATGCGGCCCGTCCTTTCGTCGGTGCCGTATCTGTCGGTATTGCCGAAGCGGCTTTCCGCGCTTGCTCGGAATATGCGAAAGTACGTGTACAGTTCGATAAACCGATTGCCTCCTTCCAGATGGTTCAGGCCATGATTGCCGATATGGCTATGAAGATTGAAGGTGCGCGCCTGCTTGTGCAACGTGCCTGCTGGATGAAAGACGAGGGACTGGATTTCAGCCGTGAAGCCGCTATTGCCAAGTGCAATGCTTCCGATGTGGCTATGCAGGTTACCGTCGATGCCGTGCAGGTTATGGGCGGCTACGGATATATGAAAGAATATCCTGTAGAAAAATATATGCGCGATGCAAAAATCATGCAGATTTATGAAGGCACGAACCAGATTCAACGATTGGTTATTGCAAATAAAACGCTCTATTGATACAATACATATATTAATTTGAATAAACGGCTATGAGAAAGACAGCATATGACGGAATATCGTTTACAGGAAGCGGCATCAATGATTGAGAGTGCCGCGCGATAGGTCGTATGATTCCCTTTTGAGCTCTTTGCTGAACCGACCAGTAGGCGGAGCGGGTCTTCCCGTTATAGAAGAGAAGAGATACAATTAGGGTGGTACCGCGAGACCTTCGCCCCTTTCCGGGCGGAGGTCCGTTATTTTTTCAGGAGGTATTGTATGATTAAGGATACGATTGAAGCGATTAAAGCGGCCGTTAATGAACAACTTAATGACAGCACCGTCTTGCAGGACGTTCAGAATATTCGCGTCAGGTATTTAGGGAAAAAAGGCGAACTCACATCCCTTATGAAGACACTCAAGGACCTCTCGCCGGAAGAACGGCCGCAGGTGGGCCAGATGGTCAATACGGCACGGGAGGCTATTGAAGAATGTCTGGACAAAAAGATGGAAGAATTAAAAGCTGCGGCCATGGCGGCAAAGATCGAAGCGGAGACAGTCGATATCACGTTGCCCGGCAGGAAACCTGTCATAGGGCATGAACATCCGCTGCATCTGATCCGCCGGGAAATGGAGCAGGCCTTCCTGCACATGGGCTTCTCCATTGCCGAAGGCCCTGAAATCGAAGATGATTACTACAATTTCCGGTGCCTCAATTTTCCTGATGACCATCCGGCGCGGGATATGCAGGATTCCATGTACATTACGGAAAAAATCCTCCTTCGGACGCATACGTCGCCGATGCAGGCCCGTACACTGCAGGCTCATACCCCGAATGAACCGGTCAAGGTCATCGTTCCCGGCAAAGTCTATCGTTGGGATTATGATGCGACTCACTCGCCCGTATTCCATCAGATGGAAGGGCTTATTGTCGATGAAAATATCCGTTTCTCCGACTTGAAAGGCATGCTGGAAGACTTTCTCAGAGAAATTTTCGGACAGCAGACACATGTCCGGTTCCGTGCCAGTTTCTTCCCTTTTACGGAACCGAGTGCGGAAGTTGATATTTCCTGCGTCATGTGCGGCGGTGAAGGCTGTCGTGTGTGCTCACATACGGGCTGGCTCGAAATCCTCGGCTGCGGTATGGTGCACCCGAATGTATTGCGTTTGAACGGCTATGATCCGGATAAGGTGAACGGCTTTGCCTTCGGTATGGGAGTGGAACGCATTGCCATGCTCAAATACGGTATTGATGACCTGCGCCTGTTCTACGAAAATGATATGCGTTTCTTGAATCAGTTTTAGGAGGTACGGAAGATGAAGAGTTCACTTGAATGGATGCAGGACTATGTAGAAATAGATAGGAGCCGCACGCCTCAGGAATTCGCGGACGTGCTGACCGTCTCCGGGATTCCCGTCGAACGGGTGGAATACTGGGGCAGGGACATTCAAAATATTATTACCGGCAGGATTACGAAAATCATGCCTCATCCCAATGCGGATAAGCTCGTTATTTGCACTCTTGATATGGGGACTGAAGCACTGACCGTCGTAACGGGTGCGACGAATGTCCGCGAAGGGCAGGTTGTTCCCGTTGCCGTACACGGTGCGGTGCTGCCCGGCGGCGTGAAAATAAAAAAATCCAGGCTCCGCGGTGAATTGTCGGAAGGCATGCTCTGTTCTGCCCATGAATTGGGGCTTGACGACAGCCTGCTTTTGCCGGAAGAACGTACGGGCATTTGGATCCTCCCGGAAGACACGCCTCTCGGGGCGGATGCCGTCGAACAGACCGGCCTGCGCGACATCGTTTATGAATATGAACTGACGCCGAACCGTGCCGATTGTTTCAGCATGGTCGGCCTGAGTCGTGAATTCGCCGTTTTGAGCGGCAGAAAAGCGCACGTGCCGAAGACCCGCGTTGCCGAAGGCCGTGAAAAAATCGACGGCAAACTCAAGGTTTCTGTCGCCGCCCCCGAATTATGCGCCCGTTACGCGGCGCGTCTTCTTTATCATGTGAAAGTGGGCAAGTCGCCTTTCTGGATGCAGCAGCGCCTGCGTAAGGCGGGCGTGCGTCCGATTAATAACATCGTTGATGTCACGAACTACACGATGCTTGAATTCGGCATTCCGCTTCATGCGTACGATTATGATAAACTGGCGGAACATGAACTCATTGTCCGCCGTGCCGGGAAGGGTGAAAAAATTACGACGTTGGATAATGTAACGCGTGAGCTGACGGAAGATATGCTTGTCATTGCGGACGCTGAAAAAGCTGCCTGTGTAGCCGGTATTATGGGCGGCCTTGATTCGGAAGTGACGGAGAATACGACGACGGTTGTCCTGGAATGCGCTTCTTTCAAAGGTTCGGGCATCCGTAAAACCGGCCGCGCGCTCGGCCTTCGTTCGGAAGCTTCGGCCCGTTTCGAACGCGGCCTCGATTCGGAAGGGTGCGTGCACTCCCTGGACCGGGCAGCTCAGCTCTTGCAGGAAACGGGCGCCTGTGAAGTGGCCGCCGGCGTCGTCGATGAATACGTACGCCCGCAGGAGGTGCGCCGGATCCCGTTTACGGCCGAACAGGTCAATGCCTTCCTCGGCACGGATATTTCAGAAAAAGAAATGATTGCCGTTCTGGAAACACTCGGCTTTACGACGCAAGTGCAGGGTGAGAGCGTGACGGCAACAGTCCCGACCTGGCGTGTGGACTGTGCGGAAATGCCCGATATTGCCGAAGAAGTGGCTCGTATTTACGGCTATGAACGCATTAAATCAACCCGTCCGCTCAGCAATATTTCTGAAGGGCAGGAAGGATTTGAACATGCCGTCCGTGAGCATATTTCGTCGGTCCTCAGCCGCAGCGGCCTTAATGAAACCGTTACTTTCAGCTTTATGAACAACGAATCATTGCAAAAACTCCTTTTTGAGGAAGGGGACGCGCACTATACGGCCGTTCCCATTTTAAATCCCATTACGGAAGAATTCCCGCTCATGCGTACGACGCTGTTGCCGTCCCTTATGGAGGTACTCGTCCGTAACCAGGCGGTGAAGAATGATGCCGTCGGTATTTATGAAATTGCCGCGACGTATCGTCCGAAAGCGTTGCCGATTACGGAACTCCCGGCTGAAGAAACGGAAGTAGCCGGCCTTATTTACGGTAAACGCCACCGTGCAAACTGGCCGTATACGGCGGAAGACTACGATTTTTACGATGTGAAAGGCCTTGTTGAAGTCGTTTTAGACAGCCTGGGCATTGAAGCGGGACTTCAGATTTCCGACTATGCGCCCCTTCATCCCGGCAAGGCTGCGGAATACGTGAAAGACGGAAAGGTTCTCTGCCGTTTCGGCGAACTTCATCCCGAAGCTGTCGACAACTATGATGTTGCCGGCCCCGTATATATTTTTGAAATGTATTTGAAGAATATACTGCCTCTCGTCAACCTTATCCCGGATTACCATAAAGTCGGCAAATTCCCGGCGCTTACACGCGATCTGGCGGTCCTTGTGCCGATCAGCACAAGACATGAAGATATACTTGCCGTTATTCGCAAAAAGGGCGGCAAAAACCTGGAAGGCGTACACCTCTTTGATATGTATGCGGGAGAACAGGTGCCGCGCGGTTACGTAAGCCTTGCCTTCGCCTTGACGTTCCGCTCGGCGGAAGGGACGTTATCGGATGAGGATATTCAGGAACCGATTCAGGGGATCCTTGATGAATTACAGGAGAAATTAGGCGCAAAGCTGCGTTGACCGTGCGAAAACAAGGTTCTTTCTTTACAGGAGAGGCCTGTAGTGTTATAATGATTCCTGTCATACGGGTACCGGGTGGGTCGATCACTCCGACGAACACGCAGTACTTTGTGAAGGTTCTGTTTTAATAGGAGGAATTATAATGTTAAGTGCAGAAGAAAAAAAGGCTATCGTTACCAAATTCGGTGCGGATGAAAATGATACGGGTTCTCCGGAAGTACAGATCGCGCTCCTTACGAGCCGTATCCTTTATCTGACGGAACATCTCCGCAGCCACAAAAAGGATCATGCATCCCGCCGCGGCTTATTGAAACTCGTCGGTCAGCGCCGTAACTTGCTCGCATACTTGCAAAAACATAATTTGGAACGTTACCGCGCTATTCTCGAAAAACTCAATTTGCGTAAATAATTGCACGAAATGAGGCTGATGTATAGACCATCAGCCTCTTTTTTGGATAGAAGCTCTAAGGAGGAAAGGGAATGGAAGAAAAGAAATTCCAAATGGATTTTGCCGGCCGGCCGCTCACCGTTGAAGTGGGCAAACTGGCAAAACAGTCGAGCGGTGCCGCGTTGGTCCGCTACGGTGACACGGCCGTATTCGTATCGGCTACGGGGGCAAAAGAAGCGCGTGAAGATGCGGACTTTTTCCCGTTGACAGTGGACTATGAAGAAAAATTATACGCTGTCGGTAAAATCCCCGGCGGTTTTATCAAACGGGAAGGCAAGCCGCCCGAATCGGCAACATTGTTTGCTCGTCTCATCGACCGTCCGATCCGGCCGCTTTTCCCGAAGACATATCGTTACGATGTGCACGTCGTGGCCTATGACTTTGCCGTCGACCACGACAACGCGCCGGAAATCGCCGCCATGATCGGCGCTTCCGTTGCTCTTTGCATGTCGCATATTCCCTTTGCCGGCCCGATCGCCGGCGTACGCGTAGGCCGCGTGGACGGCCGGCTCGTTATTAACCCGACAGTCGCACAGAGTGAAGCCAGCGATATGGACATCGTCGTAGCCGGCACAAAGGACGCTATCCTCATGGTTGAAGGGGGTGCCAAAGAGGTTCCCGAGGCGGACATCCTCGACGCCATCATGTTTGCTCATGAAGAAATCAAAAAGGTTGTCGAATTCCAGCTGTCCTTCTTAGGCGAGATCAGCGTACCGAAACAGGAATTTATTGAAAAAGAAGTTCCCGCCGATATTGCGGAAGCGGTACATGCATACGGCGAAGCAAAGATGAAGGACGCTGTCTTTGAGCCGGATAAGATGGAACGGGAAGAAAAAATGAATGCCGTTGAGACGGACATTTATGAGCACTTCGCCTCCATATATCCCGATAATCAAAACGATGTGGCCGCGGTTACGCAAAAGATGATCAAGGAAATCGTCCGCCACATGATAGCTGTTGATAAAATACGTCCGGACGGCCGTAAAGTCAATGAAGTGCGTCCCGTTTCCTGTGAAGCCGGTCTCTTCAGGCGTACGCACGGCACGGGCCTTTTTACACGCGGGCAGACGCAGATTTTGAGTTTTGCCACGCTCGCGCCCCTGTCGGAATCACAGCATATCGACGGCGTAGGCCTGGAAACGGACCGCCGTTACATGCATCACTATAATTTCCCTTCTTTCAGTGTCGGCGAAACACGGTCTTCCCGCGGACCGGGACGCCGTGAAATCGGCCACGGCAAGCTGGCTGAACGCGCGCTTGTACAGGTTATGCCGTCGGAAGAAGAATTTCCCTATGCCGTCCGTGTCGTTTCGGAGGTCCTTGAATCGAACGGTTCCAGTTCCATGGGCAGTGTCTGCGGTTCGACCCTGGCGCTCATGGATGCGGGCGTCCCTATCAAGGCTCCCGTCGCGGGGGTGGCTATGGGACTTGTTACGAAAGACGACGATTTTACGATCCTGACGGATATCCAGGGTATGGAAGACGCTCTCGGCGATATGGACTTTAAAGTTGCCGGCACTAAACGGGGCGTGACGGCCATCCAGATGGACATCAAGATTAAAGGCCTCAGCCGTGAAATTCTGGATACGGCGCTCAAACAGGCTCATGAAGGCCGTCTCCATATTATGGATAAGATGCTGGAGGTCCTTGATGCTCCGCGCAAGGAATTGTCTCCTTATGCCCCGCGTATTATTACA
Source organism: Megasphaera geminata F0357 (assembly GCF_000239275.1). Lineage (GTDB taxonomy): Bacteria > Bacillota > Negativicutes > Veillonellales > Megasphaeraceae > Megasphaera > Megasphaera geminata. The sequence continues at coordinate 24,176 of NZ_JH417567.1, read as the reverse complement.
ATGTACATTAACCCCGACAAGATTCGTGATGTCATCGGGCCCGGCGGCAAGATAATCAAGCAGATTACGGAAGAAACGGGTGCGAAAATAGATATCGACGATTCGGGCCTCGTATATATTGCTTCCGTTGACGGCGAAAGCGGTCAAAAGGCACAGGCCTGGATTGAAAGCCTGACGAAAGATGTTGAAGTCGGACAGACATATCTCGGTAAGGTTACACGCCTTATGACGTTCGGCGCATTTGTTGAAGTATTGCCGGGGAAGGAAGGGCTTGTGCATATTTCGCAGCTTGCCGTTGAGCGGGTCGAAAAAGTGGAGGATGTCGTCAGCATCGGCGACGAGATCATGGTTAAATGCGTTGAAATCGACAGCCAGGGCCGTATCAATCTTTCCCGCAAGGTTGTGCTTACCGGTGAAGACGGTGATTTCAAGAGCCGCGACCGCAATGATCGCGGTGACCGCAGGAACGGGCATCGGAGATAAGCTATGAGACAAAGAGGATTTGAAATCGTTACGGCTTATGCCGGCCGGGGGATTACCGTTCCTCAGCGTAAGACAAAAGCCAGCGCCGGTTATGACCTGGAAGCGGCCGCTTCCGTCGTCCTCGTACCGCATGCGGTTACGGTCGTGCCGACGGGATTGAAAGCGTATATGGAAGAAGACGAGTACCTGTCGATTTTCATCCGCTCCGGACTGGCCTTCAAGCAGGGGCTTATGCTGGCAAACGGTACGGGTATCGTAGACAGCGATTACTACAACAATCCCGACAATGAAGGGCACATATGATTGCGTATTACAATACGGCAGATACACCGTACCACGTTGAAAAGGGGGAACGTATCGGCCAGGGCATTTTCATGAAATACCTTACTGTTGACGATGACAGTGCCGCGGGGATACGTACCGGCGGCATCGGCAGCACGGGAAAATAGGAGAGCTGAAAAAGGCGCGCTGCAGTATGATGTGTACTGCGGCAGGCGTCTTTTTTTACAGGGGGAGAATAAAAAAATGAGTATCAGCAGTGAAAAAATGATAGAGCGTAAGGAAATTATGGACGGGAATATCCTGCATGTGACAGTGGATACGGTCCGCATTAACGGTACGGACAGGACCTCGACGCGTGAGGTGGTCTGGCACAAAGGAGCTTGTGCGATCATGCCGGTAACGGAGGACGGTAAAATTATCCTTGTGCGCCAATATCGCTATGCCGCCGGTACGGTCATGCTGGAAATCCCGGCCGGAAAAATCGACCGGGACGGTGAATCGCCCGATTGTTGCGCCGCCCGTGAACTGGAAGAAGAAGCCGGCGTTACGGGAGAACTCATCTCACTCGGCTACAGTTACACATCACCCGGGTTCTGTAATGAAAAAATTTATTTCTATCTTGCCCGGAATTTGAAAAAGGGAATGCAGCATCTTGATGAAGATGAATTTATGAATATCGAATACTATACGCCACAGGAAGTGGAAGCCATGATCGACGCCGACGAAATCATCGATGCCAAGACCATTGCCTGCTTTCAGAAGGCGCGTAAGTATTTACCCGGATTATAAAAGGCGGAAAACGCCGGACAGTCGTGTTACGGCTTTGTATCATAACTGGCGGTAAAATAAACGGCTTATTTTTTTGAAATATAGCGGAAATAAATTAAACGCATCAGAAACCCTGCCGTCCAGCCGAACGGCGTGGCCAGCCAGATGCCGTTAAAACCCAGTGAGGTGCGGGATAACAGGACGGCCAGGGGAACCTGGAGAAGACAGAATGTGGTGATGGAGGCGATCAAAGGCAGTACCGATTTCCCGTAACCCAGTAATAATCCGTTAAGCACCTGCATCGCGCCGAAAATTAAGTAAAAGACGGACACGATATGCAAATATTGCCGGCCGATTTGTATAACTGCCGCATTCCGGTCGAAAATAGAGATGAACAGCGGTGAAAAAATATAAACGATAATCGAAGTGCAAACGGATATAATGACTGAAAGAACTAAGGTGTTCTTCCCTCCTTTTTGGATTCGCTCGGGTTTTCCCGCGCCGTTGTTCTGCGCCGTAAAATTCATCAGAGCCTGCCCGAGGTTTACGGCCGGCATTTCCGCGATAGTATCTACTTTAGAGGCCGCCGTATACGCCGCGATAGCCGTTGTTCCGAAACTGTTGACCAGAAATTGAATGACGAGAAAGCCGAAACCGATAAAAGTTTGCTGCAGCATGGCGGGTATGCCGACAGCTAACGATGAGCATAATTTCCTCAGGTTCCATTTTAAGTGAAATATATGGAGCGCCAGTTCCGGATATTTTCGATTCATATAGAGTAAACAAGTGATAAAAGAAAAGAGCTGGGCCAGTACGGTCGCTATGGCGGCGCCGGCAGTGCCGTAACGGAACACGGCAATAAAAATGATGTCTAAAAAAGCGTTTAAGCAGACGGAGCTTATTAGAATATAAGTCGGTGTTTTGGAGTCGCCGACCCCTCTTAAACTGTTAGCCAGCGTATTATACGCAAAAAGCGGGACCAGTCCTGAAAAAATAATTTTTAAGTACGTATCCGCATCGGACAACAGAGACGGAGGGACACTTAACCATTTTAAAAAGATCGTGGAACAGCGGATCCCCAAAACGGTCAGAATAAAGGCCAACAGTACCGTAAAGATCAAATTTGTGTCAAGCACTTCCTTCATATCCTCAAATTGCTTCGAGCCGTAGAGCCGGGAAATAAACACGCTTGCCCCGATTGAAATACCTGTGGAAAGAAATACGGTTAACGTGACTATTTGAGCGCCGGCGCCGACAGCGGCAAGACCTTCCGTACCTATAAAATTCCCGACAATGGCGGCATCCGTTACATTGTATAACTGTTCAAATATGTTTCCCAGAAAGATAGGGACGGAAAAGTACAGTATGGTCTTTAATTCATTTCCTTCGGTTAAATCGGTCATTTATTTTCCCCTTTTCGGTATGATACAATTTAGGCGTACAATTCTATTACTGTTATTATAAAGAGAAATTGTTTTTTCCGTGCCCGTAAAATTGTAGGCAGGACAATTTAGAGGAAAGATTCATGCCGGTCAATTCGTTTGAATATTATCCCATGACCTGGAAACCTGATAAAAAACGGTTGCAGGCGCCGCTGTATCTTAGCCTGGCTACGCTCTTGGAGACAGATATTGCCGGAGGATACTTGAGTGCCGGGACGCAATTGCCGCCGCAGCGGGAATTGGCGGATTTCCTGGATATTAATTTAAGCACCGTTACAAGAGCGTTTAAGATCTGTGAGCGAAAAGGCCTTATTTATGCGGTTATCGGGAAGGGGACTTTTGTAGCTCCCAATAAAGTAACGCCGCTGGGATTACTGAAAAACAGGTCGCTTATTCCTTTCGGGAATCTGCGGCCGTATAGGCAATTAAATTCCATAGTATCCGACGCGGCCGGACGGCTTTTGCAAAGACAGTCTGTTGATAAACTGTTGAGAGGTAATACTGTTGCCGACGGCGGGCGGTTTAAAGAAACGGCCCAGTATTGGTTGAAGAAATATTTTCTTAACGTCTCTGAAAAAAATATTTTTTTAACTTACGGAACGCAGAATGCCTTGGTACTTCTTTTTTTGACCGTATTTCAGGCGGGCGATAAAATCGCTGTGGATTCGTTCACGTATATAAATTTTATTGCCTTGGCTCATCGGTTCAAGATTGAGCTTGTGCCCTTACTGTCCGATAATGAAGGAATACGTCCCGATGATCTGCTGAAAAAGTGCGGGCAGTGCCGGATTAAGGGTATCTACCTCATTCCCGTGTCCAATAACCCGACCGGCGTCACATTAAGCCCGAAGCGGCGGGCCGCTCTGGTTGAAATTATCGTGAAGTATCGGCTTCTTTTAATTGAAGATGATACATATGCGTTTACAGGCGGCAGTCCGTTGCCTCCGTTAGTTACGCTGATCCCTGAGAACACGGTTTACGTGCACGGGCTGTCAAAAGCTTTATTTACAGGGCTGCGCGTTGCCTATATGGTTGTGCCGGATCGTTTTATTAAAGAGATTTTGCTCGCTTTCAACAGTATAAATGTCCACATCCCGCCGTTTAATGCTGAAATTGCCGATGAACTTATTTTGAGCGGGGATGCGGAAGAAATCATTAAACGGAAAAATGAATTGTCAAAAGAACGCAACGCTCTTTATTATACGTTTTTTCCTGAATATACGTCCGACAATCCGCATGCTTTGTTTCAATGGATACCGTTGCCGGAAGGACGGAGCGGGTATGAATTTGAAAGGCTTGCCGGAGAACATGGACTGGAAGTGCTTTGCGCGGAACGCTTTTTCGTAGGCGGCATGATAAAACAATCCGCCCTGCGCGTGGCCGTCTGTTCGCCGGACAGTGTGGAAGAGCTGGAGAAAGGATTTAACATATTAAAATATCTCTTTAACAGTGTCCTGTGTAGATAACGGCATTGTTAAAAAAGAAGACGGCGGCGGGGATCGTCGGCAGTAGCTGCTTAATTTGAATATTTCGATATACCCGGATTGTTTTGAAGGAGGCGGGACAATGAAATTTAAACGGATTGTCGTTATCGTTACGGACAGTGTCGGCGCCGGCGGCGCGCCTGATGCGGACCGCTTCGGCGATGCCGGTGCGGACACGCTGAAACATATTGATGAAGCTGTACCGGGCGGACTCAAGGTGCCGAACCTGCGCCGTCTCGGCTGGGAAAAGGCGGCCCATATCCGCCCGACCGGTACGGCCGTCGTCGGCTCATACGGCAGAATGCGGGAAATTTCCAACGGCAAGGATACGACGAGCGGACACTGGGAATTTATGGGTAATCCCGTGGAAAATCCCTTTCCCGTATTTTATGACGCCTTTCCGCAGGAGCTGCTCGACACCTTTACGGAAAAGACCGGCTGCGACTGGCTCGGCAATGAAGTGGCGTCGGGAACGGAAATCATTGAACGCCTCGGGCCCGAACACATAAAGACGGGTAATCCTATCGTCTATACGTCGGCGGACAGCGTTTTTCAGATTGCCGCTCATACGGACGTCATCCCGCTGGACGAGCTCTATCACATTTGCGAAGTGACGCGTAAGGAAGTATGCGTCGGCCCGTATGAAGTGGGCCGCGTCATTGCCCGTCCCTTCGTGGGCGCGCCGGGAAAATTTGTCCGTACCGGCGACAGACAGGACTACAGCCGCCTGCCCGACAGAAAGATGGTCTTTTCGTATTTAAAAGAAAAGGGGTATGCTGTCGTAGGCGTCGGTAAAATCGGCGATATTTATGCTCATATCGATTTGACCGAAAGTTACCACACGGCGAACAATCGGGAAGACATGGAGGTTTTGACACGTGAACTCCTGCGTCACAGAGACACGGAAGGACTTCTCATGGCCAATTTCGTCGATTTTGACAGCATGTACGGTCATCGCCGCGATCCCGCCGGGTATGCGCAATGCCTTGAAGACTTCGACGCCATGTTGGGTGGATTTTTGCCGCAGCTACGGGAAGATGAACTGCTCCTGATCACGTCCGACCACGGCAACGACCCGACGGCGGCGGGCACGGACCATACGCGTGAAGAAGTCCCCCTCGTCGTGTACAGCCCGGGCCTTACGCAAAGTACGGACTTGGGAACGCGCAAAACCTATGCGGATCTGGGACAGACCGTTATGGATAATTTTGACGCGGGGACGCTGGCATTCGGCACGTCGTTTTTGGCAGAACTGAGGTAGACTATGTGGCCTGTAGACTTTATAGAAGAAAAAAGGGACGGTAAAGAGCACAGCGCGTTTCGAATCAACCGCTTTATAAAAGAGTATACGCAGGGAAACGTGACGGATTATCAGGCGGCGGCGTGGCTCATGGCCGTGTATCTTAAGGGCATGAATGATGAAGAAACGGCGGCATTGACGACGGCCATGCGCGATTCGGGGGAAGTCGTCGATCTGTCGCCCATAAAGGGCATTACAGTAGATAAACACAGCACGGGAGGCATCGCCGATACGACGACCCTCATTACGGCGCCTCTCGTGGCGGCGGCAGGCGTAAAGGGGGCCAAGATGAGCGGCCGAGGCCTGGGTTTTACGGGCGGGACTCTGGATAAACTGGAATCCGTGCCGGGCTTTCGCATATCCTTGACAAAAGGCGAATTTTTTAACCAAGTAAATCGAATCGGCATCGCCGTCATCGGCCAGTCGGCGGAACTGGCGCCGGCGGACAAGCTCTTGTACGCTCTTCGTGATACAACGGGAACGGTAGAGAGCATTCCCCTTATTGCAAGTTCCGTAATGAGCAAAAAACTGGCCGGCGGAGCACAGGCCATCGTCCTGGACGTAAAATACGGCGACGGCGCTTTTATGAAAACTCGCAAGAAAGCTGAAGAACTGGCCCGGGCCATGGTGCGCATCGGTAAACTTGCCGGAAAACCGACGACGGCCGTCCTTACGTCCATGGATGCGCCCTTGGGCATGAGTATCGGCAACAGCCTGGAAATCGACGAAGCCGTTCAGGTCCTTTCGGGGACGGGCGGTAAGAGGCTGACGGCAGTGGTCCTCACTATAGGTGCCTACATGCTGAAGGCCGCCGGAAAAGCGGCTAACGTAGAAGAAGGCAAGGCTATCTTACAGGCTCATGTCGACGACGGCTCGGGACTTAAAAAATTCAAAGATTTTTTGGAAGCCCAGGGGGGCGATGCGTCCTTTATAGGCGTACGCTCTCTGACGGAGCCTGTCAATACGCGTGAAATACGAGCCGAAAAGAGCGGTGTCGTTACAGCCGTCGACGGACGCGGCCTGGGAGCCATTGCCATGGAATTGGGCGCCGGCAGGGCCCGCAAGGAAGACCCTATCGAGCTGTATACGGGTCTTGCCCTTCATAAGGAGATTTACGATACCGTAGCGGAAGGAGACCCGCTCTGTACGGTCTATGCTGCGGCACGTACGGATATAAGGCCTTATGAGGAACGCATTCGTAAGGCCTTTCACATTGAAGCGGGCAAAAACGTAGAAGAAGAGTCTGTAATCGGGGAAGTCATAGAAGGATAGACGGGAGTTGTCATGGCGGAGAAATTCAAGATCCCTGTGGAAAAGGGGAAAACATATACCATTGATATAGTAAGGCTCGGTGCAGGCGGCGAAGGTGTAGGACGGGTGGAAAATTTCACGGTCTTTGTCGACGGGACCCTGCCGGGAGAAACCGTGACGGCACGTATTACGTATGTAAAAAAGCAGTATGCCGTCGGCCGGCCGGAGCGCATACAGAAGGCTTCACCTCATCGCGTGAAGCCTTCTTGTCCGGTCTATGCCGATTGCGGCGGCTGTCAGTTGCAGCACCTTTCTTATGAAGGGCAGCTGGTGGAAAAACAGAGGCAGGTGAAGGATGCCGTAGAGCATATCGGTAAGCTGAAAGATATTCCCGTCTTACCGACCTTGGGTTCCGATCGGCCGTGGAACTATAGAAATAAAATGCAGCTTCCCGTAGGGGGCGAAAAGAAGACCGTTCACATCGGCTGCTTTGCTGAAAAGTCTCATCGTATTATTGATATCGATGCCTGTCCCATACAAAAAGACGGAAATAATCAAATCATTCCCGTCGTGCGGCAGTGGATGAAGGACTATAAGATTCCCGCCTATGATGAAGACAGGAGAACGGGTATTGTCCGCCATATTATGGGACGAACGGGCGTCCATTCGGGAGAAATCATGGTCTGTATCGTCACGGCCGTGCCCGTCGTACCGCATATGAAGGACCTCGTACACATGCTGCGCAAAGAAGTGCCGGGCCTTACGAGCGTCATGCAAAACATTAATACGCGCCATACGAACGTTATCTTGGGTAATAAGACGAAGGTCATATACGGAAGCCTGACCATTTCCGACTCCATCGGTGACCTGAATTTCCGCATATCGGCTCAATCCTTCTTCCAGGTCAACAGTGAACAGGCACAAAAACTCTACGAAACGGCCCTGTCCTATGCGAATTTGACCGGCAAAGAAACGGTTGTCGACGTCTACTGCGGCACGGGGACGATCACCCTCTTCCTGGCAAAACAGGCCAGGTACGTATACGGCATAGAAATCGTCGAGCCGGCCGTTCGCGATGCCGTTAAAAACGCGAAAGACAACGGCATCCGCAATGCCCATTTCACGTGCGGCGATGCGGCATACAAACTGCCGGAACTCCTGCAAAGCGGCATAAAACCCGATGTCATTGTCATCGATCCGCCCAGAGCCGGCTGTGAAGAAAAAGTCCTGAACGCCATTGCAAGCGTCAAACCGAAGCGCGTTGTCTACGTATCGTGCAACCCGGCGACCCTGGCAAGAGACCTGGCCTACATGAGAACAAGAGGCTACAAAACCGAAAAAATCCGGCCTGTTGACATGTTCCCCCAGACCCATCATGTGGAGGCGGTAGCACTTTTGTGCAGGAAAGATATCGACAGCCGTATTGAGGTAAAATTGGAGCTTGACGAGGAAGATGTTACCAAGGCGGAAAATAAAGGAACTTATGAGAATACCAAAGAATTATATCCTTGGCAAATATGGCTTTAAGGTTTCAACGCTTTATATAGCTCAAATTAAGAGGAAGTGTGGACTTGAGCTTGGAGAAAATTACAATAAATCCAAGAAGGACAATTATGTAGTGCCGGTGTGTCCGAAAGAAAAAGAAGAGGCTATCATGGATGCACTGAAGCATTTTGGGATGATAGTGCAGGAGGGATAAGAAAAAATGGGAAACAAGTTAGAGCTTACCTGGCTTGGTAAAGAGAAAGAAATAAAAATAGAGCCGAGGATTTTGATTGAAGACAAAGAAAAATCCAACTGCACAAATGACCGGAATACGGAAAATATGATTATTCACGGAGATAACTGCTTGCCTTGAAAGCATTGGAGAGCAAGTATGCAGGACAGGTTAAGTGTATCTATATCGATCCGCCGTATAATACGGTATCAGCATTTGAGCATTACGATGATAATTTAGAGCATAGCACTTGGTTGTCATTGATGAAGCCAAGGCTTGAAATTTTGAAGAATTTAGGTTCTATAATAAATGTTGGGGTCGGCATCGAAAGATGCTGACTTCAGCATTCTTTTTTTGCAAAGAAAAGCATATGAGACTCGCATGCTTTACAATAAAAGTGTCTAAGTCCTAAAGAAAGGATGCGATCTCATATGCCTACTACTAATTATATAGAATCGTTACTTCCATATAAAAGAGCCGTTAAATGTGGTAATCAAAATACAGAGAATGTCTATGATAGCAGAGAGATACTTTTTATATGAGCGGTATGTATTGCAAAACGCGATACAATATTGCATAATATCCTCAAAGGAGGGTGATTGACATGGCACTTACTAAAACCGCAAATATAAATGTGAGAATACAGGAAAATATAAAACAACAGGCTGAACAAATTTTAGATACCATAGGCATTCCCAGAGCTACAGCAATTGATATGTTTTATAGACAGATAATCTTAAATAATGGAATTCCATTTTCTTTGAAGATACCTAAAAATTTACTGGTAAGAGAAAATATGGATGAAAAAGCTTTTAATTCACTAATGGCAAATGGCTACGCACAGGCAATTCAAGGAGATTCTTATGATATAGATGATGTCTTTGAAGAACTTGAGAAAGAGCTGTGATGGATAAGTATAAGATAAAGCTTACAAAACAAGCAAAAGAGCATCTTACACTTATACGAGAATATATTGCTACAGAATTAAAAGAACCCGGTATTGCGAAGAACATGCTTGAATTGTTGAAATCCGAGATGCGCTCTTTGGAAACTATGCCACATCGTATTAAGTGTATTGATGAAAAACCGTGGCAAGATTTAGGGTTTCGAAAAATTCGAGTAAAAAATCATTATATTTACTTTTGGATTGATAATAACAAGAAAGAAGTCCAAATTATTGCTGTTATCTATGTAAAAATGGATCAGGCAAGACAGTTGGAAAAACTGTAACCGTATAAAAATATGTTAACTAGATTAAGGCATCTACTAAGAAAGGTAGGTGCTTTTCTTTGCAAAAAATTAGGAGGAATGTGAATGGGAATATTAAGTGGATTATTCAAAAGTAGGCGGTCATGATGCAATTATTGATAGAGATGTGTTTTTAAGAATTCAAGCTGAGATTAACAGAAGAGCAAATATACTTAGTGGTGGAAAGAAAAGAATTTATGGTTCAAAGTACGCTTTGTCCAGTATAGTCTTTTGTGGTCACTGTGGAGATATATTCCGCAGAATAAAATGGAATAACAGAGGATGCAAATCAACGGTTTGGAGGTGTGTGTGCCGGGTTAATAAAACAATTGGGATTGATTTGTTCAGCTAAAACGATAAGGGAGGAAGATTTGCAGGCAGCAGTGCTTACGGCAATAAATGATACATTTAATAAAAAGATGAAACCATTCCTATATTGATGGAGAGTATTCGGGAGGTTATAAATGAAGATGCACAGGAAAGCTTGGAAAAGTTGGAAATGAAGATAAAGGACCCTACAGATAAAACTTCTTGAGGCAGGTGAAGAACAAAAAATAATTGATGAAATCGGAGAGGAAATCATAGCTCTTAGAAAAGAAAAAACATAGAACTTCAGAAAAGAATAAATGATATGTTTTCTTTTTTTGAAGAGCAGACACGAGCCATTACAGAGTATTCAGATACGCTGGTTAGAAGGCTTATTGAAAAAATAACCATATATGATAATAAAGCGGTTGTTGAATTTAAATCTGGACTTCAATCTGAAAGTGGAGATATAGAGCGAATATTTTTTAGAGCCTATAGGATAAAACTACGGGCCTTTTTGTATTTCTATGATAAAATATACATAATGATATTTTTGCTGTTACTGCATAATTTTAGATATATTTCCGTTTACTTTTGACATTCATAATGGGGTCTCAAGGCATGTGGAGTGCGTGGCGCTACTCTCCAAACTGGACTCAAAAAGCATATAAGTGCAGAGTTTCCGATTGATGAAATGGACTTAACAAGTGCAGAGAGTAAAGCTATTTATAAACAAATTCAAAATTATGTGTTTGAAAAGTATAGATTCAAGGTACTGATCTTATGTAGGCACTGGAAATGATGGATCTTGGGAACTTAATGAGTAGTAAGTTGCAAAATATGATTTTTATGGGTAGAAATTTTTCGTGAATACCATAGAATGAAGCTTTACAATAGAAAATTTAAGTTGCAGTAACTTGCAACACAAAGAATTCAAAGGTGATTAGAGTAAAATCTAAAATTTCTACAAATTTTCGGTGATGAGCTACTAAACGCTTAAAAGAGTACATGGTAAAAGTCTTTACAATGGATGATGAGAGACTGAAAAATCTGGGTGGTGATAATTACTGGAAAGAGTTATTAGACCGCATTCGAGATATCCGCTCGTCAGAAAAAGTTATGTATCGACAAGTATTTAACCTTTATGCAACAAGTGCTGACTATGCTCTCAAGAGTAGTGAGTCTATTGTTGTATCAGGTCGCTTTGATTTTGCGGAAATTCAGGCTATGCGCCATGCCTATATGTAGTATATATCAGATTATGTGAAGTACCTTGATAATGTTTTAAAAACTACAGGTGAAAAAGTGTTGCAGAGTCCTGGGACGATTAATCATAAGCAGGCAATCGAAAAAGCAACTGAAGAATATAAGGGAATATCAGGTACAGAACTTGGCGCCGGTAGAAAAGGAATATTTGTAAAACATTAAAAACATTCATAATACAATGAAGAAAAAAGGTAAAATTTGACAGGGAAAAGATGTTCTTATGTGAATGGTGAAGTTGAAGAGGAACTCTTTTTGGATAGGGGTATGAATTGAGTTTGGACAATGAATCACATGTCGAGTGCGTGGCCTTGATGTCGCGGATGAAGTAAAATTGGTTTAAGAATTACCTGTGGTTTCTTGGAAAGAAGGAAATACTCTCAGTATGGAAAAACGGCTCGTACTGATTAGGGAACACTCAGGAAAAGACGATAGTGCAGTTGTTGATTGATACAGCCTTCCGTGGTGAAGGGTTTTAAGGAGGGGGACAGGCATGATAAACTACACATCAGATGTGATGAAATCGGTAAATTTCCTATAAAAGGTTGAGGATATTCATGAATAAAAGTACAGTCTTAACAGATAAACAAGGCCGCATAGACTGGATTGACTGGGCGAAAGGATGGACTATCCTTTTTGTAGTTATCTATCATGCCTTTAAAAGTGTGCATGATGCTAATGTGTTCGCCCGGGGAGAGCAGCAAGTAGGAGAATGGACGATATTTTTATTGGCTACTTTCATTATGCCTATATTTTTTGCGTTATCCGGTCTTGTTTATAAAGAAGTTAAGAACCGGGAGGAATATGGGAAAAATATGCTCAAACGAATTGTAAGCCTGGCTGTTCCTTATATTATATTTTCAGCAGCGTATGTGTTTATGCAAAATCTTTCTCCGGAAAGTTCAACACACGCTGTTCATCCGTGGTCTGACTTATTAGGTATCTTTGCTCACCCAATCAGCTATTTGTGGTATATATATGCTTTGGTCTTAATTTATATACTGAGCGACTTTCTGGATCTGTGTAAGTTCAATGTGCAAGTTCAATTCGGTATCAGTTTGATTCTCTTTGTCGCGGCTTCCTTAATTGAATTTCCCGCTTTTTTGCATTTGATGTTTACATGGGCGGTAACTTTTAATTTCGGCCGCTTGATAAAGGAACATAAAACTTTTTCCTATAACAAAAGTTTTATCGCGGCACTCACGATTATGTTAATATCCTGGCTCATGCAAATTCAATTCGGTGGGGAAAACCGGTATGATACAAACGGCTTAACTTTTGTTACATTTGTTTCAAAAATGGCCAGCATTCCTGTGTTTTTCTACATCTATTCTAATTTCAGGGAGAATCGTATACATAATTATTTTAGAAAGTACGGCCGTGATTCTCTAATCATTTACCTGGTGCATGCTCCCGCCGTATCTGCTATAAGGGCAGTATTTGTCAAAGCGGGGATTGCCGATTATTTCTTGATGATAGTCGGTGTCACCCTTCTTGCCTGGTTAATTTCAGTTATTGCCTGTTATCTCACGAAGAAAATAGCCGTAATAGAATTGATTTTTTATCCGACCAGATGTATTCGCTGGCTGAAGTAAGTAGTGATAAAACAGAACGGCGGCAGTTCAATAAATGGAAACAAAGTAAAGTCCCCGGTGTAACATATGCAGCGTGATCCTTCAATTGTAATCCTACATTCTGACTGACTCATATACTCATAACATATTGGACATTTTGAACACTTTCTGCGGCGGCCGTTCGTCATGGGTACACTTTTCTCACTTGCGCAGACAGGAAGCATTTTGCTGATAAGGTTTATTGTCTGAATCGTAAAACGAAACATAAGAGCGGGTTACCCTCGCAGAAAACAATTTTCGGTTGGCTTTTGAAATGGCTCGTTATATTTCTTCTGCTTTCTCTCGGAATCGCCGGAATATGTACTTTGCTGTAATTAAGTTTATCAGGATAATTTTTCTATGTTATGAGGAATAGGGTCTAAAAGATGAGAAAAGGGGGGATGACATGACGTTTCATGAATACGGCAAGCAAAATAATCGAAACATAGTGTTGATTCATCCTTCTGTAGTCACATGGGATTATTTTTCTCGCGTCTGCCCGCTTCTTTGCGAAGATTTTCATCTGATTATTCCGGCGCTTCCCGGCTATGACAGGGAAGCGCCGAATGAAGATTTTACAAGCGTTGAGGATATTTCCGCCCGGATATCGGACTATCTTGTATTAAAAGGAATAGAAGATGTTGATATACTGTATGGCTGCTCTATGGGAGGCAGCGTAGTACTCAGGATGCTGGCGGATCACAAGGTCCGCGTTAAGAATGCGATTGCAGATGGAGCCATCACGCCTTATCAGCTGCCATGGCTCATCACCCGTCTTATCGCCGTCAGAGATTTTATGATGGTATCCGTGGCTAAAGCGGGCGGGCTGAAGATTCTGGAAAAGGCGTTCTCCGCAGATGAGTACAGTAAAGAAGATTTGGAGTACTTGTCCGGGGTGCTTCGTTTTATGAGCTATAAGACAATCTGGCGTACTTTTGAATCCTGCAATAATTACAAGATGCCGGACCCGGTGCCGGAAATTTCCGGCCATCTGGAATATTGGTACGGGGATAAAGAAGAGAAAGACCGCGCATGGGATATCCAATACGTAAAAAGGCATTTTTCCGGTACAAAATTAATAAAGATAAGGAATTGCGGACATGGCAGTATGGTGCCGCTGTATCCGCAGGAATTGGCCGTCAGGTTCAAAATGCTGACACATAGGTAAGACGGAGACAAAATTGAACTGCCTGACATTGCGAATGTATGTTACCGAATGGATTACATAGAGAGATAGGGGCGCGGAATTCAGAAGATTTGCGATGAGTGTCGCGCACTTGGGACGGACTTGCTTGGCTATGAGGATTTGGGAAATGGCATCCACTTGTGTTTTAAGGCACTTAAAAGTGCGCTAATTGCTTAGCCCGATGCACCGAAGCACTGATAATGACAGTGCTTTGGAATGTACAATGATACTTAGGCTTATAGAAATATTAAGAGAAGAACCGGATATTTCACAGGAAGCCTTGGGAGAAAGACTTGGGACAATACGGAGAATTGTTCAGAAATATACCAATACGCTGAAGGACTCCGGTTGCATAGTCCGTATTGGAGGAAAATGTTACGGCCGCCGGCAGATCAACGAGTAATCCTGCCGTGTTGAGAGATGGGAATTCGGCCTTATTTCCTCTAAGCGCCGGCTCAAGCAGGGAGGTGCCCGACTTGAAGTTCATGAGATGTCTGATAGATACAGGAAAACGAATCTGGAATGGTGCGGATAAAAGTAAACGAAGGTACTGGGTATCAAGAGGGTTGGATACGTTTCTTATTTTAACCTTTGTCATAGGCTTTTCACTGGGAATGGGAAGTGTGAAGATCGGCTTTTATATGATTTCATTTGTATTCATCTGTGGCTTGCCTATAGCGACAGTCGGCGTAATATTAAAACTTACGGTCCTTGTTTTAACCTTTCGTAAAGATAAAAAATTGTTTCTAAAGACATTATCCTCTCTGGCAGGGCTGTTGATTACAGTCGGCATCATAGGAGGCATTTACTACATCGGCAGGGTCATGAGTTCGGTAGGGTGAGTCGCCTGCCTTGCCGGTAGAAGCAAAGCGACTGAGGTGACAACGGGACTGCTCATGTCAGGACAGCCTGTAAACCTGCATTTCCCGTTCCAAATTAAAAGTGCGGAATCCGCGAAAACTATTTGACCATACTTGCAATAAAATTATTCACTTGATATGATTAACTCGAAAAATAAATGCGGAATCCGCAAAAAAAGTTCGAGGTAATATAAAATGGAATTTAACCGAAATCAATATATGCAAAAATTGCTTACCAAAATGCATAATGGCAGGGTAAAAATTATCACGGGAATACGGCGAAGCGGGAAATCGTATCTTTTGTTTGAATTATTCACCAAATATCTTCGTAAAAACGGCATTGACGATGCTCAGATTATAAGCCTTGCCCTTGATGACTTGGCGAATGCAAGGTATAGAAATCCGTTGGAGCTCGACAAGTATGTCCGGGGAAAAATTACTGATAAGTCTAAGCAGTATTATGTGTTGATGGATGAGATACAGTTTGTTACGGAAATTCAAAATCCGTATGTGCCGAATGATGACGCGAAATTGACTTTTATTGATGTTATTCTCGGTTTAATGAAAATAAAAAATGCGGATATTTATGTTACGGGCAGCAATTCGAAAATGCTCTCTTCGGATATTCTCACGCAATTTCGGGATCGGGGCGATGAGTCAGAGTGTATCCCCTTTCGTTTGCTGAATTTTATGAGGTGTATGAAGGTGAGCAGAGGAATGCGTGGATTGATTATTATACGTATGGAGGAATGCCTGTTGTTCCGACTCTTCCTTCCCATGAAGAGAAGAGCAGGTATTTGAAAGATTTGTTTACGCGCACCTATCTGAAAGATGTGGTTGAACGGCACAATATTCAAAACGGTACGGGTATCCTCGAAGACCTTTTGCATATCATTGCTTCAAATGTCGGGTCCCTTACGAATCCGACGAAACTTTCTCGTACATTTCTAAGTGAAAAGCAGATTCGTATCAGTCCCGCGACGATTGAATTGTATCTTAACTATTTCACACAGGCGTTTTTAATTAGCGAAGCCCACCGATACGACGTAAAGGGAAAAAGGTACATGCAGACGCCGCTGAAGTATTACTATACGGATGTAGGACTGAGGAATGCCAGACTCGGTTTTCGACAGCAGGAAGAATCGCATATTATGGAGAATATTCTTTACTGTGATTTGATTCGTCGCGGTTATGATGTGGATGTGGGAGTTGTCGAGCAGAACATAAAAACAGAAGAAGGTAAAAAGGTTCGAAAACATCTTGAAGTCGACTTCGTTGTAAACCGCGGTAATCAGCGGTTTTATATTCAGTCGGCGCTGTCTGTTTCGGAACCTGAAAAGCGAATGCAGGAGATAGCTTCCCTCATTCGTATACCTGATTCTTTCGGTAAGATCGTTGCGGTCCGTGACTATATCAAACCGTGGAAGGATGAAAACGGCATATTGTATATAGGGGTGGAACAGTTTTTGCTGGATGAAGAGTCTATATACATATGAGTTGCCTGCCTTGCCGGTAGAAGTAAAGCGACAGACTCGGTAGTCGGTTATCGGTAAATAAAGTGTGTTTTTCGGCACTAAATGCGGTTATGAGATCGTGAGCTTTTATGATTGATGAGCGTATATTATAGTTGCAGTGTAAGGGGAAGCATCATGACGTATAAAGAAAAAGATTATCGCGTGTTTGCAATGTTTGAAAAGGACTGGGCTCTGGTTACGGCCGGTACGATAGAGCGGTTTAATTCTTGTACCGTCGGTTGGGGGAGTTTGGGCAATATATGGGGAGACGGCAGGTCGACGGTGACTGTATACGTGCATCCGGCCCGGTATACAAGTGAATTTCTCAAAGAAAATGAAGAATTTACGGTCAGCTTTTTCCCTAAGTCGCAAAAAAGCGCCTTGGCCTATATGGGGACCCATTCGGGACGGACGGAAAATAAGGCGGAAGCGGCAGGCCTTACGCCCGTTGCCGTAAGAAATTCAGTGACCTATGAAGAAGCGGAGTTAACCTTTGTTTGCAGAAAGTTATATCAGCATCAATTTACAAAAGAAGATATTGTATCCGACGTTCAAGCATATTATGCGTCCGGCGCCGCCGTCTATCCGGACGGAGAAGGCGGCTGGCAGCCGCATATCGTCTTTATCGGCGAAATATTGGACGTTATTGATAAAAGATAGGAGTGTTGCCGGGTCAGGAACGGCTATGTTGCAATAGAGTTTGCAATGGGAAAAGTGAAAATTAGAAAACTTGTGGGAAAATTTTTGTATGTTTGACAGAAATCCTGCGTGTGTTGCACGCAGTAAAGCAGAGCATGATCGGTATACTATAGATAGAAAAACGGAAACGGCAGACTGTTTTAGATAAACCTTCAATGAAGGTGATATGCGAAGTATCTATCATAATTGCGCAAGGTGGATCTAATTTTCTTTGGACTATAGTCAATTATGTTGCACGATAAAAAGAAATG
>NZ_JH417567.1:0-6320 GCF_000239275.1 Megasphaera geminata F0357 | reverse complement strand
ATAGTCCAATTATGTTGCACGATAAAAAGAAATTGAGAGAGAGTTACAAGGAATGAAACGTGAGGGTGATGTTCTACCCTCACAGTTTTTTATTGATAATAATGTCCCGGCAACGGTTATTAAAGGCTTGAAATTCCGAAAATTTTAATTCGTGAGAAAAGGGTAAAGAAGAACCTGCTTTTCGAGGGGGAAAGTGGGGTCTTCTTTTTAAAATTCAGCGGGTTTTCTAATGAAAATAATTTAAAGTGGATTTTTTTAGAATAAAATGGTATGGTAATAGAAATATTCGAAATTTAAAAATGAAGAAAGAAGAGTGGCTAATGTACAGAAACTTGATGATTGAACTGACACGAAGAGGGATGAGTTTAAAGGAATTGTCTCAAATTATGGAAATAGATTATGCAATATTACGATTAAAAATAGATAACCGCGATGAACTAAGGTTTACAGAAGCAGTGAGAATAAAAGGAATATTGGGGACAGAAACGCCCTTAGATGAACTTTTTCTATGGGATTTGATTTGATATTTAAAAATGATAATAAGGAGGGAGATAATTAACTGTCTGAATCTATGAGTAATTTATATCTGAAATAAATCGGTATATTCAATTCAAGTTATAGACTGGTTAAAGTAAAACGCTTGGAAAAATTAAAGGAAATTATGTCTAAAATGTGAGGGAGTGGGGAAAAGGAATGAACAGAATTTTCAAGGTTATTTACAATCGAACGTGTAATATGTATCAAGTCGTTTCAGAATTAACAAAAAATCACGGAAGAACAGCTTCTTAGTAACGGGAATCAAAATATTGTCATCAAAATCAGATAATTATGGGGAACTTACTCTATGGGTATGAAAATAAAACAAATATTACGGACAGTTATATTCCTGAACAAATCTTTTGTTGAGAGGTGAGTTGATTAATTGTAATAAAAGTAGGTTGGCAATTA
Source organism: Megasphaera geminata F0357 (assembly GCF_000239275.1). GTDB lineage: Bacteria > Bacillota > Negativicutes > Veillonellales > Megasphaeraceae > Megasphaera > Megasphaera geminata. Next base: position 5,372 of record NZ_JH417567.1, on the reverse strand, counting down.
TTTATAATAATATAAAATGAAGAATAATATGACTTAATATATTGATGTTTATATAAAGAATACTTAATATAGAGACTTGATGTTTTGATAGCTAAGATTAAATAATTCTTATTATGCAAGAAGAATATATACATATTATGCATAAATGTGTATAATTGAAGACAATGTTTTGCGAAAATTATAACTTGAATTTTTGGATCATAATTAAACGGAAAATACGGGGTGAATTTAATATCACAGCAATAAGACCCGGTTTAATATATTTGATATATGAGTTGCGGTAAAGGGCTGTCCGGAATGAAGTCAAGTTATAAGCAGTAGCGTGAAACATTAAATGATGTAAGGTATTTTGGCTGAAATTTATCGCTGATAGAGATAGTATAAAAGCGATAAAAGCAGTCGTAATTTTGTGGATTCGAAGGGAATTACTAATTTTACAAACAAGAAAGGATGAAATTTACGTGAATCAAGTGTATAAGGTTATATGGAGCAGAGTGAAAAACTGCTACGTAGTCGTTTCAGAGCTCACGAAGAGAGTTGGCAGAGGCAGCGAAGATACCGGCATTAAGAGTTACTCTTTCCGTGCATTTTTGTGTGCCTTAATCATTGCAGGCTGTATGCTCCCTGCCGATGCGGATGCGGCGCAAGGACTGACCCATGCAGGAACCAGTGCGACGGCTTCCGGTGATTCCAGCATTGCTTACGGGTATAACGCGAAAGCGATGAAGAAGCATTCAATCGCTCAGGGTACAGGGGCAGACGCAGAGGAAGAATATGCTTTGGCTATGGGGTATAAAGCCATAGCCAAGGGAGTACAGAGCCTTGCTATTGGCAAACAGGCAAATGCGATAGGCAACAACAGTGTCGCGGCTGGCGCGGGAGCCAAAGGATATGCGAAAGACGGCGTGGCTATCGGCAACAATGCGGAATCGGGAACAGCAGACAATAAGGATCCCCGTATACCGACTATTGACTCCAATAACGGTGTGGCTGTAGGCAATTCGGCCAAAGCCAGCGGCGGTTCTTCCGTTTCCGTAGGGAATGACAGTATCGGCAGCGGGCCGTCTTCTGTTGCCATAGGTAATGCGGCAACGGCCAATGATGTGAGGACTACGGCCGTCGGCAACAATGCCCATGCGGAAGGCGCCGGTTCTTTGTCCATCGGCCGTGAAGCCAGCGCGTTGACGTTGGAAAATGCCGGGAGTACAAATCCGCTTGTGACAGGGACTGATGAGCAGCTGGATAAAAAAGGCGTTATGGCCATTGGCGATGATGCCATGGCAAGCGGCAATAATTCCATTGCTCTCGGTACTTCTGCCAAAGCCGGTGATTTGGAAAGAACCCGGAATACAGATTCTGTCAGCCTGACCGGCAGTGCGAAACGGATTACCAAGCTGACGGCGAAGCGGTCCGTCAATAACGCGGTTGCCATCGGGACGGAATCCAGCGTACAGTCTGATGAAGACATCGCTGTCGGCTACAGGGCGGCAACAGTCAAGTCTAAATACCATCAGTTGCCCGGTTCGGGACAGGTGGCTATCGGCAGCAACAGCAATACCTACGGAACCCGGGGCGATGTGGCCATCGGTTCCGGTGCAGAGACGAATATAAGGGTCAAAAATGTGGATCATACCACAGGCGCGGTGGAAAAACCTGACGGACAGAGCGTGGCTATCGGCAGCGTGGAAAGGCTTACGGATCGCAGGCGGTGGCTGTCGGCGCGGACACAAGGGCGATCGGAAACTCTTCCGTGGCGATCGGCACCGATGATATCCAGCTGGATCGTACAAAGCTGGAAACTCTTCTGCCGGGACTGGCGAATAATGAAAATCTGAATAATAAGGCGCCCAATGATGTGACGCTTGGTTCGGCGGCTTTGGGCGACAAGCCTTATTATGTCAAGACCGCTTCCATCGGGACGGCATCCGTGGCACTCGGCGCGATGAGCCAGGCAGCCGGTGACGCTTCTATGGCCATGGGCCTCAATGCTTTGGCGGAAGGCGATGCCAGCACGGCTATCGGGCCTTTGGCACGGAGCAAAGGGAAAAATGCTGTTGCCATGGGTGTGAGTGCCCAGGCAGCCGGCGGAAAGAATAATACGGCCATCGGTCATGAAGCAAAGGTTGAAAGCGCTGCCGGAGATGATAATGTCGCTTTCGGCAGCAGTGCATCCGTCACAAGCGGCGCCGGCCATGTAGTCATCGGTAAAAATGCTTCCGCAAATACAGTCAACGGTTCCGGCATTGCTATCGGTAACAGCGCGTCCATCGGTATCGGTGCGGCTGCCGATGCGGCGGCCATCGGTACGGGAAGCCGTGTGGAAGGCAGCGGTATTGCTTTCGGGCAGAAAGCACAGGTAACGGCCTCGTCTACAGAGAGCGGTATTGCCATCGGCACGGAAAGTTCCGTAGACGGTGCCCAGAAAGGTACTGCCATCGCGGCTATAAGGCCAAGGTATTAAGATCCGGTGATGACAGCGGACTGGCGATCGGTACGGAAAGCAGCGCGGGCGGCAGTGAAGGCAGCATCGCTTTGGGCAAGAAAGCAAGCGTGGATTCTTCCACGAATGCCGGCGGCGTGGCTATCGGCCTGAATGCTTCCGCCAAGGGCGTATCCGCCATCGTAATCGGTAAGGATGCGAAAGCGGATAACGGCAATCAGGCCAATACCATTGCCATCGGTGTCGGGGCGACGGCAACGGGCACGAGCCAGTATTCTTCTGTAATGGGTTCCGGAGCGAAAGCTTCCAGAGAATATTCCACCGTCCTGGGCTCCAATGCCAATTCCGAAGTGGACGGTGGCGTGGCTCTCGGGGCAAACAGCATTTCCAACCGCCATGCCGGCGGCTCTGCAACAGGGGATACGAAAACAACCAATCCGTATATCCCTGCCGGTGCCAGCACGGCGCAGGTAAATGCCATTAATGCGACAAAGGGGACGACTGGCGCCGTAAGTGTCGGCTCGGACACGGTAAAACGCCAGATCATCAATGTGGCAGCCGGTACGGATGATTCCGATGCCGTCAACGTGGCGCAGCTGAAAGCGGCGGCGGCCAATGCGGCAGGCAATGTTTCCTGGACGGCACAGGGGAACGGCAACGATGTGAATGCGGTGAAAAACGGCAGTAAAGTCAACTTTGCCGATGGGACAAATACAACCGCTTCCGTGGCAAAAGATGCGTCCGGAAAGGTAACGACCGTAAAATACAACTTGAAGAAAGATGTGGATCTCGGTCCGGACGGCAGTCTGACTATCAACGGAAATACCTATATCAACAAAGACGGTATCAACGCAGGAAATAAACAGATCACGAATGTGGCCAGCGGCGGCAATGTAACAACGAACGCAGCCAATATCGGCGATATCGATCGTATTGTGACTGCAAAGGATAAGTATGTAACGGGCGGCACCGCAACTTACCAGGCGAACGGCGACGGCACGGCAAATCTGACCGGTACGAACGGCCTGACCGCGAATGTGACGGGACTCAAAAACAACTATGTCACAAGCGGCAGCGTTTCCAATGACGGCAAGACTCTGACACTGGAACGGAATGACACGGGAAAAGTCAATGTAGACCTGAGCAAAATATTCACCGAGGTGGCAAAAGAAGATTACCACCTGGTAGAAAATCCGGAAGCAGGAAGCCAGGGCAAGTACAAAGCGGACAGCGACGGAAACATGGTGTTGACTGTAGCGAATGAAAACGGCGATAAGAAACAGGTTACGCTGACAGATATCGCATCCAAGGCGCAGCAGGATATCAACACGACAAATATCACGAACATCAATACGACAATTGACAAAGGGCTGAACTTCGGCGGTGATTCCGGCGCGGCAATCAATAAGAAGCTGGGAGAAAAGCTGGAAATCAAGGGCGGCGCCACGGCAGACCTGACAGAAAATAATATCGGCGTCGTATCTGACGGAACGAAGCTCAATGTGAAGCTGAAGAAAGATGTCAACCTGGGAACTGACGGCAGCCTGACCATCAACGGAAAGACCTATGTCAACAAAGACGGTCTGAATGCGAACAGCCAGAAGATCACCAACGTAGCTGCCGGTACGGACGGAACAGACGCCGTTAACGTGGATCAGCTGAATGCGGCCATCGGCGGTACGGCAAAGGCGACGACGGTCAAAGCGAAAGACGCCAACGTAACCGTTACGGAAGGAATCAGTGCCGAAACGGGCGGCAAAGAATACACCCTCGGACTGGGTGATACGGTGACCCTCGGCACGGCGGCTGACAAGAAGGTTGTTGTAGACGGAACCAGCGGAAAGATCACGGCCGGCAATAAGGTAACCATTGACGGAACCACGGGAGATATCCAGGCAGGCACGGTCAAAGTGACCGGTGCCGGTACAGTGAACGAACTGACTAACCGCACATGGGACATTGACAACCCGACAGTCGTACACGGACAGGCGGCAACGGAAGACCAGCTGAAAACCGTCAGTGACGGAGTCAAGACCAACACGACAAACATCACGAACATCAATAACACCATTGGAAAAGGCTTGAACTTCAAAGGCGACGATACAACGGTCATCAATAAGAAACTGGGTGAGCAGCTTGATATTAAGGGCGGCGCTGATGCAAGCAAATTGTCAGAAAACAATATCGGCGTAGTATCTGGAAACGGCGCGCTGAATGTAAAACTGGCAAAAGAACTGAAAGATCTGACCAGCGTAACGACCGGCGATACAGTTATGAACAATGACGGTTTGACCATCACCGGAGGACCGAAAATCGTGAAGACCGGTATTGACGCAGGCGGGCAGAAGATCACCAACGTAGCCGCCGGTACGGTAAACAGTGATGCGGTGAACTTCGGCCAGCTGAAAGATGCTGTCGCGGCAGGCAAGACAATCCTGAAAGACGGTAAGAATACTACCGTTGAGGGCGAAGGCACTGTTGCAAATCCGTACAAAGTCAATGTAAACGATGATTTAGTGCTCGGCAAGAAAGGCGCCGACGGCAAAGACGGTTCCATCGGGATCAACGGAAAAGACGGTTCTTCCGTAGTCATTCATGGCAAAGACGGGATCAGCATTAAGGGCAAAGACGGCAAAGACGGAGTGACCATTAAGGCGAAAGATGGTGCCAACGGGACGGAAGGGCAGATCGGCCTGACCGGACCTGCCGGCAAAGACGGGAAATCCACTCATGCCGATATAGGCGTCAATGCGGGCCCGGCAAGCCTGGATCCTGCCAAGAACCTGTCTGCTACTGAAATGACACGTATCTACTATGTAGATGAAAAAGGCGACCATCAGGTAGCGACGATGGATGACGGCATGAAATTTGCCGGAAATACCGGACTGGCAGTGAAGAAACTGAACAGCACCATGACCATCAAGGGGACCGG
>NZ_JH417566.1 GCF_000239275.1 Megasphaera geminata F0357 | reverse complement strand
TTTATCTTACCAAATCTTTCCCTGCCCTGTCAACCCCTTCTTTCCTGCCGGAGGGGTGCAACACATATGTTACACCCCAGATAGAAACCGGGAGAGACAGTCACGCGGTGATCCCTGCCCAAGGTGTGCATGGGGAAAGATCATCCGGAGCGGCAACGTATATCGCCGGCTGTGAAAATCCCCGATTCATCTTATATGTTTTATACATTTATTTCGTATAATATCCGCGTTCATTTAAATCCTGCATCATTCTGCTTATCTTGTATTATTAGAACATTCTTTCCGAAACAAATTATTATTTTATTTTTCACCCTTGTTTTTATAGTTTTAAAATTGTATAATTATAAAAAATAAATTATGTCAGGAGATGTTTGGATATGAACAAAAAGATACTCTTATTTGCCGCCGTCTTCATGACGGCAGCCGCTATCCTTACCGGCTGCGGTTCCCAACAGGAGCAAAAGACCGCTAAGGATACGTTAGTTATCGGCATGGAACCGACCTTTCCTCCTTTTGAATTTACGGAAGGCGATACCTATGTCGGTTTTGACATTGATTATTCCAAAGCGTTGTCCGGAATGATGGGTAAAAAAGCGGAAATCAAGAGCCTTGGTTTCGATGCTCTTATTCCTGCCCTGCAAAGCGGTCAGATCGACATGATCGCTTCGGGCATGGATGCTACGCCGGAACGAAAGGAACAGGTTAACTTCACGGATATTTATTTTAAAGGCGGTTATACGGTCGTCGTTAAAAAAGATAACACGACTATCAACGGTTTCGACGATTTAGCCGGGAAAACAGTCGGCGCACAAGTCGGCACCAAAGGAGTTGACTATGCCCAGGAGCACGGAGCCGTGGTAAAGCAGTTCGATCAAAATACACAGGGCTGGATGGAACTGGAAGCCGGGACGTGTGATGCCGTTGTCATTGACAATGCCGTTGCCATGTATTACTTGCAGCAGGGCGGCAGCAAAGAGCTGAAAATGGTAGGTGAACCGATTATCTCAACCGGTATGTCACTAGCAGTCAGCAAGGACGATCCTCAATTGCTGGAAAAGGTTAACAACGCTATGGCCGAGTTAAAATCCGACGGCACTTACGCTGAACTATACAAGAAATGGTTCGGTACGGAACCGAAAATTTAGATTTCATGTATAAGGCATATATCTTTGATTTCGATTATACCTTGGCCAATTCGGAAAAAGGCATAGTCATGTGTTTCGAAATACTTTTTGCCGACGAAGGTTACGGTCCTTATCCGAAAGACCGTATACGCGCCACCATCGGTATGACAATGTACGACGCCATGTCTTTGCTCACAGGCGAAACATCGCCGGCTAAACTGAAAGAACTGATTAAGCGGTACAAAATCCGTTATTCCGATAAATACATGACGGCAAACACACGGTTATATAAAGAAGTTGTTCCGACTCTGAAAACCTTGAAAAAACAAGGGGCCCTCTGTTGTATCGTTTCTACAAAAACCCGTTCCCGCATTATGGAAACGCTTGTTCGCGATAAGATAACGGATCTGGTTGACTGCGTCATCGGCAGTGAAGACGTACGGAGCCCGAAACCTTCTCCCGAAGGAATCAAAAAAATACAAAAACGTTACGCCCTGCCCGACAAAGACATTCTTTATATCGGCGATACGCTCATTGACGGAGAAACCGCTGCCAACAGCCGGGTTGATTTTGCCGCCGTGACGACAGGCACGACAAGCGCGGAAGACTTCAAAACAGCCGGTTATTACAGAATCATGAAAAACTTAAGTGAGTTAATTTAGGAGGTTTTTTTACAATGAAAAGAAAGTATATCTCCCTTTTAGCTGCAGCCGTTGCAGTAATTTCCGTTTTTATAGCGGGCTGCGGGAACAACACATCTGAATCCGACAACGCGGCGAATGCTCAAAAAACATTAATCGTCGGCACGGAGCCGACATTCCCGCCCTTCGAATTTACAGAAAACGAAAAAGACGTGGGCTTCGACATTGATTTGGCCCAAGCCGTCTGCGATAAACTCGGTTATAAGATGGAAGTCAAAAATCTTGGCTTCGACGCTCTTATTCCCGCTCTCCAGAGCGGTCAGATCGACCTTATCGCCGCCGGTATGGACGCCACCCCGGAACGCAGGGAACAGGTCAGCTTCACGGATGTTTACTTCAAAGGCGGTTATGTCGTAGTCGTAAAAAATGACAACTCGACAATCAACGGCTTTGATGACTTGAACGGAAAAACAGTTGCGGCTCAGATAGGTTCAAAACCTGCAGACCTTGCTAAAGAAAACTGCGCGACCGTAAAAGAAGTTGATACAAACACACAGGGCTGGATGGAACTGGAAGCCGGGACGTGTGATGCCGTGGCCATTGATCAGGCTGTCGCTCTTTACTACCTGCAACAGGGCGGTAAAGATAAACTGAAACTGGTCGGTGAACCTATTGTTTCCCGCGGCGTAGCAATGGCTACAAGCAAGGATAAGCCGGAATTAACGAAAGACATCAATAAAGCGCTGCAGGAACTCAAAGCGGACGGAACATACGCAAAATTATACAAGAAATGGTTCGGTACGGAACCTAAAGAATAAATATGCCATCTTTTCCATACAGATAAAGAGCCGGTCTTCTCTTCGTGTTCATACGTCGGGAAGACCGGTTCTTCGTATTCGGGGAACATTTCATAAACCTTCCATGCGGCCTATTTTCATCTTTCTTATGAAAATCACCGCGTCTTCTCACCGTCCAACAGACGTATCGGCGGTGTCGCATGATCGCTCGCCTGCATATCGCTGTGCTCAGGATTGGTGGGATTTTGTGAAGCGTGCAAATTCACGGCTGCAGCAGTCAGGGCTTTGATTTTATTTTCTTCTTCCGTCACTTCTTTAATAACCTTTTTGCTGACATTGTCGGGAACAAAGATATACTGGACGGGTAAATTCGCAGCTCCCGGCGGCATAAAATGAATCGTTATCTTATCACCCGCTTTAAATGTATCCACATATTCCATGGCATAAGCATCATTATACCCCATACTCCGTCCATTTCGCGGCAAGTCGATCCGCTTGACATCGGTCGAACCGTTTTTTTGCCGGCGGCTCACTTCAACAATACCCGAGTATTCGCCGCCAATAGGATTAAAGTAAAGATGAACCGCTCCCTTTCCCTTCGTATTAACCAGGACCGTATAGTCAACCCCGTAATTTCCGACATTTTCAGACGGCCGGTTATCAAGGATATCCGGTCCCTTGAGAAAAAGATCCGTCACCCCGTCAGCAAGACGAATATACGCTATACCGTCAGCAGGCATATACGGAACAACGGTCTTTAACAGACGGTCCTTTCCTTTAAAACGACCGCGCAGTTTTACATCATCACTGGAAACGAGAAAAGCTCGTTTCATAAATTCATGAGGGTCTTCATCAAACGGCATCATAACGGAAGATACCTGAGCCGCTCCGTCAACTCGAAAATCAACAATTCCCGAAAAGAGCTGATCCGGCAATACTGATACATTATTTAACCCTTCATCCAGCAAAACAGTGCCGCCTGCAGGTACCGTTATTTTCCGTTAATTCCGATGTTCTTTATAGTAAATCTGTGACAATTCACGGCCGACAGCATAATAATCCGTGCTGGGACGGCTATGCCAGGAGCCGTGCACATAAATATCGACAGGCTTATCCTCAGTATTGGACGCAACAACGACAAACTTTTTTAATCTATCCGTCTGATTGACATGATAAAAATACATGCGACTGTCGCCGCGAACAATATCACTATACAGCATGCCGTCCCGTTCCGCATATTCGGGACTGTCCGAAAAAAGAAGATTACCCGAATCAACCGGTGTCGAAAGAGCGATACTTTTCATCGGTAGACGGACTAACTTATCCATAACGGCAGGCGTACGTAAATCAGCGGCCTGCACGGAAACGAAAAAAAAAGACAACACGGTGATTGCCGCTATACGGCACCCGTACTTTCCAATATACATATACACTGTTCCTACCTTTCCAACTGTTTTACAATATCTCGAATTTTTTGAAATCTATGGGACAGTCCGGATTTCGTAAGCCCCGAAAGTTCGGCCAATTCGCCAAGCGTCGCTTCGGGATTGGCCAAGCGAAGTTCCGCCGTTTCCTGTAATTTCAGCGAAATATAGCCGTATTGACCGGAGGCCCGGAGCTTTTCTATATCCCTGATCTGGTTAATCGCCGCATCAACGGTCTTTTGCAGATTGGCCGTTTCGCAATTGACAATGCGATTGACATTATTACGCATTTCTTTAACAACACGCACGCTCTCAAAATCCAAATAGGCTTTATCGGCTCCGATATATTGCAAAAACGACGAGACCCCGTTTCCCTCTTTTATATAAACGAGGTATTCCCCCTTACGGTCGGTCAATTTTGCAGGCAAATGAAAGTGACGCATTAATTTGAGCAGCGTTATTGCCAGCTGTTCGTCGGGCGTCATCAATTCAAGATGATAATCGCCGTTAGGCTTATTAACGGATCCGCTGCCCATAAAAGCACCGCGTAAAAAGGCCCGCCCGTAATCATTTTTCTTTAATCGTAAATGCGGAAACTCGCGCTTCGGCGGGTACACATCCAACGCGGCAAGAGCAGCTGCCGCTGCCGCACCGGGAACAATGCGCAGGATATAGTAATTCTTTTTCCGCAATTTCAATCCGCGGCGCACACTTACTTCGGGAGCGACCTTCGAGATAAGTCGCCAACCTGAGAGAACGCGGCGGGCAACGGCATTATTGGCTGTACTGAATTCCATGCCGACGTAACCGTCACAACCGTACAAAACCGTTCCGCCCATACATAAAAGGGCAGCCAATTCGGCCCGGCGGCTGTTTATATCGTTTGTTTCATAATGGGCCGCTTCATTTTTCACATCTTCCGCAAAGGACATGATTCCTCCTAGCGCTTACGGTTATACCGTTTTAAATAATAATGCAGGAGTTGTGGCGATAAATCGCTGCGCAAGGCATTGATCAAATCGAAAAGAACGGTTGCCAACTTTTTCGGATCATGTGCGGAGCCCGTTTCTTTGCTGACAAGATTAGAAAGAATAACGGTAGCGCCTTCCCTGCTCGTTTCTTTTTTATCAATGCGCACGGGCTGTTGACCCGCTTCAGCATAATGCTGTAAAACCGGCGGATCGATTTCGCCGTTATTAGCCAGTACAAAATCGATAATTTCTTTACCGGCATGACGATTAATAGCCGCAACATGGTCGGACACGCTGTAGCCGTCCGTTTCCCCGGGCTGCGTCATTACATTGCAAATATAAATTTTCTTAGCTTCACTTTCAATGATCGCTTTGCCTATATCCGGAATAAGCAGATTCGGCATAATACTGGTGTAAAGACTGCCCGGCCCCAGGACAATGGCATCAGCTTGCCGAACGGCTTCTACTGCCGAAGTAACGGCCTTAGGGTCGGCGGGAGTCGTAAAAACGCGCTTGATTTTCCCTTTTACCAAAGGAATCTGCGACTCTCCCCGAACGACAGTACCGTCCGTCATTTCAGCATTCAGCAAAATCGTTTCCGCCGATGAAGGAATAACATTGCCGCGAACCTTTAAAATTTTACTGGTTGCATTCATGGCACCTTCCACATCGCCCAGAACTTCAATGAGCGCGGCAATAAAGAGATTGCCGAAGCTGTGGCCCGACAAACCGCCGGAACCGCCGAAACGGTGAGCGAAGAGTTTTTCCATAAGCCCTTCTTTATCAGCCAGGGCGACAAGGCAATTACGCAGATCGCCCGGAGCAATCATATCCAAATCCTGACGTATACGGCCGGACGAACCGCCGTCATCGGCAACGGTAACTACAGCCGTCAAATTGTATGTCTTGTTCTTCAGTCCTCGTAAGAGGACGGATAACCCGGTCCCGCCGCCGATAACGACAACCTTCGGGCCCTTGGATAATTTCAGGTTTTCAAGTATAAGATCACTGAAATTCCCCGATTCATTCGGCATGACAATCGCCAACATTGTACGGATAAGTTTCCGCGTGGCCCACCCCATAATGAAAACACCCGAAAGAAGTACGACAATACCGAGAGAAGCGAGTACGGTATAGTTGTAATGGCCCGTTGCCTCATAAAGCATACGGAAGGTCCATTCTTCAAGCGCACCGATCCATTCGTAATTAAATGTCAGTATCAAGCCGAAACTGGTTATCATCATACCGATACCGAAGAGAAAAAGCCACCTCTTCACGTGTACACCCGGCCGCAGCCATCTGAAAAGTTTCATTAGTAATCTCCCCTATCACTCTTCCCCTTCATAACCGGGAGCATCACATTCCACTTCATTCTTATCCATGTCTCGATGCTCGATGGTTACGGGAACTCCCCGGTCACGCAAATGCCTGTACATAGCTTCCGCCATGGCTACACTGCGATGCATACCGCCTGTACAACCGACAGCAATAACGAGTTGGCCCTTACCTTCCGCCTTATAATAAGGCAGAAGAAAATCGATAAAATCAAACCATTTCTTTTTAAATTCCGTCGTCACATCCGCAGCTTCCACATAATTGCGTACTGCCGGCACACGCCCCGACGAATGGCGCAGTGCCTCGATATAATAGGGATTCGGTAAAAAACGAACGTCTTCGACAATATCCGCATCAATGGGAATACCGAATTTAAATCCGAAGGAAACGACAGTAACGGAAAAAACATCTTCTTTACCGCGGATAGCATATTTTTTCTGAAGCACTTCTTTCAGTTCTTTTACGGATAACCCCGTCGTATCGAGGATAACATCGGCATGTCGCCGCAATTCGGCAAAACGTGAACGTTCGACTTCTATTCCCTTGCTGATGCGCCCCTGTGTAGCAAACGGGTGAACCCGACGCATTTCTTTATAACGGCTGATCAATGTCCGTTCCGATGCTTCCATAAATACAATCTCGCAGGATATGCCGTTACCGCGCATATCCGCCGCCGCTTGCCGCAGGCCGCCCAGATAGGCGTCATCACCGATACCGGCACTGACCGCTACGTGGCGTACGCGCTCACTGCCGCTTTGGGCACAGATAGAAGCAAATTCGGGAATAAGAGCAGGCGGTATATTATCAATGCAGAAATACCCCATGTCCTCCAAAATTTGCAGTGCATGGCTCTTACCGGCGCCGGACAGACCCGTGATGATGATTAAATGAAACTGTTCCATAAGAGATTCCCTCCATTATAAAACGAATCGTTCTAAAGCTTCGGCCACACCATCTTCATTATTTGTCGGGGCTACGTATGAAGCCGCGTCTTTTACTTCATCCACGGCATTACCGACAGCAACAGAAAAACCGGCAACCTTTAACATCGCCGTATCATTTTCGCCGTTACCGAAACTCACCGTTTCAGAAAGACGAATACGGTAATACCCGCACAGCGCTTCCAATGCTCTTCCCTTGGATGTGCAGGCGGCTACTATCTCCAGATAAGCAGGTCTGGAAAAAAGAACCTCCACGTCCTTGCCGAAGTCGGCAAGGATACGCTGCTGTACGGTATTCAGCGCTGAGGCAGTACCGAGCGCAAGCATCTTATTAGCTTTGCCCCGCGGAATCCGTTCAGCTGTCGCACAGGCAACGGCGCGAATACCGGTATGCTCTTCATAAGCCCGGACCAGTTCATTCCTTGCTCTCACATAGAGCGCATCATCTATATACGTCTGTACCGTCCAACCGTTCGTCTCCGCCATGGCATTTATTTTAGTCACCGCATCAACAGAAAGAGGGCGTTCAAAAAGCTTTTCTTTCGTCTCGGACAATTGAATAAGCCCTCCTGAAAAGAGTATGAGCGGTATATTTCCCAACTTCAATACATCTGCATACGGTTTAGCGGTTGCATACATGCGGCCTGTAGCGATAACCGTCATAATTCCTTCTTCACGAACCTTACGCAGGGCGGTTACCGTACGTTCCGAAACGGTACCGTCATCACGCAGCAGCGTATCATCCAAATCCAGCGCCACCAGTTTTATCTTATTCACGATTCGGTTGTTGTGTTCCCTTTGTGCGCCGCTCAAAAGTAATCCCGCCCTGATTATCGTTTGTTGTATTCCGTTTTGTCACAACATACTGTAAATCATCGGAAAATACCTCAGCCAGCTTATCGATTTTAGCCCGTTCTTCAGCAGTCGCCTTATCTCTGTTTTCAACGGCCGCAGCAATCATTTGGGCCATTTCATACCGCGTCAACCTGTATGCCGGACTGATTTTATCTTTCGTCGCGCCGGTCAGTCCGGCATCGGTCAGCTCCTTTACGTATATATACTCCCAAGAGTTTTTTTCCATCGTATCAAAAGGATTGGGGGCATACGGATTATATGCACTTGCCGTACAAATACCGATAAGTACGGTCATCACAGTTGCTACTATAAACTTTTTCATACATTTCTCCGTCTTATAAAAAATATACTCTCCGGCAACGCAATACCCTTACGCCGCATAGAGAGCATATCATGTCGCATTTGTTCTCAATTATCTTCTTCCTGTACGTCCGCTGTCGTTTCAGGAGCGGCTTCTTCAGCCGCTGCATCTTCAAGCACCATGTCGTCCAAAAGCCGCAGCTGGCTGGTCAGGATAGCTTTGCATTTAGCGCGGAAACCGTTAGCCTGTGCTTTTAATGTATCCAATTCCTGCTGTGTCGTCTGCATATTGAGCGCCGTTTCATCAACCATCTGCTTCTTTTTGTTTTCCGCTTCCTGCAAAATGAGCTCCGCTTCTTTACGAGCGGCAACCTTTACATTTTCAGCGGTCTGCTGCGCCAGCATAAGGGTGCTGTTCATGGTCGCTTCCATCTTTTCATACTGAGACAGTTTATCCTGTAATGATTCACAGCGTTCTTTCAGTTCACAGTATTCACGATATACCTTTTCATAATCTGCTGCAAGACTTTCCATAAAAGCGTCTACATCCTCTTCAGCGTAACCGCGAAAGCCCTTCTTGAATTCTTTATTATGAATATCCATAGGTGTCAACATGTAAATTTCCTCCTAACTGTAGTAAGACCTACATGTAGCGTCTTAATAAAACGCCGGTCCGCCCTTTGCGCGACGTGCCCGTCACTTCGGCAAGTTCCATCCGGCCCTTGCCGCGCAGTGAAATAACTGCACCGGTGCCGACTTCCTGAGACGCTCCTTTGGCAGGCTGCCAGTTGACCTGAACCCGTTCGCCTTTAATCGCTTCCGCCGCTTTTGTACGAGAAATGCCGAATCCCGACGAAACGACGGCATCAAGCCGCAACGACGCAACGGTTGTCTTAATTTCTTTTATTTTTTCCCGGCGGGGCGGAATAGAAGCGACAGGCACTTCCGAAATCGTAACGGAAACCATAGCGATCTTTCCTAAATTCTGCTGTAAATATGGCAACAGTTTCGTATCCACCAGGATAACGGCACCGTCTTCATGCATAATAATATCGCCGAAACGGCCGCGATCGATACCGAGACTCATAAGCGCCCCCAAAACATCGCGATGCCCCAGCAGGCGATAACGCGCATCCCAGGTAATACGGCAGGCCGTGAGCCCGAAATCGACGGACCCTTCATAATCGTTGCGGATAAAACATAATTTGACCCGTTCGGCGCCTTCATAACCGCCGTTAACCCGTAGGACAAGCGTCGCCGCATGAGCGCTGACAGTCTCCCCGATTTGCACGGCGCCGGGCGATACAAATTCACTTACCGCATAAGGGCGGCCTTTGTCCGTACTGTCGGCGAGATCGATGAGCCGGGCCGCCAGCGCGCCGTTATCGGTTCCCTTATAATATCGAATAATATTGTCTCTGTTCTTCACGCGACAATCACCTTAAGACCGAGGTTGTTCGGATTCATCAGCCGCTGTTTTCCAAGCCAGTTGTGCCGTAAAATCGCCGTATTCACGTTTACCGTGATCAACGGACACATTGCTGGGCACGCAAAGGAAAATATCCTTCCCCACTTTTTGAATATTGCCGTCAAGCGCATACGTTGCTCCGCTGATAAAATCAACAACCCGTTTGGACACATCGGCCGGCGTGTTTTCAAAATTGATAACGACAGGCTTGCGTTCACGCAAGTAATCGGCAATATTCTGAGAATCATCAAAGGTTTCCGGCTCAACGATCATCATTTTTAACGGACGGTCAGCCTGTGAACTTCCCAGGGAAGAACGCCGGGGTGCTGCAATATGGCGACGTGCCGGTTGTACCTCATCAAGGTCCTCTTCGTCTTCGAATTCTTCATCTGTTTCGAACTCGTCGTCTTCGTTGAGGCCTCCCACACTATTAACTACCTGTTGACATAAACTTTTCAATCCCATGATAAAATCCTCCTTAGTAATTTCGCGGCCCGAATATAGCCGTACCGACGCGGACGATATTTGCGCCTTCTTCAATCGCTATTTCAAAATCATGAGTCATGCCCATCGATAAACATCGGACCTGACCGTTCGGAAATTTATCTTTCATATCCTCATACAAGGCATCGGCTATACGGAATATGGGGCGTGCATCTTCACTATTCTCAAAATTCGGTGCCATACACATAAGCCCCCGTACACGAACATACTCCAATTCAGCCGCACGCCGACATATTTCCGGAAATACTTCCACGGCCATGCCCGTCTTGCTTTCTTCACGGGCAACATTTACCTGTAACAGTATATCTTGGACCTTGCCGATTTTCCCGGACTCTTTATTTATTACTTCCAGCAAATGTACAGAGTCAACAGAATGAATGAGGTCAAAATGCGCAACAGCCTGTTTTACCTTATTTGTTTGCAAATGACCGATAAGGTGCCATATTACATGATTGTCGGGGAAAGATTCCTGCTTACTCAATGCTTCCCGGACACGATTTTCACCGACATCCGTCACCCCTGCGGCTACAGCCTCCATCAGCTCTTCAACGGGATGATTCTTTGTAACGGCCACCAATGTAATAGGGTCTGTTCTGCCGACACGTTCCGCACTGGCGGCAACGCGCTTGCGAACGCTTTCGAGATTCTCTCTGATCAAGCAATTTCCCCCTGTCATAAAAAAAAACTTATACGTATCCATTATATATATTTGCGTCTGTAATTACCAGTATTTTTTAAAAGCTTTTATGTCAACAGTGCAAAGACAGCGTTACGGCCGCATATGCCGCCGCTGCGACGGGAAGAGAAGAAGCGTTCCGCCGATTCATAAGTGCAGTTCTTACTTATATCGAAGCGGCTTATATCCATACCGGCCTCCACCATTTGCCGCACGGCCAGATATTTCAGATCGGCGTAAACAGTTTCGCCTTTCTTCTGCAAAATCCCCGTCTTCCGCTGTACCGTTCCAATCAGGGTTTCGGCAATCGCCCGGCCCACGGTAGTATGAACCGGCGAGACAGCAGGCCCTATATAGGCGCGCAGGCGCTCACACCGGCTGCCGTAAACAATATTCATGGCAGTGACAACCTTACCGGCCAGGTTTTGCTCAAGAGCCATGATATCACAAACAGCAACAGCGACGGCTTCGTACTCGTCATCAAACAGGACTAGGGGGACGCTGTCTGCCGCACAAAGGAACAGAGGCGTATCCGCCCGGTCCGTCATCAATGCCTTTGTCCGCGCCAACGCATCGTGCCGACTGCCTGCGCCGGCTCCGGCTTCACGGGGGCCGACCGCGACGATATGCGCCTCATTATCCTGACAAGCCGTTGTTAAGCGCAGTATATCACAACCGACAGCCTCACAGAAACGGCGACGGTTCTCCAGGACATCGCCTACTGTATCACCGACATCAAGAGAGAGGTTAAGCGACCCATATACGCCGACACTTACGCCGCCGGCCCGTTCCGTAAAACCATGCCGCAGCCCCGCTGCCGCGAGGCGGATACTTTCTTCCCAGACTATCGTTTTCTCCCTATGTCTTCGCGTCGTCACCGTGACCTCCGCAACTATCGCATCGATTACAGCCGTAAAAACAAGGCCGTGTATTGGCGCCCCGTTCGGCTTGTGCCGGTTCTTTTTCCAAACAACCGTCCTTCAACCCTTTATCAAAAATACTCCACAGCAGGAGTTCCCCGGGATACGTTTCTGTATACAGAAACGTATCGCTGCCAAAACAAGAAGCTGCCCGACACGGCAAATTTCTCTTTATAAAATCGCAAAATACAATTTTTATTTTATCATATTTTCGGCCTGCCTACACGCAAGGTGCCAATAAGAAAATCGGACCCGGACAAAAGCCCGAATCCGATTTTAAAACATATGTTATGCATTAGTGGCCGTTTCTTTATCAACAGCAATAGCATCGGAGCAGCAAACCGCAACGACATCGGCAATATCTTCGGTCGAGCAGCCGCGGGAGAGGTCAAGGACCGGTTTAGCCAGCCCCTGTACCAACGGTCCGAGAGCCGTCGCGTTAGCAAACCGCTGCACCAGCTTATATCCGATATTAGCAGCATCCAACGTGGGGAAAACAAGTACATTTGCATGACCCGCAACCTTGGAACCCGGGGCTTTATGTTCGCCTACGGCCGGCACGATCGCCGCATCGGCCTGAATTTCACCGTCGAAATCGAAATCCACGTGACGGGATTTTAAAATTTCCACAGCCTCACGGACTATATCTACGGATCCGCCGCTGCCACTGCCTTTCGTGGAATACGAAAGCATAGCGACCTTCGGGTCTGTAATCTGAACGGTGCGGCGAGCCCGGTCCACGCACATCACGGCAATATCCGCCAACTGTTCCGATGTCGGATCGGGAATAACGCCGCAATCACCGAGGACAAGAATACCGTTATCACCGTACTGCGGCGTGTTCGTAATCAGAATAAAGGCGGAAGAAACCGTTTTATTTCCCGGTTTCGGGCCGACAACCTGAAGACCTGCACGGATAACATCGGCCGATGTCGTTGCCGCGCCGGAAACAACGCCGTCAGCGTCGCCGAGAACGACGAGGCCGCAAGCAAACATAGTATAGTTGTTCGTCATGATTTCGCGGGCTTTTTCTACCGTCATGCCTTTCTTTTCACGCTTCTTCGCGAAGTACCGGCATAATTCATCCAAGCGCGCATACGTAGAGGGATCTACAATTTCAGCACCGTCCAAGCGAATCTGGAATTTTTCGGCATCTTTAAGAATCTGTTCTTCATTGCCTACCAGGACGATCTTGGCAAACCCCTCCGCCAAAACACGTTCCGCAGCCTTAAGTACGCGACGGCTGTCTGTTTCCGGCAATACAATTTTTTTCTGTGCTTTGGCCACACGAGACTTCAAATCGTCTGTAAATCTCATTCAGTACCACTCCTTATATATATAACTGATAATACAAATTAGTACCAGTTTATTATAGTACAAATGTATACCGCTGAAAACCTTTAATTGCATGCAGGCTCTGAAAAATCACCCTCTATTCTCACAGCCATGGCTGCCGCCCGCTCCTTTATCCCCGGGCAGGCGAGAATACTCCGCGGCTCGTTTGCCGTCTCCACAAGAGCGAAATGAGGCGGTAAAATAAAATTTTTATTACAGCTCATGGTATCGGCAATCTGCTCGGCAACAATATCTCCGCCGCTGTATCCGGACACGACAAGCGCATAAACCCGTTTTGACGCAAATTCTTTGAAGTCCGTCCGAAAAAGAGCAGTCAGGCGATTGAAGAAAGCCGTCATATTGGCGCCGACGGCATCATTATAATTGGGGCAAATCAATAATAAGGCATGGCATTTCTTAACAGCCGGATATACCTCGTCCACAATCAGGCCGCCGTAAAAACAGTCCCCTTTTTCGCCGAAATGCAAACACGTTTCATAGCTGCAGCCCCGGCAATCGACCAGTTCGCCGTTACGCAAAGAAATTTCTTCTATTTCTGTTCTCCGCGACAAATGAGATCTGACTATTTTCCAGAGCAGCAATGTATTAGACGTGGCGCGACTGCTCGCATGCAGAACAAGCAGGTGTTGTTTATCAAATTTCTCCCGGGGCTTCCGTGTCAAGGCGACGGCCTTTCCAACAAGTTGTTCTACCGCTGTTTTATAGGCCTCGGCAGGGCTTGATTGCAACAGGCGGGCCTGTACATTAAAATTGCGAAGCGATCCCGTCGCCTCGACAAGAGGTTTGCCGGGAAACAAACACCCCGCCCGATTAGCGATAAACAGGAGCTCTCTGCCGATCTTTTTGGTAAAAAGCTCGTCCGGTCCGTCAATAACAATACCGCCGCAAACACCTTCCAGTAACTGCGGAGACGTATAAAGAGCCGCAATAAGCCGCCTGTATTCCTCATTCATACCACCCGGTCCCAGGGAAACCGTAAAGATGCAGACCTGTCCGCGCAGCTTATCTTTAATTGTCAACAACCCTTCCGGACCGGTTATTTCTACATACTCTCCCGGGGGTAATACGCGCTTCAGTACTCCGTCAAGGCGTGCTGCCGACGCGGAGCCCTCACATGTTATACGAATAAGATAGACCATGCGCAACGGCCTCCTTCACGAAAGCTTGCAGAGGTTCAAATAGGCCTTTTTAATTCGTTTATATAACGCCGGAGGCACGGGCACATCTTCATATTCCACACGTCCGTCATAAAATCGATTGCGCACGCCGAGGAAAGCCCCTTCCGAGCGGCTGCCGAGCCAGATCGAACCATAGTGCCAGCTGCCCCGCAAAGCAAGAATAACAGAAATGGCGGCAGACGAAAAAGCCGGCGCAATATAAGGTTTATAGCCCAAATTACGGACAGCAATATTAGCCCGCACGACCAATGTCGTTAAATCCCGCGACAAGGAATCATCATATTGCGCCAGACTGTTGGCAACGACCAGGTCTTCGCCGTGCGGGCCGTAAACACGGCCTTCCGTCAAGTATGAGGCAAAGCGACCATCTTTACAGGCGTAATATCTGGCTCGTCCGTTCATCACGCCAAGACCGAATCCCTGAATCTGAGAAGCTCGCAGGCCGGATACCTGTAAAAAAGCCTTGCAAAGAGGATCCACAGGATCGGAGACGATACAGACCAATCCTTTAAAACATGCTCGTGCCGCCATCTCCGCAAAATACACGGCTAAACCGCGATTGGCCGCAAACTGAGCCATGCGTACATCACAGTCGGAACCGACGGGAGGAATGCCTTTTGTAGCGCAGAATACGAATACATCACAATCAAACAACCTGTCTTCCGTTATGATTTCGACAGCCGGCAGGTCCCCTTCACCGTCAGGGTACTGAATTTGATTGATTTCCATTTCCAAACGTTCCAAATTTTTCCGGTTAAGATCATATATGCCGCAGCTTGTAATGACATCACCGCCGAGAAGGCGCAGTCCTATAAGCATAGTCGCCCCCACATCGCCGAGGGCAACAATGTGAAGCCTCACTTTCCGCGGCGGCAGCGGCGAAGGTTCCAAAGGCACCGCTTCAGCCACGCCGATTTCACCGGGCAGATCGTGAATAAACATTTATTCCGCCTCCTTCCCGCTCCGTTTCTGCGATTGTTTGCGCTTCCAACGCAGCCGGATCAGCCGTTCTATATCATTTTCAATAAAGCGTGACGGATTCATGTTTTCATCGAATATGACGCCTACATCCATATCGGGAATACGCAAGGGTGTCACAACTTCGCCAAGCCGTTTCAAAGTCAGTCTCTTTTCAAATATACGTTGATATTCCTGCTGCAATGCTTCCATAATGTCGCGGGCATTCTGCAAACAAATCATGGAATATGTATACGCCGCATCATCATCACCGCCGCCGACAAAGCCCGGCTTCACGTACGGTAAGACAAGATTGATAAAAGGATTGGAATCCTGACCGTCGTAATCAGGTAACGCTCACTATGCTGTCCCCTCCCAGGAAGGGATAGCAGTCCCGTTCATTGAGCCATACTTCCAAGGTCGGCAAAAAGTATGCGCTCTCCGTCTTTATCCTTTTTTCCGTCATCATATCCATGGCACGACCGGTCATGACGCCGGTTAAAACGGCCCTGACGTCAATACCGTTTTTTTCCAAGTGGGGCGCCAGCATTTGCATGCGGTATCCTTTGTGCAGCAGGTCATCTATAAGAATAACGGGTCTATTGAAGGATTTAATGGTCCTTACCTGATTATCGACAGACGAATAGTGGCATGATTCCGCCATCGTAAACCCTTCCACGGAACGGTTGAAATATTTTTCTATATGCAGCGCCTTCGTCACTGTATTGGGCACGAGCACATCGCTCAGAGTCTTACCGAAGGGGACGGACATGTACGGGCCATAACGTCGTTGTTCATCGCGAGTAATCGAGACGCCGTTCAATTGTACGGCCTTCTTGATGATCTTATTGTGCACGACACTCGTATTGAAAGAAAGAATAAGCTTACCCGGATAAATATGGCGCATTGCCGAAAGAAGTCGTTTATGGGCCTTATCAAGAGCATCCGAAATACACTCGTTTTTATTAAACGGATTCTTCAAAACAGTTTCCACATCCCGGAAAAGCACAACCGGGGCCTTTAAGCTGGCTGCGTAAACAGGCGCCCCGGCACGATCCGGCGCAATATCACGAAACCCCTGATCCTGGAGCGCTCTTAAAACGGCCTCATCATATCCCCCCTTATCCACAGGGTGATATACGGCATAGGCGTAATCACGGGCAATGAGCTCCGACATGAGTTCAGTAATAATAATTTCCCAAATATTGGCAATGGCCGAGGACGTATCGGCATAAATAAAGCCTATAGAAGCAACGCTGCCTTCAGACACGGTACGAATGTGCGAGACAACCGCAGCATCGCCGAACTCGCCGTGTAAATCACGGGTTCCTACATGATGCGCCGCCGCGTAGGCAATAATTTCTTTATTCTTGTCGGCACTGTCTATGTAAAGGGTACGGACATTCCCTTTCTCTATGTATTCTTCCACATTTTCCGTTTTATATCCCAAGGTAACCAGTTTTTCCTGAATAGGCCATAAGCTCTCATGCCCTCTCGCCTTATACGTGCCGACACTCATATCTTTTGCTTCAAAAACATGCTTATACGCCGGTTCACGAAGGTAAAGGTTATTTTTGTAGATAAAGCTTTGTGCCACTGCATCAATGAGGTTTGATATATCACGGTTTAAATCAATATTTTCACGGATACGCGTAGAGCTGATATCCTCATAGAATTTATCAAGTAAAAGCGGCACCACTTCTCCTTGGATAGGGTAGGGAGCATCGCTGTTCAAATAGTGATTCTCCCGTGTTTCCCGCTCAAAAGCGATGTGATTAATCGTATGAATGGAATGTTCCGTCGGTTCGTTCTTATAGGCGGACGCATTTTTGATGACGTCCGTGCCTACGGCAATATAAAGCTCCCGATCTGCAAATATCGCTTTTAAACGTTTTAAATCGGCAGGATTCGCCATATTGATGGGAATATCGTCAGGAAACGGATAAATGTGTTCTTTATCGGCTGTCGACATGTTCATGATCTTACGCCGCATCAACCGCGGCTGCGTATGTTTTGACCATGAAAATTCATCAAGAGCCAAATATACGTCAAACCCGAGATCACGAATGCGTACGGCGACGGCTTTATGCCCGAGACTGAACGGGTCAAACGTGCCCGGATAAAAGCAAACTTTGCGTTTCTTCTCAAACGGGAAGGGGCCCGTAATGAATTGATGGATGCCTATATAGCGGTAAATATGGTTCAGTACGGCCGCATTACTGTAAAAATCAAGCGGCTCTTCCCGTTCTTCAGCCAGGAGAATAAGAATTTTCTTATATGAATGAATAAAAAGAAAATCCACTTCCGCCAATGTTAAATCGGGATTGGCAAAAATAAACCGCCCCATATGCCGGAATGCGTCACGGCTGAGTTCCTTGTCATAATGCGCATAAGCCTTGATCATGACGTAAAGGAGACGACGCTTTCGCAGATTATTCCCCTCATCTTCCGGAAATCGTTCGGAGAACTCGCGAAAATTGCCGAGCATGACGCCTACCGTATGAATCATGGATGACGCAACCTGTGTGGAGGCAGCGAGAATTTGCGTTTCCAGCGTATTAATACATTCATCCAATTCCCGCGGTTCCAGCTGAAGAATAATACGGCCTAAATATTCGGGCACGTATTGAGAAATACGAAGGTCCCCCAATTCCAAACCGTTAAACAATTCCACGGCAATTTCATTGCGCTGTGTATAGGTCATATAATGAGATACACGCAACAGGGCCGCGCCGGCAGCACGCTGTACGAAAGGATTCTCACTCATTTTCAGAACGTTGGTCAAATGCGTTCCCAAATGCATCACGCTGCTTCTGTCAGGCAATGCCTGGAGATAATGAAGGAGGATTTCTATATTGGCCTCTTTCACAACCCAATGCGTTCCCATTTTTAAGTTATCTAAAAAGAGAAGACCCTCCCGTTCGGCAAATGCTTCTTCATCATGAGGAAGTTCCAACAGATCCAGTAAATCCGCGAAATACCTTTCTTCAGCATAGTCGTCAAAAAGATGTTCCTTGCAGCGTAACGCCGCCACGCAAACATGACGGTCATCACTGTGCAAGGCCGCCGCCGTAAATGTACGCGCCCTTTCGAGAAATGACGGTTCTACATGGACCGCTTCAATTTCCATCAGTGCCGTAAGCAGAACAATACATATTTCACTTTGATAATTTGTGCGCTCATAGTAGGTCTGCAGGAATGCGATATACGCCGTCCGCTCGCCGTCGTCGCAATTCTGCAGCGCCGCCTGCACAAAAGGCCCCAGGCAATAAGATATCCAGAGCCTGTGCTGGTACGTAAAGCGCCAGCCGGGTTTGATAATGATAGAAAGATAGTGCGCAAAGAGAGAAACGCCGGTCACTTTTTTCCCCGGCAGTGTAACTCCTTCAGGCAGTTCTTTGGAGTAATGTTCCGTAAACTTAGCGACAATAACGCCCATAAGGCGTGCCGCCTGCATGCGGATATCCACGTCTTTATAGGTGAGCACTTCATAAAGGTACTGCAGGGTCATCAGCTTTTGCTGCTCTGTCATATACGTTGAATATTCTTCAAATGTGCCGATATAATTACGCACGTTTTTCCAACTGCGTTCACTTCGTGCCGCTTCAACGAGGCGGGAAAATTTATTCTCCTTCTGGAAAATATTCATGAGCTCGATATTATGGTCAATTGCCGCATATGACAGAGCATCAACTACTTCTTCGCCTTCAAGCAAAACCGCTTCAGGGCGTTTCTTTTTCGTACGCACGGCCGGTTCGTCCGCAAAATCGGCGGGCAAATCCGTTTCTACGCCCATCTCTTTCATATAAGACTCAAAGTCCGCCAGCTTGGCATAGACTTTCTGATAACGATGCTTTTTCTTTTCGTCCACATTATCAAGCTTGTCCAAAATAACGTTAAATGCCTGGGCAAGAGTATAAAAACGAACAATTTCTTTACCGTCCACGCGCTCACTCTTAACGCGGAAGTCCGCATAAATAAGCAGAAGCGCTTCGACAGACAGATTTTCCAGTTCCAGGTCCCACACGGAATGGTTCGCCGCAATATGTCCGATTGCGGGAATACCCATACGGCGGCAGCAAAGATCCGTATAGAAATAATGCAAATATGGAACACGCCGCTCTTCACTTTTTTTAGAACCGTATTTGCCGATATCATGAGTGGCGGCGGCACCGGAAACGAGACCGATATCGACGGGGACACCGGCACGATAGAGCTGCCGTGCCGTAAAGGTGGATACATAATGAACGCCGCAAACATGTCCGAGTGTGTCGAAAGGGGTAATTGTACAGCCGATGCGCATAAATTCATAAATATATAAGTCTGTACTGATTTCACGAAGACGTAAATATTCGCGATTAAAATCGTTTCGAATAATTTCCTCTGCGCTGAGAAAGTGCATTTCTCTGGTCGGTGCAAAGGGCAAATAAAGCTTTTCATAGCGAAAAAGAGAACGCAGAATCTGCAGCACCAAAGCCCGTCCCGTTTTGTAAATATGATCATCCTTCAGTACTTCTTCAATATGATCATCCGTCCAGTAAGCCACATTTTCCGGATAAATCTGTGCCAAAATATAATAATAACAATAGCGAAGCCAACCGCAAGGCGGTTCATTGTTCAGTGCTTCCACAGTTTCCTTCAATAAATCCGTCACGGGCAAAATGTCAAAACGTCCGTCCGCTCCTGTAGTTGCAGCTATGGCCGTCGCAATCTCATCGAGCTTCTGTGCCGGTACAAGCTGAGCCGCTTCCCGCTGTGACAGTCCGGCAAACGTTAAAAAACGTTTCTGCCGCAACCCTTCTTCTATAATCTTACGCAAATCCGAAGCGATATGTGTATGCATCTCTTTTCTCCTCTGACGAAAGGCTTTCTCAAACGGTCTTTATTGCAAAGTATATATTATATATTCATTATACACCGCCCGTGAAAGGGTTACCGCCTTCTTCCCACCGCTCTCGGCCTATATGATGATTCAGCAAGAACTCCGTTTTAAAATGAATAAAAGTAAAACCTAAACGGTAACAATACCGCTGCGCTCAGAGCCGGCTTGACCGTTCTCAATTACAGCGTAAATTATACCCTTCACCGGACTTATAGGCACACCTAAATAATATAAGAACCAAATTATTCTGTTCACTTTCGTCAATGCGCTACTCAATATAACACGCTTCCAAAGAACAAGCTTACGTTTTTCTTTTATCACGCTGTACGCACCGTATTTAATAATTTCACAAACCCGCTCGTCAACGGCCCTCTCCATTTCAATAATTTTTCACGAATTCGCTCCATGAGCGGGTAGCACGACAATCATAATCGCCAAAGGACCGTTGTCCCGCTTCTTCCCGCACACGTTCAGCCGCAAATTCAAAAGTCTTATCAGGCATATTCCAAACGGCAAATTTACGCCCTTTATCAACATAGAGACACGGCGCCTCCATACGAACCGGCTCACCGCAACGGGACAAGTGATATCGTTCCTTTACCTTTTGTAAAAATATCTTTAACAGCTGCGCACCTCGGTTGTTTTTTCTCCTGCGGGACATTTGATTCTGCCGTTTATTATATCATAGGAATACCGGAGACGCATAACTTCCCTGTTACCGTCTGCTTCCTCTTTATATGGCAATAGAGCGATATTGTATCCTATGAAATTCCTTTATTAATAGAAAAGGGGCTCTAATTTTCACGTTTTTTCCTTCTCGTCTTTTCAACAGAAATCGGCTGTAGTAAAATAAGTAATTATTTTATAAGGAAACTCTAAGGAGGCCCGTTCCATGGCTCATGTTAATGAAAATTATGCAAAACTTCCGGGTACTTATCTTTTTGCAACGATCGCTAAAAAGGTAACCGCTTACGAACAACGTCACCCCGAACGTCGTATTATTCGACTCGGCATCGGCGACGTGACACGTCCCCTTGCCCCGGCCATTATAGACGCCATGCACAAGGCAACCGCTGAAATGGGCAGTGCGGCAACGTTCCGCGGTTACGGGCCTGAACAAGGCTATGAGTTTTTAAGAGCCGCTATCATCAAGGGCGATTACGAAACACGCGGTGTATCACTTGAGCTGGACGAGGTATTTATCGGCGACGGTGCAAAAACGGATGTCGCCTGCATTCAAGATCTTTTCGGCGCGGACTTGAAATTCGCCGTAGCCGATCCGGTTTATCCGGTTTATCTGGATTCCAATGTCATTACCGGTCACACAGGCAGGTATCATGCTGAAACAGGACGTTATGACGGCGTGGTCTACTTGCCGTGCACACCGGAAAACGGTTTTAAAGCACAGCCGCCTGCAGAAAAAGTTGATATCGTTTACCTTTGCAATCCGAGCAATCCCACCGGTACGGCGATGTCATACGAGGAATTGTCCGCCTGGGTAACATATGCAAGGGAAAATAAAGTGGTCCTCATCTACGACTCGGCCTATGAAACATACATAACGGAGGCCGATATACCGCACAGCATATATGAAATCGACGGAGCAAACGAAGTTGCCATTGAACTTCGTTCATATTCCAAATGTGCCGGCTTCACGGGCATGCGTTGTTCCTATATTATCGTGCCGCGGACCTGTAAAGCCTATACCAAAGCGGGAGAACCTGTTACCTTGAATTCCCTGTGGAACCGCCGTCAATGCACGTTCTTCAACGGCACGCCGTATATCATTCAGCGAGCCGCCGAAGCGTATTACTCAGCGGCCGGCCGGGCACAGTGCCGTGCCGATATAGACTATTATATGGAAAACGCGCATACCATTCGCAACGGTCTTACGGAAGCGGGCTATACCGTTTACGGCGCTGCCAATTCTCCCTACGCCTGGGTACAGACACCGCAAGGCATGAAAAGCGGAGATTTTTTTGATCTTCTTTTGGAACGTGCAGCTGTCGTTACGACCCCGGGCAGCGGTTTCGGCCCGCACGGCGAAGGGTATATGCGGCTCACCGCCTTCGGTTCCCGTGCGGACACGACAGAAGCCGTCGAGAGAATAAAGAATTTAACGTTCTGAGTCCATATAAAAAGGATACGCTGTATGGTACAATATAATCCGAACAGCTGAAAGAGTCATTATATTTTATTAGGAGGCATCTCAATGAGTAAAATTCGCATCGGCATCGTCGGCTACGGTAACCTGGGCCGTGGCGCGGAAGCATCCGTTCAGTTACAGCCGGACATGGAATTGGTCGCTGTATTCTCCCGTCGCAATGATTTACAGACAGTAAGCGGCATTCCTGTATATACAATGAATCAAATGAAAGATTTTAAGGGAAAAATCGATGTCATGATATTATGCGGCGGATCGGCAACGGATTTAATCGTTCAGACGCCTGCAGTAGCCAGAGATTTCGTCTGCATCGACAGCTTCGATACGCATCCGCGTATTACGGAACACTTTACTACTGTCGACAAGGCGGCTAAAGAAGGCGGCACAGCAGCTCTCATCTCCTGCGGCTGGGATCCGGGCATGTTCTCCTTACAGCGTGTCTTTGCGGAATCTATCCTGCCGCAAGGCAAAACGTATACCTTTTGGGGCCGCGGCGTAAGCCAGGGGCACTCCGACGCGATCCGCCGTATTGAAGGAGTTCTCGACGCCCGCCAATACACAGTACCTAAAGAGGCCTACTTAAATGCCATCCGCAGCGGTGAAACACCGGAAGTTACCGCTCAGGAAGCACATCTCCGCGACTGCTATGTCGTCGCTGCCGAAAATGCGGACAAGGCTAAAATCGAAGAAGAAATCAAAACAATGGAAAACTACTTCGTCGGTTATGAAACAGCAGTTCATTTCATCTCTCAGAAAGAACTGGACCGCGATCATAAGGGTATTCCCCACGGCGGATTCGTAATGCGCAGCGGAGAAAGTACAAAAGGTACGAGCCACGTTATCGAATACAGTTTGAAACTGGACAGCAATCCTGAATTTACAGGCTCCGTCCTCACGGCATATGCCCGCGGCTTGCATCGACTGGCTTCACACGGCGCCAAAGGCGCGTTCACCGTCTTTGATATCCCGCCTGCCTGGATTTCCACTAAAAGCGACGCGGAACTTCGCTCTCACCTTTTATAAATATGCCACAGCCCCGCCGACAGTCGTCGCGGGGCTTTTCTTCGGAACTTACTTCGTGAATCCCGGAAATGTTTTTCTCTCCTCATCTCTCAGCGAAGAGCGCGGTTTTATGCTATAATTTATGATTGTATGAAGATTTTTACTTATATTTAATTTTAACGATAAGGATGATGTTATGAGCACAAATCTTGAGGTCAGCATTGTCGGCTTGCCGAATGTCGGTAAGAGTACTCTTTTCAATGCTATTACCGAAGCAGGGGCTGAAGCCGCCAATTATCCGTTCTGTACTATTGAACCGAACGTGGGCGTCGTAGAAGTACCGGATAAACGGTTACAGATTTTGGCGAACATGTATTGCCCGAAGAAGGTCGTACCCGCAGTTATGCGTTTCGTTGATATTGCCGGCCTCGTTTCGGGCGCTTCCAAGGGCGAGGGGCTGGGTAATAAATTTCTCAGTCATATCAGAGAAACGGACGCCATTGCCGAAGTGGTGCGTTGCTTTGAGGATGAAAATATTACGCATGTTGCCGGCTCAGTCGATCCGCTCCGTGATATTGACGTCATCAATACGGAACTTTGCCTGGCCGACCTGGAAACGGCACAAAAACGCGCCGACCGTCTCACTAAGATTGCCAAATGCGGCGACAAAGATGCAAAAACGGAGCTTGCCGTTCTTGAAAAAGTCTTGGCTTATCTTGAAAACGGCGAACCAGTCCGCAAGGCAAAGCTCACTGAAAGCGAACTGCCTTTATTGAAAGAACTCAACTTGCTCATCCTCAAACCGATCCTTTATGTCTGCAACGTTTCTGAAGAGGAAGCTGCTGCTGCCGATGAAAATCCGCATGTACGGCGCGTTATCGAATTTGCCGAGAAAGAGGACGCCGAAGTCGTAGCCGTTTCGGCTAAAATAGAAGCGGAGATCGCTGAACTTCCGAAAAATGAGGCCGCTATGTTTCTTAAAGAGCTCGGTCTTCCCGAAGCGGGCTTAACGAAACTGATCAGAGCCAGTTATGCGCTCTTAGGCCTTATCAATTTCTTCACGGCCGGCGCCGATGAAGTCCGTGCCTGGACCATTGTCGAAGGCACACATGCACAAAAAGCGGCCGGCAAAATTCATACGGACATGGAACGCGGTTTTATTCGCGCCGAAATCATTTCCTACAATGATCTGATTGCCTGCGGCAGTGAACAGGCAGCTAAAGAAAAAGGACTCGTCCGTCTTGAAGGAAAAGAGTATCCTATGCAGGACGGAGACATAACGTATTTTCGTTTCAATGTATAAGAAAACGGTGCAGCGATTTTTACTGCACCGTTTTCTTGCGTTAAAGCGGACGGTCCCTGTATTTTTAAGTATTAACAGATATCCTTAGGCACCGTTCACTACTTATTTATACGTATTTTTCCGCCAGAGCGTAGAGTTCTTTCGAATGAGCGCTGTACCATTCATTAAACGTGGTTTTTGCGTTTTCTACTGTTTTTCCCAGCTCAACGATAAATTCAGGAATATTTTCTGACGTAATAACGGTAACTTTCGGTCCCAAAACTTCACGGTAAAGGGTATCGGAACCGCCAATATGCACGGCGAATGCCGGCACCGTCGTATCACCGACTTTTTTCGCCGCGCCTTGGAAACCGAGAACACCCGTCTCATGAGTCCCGCACGAATTAGGACAGCCGGAAATATAAAGACGAGGTAAAACGCCGTCGGCAAAATTATAGGGCTTGGCGGCTTCCAGAATATTTTTTAACAGACCGTGCGAATCACGTAAGCCTACCTGACAGACTGTACTGCCGACACAGGAAACGGATTTTTCAAAGGCAGTATGCGCCGTTTCACTTTCAGTCAACGCGGCAATGCGCTCCGCTTCATCAGCGGTAAGGTTCGTAATATATGCCGTTTCTTCGGCACCTAAACGGAACTGAGCCCCATCAATGGCCACGACAGCTTTGGCAAGAGCAAGAAAATTCTCCATAGATGGCGTACCGCCGACGGGATGATATGTAACATAATATAATCCCCTTTGTTTTTGCGGTTTAATACGTAAATTATCCACCTCACGCGGTATGCCCGTCTTGGTAATTTCTCTTTCTTCTACATGAAGCTCCAGATTCTCTTTAAAAGCCTCGATAAGGCCGTTATTAAAGAGAACCTTAAACTCTTCCGTTCCCGGTACCTGTTGAAAGTAACGCGTACGGGCCCGACTGCGGTTAGTATAATTACCGTACTTGGAAAAAGTCATATACATGGCCTTTACATAGTAGAGAATCTTTTCTCGGGCAATACCTTCCGCCAGCTTCACGCCAAGTTTCGGATTAGGACCTAGACCGCCTGCGGCATAGACATCGAACAACCCGTCGGGGCGGCCTACAAAGCCGAGATCGCGAATTGTCGAATGCGGCTCATCAACAGGTGCATTATTAAAGGAAACTTTAAATTTACGCGGTAACTTAACGACGCCGATAAACCCGAGAAGATAATCGGTTACGGCATCGACGAGAGCGGTAATGTCGAAATACTCATTCGGATCGATACCGCGAAGAGCCGGCGCCGTAATATTGCGCGGAAAATCAGATCCGGCACCACGGGTCAGAATACCTTGTTCATAAAGGATCGGCAGTAAGCGAAAGGACCTGTGTTTCCGTCAAATGATGAAGCTGCAACGATTGACAGGTCGTATAGTGCACCATTTC
The DNA here is from genome assembly GCF_000239275.1 of Megasphaera geminata F0357. Lineage (GTDB taxonomy): Bacteria > Bacillota > Negativicutes > Veillonellales > Megasphaeraceae > Megasphaera > Megasphaera geminata. Next base: position 11,588 of record NZ_JH417566.1, on the reverse strand, counting down.
CACCTTGTGTTTTTCAATCAATGTAATAAGCGACTGCAGATCCCTTTGTTCGATAATACCGCCTGCAAAGCGGAGCCGTAACATGGTGGATTCCGCACCGCGTTCGCCATAACAGCCGAATCCTCCCGAAATCCCCTTATATTTACCGGGTTCCAGCTCTTTACGATAAAATTTCCGCGTCGCTTCATAAAAAACAGGCAAATCCCGTTTAAAATGTTCCGTCCACTTTTTGGTATCCATATATCCTCCTACCTCGTGAGCAAAAAAATGAAATGCGCCGGCCATACAGATAACGCGCCGATTTCGCCGGCTTACTTCCCGCACAGTTATTCGTTAATTAAGATGATACCTGTAAAAGCGGCATCGGCCTTATAGAGTCTTCCGCTTATCTGTTCGAGACGGGCTGCAAGAATTTTTCCACGTCTTCACCGGACATGGAGCCTAGACGCATATTTACAATCTTTCCCCCCTTATCGATAAGAACGGATAAAGGAATCCCTGTAATTTGGTACGCTCTGGTAACATCCCGGATATTGGACCGGTACATGGGAACAGTAAACTTTCCTTTTTGCCAGAAAGCCTGTCCGTCTTCTTTTTTCTGATCCATATCAACGGCAACAAACTGAATATCTCCATTGTGCCCCTCGTATGCTTTTTGAATATCGGGCATCTCCTGCACACAAGGCGGGCACCAGGATGCCCAAAAATTAATAAAAACAGGGCCATGCCCATAGAGCTCGGAAAGCCTTAATATTTTCCCGTCAAGCCCCGTTAACTCAATATCCGGAGCCATTTCTCCGACCTGAATCTGTTCTGTCTGAACGGCTTGTTGCCGCACTTCTGTTTCAGCCTTCTGCTCGGCGCCGCAGGCTGAAAGCACAAAGATAAAACAACATGCTGCCATGGCAAGAATATATTTTTTAAACATTTTCATCCTCCTTATGCTGTAAAACGACGGCCTTTTTCATGTATATGGCTCCAACGGGACAATTGCGCACACAATCACCGCAGGATATGCATTCTTTATCACCGGCAATACTAATGTCGGATTTGCAAACAGCGGCACAACGGCCGCAGGCAATACACCGGTTTTGATCAACATGTATACCGGTAAGGGCATATTTGTTAAAAAAACCGTATATTGCGCCTAACGGACAAATAAACCGGCAGAACGGCCGAAAGATAACGGCGGCCGTCAGAATCATAAGGCCTGCCAGAATGCCTTTCCAAAGGGTCAGCCAACCGGCAGCACCGCGCAGGTTTTCATTTATTGCAAAAAGCGGTGCCGCCCCTTCTATCGTACCGGCAGGGCAGATATATTTACAAAAAACAGGCTCACCCAACCCGATTATAGCATACATCAAAAGCGGGCCGAGAAAGATAGCAGCCAGAAAGAAATACTTCATTCCGGTCAGAGCTCTTGTAAATGAAGACTTTCCCAATTTCGGCACGGGCAGTTTATAAAGCAATTCCTGAAAAAATCCGAAGGGGCACAAAAAACCGCAAACAACGCGGCCAAAGAGAAGTCCGAAAAGCACAATAAGCCCAAGGACATAAAAAGGGATCTGCGGAATAAACCCGCTCAATGAACTTTGCAATGAACCGATAGGGCAAGACCCGATTGCACCGGGGCAGGAATAACAGTTAAGTCCGGGTACACACAGCGCCTTCGTTTCACCGCTGTATACGGTGCCGTCCCGAAAACCGCGCCAATTGGCATTCGTAAGAACGGCACTGACAAATTGAATAATTTTACGGCTAGCCAAGACCGATACACTCCAAGCAAAGTATGGCGCCCTTTTGGAAGACTGCCCATTCCTCTTCGCGCGCCAAGCCGATAGTCAATAAGGCTACGGCTAATAAAAGTAAGGCTATTCTCTGCTTTGACAACTGACAAGCCCCCTTTCAATCGTTCTTATTATATCATTTGCAAGAACATCATAATATCCGAAAAATCATGAATCTATACGGATTTTGACACTTTCCCTTTTATCTTATACATGAATGGCGTAGAATAGCAGTAAAGAATGGAAAGGAGGCCTGTCTGTGAAACCTGCGGTAACACTCAATACGGGGTATGAAATGCCCCTTGTCGGTTTCGGTACGTATATGTTGACCAATCCGATTGATGATGAAGAAGCTGTGATAACAGCAGTCAAGAGCGGCTATCGTCTCATTGATACGGCACAAGCCTATAAGAACGAGGAGATCATCGGGAAGGCGCTGAAACAATGCCCCGTTCCGAGAGAAGATATATTTGTGACAACCAAAATCTGGTTTACCGACTTTTCCGGCAATAAATGTCGCAAAAGTCTGGAAAATTCCCTTCGTAAACTGGATCTCGACTATATCGACCTGGTTCTCCTCCACTGGCCGTATAACGATGTGTACCGGGCCTGGCGTTCTCTGGAGCAAGCTGTAAACAACGGGCTTGTACGTTCCATCGGTGTGTCGAACTTCATGCCGAGTCAGCTCATAGATCTGATACACTTCAATAAAATCACGCCGGCTGTCAATCAAATAGAAACACATCTTTACTGCCAATATAAGGAACTGCAGGCTGTTATGCACCGTTACGGCGTCGTTCATCAAGCCTATTCTCCTTTCGGCCGCAATCGTGATACGACCATGTACAATGATCCGGCCGTTACTGTGCCGACGAGAAATATCATAAAACACCCTACCAAATCGCATTGCGTTTCCTCACGCAAAAAAATATTTCCGTTTTGCCGAAATCGGCTCATGTCGAACGCATTAAGGCAAATATAGATATTTTCGATTTTACGCTGACAAAAGAAGAAATAGCCGGCCTTGAAGCGATGGACAGACAAAAAGTTCTCGTCGGCAACAGTCAGGACGGGGCCTACACGGAAAAATTGATAAAACGAACATTATAAAATCATTCCTGTACGATCGGCTGTACCGTTAAACTCCACTTTATGCAGTTCAGAGTATCAAAATAGCGTTATAAATAACCGATACCCCATTACTCTGAAAAAAGCGGTCGACATACTGTAGGCAGTTAAAACGCATGGACATCAATTAAAATAAAACCTGTTTTCAACATATCTCCTCTTTTATAAATATATAATTCAGCTCGTTTTTTGAATATTTTCCAGTCTCAGTTAAATTATTGTTCCAGTAAAGACATGTAAAAAATCCACTATGAAGTACATGTCCGGTTATTTTGTATAAATTCCCGATACTGTATTATCGGGAAAAAAAGGCTGGTAACCAACAGTTGCCCCTCAACGGTTCAACAAGAGCCTAACCGTTGAGGGGCTTTTATAATTTAATCCAGCAACCCGTTCGTATGCATCAAATATCGCCGTCTTGATATAACCAGCTACGGATGGTAAACAATTTCAGCAATACCATTAAAGGTAAGCCCTGAAACAACCGCAATAATCAAAAGTGCAATACCGGCCAACATCAACAACTCAGCAAAAACTTTAGTCTGCTTTGTAGAATTAAAGTTTTCAATGTTAGTTCCCATAGCGGCTAAAATTAGAGCCCCGCCGGTAGACATTGGCGAAATACCGGCTAATGAGCCGCCAACACCGACAGCTGCCATTAATGCCACAGGTTCAACTCCGCCGACCTGAGCAGCGATATCCGGGCACATAGGCATCATCGTCGGATATACTACACCAAGAGCGGAGCTTACCAAACTCAATAAACCTGCCGATATACCCATCAGCGGGACAGCGGTGGTACTGTTCATAACGGACGAAATAGCGTTGCTCATTACTTTAATACCACCGACTTTGTCAACTACCGATAACAAAGCTCCGACTCCGAGCACCATAATAATCGTACCCCACGGAACATTTTTCAGACATTCTCCATCTTGAGCAACCCCGCACAAAACAAGAACTGCTGCAGATACAAATGCCGCCAGACCAATATTGACATGAAAGCCGATCATAAGGATTAACATCAGCACAATCCCGCTCAAAGAAATTAACTGCGTCTTATTAAAGGGTGGTATCTTGACCTGGGTAAAAGAATGAATCGGTTCTCTTACCGTATATCCTTTAAAGAATACATATATAATGATTGAAAAGAAAAATGTCGCTAAAGTTTGGCAGGCCAAAATAGTGGGCATTACATTACTTATACCAGCACCAGCCGCTGCATTCGTAATAATAGCCGCTTCAGGTGTTACACCGGTCATTCGGCCGGCAATAAGCCCGCATTCGCCGATTAACGCAAGCATCAACGGATTATAACCGACCTGTAAAGCCGTAGTAACACCTAATGCAGGAATAATTGCTAATGCAGGAACGGCCCCGGGCCCAACACCTGCAACTATAAATCCGGCCACATAAATAGCAATAGGCAATAGCCATACCCTGTGTCCTGTCGCTGCTACGATTTTCTTTGCCAGTAAGTCTAAAGCGCCGGTTGATTTAATAACAGCAAATAATAATGTTATCCCTACAAGAGTACAAAACATTGAACTGCTTATAGCTCCTATAAGTTGTTTATCGGTTACGCCGAAAATTCTCACACAAGCCGTACCTACAGCCAGTGCAACTATACCTACGTTTACTTTTCTGACGAACGCAAGAATAATTGTCCCGATAAATAATAATAAAGCCAAGAGATCCATTGCCATAATAGGTAACCCCTCCCGAAAGTAAATTTCTTTTTACATTAGTTCTCACATGGGCCGCCGATATTTACTTGATGTCCGCTGTAATTACCGTCAATAATTTGACGTTCATATTTAGCTGCTGCCAAAAGCTTTTCAAAATCAACACCCGTTTCATATCCCATCGCGTCAAGCATGAAAATCAAATCTTCGGAGGCAACATTTCCGGATGCTCCGGGAGCGAAAGGGCATCCGCCCAACCCGCCGACGGCAGCTTGTACATGGGGAATTCCCGCTTCTATGCCTGCCAGTGTCGTCGCCAACCCCATGCCGCGAGTATCATGAATATGTAACTCAAAGTATTCATTCGGAAAAGCTTCTTTCACAGCTTTAACCGTCTTTCTTACCATTAACGGATCTGCTTGCCCGACCGTATCGGCTAAGCAAAATTCATGTATGCCTTCGTCTACTCCCCTTTGAATAATTTTTAATACATTTTTTACGGGAGTTATCCCCTCAAACGGACAGGTAAACGAGGTTGCCAGAGACAAAATAATTTTCATCTCAGGAAACGCCTCTCTAATTTCAGCCAATCCATTTAATGATTCTTCAACCGTTCTGTTAATATTAGCCTTATTATGAGATTCGCTAACGGAAACAACTGTATCAATCTTTTTTAAGCCGCAATCGGCAGCAGCTTTAGCTCCGAATAAATTGGGAACCAACGCGAAAAATTCAATATCGCTCTCCCCATATTTTTCCAACGTTTTTACAACAACCTCTTTAACGTCTTTCATCTGAGGAATAGCCTTAGGATGAACAAACGAACCTATTTCCATCGTTTTAATTCCCGTACCTACTAATAAATCTATAATTTTCAATTTTTCTTCAGTTGGAATATATTCCTTCACATTTTGAAATCCATCCCGCGGTCCAACTTCTATAAACTTAACTCGCTTCATACCATTCATCTGTTTCATGCCGTCCACCTCATAATTAAATAATTTTATCCTCTTTTAACTTTTCCAGGAAGCTTTCATCAAATCCCAATAACGACTTATACACTTCGCCGTTATCTTGTCCCAATGCAGGCGCCGGTCTGCTGATATCAGCCTTGGTATCCAACAATTTAACGGGATTTCCGTTCACCTTCATATCGCCAATAATCGGGTGATGTAACGGCACGAACATTTCCCTTACATTGGCAATATGATCATCTTCCGTTACCCGTTGCAAATCATTAATCGGAGCTGCCGGTACTCCTGCTTCATTCAATAAATCAACCGCTTCATCAATACTGTAATTAACACTCCATTCTTCAATGATGGGTTTCAGTTCGGCGTGATATTCACATCGCTTAATATTGGTGGCAAAGCGAGAATCTTCCAATAATTCAGGTCTGTTCAGGACATTGTTACAAAATAAGCTGAATAACTTATCATTCCCGCATCCGATCACAAAAAAACCGTCTGAAGCTTTAAAAGAATCATACGGATATGCAGCCGCATATCTATTTCCCATCAGTTCCGGTTGTTTTCCGGAAGCAAAGTACCGTTGTGTTCCCGTTTCCAAGCTGGATACCACGGAATCAACGAGAGATACGTCCACTCTTTGGCCTTTTCCTGTAATTGTCCGTGCATGAAGGGCTATTAAAATACCGATTGTTAAATTCATGCCGCCGAGCACGTCCCCCATAGCATTGCCTACTCTTATACCATGTCTTCCCGGCTCGCCGGTAATACTCATAAGTCCGCCGGTTGCTTGTGCAATAATGTCATATCCCGGACGCAAAGATTTAGGACCGTAACAGCCAAATCCGGAAACAGCCGCATAAATAATGCGGTCATTATTTTTTTTCAGTTCCTCATACCCTAAACCCAGTTTATCCATTACACCGGGACGGTAATTTTCAACGACAACGTCCGCTCTTTTTACCATGTCAAGAAAAATCTTTTTACCTTTATCTTCTTTCAGGTTAAGAGTAACTCCCTTCTTTCCTCTGTTCACATTGGCATAATACATACTTGCCCCGTTTTTTAACGGTCCGAAAGCCCTAGTATCATCCCCTTTTCCCGGTACTTCAATCTTAATGACTTCAGCTCCATAGTCCGCCAACATCATGGTACAGTAAGGACCCGCCAAAACCCGAGTTAAATCAAGCACAAGAATATCTGCTAATGCCTTTTTCATAAAGCCGCCTCCTTATTACCTGTGAGAATAGCTCACTTCTTTTATTTGCATTTATTTTATCAATCGCACTTCCCTGCAACCACACAGTAACTTTATGAACAATCTTCTGGGTAAAATGTTTCAAATATCTTCTTTTTCTTTATAGAGAAACATTTTCTTTGTTTATTGCAATGAAACAATTATATTTTATTAATATATTCATCATGATAAAATCATATATATTACATTGAGGAGCGTGCAATTATGCAAAACAGCCATACAGGAAACTATAAATACAAAGTTTGTATTTTAGGTTACTCATACATGTTTCAGTTAGCACATAAAGTAGTCTCTACCCTTTCTCCATCAAATGTGGAGTACATTATCATGAATGCCGACCTGGAGTCCCAGGACGAATGCATACAAGAAGCCTTGGCGCTGGGTTGCGAGACATTTATCACCGGAGGAGGAAGTGCTGTCCGTTTTTCACAAAACTACAACCTGCCACTCGTAGAATTTCAAATTAGCGATATCGACTATATTAAAGCTATACGTCTTGCAAAAGAGCAGGGCTATACAAAAATAGGAGTCGCATACTATAGATATGCGACTCCGCCGAATTGTACCTTTTACAGTCAACTGTTAAAAGTGAATCTGTTACCTCTGACATTTGAATCTCTTTCTGAGCTAAAAACACTCATCAGCAATTCCGATTGTGATGTTTTTATCGGCGCTTCCGGCGCGATTGAAGCGGCAAGAGAACTGAAAAGGCCTGAAATACCTCTTTATGCGGGCGAGGAGACAATTAGAAACGCCTGTACACAGGCGGCAAAGCTCTCAAAGCAAGTATATGAAGCGAAACGCAATCAAACGATATTTCACATGGTATTAAATACATCCCAACTCGGGATTATCATCACCGATACATCCGGAAATATCGAATTCATAAACAAAACAATGCAGAGCTATATTAATATTACGCAGCATCAAGCTCTTTCTCTTACAGTTCAGGAGCTGTTTCCCAACATCTCTCTGCCTAAATTTTTAAAAAGCGGCCTTCAGTCTACAGACAGATATCATTTAATAAATTCAGTAATGATGCGTTGTGTTTTTGAACGGATCGTTATCAACAGACTGAACATAGGTGTTATTATGTCATTTCACCCGAATCCTCATAATCTCAGAAATAATTCGAAAAAGAATTTTTACAGTATTTCTCCCGTTCATAATCTGGATAATATTACGGCGTACTCTCCAAGCATGAAAAATTTAGTCAATACTTGCAAGCATCTTTCTCCTATAACGAATCATACTGTCATTATCGGTCCGCCCGGTTCGGGTCGGGAGGAAATCGCAAACTGTCTGCATAATGCTTCAAAGCGTGCGTCCAACCCATGCATTACTATAGATTTAGCAACAATAGACGATGAAAACGCAATTTCCGTCTTATTGGGCTACACGCAAAAAAACCGTACAACTACGGGTTTGTTAGTCGACGGGAATAATGGAAGTATTATTTTAAAGAATTTAAATCTGACGACGCCCCGTACACGTTCTATTATTTTGCGCGCATTAAACAGCCGCCAGTTTTTTATGCCCGGGATGGAATCTCCCATAACTTTTGATATTATTTTTTATACACTTCTTACCGACCCGGAATATGATGCGCTTTATACAGATATACGACACCTTCTATCTATCATGCGGATAGATGTGCCGGGTCTGCATTCTCGAAAAGAAGATATTCCCTATTTATTTAAAAAATATATTTCAGCTCTTACCTCAAAAAAAACCGTTACCTTGACAAACGCCATGGAATATTTGCTGCAAACCTATTCATGGCCGGGAAACGTGGTCGAATTAAGGGCCATCCGCGCAAAATATATCACTATTATGAAATCGGTTGAACATAAAACGGTACAGAACCGGTATCATGCTCTGCTGCAATCAATCGGGGAAAAAGATATTATAGATGATGTAAAGCGACGCTATGCCCCTATAATGACTAAAGATTTCAATAATCCCGGCTTTAAACAGGGCATAGAAGAGTTAAAAATTCTCTTGAAATACACGTACAACGACATAGGAAACCTGTTAGAAATCAGCAGAACCACACTATGGAGAGCGCTCCGTGAAAAACAAAAAAATACCAGATAAATCCGAACGGAATCTATCTGCTATCTTTTTAAAATGCGTCCCATTCGGCAAAGCGTGCATTCATACGCGTACGCTTGGCTTTCCGGTTTTCCTCCCGCTTACCGGGAAGGGCAATCTTTCCCAAAGCCACTGTTCGTTTATAAAAAAGGATTACTGCCTCTTCTTCCGTCAAATCGGCTTGAGAAAAAATCTCCACCGCCCGACGGCGCAGTTCCTCATCAACGGATACTTCCATTTATTCTCCTCCTTTACGTCTTCGTTCAGCCGCCTCATTGACATTATCAAGCGTCCCCATATGCCAGACGGCATACATCATGGACTGTATCAACGATACGGCCAAAACGGCACCGGTGCCTTCGCCTAATGAAAGTTCGCCGTGAATGGGAATCTGCGATTCATCCATGCCGACAGTACGCAATGCAACGGCCATTCCGGCTTCTCGCGATAAATGTGAAAGAAGAGCATACCGACGGACCTCATCATTTAATTGAACGGCACAAACAAGAGCTGCCGCCGTAATAAAGCCGTCCACATAAAAAGGAATATGCGCTTTTACACAGGCAAGCATAGCCCCGCAAATAGCCGCTAAATCAAACCCGCCCATATAGCGGAGTGCATCAACAGGGCCCTTGATCATCGGACCGTATTCTCTAAGCGCATCAGCAATCAGTTTTTCTTTACGACACACGAGTTTATAATTTCCCCTGCTCGAACCGTAGCCGGCAATAAGGGCGGCATGAGTCGGGGACAACGCCGTTAAAACAGCGGCAGAAGTCGTCGTATTGCCAATGCCCATCTCACCGAAAGAAAGAAGATTATATCCCATATGGCCGGCAAACTCCACACGTTCTCTGCCGATATCAAGGGCCCGCCGCACCTCTTCTTCCGTCATTGCCGGTTCCACCGCAAAGTTACGTGTACCCTGACGGATTTTATAGTTAAGGCCCACCGCGTCCGGTGAATCGATACCGACATCAACCACTTCATAAGGAATGTTGTTGCAGTTGCAAAAACACGAAACGGCTGCCAGGCCGTCAACCATATTTTTCGTCTGCAAGTACGTAATTTCCGGCGGCTGCGCGGCCGCCCCGGACCAAACGACGCCGTTATCAGCGGCAAAAATGATGTGTTTCGGCTTTAACTCCCTATACATTTTCCCCCAGGCCAAAAATATCTGTTTCACCTGTTTTTCCAAAAGGCCGAGACTTCCCGGCGGTTTGGCAAGGTTTCTGAGCGTCTCTTCTACTTCATCCCTGTAATCCATTTGACCCACGCTTTCTTAATGTAAAGCATTTACGCAACCGTTGCTGTTTATCCGTCAAACCTGGCACTATTATACTGTTTGAAACAGATTATTTTCAACTTTTTCATATATTATATATATATCGTAACCGACAAAGCCGGAGCTGTTAAAACCACGTCACAGTAAGCCCGGTATCTTGACGAAATGATGAATTTTCACCGATACTGCAGTATTGATGCTCTCTTTTTTCGCTTATTTATTCATTTCACCATGCCGAATAGGCAAATATAATTGAAAATCACAACTACTTATGGCAAAATGTAAAAAAAGAGGGTGAATAACCATGCCGACTATAAAGGATATCGCCAAAGCGGCGGATGTCTCCATTGCAACCGTATCCATTGTCCTTAACGGCAAGGGCAAAGAACGGAAAATCTCTGAAGAAACGCAAAAGCGGATTTTTGAAATAGCCCATGCCATGAATTTATGTGCCGAATCAATCGGCTAAGAAGTTGAGAGTCGCACAGTCCGACTCCTATTCTGTCGCATTCTATTGGGCAACGGACTTTCGAATCAATTATCTGGCACGTATAACCTTGGGGTTACAACGTGAGATTATGCGCCAGGAAAAACCTGTCCATTTAACGGTTGTCCCTTATAAAGTTGATGAACTGCAAAAGCAGCTGGAAAGGGAGCAAAATAAGTTTTTTAACGGTATCATTATTGCCAATATGTCCGATAAAGATATGGAATACTTGGAAAAAGCAAGCTTCCCCTGCCCCGTCGTGCTCTTTAACAGGACCTCCGATAAGTACGGCTGCGTTACAATGGATAACTATGAAATCGGACGTAATGTCGGGCGACATTTTATTAAAAAAGGCTGCTACCACACAGGCGTGCTCACACATGATACGTCTTTCCCGATCATGCGCATGTGGATGAAAGGATTTCTCGACGTCTTTGCCGAAGCCGGCCACCCTATTGCGGCGGAAGATATTATCCTGTGCAATACATCTTCTGCCAGCGCTGTCGAAGTCTGTGAAGATCTGTACCGCCGCGGCAAGATGCCGCAGGCTCTCTTCTGCGAGTCGGACGTTCTCGCTCACGGTGTTCTCTATGCATGCCATAATCTCGGCCTTATTATACCGAACGATTTAGAAGTTTTCACCATAGGGATCACCATGCCCGAATTAAATGATTTCGCAATTCCCTCCCTGTCACGTATCGACATCCCGATGGGCCTTATCGGAGAAGAATGCATGCGTCTCATAACGGCTCTTATTGAAAAGAAAAAGACCGTACCTACAGTGATTTATATAGACGGCAAAAAAATTATCGCCCAGTCATCTCCTGAAAAGTGAAACAAAAAAGCCGTAATCCGAACCGGATGATATGCTCCCCTTTAGGTAGACATGAGAAATA
>NZ_JH417565.1 GCF_000239275.1 Megasphaera geminata F0357 | reverse complement strand
ACACTCGCAATAGAAAGAGTAAGAAGCAAATATCCCCTGCGATTTATGCTTTCCTACTTCCCAATTAGCCGCAGCTCCTATTACGCTCGGCTGGCCGGTCTAAGACGAGGGGATAAATATGCGGATATAAGGGACGCAATTCGTACTCTCGTAGCTACCCATAAAGGATGCTATGGGTATCGCCGCTTAACACTTGAGTTGCATAAATCCGGGTTGCACGTTAATCACAAGGTTGTAATGCGACTTATGAAAGAAGAAGGATTAACTTGTCGAGTGCGTTTAAAGAAGTATCGGTCTTATCGTGGGCCCGTAGGTAAGTCTGTGCCTAATGTAATTAATAGAAACTTTGCGGCAACTAAGCCGGATCAAAAATGGGCAACCGACATAACTGAATTCCATTTATTCGGAAAAAAAGTGTATTTGTCACCCGTACTGGATATGTACAATGGAGAAATTATAGCCTACGAAATTTCTGAAAAGCCGGTATTAAAGCAAGTTCTGGACATGCTAGAAAGGGCTTTTAAGGTACGTCCCCATAGTCATGGCTGTATTCTACATTCCGATCAGGGATGGCAATACCGGCATGCATTTTATCAGGAAGCCTTAAAAAATCACGGTATTGTTCAAAGTATGTCCCGTAAAGGAAATTGCTTAGATAATAGCGTGATGGAGAATTTTTTCGGGTTATTAAAATCTGAGTTATTTTATTTGCAAAAGTTCAATTCCTATGAAGATTTTCTTGTTAGACTAGAGGAATATATAGATTACTACAATACAGAGCGTATTAAGCTCAAATTAAAAGGAATGAGTCCGGTAGAATACCGAACTCATTCTCAACAAATTGCTTAATTATATCTGTCCAATAAATTGGGTGCAGATCATTCTAAGCGGTCTTT
>NZ_JH417564.1 GCF_000239275.1 Megasphaera geminata F0357 | reverse complement strand
CGGGGCGCCTGCCGTTTGTACCGCGTTATTTGCCTTCGTAATAATATCTTGTCCACATGGTGACTTCCTGTAAGGACGGATGAGGTGTCATCGTTTCGCCGATGGTGTAGATCGACTGAGGCACGAGGTTTCTCGTCAGCCCTTCGGCGCGGAGTTTTTTTGCCGCAGGCGAAGCGATCTCTTCGTGGCGGATTTGGAGCTTTTGTTCGCCTGCATTCATGAGATTGATGAACGGCTGAATGAGAATGGAAGCTTCATGGCCGATAATATGAGCGCCGAGGAGATACGTTGTCTTCTTATCGATGACGAGTTTAACGAAGCCGTCGTCGTCATGGCCTTTGAGGAAACCGAGGGCATAGCCTTTGACAGCGGCGGAGTAGTGATTATAAACCACGTCGACGTCATAGCCGGCCTTTCTGGCAGCAGCTTCGGTCATGCCGACGTGTGCCGCTTCGGGATAGGTGTACGTAACGGCGGGGACGACGTCATAACGGGCCCAGCGCCAATTGTCCGGCATATTATCTTCAAAGAGGTTGTGTGCGATGACTTCGGCTTCGTAGTTCGCTTTATGACGAAACGGCGCGAGACCGTTGATATCGCCGAGCGCCCAGATGCCTTCAGCCGCCGTTTCGAGAAATTCGTTTGTTTCAATATAGCCGCGACTGTCAACGGTGATATCCGTATTTTCCAGGCGGAGAAGATCCGTTGACGGTTTGATTCCCGGTGCGATAAGGATTTCTTCGGCTGCGACGGAGCCTTCTTCACCGCTCGTGCGGTCCTTATAATGAAGGACTTTTTCTCCGTTTTTAACTTCAACGGAGACGGTATCCTTATTCAACTCCACGTCAATGCCGTAGTTTCGGAACTGCTTCAAAAGGAACGCCGAAATGTCTTCGTCGTCTTTCGGCAGGAGACGGACATTATGCTGAATGATGGTGACCTTTGTACCGGCCGCGTTAAAGATATGAGAGAATTCGCAGCCGATAGGGCCGCCGCCGACGACGATAAGGCTCTTGTACGGTTTTTCCGGGTACTTATCACCGAAAAGGCTTTCCGATGTAACGTAGCCTGCATCTTCCAAGCCTTCCAGGCGCGGGATATTGGTGCGGCAGCCCGTACCGAGCACTATTTTGCCGGCGCCGATTTCCGCCTCCGTGCCGTCGTTCATGGCAATACGCAACGTTTTCTTGCCGATAAAGGAAGCGGTTCCTTCATATATATCTATAATATCCATAGCCGCATAGTAGTTACGCGTGCCGGGCGAAGCGGCATTCAGGTATTTCCAAAGCCTGTCGGAGACAAGCCGCCAATCCAGCGACGGCGTACCCGCTTTAACGCCGATGCGTTCGGCTTCCCTGATTTCCCGCACGCAGTTTGCCGGCGTGACGAGGATTTTTGTGGGAATACAGCCGCGGTTGAGGCAGGTGCCGCCGAATTTACCACGTTCAACGATCGCTATATGAAGGCCCCGGCGGGCAGCCGCGTCAGTGACGATGTTTGCCGCTCCGGTACCGATTACAATCAGGTCATATTGTTTTGTCATGTCTGTGATCAATCCTTTCTACACTTAAAAGTGTACAGTTTAGAGATATTATAATATATATCTCCTTTTTTGCAAAGAACAAAAGGTTAAAGTCGAAGGTGTCCCTTTTCTTGTCAACCTTCACTTTGTGTGATATGATGATAGACGTATTATAATGATTTGACGAAAATCAATATAGGCATAAGAACTCGCGAGGAGGAACCGTTTATAATGAAAGTAACTGTTAATGAAGTAGACCGACACAAAGTGACCCTGCATATCGAAGTGCCCGCCAAAGAAGCGGCAAAGGGCGCTGAAGTGGCTGTCAAAAACCTGGCAAACCGTGTAAATATCCCCGGCTTCCGCAAAGGTAAAGCACCGCGCATGGTGTTGGAAAGCTTCTTGGGTAAAGATGCCGTTAAAGGAGAGGTTTTTGAAGTCGTTGCGTCCAAAGCGTACAACGATGCTCTGAAGGAACAGGACATTACACCGATAACAGAACCGGATATCAATAGAATTTCCGATGAAAAAGGAAGCGATTTCGTCTTTGAAGCAACCGTTATAAAGAAACCGGAAGTTGCATTGGGCGAATACAAAGGCATTAAAGCCGCTAAAGAAGAAGTGAAAGTTACGGAAGAAAATATTGCTGAAGAGCTCGTCAATCTGCAGAAAACGCATGCTAAACTCGCGCCCGCTCCGGAAGGCGCAAAAGCGGAAAACGGCGATTATGCGGTCATAGACTTCAAAGGCAGTATTGACGGCGTCCCTTTTGAAGGCGGCGAAGGCAAGGCTTATCCGCTTCAAATCGGTTCGGGCAGCTTTATTTCCGGATTTGAAGAACAGCTTATCGGCCTTAAAGCCGGTGAAAGTAAAGAGGTAAAAGTGTCTTTTCCGGAAGATTATTTTCAGAAAGACCTTGCCGGTAAAGAGGCTGTATTTGCAGTAACCGTACAGGACATTAAACGCAGTGAATTACCTCCTGTCGATGCTGATTTTGCCGAACTTGCGGGAAAATTCAAATCTGTCGACGAATTAAAAGAAGATATTCGCCGCCGTCTTGAAAAAAACGGCCGTTTCAAGGTAACGGAAGCATTTAACAATACTGCCTTTGAAGACGGCGATTGACAATGCGGCCGTCGATATTCCGGAAGTCATGGTCGAGCAGAAAATCGATCAGATGATTGAGGAATTCCGGCTCAAACTGCAGGTTCAGAATATGAACCTCGATGATTATTTGAAACACATGAACACGGATATGGATAAATTCCGTGAACAATATAAAGATGCGGCTAAAGAAAACGTGAAGATGGATCTCGTCCTGGAGGCTGTCGCTAAAGCCGAAACGATTGAGGTTAAAGATATGGATCTGCAGGCCGAAATCTTCACGATGGCGCAAAATTTCGGCGCCGATCCGCAGGAAGTTTATAAAATTATTTTGAAAGAAAGACGCGTTCCGATGCTCATTCAGTCCGTCGGCCGTAAAAAAGCGGCAGGCTTTATTCTCTCGCATGCGGTAGATACAAACGCGACGGAAGAAAAAGAGGAAACGCAGCCGGCGAAGAAAGCCGCCGATACATCAGAAGAAAAGCCGGCTAAAAAAACGGCTGCCAAACGTACGGCAAAGAAGAAAGAAGATACGCCGGAAGCGTAAGGGGGCATAGTAATGAAAATGCAGTATGTGCCGATTGTCGTTGAACAATCGTCCCAAGGCGAACGCAGTTACGATATTTACTCCCGCTTATTAAAAGATCGTATTATCTTTCTCACAGGAGGGATTGATGATACGGTGGCAAACAGCATTATTGCGCAGCTGCTCTTTTTGGAAGCGGATAATCCGGATAAAGATATTCATTTATATATAAACAGCCCCGGCGGTGTCGTCACTGCCGGTATGGCCGTTTATGATACGATGCAGTATATTAAGCCCGATGTTTCCACGATTTGTGTGGGTTCCGCCGCCTCTATGGCATCGGTCCTTCTGACGGCCGGTACGAAAGGGAAACGGTTTGCCCTGCCTCATTCGCAGGTGATGATCCACCAGCCCTTGGGCGGTGTCCAGGGGCAGGCCACGGATATTGAAATTCATGCCCGTGAAATCCTCCGTATGCGGAAGGAATTGAACGGCATCTTGGCCTCTCATACGGGCCGGCCCATCGAAGTTATCGAAAAGGATACGGAACGGGATAATTTTATGACCGCCGAAGAAGCCAAAGCATACGGCCTCGTTGATGAAATCCTTATCAGACCCGGTGATGCGGCTGTAAAGGGATAAATCAATAAGGAGGTAAGGTGACTTGGCTAAAGACCATAAGGACGAGCCGCGCTGCAGTTTTTGCGGCCGTACGCAAGATGAAGTGAAGAAGCTCATTGCCGGTCCAGGCGTCTATATTTGTGATGAATGTATCAACGTGGCGCAGACGATTTTAGAGGACGAACTGGCCGAGGACAAAGAGAAACCGGCCTTTGAATTAAAAAAATTGCCGACGCCTCGTGAGATAAAACAGAACCTTGATGATTATGTCATCGGGCAGGAAACTGCAAAAAAGACCTTGTCCGTTGCCGTGTATAATCATTATAAACGGTTACAGTCCAACAGCAGCATGAACAGCGGTGATGTAGAGCTGCAGAAATCCAATATCGTCATGGTCGGCCCTACAGGCAGCGGCAAAACGCTTCTCGCGCAGACTCTGGCCAGATTTCTGGATGTTCCCTTTGCGATTGCCGATGCGACCAGTCTTACAGAAGCCGGTTATGTCGGTGAAGACGTGGAAAACTGCCTCCTCAAATTGATCCAGGCGGCGGATTTCGATATTGCCAGAGCGGAACGGGGCATTATTTACATTGATGAAATCGATAAAATCGCCAGGAAGTCGGAAAATCCGTCCATTACGCGAGACGTTTCCGGCGAAGGCGTACAGCAGGCATTGCTGAAAATCCTGGAAGGAACGGAAGCCAATGTGCCTCCTCAGGGCGGCCGCAAGCATCCTCATCAGGAAATGCTGCAGATTGACACGACGAATATTCTCTTTATTTGCGGCGGTGCCTTTGACGGTATTGAAAAAACTATCCGCAGCCGTCGTACAGAAAAGAATATGGGGTTCGGTGCCGATATTCACAAGAAGAATGAAGAATCTGTCGAAGAACTTTTAAAAGAAATCATTCCGACGGATTTGCAGAAGTTCGGCCTTATTCCCGAATTAATTGGCCGTCTTCCCGTGCTTGTCACGTTGAATCCCTTAGATGAGGAAGCAATGGTCCATATTCTGACGGAACCGAAGAATGCTCTTGTCAAACAGTATCAGAAAATGCTTGATATGGACGAGGTGAAGCTGACTTTCACGGACGATGCGTTAAAAGCCATCGCCGAAGAGGCGCTGCGACGTAAAACCGGCGCTCGCGGCCTGCGTTCTATTATCGAACGGATTATGCTGGATGTCATGTTTGATGCGCCTTCCCGTAAGGACGTGGAAGAGTGTATTGTCACAAAAGAAAGTATTATTGACGGCAAGGCTCCTCAGCTAAAATTGAGATCATCTGAGTAATTTCTATAGAACTCATTTTCTGCCAAGGAAATGGGTTCTATTTTTCTAACGCTCCTTTTACTAAAAGAAGGTGAAATATATGGAAGAAACACAGCAGAATATACTGTCCGTCCCTCTGGTTACGCTACGGGGGATCGTTATTTATCCCAAGTTGGTAAGTCATATTGATATAGGCAGGGAGAAGTCGATGGCCGCTATTGAAAAAGCGATGGATACGAATCGGCTTCTCATGGTGGCGGCGCAGCTCCGCGAAAATGATGAAAATCCGGGATTTGACGAGATTTATCATGTCGGTACACTCGTTAAAATCCAGCAGATGCTCCGTGTCCCCGGCGGCGGCGTGCGCATTCTCGTCGACGGGTTATACAGGGCCGTGATCAACGGATTTTCCGAACGGGACGAGTATTTGGAAGTGGCTGTAGAAGAAATCCCCGAGTACGTTGACGATCAGCTTGAAGAAGAGGCTTTGCGCCGTGTTATGGCCGGCCGTTTCGAAGATTGGCTGCGCCGCGTCAAGGACGGTGATGAAATCCGTGATAAAATATCCGTCCTTGAAGGGCCGGGCGTACTTGCCGATTTTATCGCATCCCAGTTGCCGCTGCAGCTTATCGTCAAACAGCAGATTCTGGAAACGGCAAGTGTCAGTGAACGTATCCGGCGTGTTACGGGACTTCTTGATATAGAAACGGATATTGCCCGTTTAGAAGCGGAAATATCCAAGGAAGTCCGTTCGCAAATGGATAAGCAGCAACGGGAATATTACTTGCGCGAAAAGATCCGTGTCATCCATAATGAATTGGGCGATAAGGTTGATAAAGATACGGAAGTGGAAGAACTGCGCGAGAAAATCCGTGCTCTCGTTTTACCGGATTATGTGGAAAAGGCGCTCATGAAAGAAGTGGATCGCCTTGACCAGATGCCGCCGATGATGGCCGAGTCGGCTATTATCCGTACGTATATCGATTGGGTCATGGCTTTGCCGTGGTCGGAAGAATCTCAGGACAACGCTGACTTGAAGGCGGCTCAGGAAACGCTTGATAAAGACCATTACGGTCTGGAAAAGGTGAAAGAGCGTATTATCGAATACTTGGCGGTGCGCCAGCTGACAAGACGCGCCAAGGGGCCTATTCTTTGTCTTGTCGGCCCTCCGGGTACGGGCAAAACCAGTATTGCCCGCTCCATTGCTCGGGCGATGAACAAGAAATATGTACGCGTATCTCTCGGCGGCGTTCGTGATGAAGCGGAAATTCGCGGCCATCGCCGTACTTACATCGGCGCCTTGCCCGGCCGTATCATGACGGGAATGAAGCAGGCGGGAACGAAAAATCCCGTCTTTCTCCTCGATGAAGTGGATAAACTCGCGTCGGACCTCCGCGGTGATCCGTCGGCGGCGCTTCTGGAAGTGCTCGATCCGGAGCAGAATGATACCTTTACGGATCATTTTATTGACCTTCCCTATGATTTGTCGAAGGTATTTTGGATTATGACTGCCAATGTCATCGGAAATATCCCGCGGCCTCTCCTGGATCGCATGGAAATTATTGATTTTTCCAGTTACACGGAAGATGAAAAGGTGCAGATTGCCAAAAAGTACCTCGTGCCCAAGCAGCTGAAGGAAAACGGAGTGATGCCGAGAGAGGCGAAATTTTCCGATTCCGTGTTGCGTCATATTATTCGTGATTATACGCGTGAGGCGGGCGTGCGCACGCTTGAAAAAACAATCGGTTCCGTTTGCCGCAAACTGGCTAAAGCCATTCTTGTAGATGAGAAGCCGGATCTCTCCATTACGGTAAAACGCCTGCCCGACCTTCTGGGGCCTGCCCGGTTCTTACCGTCCAGCCATAACAGGCAGGATGAAGTAGGCCTTGTGACGGGGCTTGCCTGGACGCAGGTGGGCGGTGAAGTCCTGGAAACGGAAGTTGTCGCCGTCAAGGGTAAGGGAAGCCTGATCCTCACGGGGAGGCTCGGCGATGTCATGAAGGAATCGGCCACGGCGGCCGTTACATACGTGCGCCGCCGTGCTGACGAACTGGCGCTTCCTGAAGACTTCAACACGAAGACAGATTTACATATCCATTTGCCGGAGGGCGCTATTCCCAAGGACGGCCCGTCTGCAGGCATCACGATGGCGACGGCAATTGCTTCGGCCCTCACCGGCAAGGCCGTACGCCATGATGTGGCCATGACCGGCGAAATCACCCTGCGCGGCAGCGTTCTTCCCGTCGGCGGTATTAAAGAAAAAGTTATTGCCGCACATCGGGTGGGGATCAAGAAGGTCCTCCTGCCGGAAGACAATAAACGGGACATGGTCGATGTGCCGCAGAAGGTCAAGGACGATATGGATTTTGTTTTCGTCAGGCACATGGATCAGGTATTGGAACAGGCGTTGGTGAAATAATGACACTCAGAGATATAGCGCTTATCAATACTGAATATATAGCGTCGGCAGTCCGCCCGGACCAGTATCCGGACGGAGACAGGCCGGAAATCGCTTTTCTCGGGCGTTCCAATGTGGGGAAGTCCAGCCTTATCAATTCGCTGTGCAATCGTAAGGGATTGGCTAAAGTCAGCGGCGCTCCCGGTAAAACACGGACGATTAATTTTTTTGCGGGCGACATACGGGAACGCACGGACGGCGAGTCTGTCCGCCGATCCCTTTTTCTCGTCGATTTGCCGGGATACGGCTTTGCCCGGACGGGCGGTAAAAACCGTACTATATGGAGCCGTTTTATAGGGGATTACATTAAGAACTCGCCGCGGCTTCTGCTCCTGTGTCTGCTTGTCGACTTGCGCCATCCCGGCCTCCATATTGACGGCGAGGCCTATGCATGGCTCAGAAATAACGGAGTGCCCTTACAAATTGTCTGTACGAAAGCGGACAAGCTGAATCAATCGGACAGGCAGAAGCACCTGAATGAAATCAACAGGCTTTTTCCGGCGGCTCATCCCGCCATTGCCTATTCTGCCCTGAAGGGCTACGGCAGGCATCAACTCATAGAAAGAATCTATGACACAGTCGGAGCGGTTCTCATTGACGATACATAGGGCCTGTGATATAGTTTTTTAATAGAACAACTTGATATAGCGAATCAGGTGTCTGTGACCTAACAGAAAAGCCCGGTGTAATTCCGGCGCGGTCCCGCCGCTGTAAGGCCGAGAGAGATTACAATGATGTCACTGTACGTATGTATGGGAAGGCGTAATCGATCGTTGAAGCCGAGCCAGAAGAACTGCCTGATTAAGGATCACCGATAGAACCTGCGAGTGATGGGAAGGGGATTAAAACCGTGGTTGTAAAAGGTTGTAAGGTGTATTCCTTGCGGCCTTTTTTTTGTAAGTATTCGGGAGGAATTTGGTTGAAAGTCTGTCGACTTCTGCTTGCTTTTGTTTGTCTGACCGGTGTCGGTACGGGTATTGCCGCAGCCGATGCCGACCATATTATTCGCATTACGGCGCGGCCCATAATTGTTACGGCTTATAAAAATACCGGACCCTATGGAGGCGCCGGATTGCCGGAGGCTCAAACGACTGTTGTAACGGATAAGGAAATAAGCGCCAATAATTATAAGTCTGTCGAAGAGGTGCTGCGCCAAGTAAACGGGGTTTCTTTAAACAGCATGGTTCCGGGTATTTCATCGTATGTCCAGATTAAACGGTGACGACCGCGTCAATGTTCTTGTTGACGGACAGAGCCTTGCCAACGCCCAGGGAGCCGGATACGGCCGCGGTATGGTCGATTTATCGACGTTGCCGGGAGTGGAGCAGATTGCCAGGATTGAGATCGTCAAAGGGGCCGGATCCGTGCGTTACGGCGCCGGCGCTGTCGGCGGCACAATCAACATTATTACGAAAAAAGGCAGGAAAGATCGTACTGTTTTTGATATCGGCGGCGGTTCATGGGGACAACGGTATTACGGTTTGACACAGGAAGGTTCTGCCGGCAGTACAAGTTGGTTTCTTACCGGAGATCTTGATAAACGGGGGTATTATAAATTTCCTCACGGGGCCGTAACGGATAAGGCTGTCGGTGATACGTCGGCAAAGTTCCTTACGTTCCGTTTGGACCGGCAGTTGAGCAAGTCTGATTCCCTGACTTTCGGCATTACCCATAAGACGGCGCACGGACATGCCGTCACGTTTAAGCAAGTGAACCATCAATTTAAGGTGAGTGAACCAAAGCCTTTAGAACGTCTGATAAACAATTATAATCTGACATACCGCTTTCGGGAAAATACGAGCACACCCGGTTTTATCCGATATTTTAATGATTATTCGAAAACACGGTGGACTAACCGTTTTCATGCGCGGACACAGGGCCTGCAGGCGGAGCTTACCCGGATGAATGCGCATAATTTCATTACGGCGGGGCTGGAGTGGACGCAAGACAGCGGCTCTAACGACGGTGCCAATTATCAAAACAAAAAGAAAAATAACCGCGCCGTCTATGCGGAAGATATGATCGTCTACGGGAAGTGGTCCGTTACGCCGGGTATACGCCTGGATAAGAACAGTGCCTTCGGCTTTCATAAGACGCCGCGCCTGTCTGTAGAATACAGAGCTGATGCTGATTTTAATCTTTTCGCTTCGTGGAGCCGTGTGTATACGCCGCCGCGATTAAACGATATGTACTACTACAAACCCGCCGCCGGGCCGCATGCGGTAAGTTCTTTCGGCAATCCTTACTTGCGTCCTGAGACGGGATATTCACAGACGATAGGTTTCGACTGGGCGTATGATAAAAAATCAACTTTCCGTTTCAGCGCTTTTCACAGTTCTTTGAATGATGCCATTCGCTGGGACAGGGCGTCCAACCCGAAGACTGTGAGGAATCTGAACCGTGAAGACAAACGGGGAATCGACGTTTCTCTCCAGCACAGGATCAATAAGGCTTTGGACTGGGAACTGGGATATACGTATACGAAAACAAAAACGGACGAAGGCCGCGGCATGCGCCCGGACCGTGCCAATAACGGTCCGAACGGCTATCGGGCCGCGTTGCGGTATCATTGCGGAAAATGGCGTGCGAACTTGCAGGTAACGGCAAGGACAGGCCGCGATGATACGTATTATTTCAGCCGGTCTTATGTTCGCTGGGATTTAAATGCCAGCTATGAGGCCGGTAAGAATACGACCGTATATGCCGTTATCCGGAACCTCAATGACGACAGTTACGATCTTTACCACGGATACCCCGATGCGGGACGTAATTGGACGGCAGGAGTGAAGTATACATTTTAAGGAGCAGTCATGATTAAGAGGATTATTTTTTTCTGTATTTTTTGTCTGGCCGTCATCGTTTCAGGGTGCGGCCCGCAGCAGGCGGATATGGCGGATACCCCCGGGAATTTTGCGGTCATTACGGATAATGCCGGTCGGACGGTGACGCTGGCGACCAAGCCGGAGCGCGTAGTCGTTCTGTCTACATCGCTTATGAATTTTGCCGATGCCGTCGGCGGTGAGCTCGTCGGGCGTCCTACTGTCAAATCGGCCGATGCGATCGTTCCCGAACGGTATGCGGCCGTTCCCGAAGTCGGACCTGTCTATAACGTCAGTGCCGAAGCAATCGTGCAACTGAAGCCGGATTTAGTCATTGCCAGTAAATCACAGCATGAGGCATTGGCGCCGATTTTAGAACAAAACGGTATTGCCGTCCTCATTCTCTCGTCAAAAACATACGCTGACGTAAAGCGGAATATGAAGATCTTCGGCACGGTTTTTGCCAATGAAGAAGCGGCGGAAGCTCATCTTGTACAAATGGATAAAGAAATAGACGACATTAAGAGTAAGGTGCCGCGGGAAACGAAAAAAATCGTCATTATTCACGCCACGCCGAGTCAGGTTTCCGTGGAAATGCCGAAGTCCATTGCCGGAAATTGCGCCGACATTCTGGGATTTACGAATATTGCCGCAACGGGTGAGGTAAAGACGGAGGATTCGCAGGATTCCTTATTCAATGGAACGATTGGCCGAAGCGGATCCGGACATTATTTTTATTACGACAATGGGACGCAAAGAAAAGGTGGAGAAGAAAATGGCCGATGAATTCAGAAACAATCCGGCATGGAATGTTTTGAGCGCCGTTAAAGCGGGACGAGTATATACACTTCCGGAAAATCTTTTCCTTCTCAATCCCGGCCTCGGGTATCCGAAAAGTGTCGCCTATATGGCCCGTCTTGTGTATCCGGGAATCGATATATGAATTTAAAACGCAAAAGAAACCGTAACATAGGTATGATTACAGTCTTTTTGATGATTGCCGCCGGCCTCTTTATTCTTTCCGTGGCTCAGGGGGCGGCTTCCATCGCTCCCGCCAGGGTCGTGGAAGCGTTGACGGCACCGCAGCCCACGACGACGGGATCAGATCATTTGGAATATTCGTCTTCCCAGAACGTTGACGGGTATTTTTGTCGGGATGAATCTGGCTCTCGCCGGAGCCATATTACAGGCAATCATGCGTAACCCTTTGGCAGATCCGCATATTATCGGCGTTTCTTCCGGTGCGGGAGCGGCAGGTATCGCGATCCTTCTGCTTCTTCCCGCCTATCCGGGGCTTATCGTGCCCGCCGCTTTCGGCGGTGCCATGATTGCCGCCGCCGCCGTCTATCTGCTTGCCTGGAAAAACGGTATCCGCCCGGTACGCTTAATCCTGGCAGGCGTTGCCGTATCGGCTCTTCTGGGCGCCTGTATTTCGGGGCTTCTCATTTTATACAGTGACCGCGTTCACGGTGCTCTTCTGTGGATGGTAGGCGGCCTCGCCGCCAAAAGCTGGAATGATGTACAGCTCATTTTTCCATATTCCTGTATCGGGCTCGTTTTAAGTCTTTGCGGCGCTTATTATTTAAATATCCTCCAATTAGGGGACGAAGCCGCCAAGGGGATCGGCCTTAATGTAGAGCTGGCACGTGTAGTCTTTACGGCTATAGCGGCGCTTCTGGCTGCCGGTGCGGTCAGTGTGGCAGGGCTGCTCGGCTTTGTCGGACTTATTGTTCCTCATGCGGCCCGCCTTCTCATCGGTACGGATTACCGTTATATTATGCCTGCATCGGCTATCCTGGGTGCGGCCGTTGTCACGGGCAGCGATACTCTTGCGAGACTGCTCCTGGCGCCGATGGAATTGCCTGTAGGGATTATCATGGCTTTCCTCGGAGCGCCCTTTTTCCTTTTTCTGCTGAGGAGGGACGTATCATGACCAATGCCATGGAAGTGCGGAATCTCTCCTGTTCTATCGGCGGCAAAAGGATCCTTCATGATCTTGATATACAGGTGGAAAAAGAAAAAATTACATCCGTTATCGGGCCGAACGGCTGCGGCAAGAGTACACTTTTACGTTGCATGTGCCGCCTTCTCGACACGTATGAAGGCGTGATTACAATAAACGGGCGCAATATAAACGATTACGGACGGAAGGAATTAGCACGTCATATCGCTATTTTGACACAGCATCATACCTTGCCCGGCAAAGTTACGGGACGCGAGCTTGTCGAGCTGGGCCGATTTGCCTATATCAGTCCCTTTCGTTCCATGTCGGCGGAGAACGGCAAAGCCGTTACCGAAGCTATGGAGATCACTGGAACGACAGCCTTCGCGGGGCGGCTGGTGGAAACTCTTTCCGGCGGTGAGCAGCAGCGTGTTTGGCTTGCCATGGCTTTGGCGCAGGACCCGGAAATCCTTCTTCTCGACGAACCGGGAACATATCTTGATATCCACCATCAGTTGGAAATCATGAATTTATTACGTGATTTACGAGTAAAAACGGAAATGACGGTTGTTATTGTACTTCACGACATCAATCAGGCAGTCCAATACACGGACAATGTTGTGGCCGTAAAGGCGGGCCGCATTGTCGCGTCCGGCAAAACGGCCGACGTAATCAAACCGGACTTGATTAAAAATGTTTTTGATCTCACTGTCGGAGAATTTGTTTCGTCTTCCGGCGAACGGGTACTCATGCCGGTGAACAAAATATAATTTATCATTTTAAAAGGGAGTGGTTTTCATGAAAAAAGAAATGCTGAAAAAAGTATGCTTGCTGTCTGTGGCGGCAATGACGCTGGGGGCTTTTACGGGAGTGCCTGCTCAAGCGGGCTATACGCTGAATCCCGAAGTAAAGGATGCAACGCCGGCATTAAAACAGGCTGCCGAAATCGGCGTTCGTAAGCACGAAACGGAAGCTTTGAAAAATGAAAAAGACAAGGATGCCATTTTAGTTCTCAGTTTCGGCACAACCTATAAAAACAGCCGCGAAAAAACGATCAACAAGACAGTAGAAGATATTCAGGCCGCTCATCCGCATACAAAAGTCGTATTGGCATTTACCTCGCATATTATGTTGACCGCATCGGGCAGAAGGAAGGCATTGAGATTCCGACGCCGGAAAAAGCGTTGGCCCGGCTTAAAGAAGAAGGCTATACACGTATAGCCATTACCTCCCTTGACGTCATTCCGGGCATGGAATACGCATATGACACGGCGATCTATGATCTTTATAAAAACGATTTCAAGAAAATGGTCGTAGGTACTCCGATTATGTACTGGATGGGGCAGGAAGACCAGAGAGACGATGTTGAAGAATTTGTACAGGCATTGGCGACGCAGTTCCCGAAAACCGGCAAAGACGAAGCCGTTCTCGTCATGGCCCACGGCACTCCTCATCCGGCCAATGCATACTACTCCGTAGTGCAGAACCGCATCGATGCGGCGAATTTCGGCAATGTTTTCGTTTACTCCGTTGAGGGTTGGCCCCATCTCGACACGGTTATTCCGCAGTTAAAGGCCAAAGGGATAAAAAAAGTGACGCTTATGCCGATGATGATGGTCGCAGGCGACCATGCCAATAACGATATGGCGGGAGCTGAGGAAGATTCACATAAGAGCGTTTTGGAAAAGGAAGGCTTCACGGTGGATACGTATCTCCACGGTCTCGGCGAAAACCCGGCGGTCCGCAAGATGTTTGTGGAACGCGCCAATGAAGCATGGGATGCACTGGAAAAACAGTAAGTTTTCATGCTACAATAACATATTAATATAACTTTTTCAGACAAAGAGGCCTCTGTTATGGGATTGGATCATTATGCCGTTAAGGAAGGCAAAGAATTACGCTGCGGTTATACGACGGGTACCTGTGCCGCTGCGGCGACAAGTGCGGCGGCGAAAATGCTTTTTTCGGGTAAATCCGTCGCGTCCGTACGCATTGCGACGCCGAAGGGAATCGTCCTTGATTTGCCGGCGGAAGAAGCGGCATTTCTTGAAAGCGGCGCCCGTTGTGCCGTGCGTAAAGATGCGGGAGATGATCCGGATATGACAGACGGCCTCCTTGTTTTTGCGACAGTGGAGAAATCGGGTGAGAAAGGGATCCTCATCTGTGCCGGTGACGGTGTCGGTATCGTTACCAAACCGGGGCTGTCCGCCCCTGTCGGCGGGCCGGCTGTCAATGCGACACCGCGGCGGATGATCATGGAAGCGGCGCAGGCCGTCATGGATGCTTACCGTTATCGGGGAGGGTTGAAAATAACCCTTTCCATTCCCGGCGGTGCGGAAATAGCGCGGAAAACCTTTAACCCCCGTCTCGGTATTGAAGGGGGACTGTCCGTTTTAGGGACATCGGGTATTGTTGAGCCCATGAGCGAACAGGCGCTTATCGATACAATACACGTTGAGATGAATTCGCTGAGAGCCGCCGGCGGCAAGCATGTTCTCGCATTTTTCGGGAATTACGGTGTCGACTTTACGCGTAATGAGTGGGGCATTGATACGGAAAACCGCATTACGTGCAGCAACTATATAGGAGAGCTGTTGGATTATGCCGTATACCTCGGCTTTTCCGACGTACTTCTTATCGGGCATGTCGGGAAAATATTGAAGCTTGCCCAGGGGATTATGAATACTCATTCGCGCTGTGCCGACGGCAGGACGACGTTTTTGGCGATGGAAGCCATGTTTGCCGGTGCTTCAAAAGAGACGGGAAAGGCCGTTTATGAAAGTCTGACGACGGATATGGCGATTGATCTGTTGGCTGAACATGACCTTCTTAAACCCGTTCTGGCAAAGGCTATGGAAAAGATTTCTTATTATATGGATCAGCGCGTTCACGGCGCCTTGCGGACGGAGGCCGTCATGTTTTCCAATGCCCGCGGCGTTCTCGGAATGACAGGCGGAGCGGAGGATTTACTGACCCTTTACAGGAAGGAGAAAAATCTTGAAAGGTAAGCTTTTTTGCATCGGATTGGGGCCCGGTGACCCTGAATTGATTACGCTGAAAGCCGTGCGTTTGATGAAAGAATGCCCTGTATGGGTTGTCCCTCAAGGACATTCCGACAAACTCACGGCGCAGGGGATTCTCCGGACGGCCCTGGACCGCTTTGTCGATGTGGAACGGGAAAGTAAGGAAATACTTACGGCGTATGTTCCCATGACGCGGGATGAGACCGTGTTGGCCGGGGCGCATGAAGAGAACAGAAAGGCCGTTGAAAAACATCTGGCAGAAGGGCGGAATGTAGCCTTCTTCGTACTCGGTTGCCCGACCGTATATGCATCGAGCGCGTATGTACAGAAACGCATCGCCGCCGACGGGTATGAGACGGAAACGGTTCCGGGTATAACGAGTTTTTCCGCAACGGCGGCGGCCTTAAAAACCGCTCTTTGCGAAAAGGAGGAGCCCCTGTTTATCATTCCGGCCAAACGCGATGATTTTGAGGCGCTCATCGATGTACCGGGCAACAAGGTGATTATGAAGCCTGCCGATCGTTTGCCAGAGATAAAGGCCGTGTTACGGGAGAAGGGGCTTATTGACGGAGCTTCCATGGTAGAACGGTGCGGCTTGCCGGAGGAAAAGGTATATCCGAAACTTGCCGCTGCCGCTGATAATTCATATTTCTCCGTAATTCTTGTGAAGAAGGGGGAGCGGATATGATTAATTTTGTCGGTGCCGGCCCCGGAGCCGTCGATCTCATAACGGTCCGCGGCAAAGCTCTGCTGGAAGAGGCTGATCTCATCATATATGCGGGTTCTCTTGTCAATCCCGGACTTCTGGATTATGCCAAAGCCGACTGCCGGATTATGGACAGTGCGTCCATGACCTTGGAAGAAGTGCTGGCGGCAATGAAAGACGCGGAAGAAAGGGGTGAAATGACCGTCCGCCTCCATACGGGCGATCCCTGTTTGTACGGGGCGATCCGCGAACAGATGGATATACTTGATAAGTGGGGTATTGCCTACGAGTATACGCCCGGAGTCAGTTCTTTTTCGGCAGCAGCCGCGGCGCTTAAGGCCGAGTACACCTTGCCGGGGGTCAGCCAGTCCGTTATCATCACGCGCACTGAAGGCAGAACGCCCGTGCCTGAGAGACAGACGATTATTGATTATGCGGCTCACGGCGCGACAATGGTTATCTTCCTCAGTACGGGCCTGGTGGAAAAACTTTCAAAGGAACTGATCCGCGGCGGTTACAGTGCGGATACGCCGGCGGCTATCGTCTATAAAGCATCATGGCCGGAAGAAAAGGTATTTCGCTGCACTGTTGCCGGTCTGGCGGAAACGGCGGAGCGGGCGGGCCTTAAAAATACGGCGCTTATTCTCGTAGGCCCGTTCCTGACGGGCGCTTATGAACGGAGCAGACTGTATGATCCGGACTTTTCTCATACCTGCCGCAGGGCAAAAGAAAAATAAGCGGGTGAAACTGTGCGCGTGAATATATTCTTTTTTACGGCGGCAGCCGGCAGAACGGCGCTTCGCATTGACGCGGCGCTTCGTGCTTCGGGCCGTGAGACAACCTTATATACCGTCGGTAAAGTCGCGTCGGAGAATGCGGGCTTTATGGAAATACGGCCGTCTTTGAAGGAAGTAACGGGCAGACTTTTCCGGGCCGGAGAAGGGTTGGTCTTTATCGGCGCCGCCGGCATTGCCGTCCGTTCCATCGCTCCTTTTATCAAAGGAAAGGACGAAGACCCGCCGATTCTCGTGATTGATGAAAAAGGAAACTTTGTTGTCCCTATCTTGGCGGGACATATAGGCGGAGCCAACGCGCTGGCGCGGCATTTGGCAAAAGCATTGAGGGCCGTACCCGTTCTGACGACGGCAACCGATGTAAACGGGCTCTTTGCCGTTGATGAGTGGGCGGTAAAAAAAGGCTTTACCCTGTCGTCTCTGCAAGATGCCAAAGCGTTTGCGGCAGCCCTGCTGGACGAAGGGCGTGCGGGAGTCTCCGCCGATTTTATTATGGACGGCCCGCTGCCGCCGGGACTGGAAATAAAGGAAAAGGGTCCTGTCGGCATGGCCGTGACGGCATTTGCGGACAAGTGCCCTTTCGACGTGACCGTACGGGTCTATCCGCCGGTCCTCCATATCGGTGTCGGTTGCAGGCGGGGGAAAGGCCGCGCCCGTATCAGAAAGGCCGTTGAGGCCGCCTTAAATGAGGCCGGGCTGGCGCCTGAGGCGATTAAAGATTTTAACACGATTGATATTAAAGCCGATGAGGCGGGGCTTCTCGAAGCGGCGGAAAGCTTCGGCGTGCCTCTGCGCCTTTACAGTGCCGAACGTTTACGGGAAGTGAACGGTAATTTTACAACGTCTGATTTTGTCAGGCAGAACGTCGGCGTGGATAATGTCTGTGAAAGAGCCGCTTTGGCCGGTGCGGTGACGGGGAAACTGATCGTCCGTAAGTACATCCGCGACGGTGTAACCGTAGCCGTAGCCGTGGACGGGGCGTCTCTTTCCTGGGAATAGGATTAGGAGCGTATCATGGCGGGAAAAATTTATGTAGTCGGTCTCGGACCGGGCGGAGCGGAGGACATGACCCTGCGTGCCGTAAAAACCTTGGAAAAATGCGAGGTCATAGCCGGGTATACGACATATATCGATCTCATTAAGGAACGATTTGCGGATAAAGAATTTGTTGTGACCGGTATGAAAAAAGAAGTGGAGCGCTGCCGTGCGGCAGTCGACGAAGCGCGCAGGGGAAAAATTGTCGCCATGGTATCAAGCGGCGACGCCGGTGTTTACGGTATGGCGGGAATTATGCATGAAGTGGCCGAACCGTATGACGATATAAAGATCGAGGTGATCCCGGGTATTACGGCTGCCTGCTCCGGGGCGGCGCGGCTCGGAGCGCCCCTGATCAGTGATTTTTGCCTTATTTCCCTGAGCGATCTCATGACGCCGTGGAAAACGATTGCGAAGCGGCTGGAGCTTGCCGCCGCCGCCGATTTTGTCATTTGCCTGTATAATCCGGGCAGTAAAGGGCGTCCCGGATATTTGGAGAAGGCATGCCGGGTTATCGGCAGGCATTTGCCGCCGCAAACTCCGGCCGGTATTATCCGTAATATCGGCAGAGACGGTGAGACGGCGGTTATTACGACTTTGGCGGAGCTTGAAAAAACGGAAGCGGACATGTTTACGACTGTTATTATCGGCAACAGCCGGACCAAAGTTATAAAGGGGCATATGGTCACACCGCGGGGCTATACGCTATGATCCGCCGTCTTTGGATAGCGGCAGGCACGACGGAAGGGCGTATGCTGACGGAAAAGCTTGCCGAAAACGATGTGGATATTTTTGTAACCGTCGCTACCGAATACGGAGCTTCGCTGATTACGGACGCGGCAAATGTAACCGTTTCGGACAGACGCCTGAACCGTGAAGAGATGGCGGCCTTTCTGGACGATGTTAAGCCGGATCTGGCCATAGATGCGACACATCCTTATGCGACTGCCGTTACGGAAACAATGCGACGGGCCTGCGCCGCCGCCGGCGTGCCTTATAAACGTCTCCTGCGGCCGGCAGGCGAGGAAGGGCGTTGTCTGCGTTTTTCTTCCGTTGAAGCAGCCGTTGCCTGGCTTGATCATACGGAAGGTGAAATATTTCTTACGACAGGGAGCAAGGATTTACATACATTCACCCTGCTGCATGACTTTAAACGGCGCCTGACCGTACGTATTCTGCCGGTCCGGGACTCTCTCGATAAAGCGCTCGGGCTGGGCTGTCCGCCGGCGCGTATTATTGCCATGCAGGGGCCTTTTTCCTTTGAATTGAACGTGAGCATGTTCAAAAACAGCAAGGCACGCTGGGTAGTAACGAAAAACTCCGGTTCCGTCGGCGGTTTTGAGGAAAAACTGGCGGCGGCGGAAGCGGCGGGAGCGGCGCTTATCGTCATAGAACGCCCGGATGATGCGGGTATTACATATGAAGAAATGGTAGATTTCGTGAAAAAACAGTTGGAGAAATAAGATGCTTACAATCCATGTAATCGGCATGGGGCCGGGAAATCCCGACTTATTAACCGGACGGGCGCGTAAGGCTTTGGCGGAAGCGACGATAGTCGTCGGTGATACACGGCTCTTACGTGACGAAGTAAAAAAAGGAAAGACTGTTGTCCAAACGTATAAAGCAGATGAAATACGGGATATTGCCGCTCATGCGGACAGAAAAAAAGACTGCCTTGCCGTCCTCGTTTCGGGTGATGTGGGTTTTTTCAGCTTATCTAAATTTATCCGCCATTTTCCCGATTGCCGGATAATTCGCCATCCCGGGATCAGCAGTCTCGTCTATTTTGCGGCGGCCCTTGAAACAGATTGGGAAGATGCTCGCATTGTCAGCCGTCACGGTTGCCGGACCGGTCTGGTAGAGCCCGTCATGACTCATAAAAAGGTTTTTTGTCTTACCGGCGGCACCCATAATTCCGTTTGTGATTTATGCCGTGAATTATCTGACAACGGCCTTGGCAGCGTACGTATCGTCGTCGGTGAAAACCTTTCCTACAAGGACGAAAGGATTACTGAAGGAACGGCGCAGGAACTCAAGAACCGACATTTTGACCCGCTTGCGGTCATGATGATTTTTAACGACAGGGCGCGCCCCCTTGTGAAAGGTGTGCATGGCTGGGAAGACGGCCTTTTTATCCGGGACAGGGTGCCCATGACCAAGCAGGAAGTCAGGGCCCTGGTTATTTCCAAGCTCCGTCCCCGGGCCGACGACATAGTATACGATATCGGTGCCGGTACGGGAGCATGTTCCGTGGAACTGGCCTTCCAGGTTCCTTTGGGCAGGGTATACGCCTTTGAAATAAACGAAACGGCAGTTTCCCTGGCAGAAGCGAATAAAGAACGCTTCCGTGCCGATAATTTGGAGATCATCAAAGGAGATGCGGCGGAAACGATTGTGCCGGCAGAGGCTCCCGACTGTGTTTTTATAGGCGGAACGAAGGGAAAACTGGAGACTGTCCTTGACATTCTTTATGACAAAAATGCCGGCTGCCGCGTCGTCATCACGGCAATCACGCTGGAAACGGCAGGCGCCGTTACGTCTTACTATAAGGATAAAAGGGATTATGATTTAAATACGGTACTGCTTTTTGCGGCGGCCGATAAAAAAGTGGGGCCCTATACGCTGATGGAAGGGCATAATCCCGTCTATATTATGACGGCGTTGCCGCGGGAGCTGTAAGATGAAGCATGCAAATCCGCGACGTCTGCTCTTTGCGGCGCCTGCCAGCGGCAGCGGCAAGACGACGGTCGTTTGTGCCGTTATGAGGGCTTTAAAGAAAAGACGGCTTGCCGTACAGTCCTTTAAGAGCGGGCCGGATTATATAGATCCTATGTTTCACGCCGCCGTTACCGGGGTGGAAGCCCATAA
The DNA here is from genome assembly GCF_000239275.1 of Megasphaera geminata F0357. Classification (GTDB taxonomy): domain Bacteria; phylum Bacillota; class Negativicutes; order Veillonellales; family Megasphaeraceae; genus Megasphaera; species Megasphaera geminata. Next base: position 3,650 of record NZ_JH417564.1, on the reverse strand, counting down.
TCTGGATGTATTCCTGTTCGGCGGCCATGGTGTCGGCGAGCAGATGTGCAGGCGTATCCTTGCCGGAGCGGGAGAAAGGGCGGATATTTCCGTCCTTGAAGGCGCCATGGGGTACTATGACGGCCTGGGACTTTCCGAAGAATACAGCGCCTATGAGTTGGCGCGGTTTACCGGAACGCCTGTCGTTCTCATCGTTGACGGCAAGGGGACCGCTTTATCCTTAGCGGCGGTTTTGAAAGGAATGGCCGGATTTCGTACCGACAGCCGCATTCAAGGATTTATTATCAATAATATACATCCTGCCGTATATGCGTATTATAAAGCGTTGTGGGAGCATGAATCCGGCCTTAAAGGGTACGGCTGTCTGCCGTATATCGGGGACGCTTCTGTCGAGAGCCGCCATCTCGGGTTGGTTACGGCCGAAGAAGTAGAAAATTTGCGGTATAAAACGGAGTTGTTGGCCGCAGCGGCGGAACGGCATATTGATCTGGACGGATTGCTTGTCCTGGCTGCAACGGCGGAACCTTTTTCATACGGCGAAGCACAGCCGGCCAAGCCCGTAAAAGCGCGCATCGCCGTGGCCAAGGATAAAGCGTTTTGCTTTTACTATGACGAGTCTTTGCATAGCCTTGCGGCGGCAGGGGCGGAACTGATCCCGTTCAGCCCTCTTGAAGACGGCGAATTGCCGGCGTGCGACGGCATTTATATCGGCGGCGGTTATCCCGAATTATATGCCGCTGATCTGAGTGCCAATGTTTCCCTGCGGCAGCGGCTTCGGCGGGCCGTAAGAGCGGGAATGCCCTGTTTCGCCGAATGCGGCGGCTATATGTATTTGTCCGAGGCGTTTTATGATAAAACGGTGTGCCTGCCTATGGTCGGCGTCGTGCCGGGAAAAGTGCGGATGACGGACAGGCTGACGCGGTTCGGGTATATCACGCTTACTGCCGAAAAGGACACCTTTCTCTGTAAAAAAGGGGATACCGTACGGGCTCATGAATTTCATTATTCGGACAGTACGGAAAACGGTTCCGCCTTTACGGCCAGAAAGGCGGGCGGGAAACGTTTTTGGCCGGCCGTGTATGCCGAAGGAAATATTCTGGCGGGGTATCCGCACATTCATTTTTGCGGCACGCCCGGTTGGGCCGAAAATTTTGTAAATGCCTGCGCCCGGTGGCGCAGCGGAGGGAAATAAATGGAAATTGAACACGTCTTGCCGGCGGATATAGAAAAAAGAAGTATGGAAATCATTGATGAAGAACTCGGTGAAATTCAATTGGAACCCGAAAAAATTGATATTATTAAACGCGTCATTCATACGAGCGCCGATTTCGACTACGCACGAATCTGCGTTTCAGCGATGATGCCGTCGCTTCCGCTTTAACGGCCATTCGGGCCGGCTGCACTTTTGTAACCGATACGAATATGGCTTTTACGGGTATCAGTGCGAGTGCGCTTGATAAGACGGGCAGCGTAAAAGCATGTTATATGGCCGACGCCGATGTGGCCGCCCGCGCTAAAGAGGCCGGCACTACGCGGGCGACGATTTGCATGGATAAGGCAAGCGAGGTGGAAGGTCATGTAATTGTTGCGGTCGGTAATGCGCCGACCGCTCTTTTCCGGCTGGCCGATCTCGTTGCCGCCGGTAAAATCCGTCCGGACCTTATTGTCGGCGTGCCGGTAGGTTTCGTCAACGTTATTCAGGCGAAAGAAGTGATCATGCATTGCGGTGCGCCCTATATTGTCGCCGTCGGACGGAAGGGCGGCAGTAATGTGGCGGCGGCTATTTGTAATGCCCTGCTCTATAAGATTACCGGAGGCGCCTGAACAGATCAAGTGGGGTCGACACGTCGCCGGCCCCGTTCAGGGAAAAGGGAATACTGTCAATAAACGGAACGGCAAACAGAGTGTTTTCAGAGAGGCTCTGTTTGCCGTTCCGCGGTTATTTTGCATATGTATGCCGCTGTCATGGTTACGGAGACGACGTCTATCCAGTGAAAGGCCGAAAGACTGCGACAAATGGAAAAAAAGCGTCTGTGTTCGTTTATAAAGCTGCGGACCTCTATAAAACGGCGGGCTTCCGACGCAACCGATTTATAGCCTTCCACGGTTGCGTCGATAAGGTCTTCCGTCGGCCATTCTTCACGGAAACAACTGTGGAGAAGAAGAAAGAGGTCCGTAATACGATAATCCGTTTTAATGAAGGGCACTTTATTTTCCCAGTCGAGGAAGGTGATTTTCCCGGTCTTTTTATCCCACGTAATATCGCGCAGCGCCGGCCTGCCGTGCCAGAGATTTCGGCTGTGCAGTTCGGCCAGGGCTTTGCCGGCGTTGTAATAAACGGAAACCGCTTCTTCGGCCGGTAAAGCGGCGGCAACCGACTGCAGCGGCATGCCTGAGGCATTCATGAGGAAAAAATCATCATGTAAGATTTCAATATGGGGGGCCAGGGGAATGCGGGCGTTTACTGCGAGTATTTTGTATGCTTCCCGGTAAAATGCCGTATCCGTACCGCTTTTGGCAAAAGCGTTACGGCCGTTTGCCAGGCGGCGTTTAATGTAATAACATTTATTTTCATATGTAAGGGGAAGTACCCGTTTTTCCGGTTGGGCCGCAATGGCGGCCAGTGCGGCCCGCTCCAAGTTCGTATCAACCATGGTCGTACCTTCTTTTTCGTTTCAGTGACAATCTATGAAATCAGTATAAACAGTGACCGAGATACTTGTCAAACGGAATAAATTTAAACAGCCGAAAAAGATCCGGGAATCGTGTCGGTAAATGAGAATTGACAGAATGGTTAAAATATGCCATGATAAGCGAAACCGGTTCTTTGCAAGATAAGGAGGAACGTTATGAAAAAGTCTATGAAACGTTTTGTTTTTGCGGTTCTTGCGTTGTCTTTGGCTGCGGCGCCCGCTTCCTTCAGCCGGGCTGAAGCGGTAATGCAGCCTCTTGACGGCGCGGCTGCCGAAGCGATGGTAAATCAGTGGAATAAAAATTGGTACGACAGTAACGGCCGGTATATCATGTCTCTTGAAGGCGGCTATATTAACGGCTGCCCTATTTTAAGCGGTACCGTCACGAATACGGTACGGGAAGTAATCGGCAACTTTACTATTCAGGAACCGGAAAAAGTACGTCATATCGTTATCAAGCACAGCGGTATGGGGATGCATGAACAATTGATTATCGACGATATCTGGAATCTTTCGCCCAATGCGTATGCCGCTTATTATGAATCGGTAGGCGGTGTATATTTAGGGATGACAATGGCACAGGTAGAAGCTGTTTACGGTAAACCGGGGCATTCCAACTGGACGCCGGAAGTGGAAACATGGTTCTATGACGAGTCGGGGTTCCGACTGGACTTTGAAGTAGGACGTGTCGTTTCCATTACGTTCCGTGCCGCGGGTAACAGGCATCTTGACAGAACGGGCTTCAACTGCAAGACGGGTCCCGAAGAATTTGCCCGGCTCTATCCGATGGGCGCGGTTCCGCATTGGGCGGCGTTTATTACATTGCTGACGGTGAATTCCTCGATTTCACCGATTATCCCGATGCATTAACTCTTTCCATCTACAATCATCACGTAAATTAAACTCCGGCGGGTCCTTGAATATTGATATGCTCCCCTTTAGGTAGACATGAGAAAT
>NZ_JH417563.1 GCF_000239275.1 Megasphaera geminata F0357 | reverse complement strand
CGGCGAAGTGTAACATATGTTTGACAAACCTACAGTTTTTACATTTTCTTTACCATACATGTATTGTAATCCTACACTTATATAAATAGCTTTATTGTGATCCATATCATGTGACTCTTTCCCTTTATACTCTTTCATTCGATTTTTCCTTTCAACGCCCTCTGCCAAATTATTCATGATATACTCATACATGAAAGGAGGTGATATTGTGGATATGCATAAAAAATAATTGCATTTGCTATGTCTCTAGATATGGAAGAATTAAGAGATAATAGATTGTTACTTCTTACCAATAACTGTTTATTATCTGCTTTGCCTGTTTTTAGTGATGAAACAAACCAACAAGCAAAAATGCTTTATCAATTTTTAAATGGTGCTGAAAAAGCTTCCAATAAAACTTTGTTCCTAATCCAGAACGTCATATGATATTTGACGAAAATTCTATCTTACTTAAAGACATTAAGTTAATTACTCCCCAAGGTAATCAATCTCTTGGTCCGCTTGTATTAACCACTGCATCAGTAACCGCTATCTCTATTGGCGATTTCAAACAACAATCTAACTAACTTATTCATATCCAAATCACCATGTCTTGATTGTTATACGTGGTGATTTTCTTTTTTTCCCTTTCACTTGCATTCCCTCTTCCTTTTCTAATTTGCTAATATCTACAGATAAGTTATAACCGTCTTTGGGGACTAACTTAATGGCATCTACTAAATCATTTAGCTTATCACCAACATTATCCAAATATCTCTTTAATTTATTATTGAAATGACACTCTAATTTTCCAGCCATTCTAATTTCTTTCATTTGTATCACCTCTTTTCATCTTTTTTATTTTTTTCATTATTTCTTCATGTATAATATTTTGATAGGATAATGAGTATTCTGAACTGCTTAGTAGCAAGTAGATGCAAAGGATAAAAACCTTTACGGTAACATTTTGGTGATGGAACCACAACTTAAAACACATTCTAGAAAGGAAGTATTTTTATGGATTTAAATCTTACTCTCAATTTGCCTGAACCAGTAAATAAGGTGTTAAACCCTGTCGCAAGTGCTGCAGGTGAAACCTTAGCGAATATTTGGAATGGTTGCTTTACCTATGTAAATACTTGGTCTAAAAAACAAGTTATTAAGCACGAGCATTCCCTTTTAGAATACAAACGTAGTATTGAAGAAAAATTTGCTAGCATTCCCGAAAATCATCGAGTTGAGCCACGATTAAGTATTGTTGGACCTGCAATAGAAGCTTCTAAGTACTACATAGAGGAAGAAACTATCAGAGAAATGTTTTCCAAGTTAATAACAACAGATATGGATGATCGAAAAAGAAATTTAGTTCATCATTCATTTGTTGAAATACTAAAACAAATGAATCCTACTGATGCTAAAATACTTGCAGAATTTGATAATCCTACAACGCTTTTACGCTGTCTTATAACAAGAAAATCTAGCCCCAATTTATCCTTATCTATAACAGATATCTACCTATCAGAAACATTTAAAGAATATGATCAATCACACTGCATTTCTATAGCAAATCTAGACCGATTAGGCTTGATTTCGATTCCAACTAGAAACTTAAGTGGTGTAATAATAGACTCAAAAGAACCAGATGCTATTGCTAGATTTAAAGCAACTAAATTTTATTCACTCATGGTCTCTGATTGTAATAATCCATTAACTGATTATTCAGATTATGAAATAATTACCTACAAAGGCTATTTAACTGAGCTAGCTTTTAGCTTTAAGAAAATTTGTCTCTGATTCAAAAATTTTCTTCTCTATAAATTCGAATATTTTTAGTGTTAAAAATCCCGCTACAGTAACGTTAATAAATGTTGGAAATAAAAATCCCAGTGTTAATAACACATATGTATAACCTTCCATCTTATAGACCTCTTTTCCCATCTCCGCATAATTAACTATTTGACAAAATTCTTGTTTTCACTTTAAATTTTTAATTAGTTCAATATGTAATTTGTAACCTTTGCATGTATCAGAACCACAATTATATTTTTTCTTTAATACCCAACAATGGACTGCACCCCAAAAGTTGGACACAATTTTTGGAGGTGCAGTTTTTATGTCCAAGTATTCCAAAGCAATAAAAAGGCAAGCGATTTTATTACATGAGCAAGGATGGGGATACCGTTCTATAGCTCAGAAATTATCAATTTCCAAAAGCACTATAAAGAGATGGGTGTTCTTAGGTAAGCATGGGATTTCTCTAGACAAGAAAATGACGCATAACCCCTTTTCAGCACGATGTAAGGCTCATGGTATTGAAACCAGGTGGGAAAATAAGTTATCCTTT
>NZ_JH417562.1 GCF_000239275.1 Megasphaera geminata F0357 | reverse complement strand
AGTTGTGATGTAACACATGTATTGTAATCCTACACGAAAGTAAAAACAGCGGCTTTCGTTCATTTGACAGGCCTTTTAAAGCATGTGATAATTTATTAGATATGCCTTTAGTATTTATTTTATACGGCGGAGGGATGATTGTATGGCGGACAGTCGCATTATTGCGGCCCTTGATGTACGTACACCGGAGGATATGAAACATCTTGTCGAAAAGCTGGGTGATTCCGTTTCTTTCTACAAGGTCGGGATGGAGCTTTTTTACAGTGCCGGGCCCGATACGGTACGGTATCTGAAAGCGGCGGGAAAGCGTGTCTTTCTCGACTTGAAGGTTCATGACATTCCCCATACGGCGGCTCAGGCGATGAGGGCCTTGACCCGCCTCGGGGCGGATTTGATGACTCTTCATGCGGGCGGCGGCACGGCTATGATGCGGGCGGCGGCGGAAGCGGTGCGTGAAGAAGCCGAACGGATCGGCATCGAGCGGCCCGGGCTTCTGGCGGTTACCGTGCTTACGAGTATTGATGAAACTGCCTGGCGCGAACTCGGCCATACGGCCGGTATCGGCGAATCGGTCGGGCATATGGCCCGTCTGGCTAAAGCGGCAGGTGTCGACGGCATTGTTTCTTCTCCCCGTGAAGCGGCGGAAATAAGAGCCGTGAACGGTGCTGATTTTGTAATTGTTACACCCGGCATCAGACCGGCTTTTGCCGGTACGGACGATCAGAGACGAATTGCCGCGCCGGTACAGGCCTTGCGTAACGGCGCCAGCTACCTGGTTATCGGCCGGCCGATTACAAAGGCCGACGATCCGAGGGCGGCGGCGCTGTCGATAGCGGCGGAAATAGAGGGGGTATAATTGTGTTATCGGAAGAACAGGTGCGCGAATTATTGGTGGAAACCGAGGCTGTTTTGGAAGGCCATTTTCTCTTAACATCCGGCCTTCACAGTCCGTTGTATGTAGAAAAGTTCAATGTCTTACAGCATCCTCAGTATACGGAGAAACTCTGTAAGGAATTAGCCGCACGCTTTAAAGATAAACATGTCGGGACCGTTATGGGCCCCATGACGGGAGGCATTCTCCTGGCCCATGAAGTCGGCAAAGCTCTCGGCACGCGTGCTATTTTTACGGAACGCGAAAACGGTAAAATGACTTTGCGCCGCGGTTTCCGTATTGAGCCGGGAGAACGCGTGCTCATTGTTGAAGATATTGTTACCACAGGCGGTTCCGTACAGGAAGTCGTCGATGTTGTCAAAGCTGCCGGCGGCGTGATTGCCGGTGTCGGCCTCCTCGTTGACCGCAGCGACGGTAAAGCGGAATTCGGCGTTCCCGGGGAAGATGTGCAGGCCCTCCTGCATCTTACTGTCCCGACGTATCGTGCCGACAGCTGTCCCTTGTGTAAAAAAGGCGTTCCCGTGACGGAACGCGGCAGCCATCACTTACAATAGAATGGGGAGAGATAAAGTACATGGATAATATATTGTCATTATTGCCCTTTTTCGATGTCGGCGTTATTGCCGCCGTCATCGCGCGTTTTACAGGTATAAATCTGAGTATGATGGTACTGATGGCCCTCTTGTATATCGGCGGCACGCCTTTGGAAACAGTTATGACGATGCTTGTTTTCAACGCGTTTACTTATTTTACGGTCTACACGCAGCGGCATATTCTCGGAATTAAGGATCTGACCTTCTTCCCCGGTGTAAAAATGCTTATTCCCGTCATCATTACCCTGGCCCTGGCCACATTTAATCCTTTCTTGGGGATCATGCTGTTTATCGCCTTCTTTTTGGCGGAGACCTTTGCCAAAATGTATCATACGATGGATCTCAAATCGCGGCCGTCACGCAATGAAATCATTAAGATGAGCATTATCTCGTCTGTCTTAATGGTATTGGGAGTCGCTCTTATCCGGTGGTTCCCCGCGGATTATTATTATATCCTTGCCGGTGTACTGATTCTTTGCTTTGCCTTCCTCATGCTGCTTTCCGGCGATCGCAGACGGTTTACCGGCATATGGGACGGCATTCTCTATATATCCGCTTTCGTTACCGGTATCAGCGGCATTATTGCGGATGACTGGTTTTTCTCCATGAGACGGCAAACTGAATCGGCTCTTGCAAAAGCGTATCCGATCGTCATGTACTCGTCCATGATCGTCGCCCTTATCGCCGGTTACGCCATGTATCAGTATTTTTCTGTCGGCTCGCTTTTTGTCACTGTCGGCGCGGCCTTGACGATCCGTTTCTTCGGTGTGTATAATTACGGCTTGCACGGTAAGTTTTCGTATCTTGCCCTGGGGGCGACGGTTTTGGCGGTGCTTGTTTTCTGGCTTATTCAACCTGTACCGACGGGACTGCCGGAGGTGTCCGACGCGGCAGGAACTGTTTTGGACTGGTGAGCATTGATTTGTTATAGTGGTGCAGTAGCCTTCTGCATACGGGGCTGCTGCACTTTTTGAATGTAAGGGAAGGAGGAAGCGGTCCTTGGGTACTGCGAAAAATACTGAACGTGGGTATTGGTGCGCTGCGTCGGGCGCCGCTGTCTGGGGGCTTTCCGGCGTGGCCGGTCAATTTTTGCTTTCTCAATACAATGTTTCGCCCTATTGGCTGACGAGCGTGCGCATGATCTGCGCCGGCATGGTTTTCTTCCTTTTGACCGTACGTAATCTAAAAGCCGTGGGGACGATAGTAAGGCATCCGAAAGAACTCGGGACTATTGCCGTATACGGTATTTTCGGGCTGATGCTGAACCAGCTGGCTTATTTCTTCAGCATCAGTTATTCCAATGCGGGTACGGCAACGGTTTTACAGACTCTCTGTGTCGTTATGCTTGCCGTTGTTGTTTGCATTACCCGAAAGCGCCTGCCGTACGGCAGAGAGGTTCTATCTGTCCTGCTTGCTCTCCTCGGAGTGGTCCTCATAGCTACGCATGGGAAAATTACGGAACTCGTCCTTTCGGAAAAGGCTCTCGGCTGGGGCCTTCTTGATGCGGCAAGCTGCGTTGTTTATACTATGTTGTCACTCAAACCTGTTCGCAAATGGGGCAATGTGCCTGTTAACGCGTTGGGAATGCTGACCGGCGGAATGTTTTTGGCCGTTATTTTTCGTTTTTGGGAGCACATGCCGCATCTCGATGTAACGGCATGGCTTGTTTTTGCGGGGATCGTCCTTTTCGGCACCGTTCTGACGTATATGCTTTTTTTGCAGGGGATTCGTGATGCGGGTCCGCTTAATGCAACCTTGCTGGCAACGATTGAACCTGTATCTTCATCCGTCTGTTCCGCCGTTCTGCTCGGTACCGTATTTACCGTTCCGGAATGGAGCGGGCTGATTTGTATCGTAGCGACCGTATTTCTGATTGTCGCGCAGCGGCGCGTTACCGGGTAAGGAGGGTATGTATGAAACGGACAGCAGGCAGTATAATTATAAACTTGATTTTCTTTTGCGCCGTTTTTTTTGTCCATCCGGCAGAAGCGGTTATGACGGTTACGCCTTATACGCTGACCGTCGACGGGAAGATAATTACAGGACGGGTATATCAGGACGGACAGGTCTATATGGTTCCCTTGCGTGCGTTGCGGAAGGCTTGGGGTATGATGTGTCATGGGACGGAGAACGTTCTACAGCCACAGCGGATATGAGCATCGCCTCTATGTCGGCGACGGTCGGCAGCACTACATATGCGCGTAAAGGGAAACTGACGGTTATTGATCTTACCATGGATTTCATGTATGCTGCGGCGGCGCGGATTGTAGACGGCCGTATTTATGTGCCGGCTGAATTTTTTCGTGAATTGTGCAATGAAACATCCTTGCAGCACGGTATTTTTGATATAACCCCGCAGCGGGCCTATCTTGAAGCGGATTCGGCGGCGCACTGAGACTGTTTTTTCAGCAACCGGCGGATGAGTGGTAAGCATGAAAGATTTCTTGACTTTGCACAGCGTCCTATATAAAATAGTAAAAGGATATGAGACGGCCCCGTGAGGCCGGCATGTTCAAAATGTTCATTGTACCTTTAATGTAGTCCGGAGAGGCTAAAAAGGGACATATTTTTGTTGCGCTCATAATATGACCTTTGCCTTCGGCAAAGGTCTTTTTTATGCAAAGGAGGAGCTTGTGGCCGGTTTAAAAGGAAAAAGTTTACTCGGGTTGGCGGGAGCGACAAAAGAAGAGATTGAGCTTGTTCTGCGATCTGCCCGCAGGATGAAAGATATCGTCAACAGTGCTGACAAGAAGGCGCCGCTTTTGCACGGTAAATCCATTGTCAATATGTTTTGGGAACCGAGTACGCGTACGCGCGGCTCCTTTGAGCTGGCCGCAAAATATCTTGATGCGAGCGTCATCAACTTCACGCCCCGGCGGCAGCTCCGTCGTCAAAGGGGGGAAAGTTTCAGAGACACGCTCCTTACCGTAACGGCCATGGGGGCGGATGCCATCGTCATGCGGCATAAACAGGAAGGTTCGGCGTCTCTTGCCGATACGTATGTCGCACCGATCATTATCAACGCCGGCGACGGCGCCCATGAACATCCCACACAGGCGCTCCTCGATTTATATACGATTATTGAAGTTAAAGGGCATGTGGACGGCTTGAAAACAGTCATTGTCGGCGACATTGATCACAGCCGTGTGGCCCGCTCCGATATTTACGGCCTTAAAAAACTGGGTGCGGACGTTCATCTTGTCGGGCCGAGGACCTTGCTGCAGCCCGAACTGGCAAAGATGGGCGTTACGCTTCACTATGACCTGGATGAAGCCCTTGACGGGGCTGATGTGGTTAATGTCCTGCGTATTCAGAAAGAACGCCAGGGCATCGGTTTTTTCCCGAGTGAAGGCGAGTACCGCAGCCTTTACGGCATGGATCGAAAACGGCTGCAGGCGGCTAAAAAAGACGTACTCGTTATACACCCGGGCCCGATGAACAGAGGTCTGGAAATCGAGCCGGATGTTTGCTACGGGGAACGGTCGGCTGTTCAGGAACAGGTTAAAAACGGAGTCTGCATACGCATGGCCGTCTTGTACCTGACGATTATAGGAGGCGATGAAAGTGGCATTACTCGTTAAGCGGGGACGGTTGATCAATCCGGCGACGGGAGAGGATACCGTGTGCGATATCCTTACGGAAGATAATAAAATCAAGGCGATCGGTACGGAACTGGCTGCCGCCGGGGCAACGGTTATTGATGCGAAAGGGCTCGTTGTTACACCCGGTCTTATCGATATGCATGTGCATTTGCGGCAACCCGGCCAGTCGCAGAAAGAAACGATTGCCAGCGGTACACGGGCGGCCGCGGCCGGCGGTTTTACACGCGTAGCGACGATGCCGAACACAAAGCCCGTTATTGACAGCACGATCGTCGTCGACGGCCTGAAATATAAAATCATGCGGGAAGGAGTCGTTAAAGTAAACATTATCGGCTCTCTGTCTAAAGGCCTTGAAGGTAAAGAATTGTCCGCTATGGGCGGGATGGCGCGAGAAGGAGTTGTAGCTTTTTCCGATGACGGCCGCTATGTGGAAAACTGTGATTTCATGCGGAAAGCTATGGAATATGCGAGTATGTTCGGCAAAATCGTCATCGACCATTGTGAAGAGGCGAGCCTCGTTGCAGACGGCTGCATGCATGAAGGCGCTGTCTCCGCCGAATTGGGACTGAAGGGGCGCCCCGCCGCAGCCGAAGATATTGCCGTCGCCAGAGACATCCTCTTGGCGGAAGCGACGGGTGCGGCAGTCCATATTGCCCATATCAGCACGGAAAATGCTGTCCATATGGTGCGCTGGGCCAAGGCGAAGGGGCTTAAAGTTACGGCCGAAGCAACCCCGCAGCATATGATTTTGACAGATGAAGCGCTGCGTACGTATGATCCGCGCTTTAAAGTGAATCCGCCCCTGCGTTCGGAGAGCCATCGCCGGGCTGTTGTCGAAGGGCTGGCAGACGGCACTATCGACGCTATCGTTACGGATCATGCGCCTCATACGGCGGAAGAAAAAGACTGCGAGTTCAGTTTGGCCCCGAGCGGGTTCGTCGGGCTGGAAACCGCTCTCGGTGCGGTATTGACCTGCCTCTACCATACGGGTACCGTCAGTTTGATGACTCTTATCCGGGCTATGACCAGCACGCCTGCACGGCTTCTCGGTCTCGACAGCGGTGACATTGCCGTCTGCAACGAGGCGGATATTACGCTCATTGATTTGGATAAAGAATGGACAGTCGATCCGGAGGATTTCTATTCCCGGGGGAAATCAACGCCTTTTGAAGGCATGATTTTGAAGGGAAAGGCGGTCGCCACGATTGTAGACGGTAAATTGGTAATGAAGGACGGGGAGGTATTGGCATGAAGGGTGTTCTCATCCTGGAAAGCGGTCAGAAATTTTACGGCACCTTACTTACGGCGGCCCGGGCAGTCGGCGAGGTCGTTTTCAATACAGGTATGACAGGCTATCAGGAGACATTTACGGATCCGTCTTATGCCGGCCAGATCATTACAATGACCTATCCTTTAATCGGCAACTACGGCCTTTTCCATGAGATCGAACAGGCGGACCGGCCGTATGCGAAGGGGTTTGTCGTGAGTGAGCTTTGCGCCTCGCCGAGCAACTGGCAGAACGAAGGGCCCCTGGCGACCTTTATTATGACCCATCATATCCCGTGCCTTTATGATGTCGATACGCGCGCCGTTACGCGGGCTATCCGAAAGCACGGCGTGATGAAGGGGATCATCGTGCCTGAAACAACGTCTCGGGAAGATATGGACACCCTTATGGCGACGGTGCTTGATCGGGATCAGATTACCCAAGTTTCCACAAAGAAAATCAAAGAACTGGGCAACGGCAGTTTCCATGTAGCCGTTATGGATTACGGCGCCAAGGACAATATCCTTCGTGAATTGATAAAAAACGGCTGCCGTCTTACCGTATTCCCGTGTCATACGCGTGCGGAAGAAGTTTTGGCGCGCAATCCGGACGGGATTTTCCTTTCCAACGGGCCCGGCGATCCGGAAGATGTGCCCGAAATGGTTGAAGAAGTGAAAAAACTTATCGGCAAAAAGCCGATTTTCGGCATTTGCATGGGACTTCAGCTTTTAGGCCTTGCTCTCGGCGGTAAAGCGAAGAAACTTACCTTCGGTCATCGCGGCTCGAATCATCCCGTCAAGGATATACGGACAGGCCGGGTGTATATTACTTCTCAGAACCACGGCTACGTTATTGATGAAACGACTCTGCCGCAGGATGTTGTCGTGACGCACCGTAATCTGCATGACAATACGCTCGAAGGGTTTATGTATCCCCGTAAGAAACTGTTCTGCGTGCAGTATCACCCGGAAGCTTCGCCGGGACCGGCGGATAACCTGTATTTGTTTGAACAGTTCGTCGAGATGATGGAGGGCAGATAGAATGGCGGAAAAGTTAAAGAAAATTCTCGTGATCGGTTCGGGTCCGATTATTATCGGTCAGGCCGCCGAGTTCGACTATGCGGGCACGCAGGCATGCCGGGCCTTAAAGGAAGAAGGCCTGGAAGTAGTTTTAATCAACAGCAATCCGGCGACGATTATGACGGATGAAGATATTGCCGACCGTGTGTATATCGAACCGATCACGCTTGACTATGTAACAGGGGTTATCGAAAAAGAGCGTCCTGACGGTATCTTGGCGACACTGGGCGGTCAGGTGGGCCTGAATATGGCTGTCGAATTGGCTGACAACGGCATTTTGAATAAATACAAGGTGCGTTTGTTGGGCACGAAGCTCAGTGCCGTTAAAGAAGCGGAAGACCGTGAGCGCTTTAAAGAAGCGATGAAAGACATTAATCAGCCCGTACCGGAAAGCGATATTTTCGAGGAAGTGCAGGCTGCGGTCGACTTCGCGGATACTATCGGCTATCCGGTTATCGTCCGACCGGCTTATACCCTGGGCGGTACAGGCGGCGGCATTGCTCATGACGAAGAAGAGCTCTTCATGATTGCCGCGCGCGGCATCAAACTCAGCCCGATCAATCAGATCCTCGTGGAACGGTCCGTTGCCGGCTGGAAAGAAGTCGAATATGAAGTTATGCGCGATAAGGCGGATAATTGTGTAATCATTTGTAATATGGAGAACATTGATCCCGTCGGGGTCCATACGGGCGATTCCATCGTCGTGGCGCCGAGCCAGACCTTGAATGACCTGCAGTATCAGCTCCTGCGCACGGCGTCGGTGGATATTATCCGCCGCCTCAAAATCGAAGGCGGCTGCAACGTGCAGTACGCTCTCGATCCGAACAGCAACAGATACTATGTTATTGAAGTGAATCCCCGTGTCAGCCGCTCGTCCGCCCTTGCCTCCAAGGCGACGGGGTATCCTATTGCCAAAGTTGCCGCAAAGGTGGCGACAGGACTTACGCTTGATGAAATCCCCAATTCCGTAACAGGTAAGACGACGGCATGTTTTGAGCCGACACTCGACTATTGTGTCGTCAAGTTTCCCCGGTGGCCTTTTGAAAAATTTGCTCTTGCCGACCGTACTTTAGGGACGCAGATGAAAGCGACGGGCGAAGTCATGGCTGTTGATCGCACTTTTGAAGGCGCTGTCCTGAAAGCGGTACGCTCCCTGGAAATCGGGACTGCCTATCTTTCCCTCAAAAGTCTTGAAAACAAGTCTCTTATCGACATTGTCGAACGCCTGCAACGCCAGGATGACGAACGTATTTTCGTTGTAACGCAGGCGCTTCGCATGGGCATCAGTACTGAAAAAATTCATTTCATTACAGGCTATGACATGTGGTTTCTCAATAAATTAAAAGGCATTGTCGATCTTGAGGAAAATCTCAAGAAAAACGGATTGAATAAGGAAAATGTTCGTCTTGCCAAGAAGTACAGCATGCCTGACGCCGTTATCGGCGGGTTTACCGGTAAAACGGAAGATGAAGTGCGGGCCTACCGCATCGGAGCGGGTATTTTGCCGACCTTCAAGATGGTTGATACGTGCTCCGCCGAATTTGAAGCGGAAACACCGTACTATTACTCGTGCTATGCCTCGGAAGACGAGGTCAAACCTCTCGGGGACAAGAGTGTCGTCGTCATCGGCTCCGGTCCGATCCGTATCGGCCAGGGTATCGAATTCGACTATTGTTCCGTTCATTCCGCATGGGCCCTCCGCAAAGCCGGTATGAACAGTATCATTATTAACAACAATCCGGAAACGGTCAGTACCGACTTTGATACCTCGGACAGCCTCTACTTTGAGCCGCTCACGGTGGAGGATGTTATGGCCGTTATTGATAAGGAAAAACCGCTCGGAGTCATTTGTCAGTTCGGCGGTCAGACGGCCGTTAACCTGGCTGCGCCTCTGGCCGCCAGAGGCGTGACGGTGCTGGGAACATCCGTCGCCGGTATGGACCGTGCCGAAGACAGAGAGAAATTTGACGACCTCCTGACAAAGCTCAATATTCCCCGTCCGGCGGGCCGTATTGCAACCAGTGACAAGGAAGCCATGCGTGTTGCCTCGGCACTGGAATTCCCTCTCATTGTCCGCCCGTCGTATGTGTTGGGCGGCAGGGCGATGGAGATCGTTTATACGGAAAGTGAATTGGAGCGGTACCTTCGTGAAGCCGTTATCGCCTCACCGGATCATCCGATTCTCATTGACGAGTACATGGTCGGCCGTGAAATTGAAGTTGATGCCGTCGCCGACGGGACGGATGTCTTTATTCCGGGTATTATGGAACAGGTGGAGCGGGCAGGCGTCCACTCCGGCGACTCCATTGCCGTATATCCGCCGCAGCGGCTCAGTGACGAGACGGTAGAACAGATTGTCGATTATACGACACGTATCGCCTTGGAACTGCAAGTAAAGGGCAGCGTCAATATCCAGTTTGTCGTTGCCGGAAACAGGCTGTATATTATTGAAGTCAATCCCCGTTCCAGCCGGACGGTGCCGTTCCTCAGCAAGGTCACGCGTATTCCCATGGTGGAGATCGCAACGCGTATCGCCCTGGGCGATACGCTGAAAAATCTCGGTTACGGCAGCGGTCTGTTGCCGGCAAGAGACTATGTGGCGGCAAAGGCTCCCGTATTCTCATTCAGTAAAATCGGCCTTGCCGAAATCGCTCTCGGTCCGGAAATGAAATCTACCGGTGAAGTCATGGGCATTGGCAAGACGTATTCGGAAGCGCTTTATAAGGCCGTAAGCGGCGCTAAAATGCGTATCCCCGCAGGCGGTACGATTCTTCTTACCGTAGCGGATCGCGATAAAGAAGAGGCCCTGATTTTGGCTGAAGGATTCCGTGATTTGGGATATCGTGTCATTGCCACGGCGGGAACCGGCCGATATTTCAATGAGCGCGGCATGAATGTCGAGATTGTGCGCAAGATTCACGAAACCGGTCAGAATATTGCCACGCTTATCAGAGGCGGCAAGATCGATCTCGTCGTCAATACACTTACCTTCGGCAAGCGCCCTGAGCGGGACGGCTTTACTCTTCGCCGCATGGCTGTAGAATTGGCTGTGCCGTGCCTGACTTCACTGGATACGGCGCGTGAAGTACTGCGCGTTTTTGCCGATAAGGGCAGGGGCGACGGTTATCATCGTGTAGCCGCATTGCAAGATTATAAATAAACAATTCCCTTGTAAAAGGCAAGATACCCTTTGGTGTCTTGCCTTTTTGTATGCATAAATGAAATAATATTTAAAAAATGTGAATATATACTTGACATCATGCGGGCGGGAAGAATATAATGAATGAAATAATAAAATATCCATAAATAATGTATAAAAGTGCGATTGCCAATATATAAACAGGAGTGAAAACGATGGGCACGAAGGTTTTTATCGACGGACATGAAGGGACTACGGGATTACGGATTCATAAACGCTTACAGGCGCGTCCGGATATTGAACTCATAGGTATCGATCCGGCGGAGCGGAAAAAAACGGCAGCCGTAAAAAGATGCATGGAAGCTGCGGATATAGTTTTCCTTTGCCTGCCTGACGCGGCGGCCGTCGAAGCGGTTGCTTTGGCGGACGGTACGAATGTCCGGATCATTGACACTTCGACGGCGCATCGTTCCGATCCGGCATGGACATACGGGTTTGCCGAATTATCGGGACAACAGTTTGAAGCGATCAGTAAGACAAAACGCCTTGCCAACCCCGGTTGCCATGCCAGCGGCGTCATTGCGGCAGTCCGGCCGCTGACGGAGGCCGGACTCATGGGAGGAGACTATCCGCTGTCGGCCTTTTCTCTTACCGGGTACAGCGGCGGCGGGAAAAAGATGATCGCCAAGTATGAAAGCGGGGAAAAACCGGCGGAGCTTTCGGCTCCCCGCCAGTACGGTCTGACGCAGAACCATAAACATTTGCAGGAGATTGTTACTGTCTGCAAGCTGCAGCGGGAACCTGTTTTTTTACCGGTTGTGGACGACTATTACAGCGGTATGGAGGTGGCCGTACCTGTTTTCACGCATCTTTTCGGGGAAAAAGTCGGACTTGCCGAAGTACGGGACGTCCTGGCAGCTCATTATGACGGCAGCCCTTTCGTGCATGTACATGCCGCAGGTGAGGATAAAGGAGGTTTCCTGGCAGCAAACAGCCTGTCCGGGTACGATGATATGGATATCTTTGTCACCGGCAATGATGAGCGCATTGTCGTGACGGTACTGTTTGACAATCTCGGCAAAGGGGCGTCGGGAGCCGCTATTGAGTATATGAATATTATGCTGGGCCTCGATCCGGCAACGGGCCTGGTGCTGCACGGGTAAACTCGAAACGGGGGATATGTATGAATCTGGCACATGTGACAAACGCACAGAAAGCACAAATACTGGTAAACGCATTGCCGTATATACAGAAGTATAATAATAAAACAATTGTCGTAAAATACGGCGGTAACGCCATGACGGACGAAACGCTGCAGGAGTCCGTCATGGGGGATTTAGTGCTTTTGCGCCTTATCGGCGTCAATGTTGTTCTCGTCCACGGCGGCGGGCCGCATATTCAGGAAATTCTCAATAAAGTCGGAAAAGAGTCGAAATTCCTGAACGGCCTGCGCGTGACTGATGAAGAGACGATGAAAATCGTACAAATGGTTCTGGCCGGACAGGTCAATAAAGATCTGGTCAATCTTATCGGCATGACCGGCGGCAAAGCTGTCGGCCTGTGCGGTCTTGACGGCCAGATGATCAAAGTGAAGAAGCAAAGTGAAGAACTGGGCCTTGTCGGAGAAATCGTTTCCGTTGATGTTTCCCTTATCCGTGACAATTTGGAAAAAGGATATATACCGGTTATTTCCACTATCGGCACGGATACGCACGGCCGGGCGTATAATATCAATGCCGATACGGCGTCGGCGAAAATCGCGGGGGCGCTCCATGCGGAATGCATGCTTTCCCTGACGAATATAGACGGCGTTCTTGCCGATGCGGCCGACCCCGGTTCGCTGATTAAAACACTGACCCTGGCGGAAGCGGCACAGTTGCAGGCGGACGGAGTCATTGCGGGCGGTATGGTTCCCAAGGTTACCTGTTGTACCGACGCCGTGGCGGCAGGTGTCAAACGCGTATTTATCATTAACGGCACCGTTCCCCATGCCATCCTCATTGAGCTTTTAACGGAAGAGGGCCTGGGTACCATGTTTGTTCATAACAGTGAAATGATAGGGGGATTAGTATAATGGCTAAGGATTTCGCATTGCTGGATAAAGAATATGTTGCCAATGTGTATAACAGGATCGGCGTGCCTTTTGATCACGGCAAAGGCTCGCTTATTTATGATGTAAACGGTAAAGAATATATTGATTTCAGTGCCGGTATTGCCGTCAATATTTTCGGCCTCTGTGATGACGAGTGGAAAAATGCCGTTATAACTCAGCTTAATAAACTGAGCCATATATCCAATGTCTATATCACGCAGCCGCAAGCACTTCTGGCGGAAAAATTATGTATGCGGACGGGGATGAAAAAGGTGTTTTTTTGCAACTCCGGTGCGGAAGCCAATGAGTGTGCCATTAAAGGGGCTCGTAAATATTCTCACGACAAATACGGTGACGGCAGATAAATACGCGTTTGTCTGAAAAAAAGTTTTCACGGCAGAACCCTGACGACCTTGTCGGCAACGGGGCAGGAAGAGCTCCATAAGGATTTCGGCCCCTTTACGGAAGGCTTTGTCTTTGCTGATGCCGATGATTTTGAATCCGTTAAAACCCTTGCGGAAAAACATAATGCCTGTGCCGTTATGATGGAACTCGTTCAGGGTGAAGGCGGCGTTAAAGCTCTCGACCCGGATTTTGTCCGTAACGTGGCGGCGTACGCGAAAACACACGATATGCTTATCGTCCTTGATGAAATACAGAGCGGTAACGGCAGAACGGGCGAACTCTATGCGTATATGAATTACGGTATCAGGCCGGATATCGTTTCTACGGCAAAGGGTATCGGCGGCGGCTTGCCTCTTGGCGTGACCATGTTTGCGTCCACGTGCGAACATACGCTGGACAGCCACAGTCACGGCTCGACTTTCGGCGGCAATCCTATTTGTACGGCCGGGGCATGCAACATTATCGATCGGATCGATGACAAGCTGCTGGCACAAGTCAAGGAAAAAGGAGAATACATCAGAACGGAACTGATGAAGTGCGGTACTGTCGAATACGTGACAGGTCTGGGCATGATGATCGGCGTGAAAACGACCGCGGATTTGGGAGAAGTCATTCAAAAATGCCTTGATAAGGGGCTGCTCGTACTGACGGCGCATGACCTTATCAGGATCTTGCCGCCTCTCAATATTCCGGCGGAAATCATGAAAAGAGGCGTCAGCATCTTAAAGGATGTCTTGTCGGAATAAGTGAAGGGCCCCGGCGGTCTCAACTGAACGAAATGCAACGGAAAAGGAGATGCACCCGTTTTTTCGGTACATCTCCTTTTTTAGGTTCGTTTTTTACTGTTAAGCCGGGCCTGCATTTCGTCCAACGGAAGCCCGGCCGGGCACACGTCCCTGCAGGCCAGCGAATTATCACAGGTGTTGTAGAAGAGATCTTTGTAAAGCACCTTCAGTTCGGAGCGGTGGAATGTATCGCCGCCGGTTCTGTCCGCCCTGTACGTTTCGGCGGCAAAGAGGGGGCCGGGAAAGGCGTTTTCTCTGCCGGCTTGCAGTGACGGCCCTTTATAATTGGGACATACTTCCAAGCAGCAGCCGCATTCAAGGCACTGCCCCGCCTGATAAATAAGGTGTCTTGTTTCCGTATCGTCGTTGACGACGGCATTTTCCGTCCAGAGTTTATGTTTACGCAGGGTCTCAAAGATGATTTGCCTGTCGACTTTCAGATCCCGGATGAGGGGGAACTTGCTCAACGGTTCCAGGCAGATATGTCCTTTTTTGGCCGTGTCTTTCAGAAAGGCGCGGCATGCAAGCCGCGGTACGCCGTTAATGACCATGGCACAGGCGCCGCATTTGCCTTCAAGGCAGCCGCATTCCCAGTCAATGGGCGTTGTTGTTCTGCCGGTTTCACACTCGCGCAGGGAGATCTCTTTATTTATATTTGTCAGGAAGTCGGCAACCGTTACGGTTTCGTCGCCGTTATAGTAAAATACTTCTTCATATATTGGGGCGGCGGCCGATTTACGGCGCTTTATACGGATAGTGATCATGTGTTTTCCTCCCGCCAGGAGAGGTGGACGGCACCGTCATAGTAAGAATAAAGATGCGTCTTCTCATAGGCTTCGTTTCGTTCGGGATAATCGCTGCGGTTATGCGCGCCGCGGCTTTCCTTGCGGTCCGATGCGCCTTTGATAAGGGCTTCCGCTAAAATGAGGCGGCTCGGCAGGAGCATATTTTCATCCGGGGCCGCATAGGGATCGTACGTATCGGCAAAGTCGTTTTGCAACTTTTTGACTGTGTCCAATCCTTTCCGGAGACCGGCGGCATCGCGCGAAATGGCCAGCGCTTCCTGCATGGCCTCCTGCAGGCGCTGTACGGTTTGCGCATATGCTCCGGGCCGGTTCACGCAGGTATGCAGTTTTTTTTCGCAGATCAAGGGAGCGGTCTCGCTGATCTCCGCCGTTCCCGTTTTCCGGCTGCCCGCACAAGACGCGATTGTTTCCGCGGCGACAAGGCCGCCGAAGTAGGCTCCTAAAAGAGAGTTGCCGCCGAGACGATTGGCGCCGTGGTATTGGCAGGCATTCTCGCCGGCGCTGTACAAGCCCCCGACACTCGTCCGGTGGGAGGGGTCCGTGTAGATGCCGCCCATAAAATAGTGGATCCCGTACCGCACGGGCAAAGGCGTTGTTGTCGGATCGATATTGAAATATTCGCGGCAGTCTCCGGCAAATCCCGAAAGGGAGGTAATAAACGTATCCTTCGGTATGCCCGTACAGTCAAGGAAGATCTCCCCGCCCAGATCGCGGACGACGCGGTATTCTTCTCTGGATACGACGTCCCGCGGTTGGAGATTTCCTTTGGGACCGAATTTCTCTTCCATAAAGTAAGCCGTTTTCCGCCGATTTCCGTAAACAGACGCCCGCCTGCACCGCGCACGGCTTCGGAAATAAGCATATTTTTGCCGGGCCGCCGGAAGGTTGTCGGGTGATATTGTACGAGTTCGGCGTTGGCAACGGTAACACCGCGTGTGAAGAGGCGCGCCGTCACATCGCCTGTATTGGCAACGGACCCCGTCGTATTGCCGAAGAGGCCGTTCAGCCCGCCGGCGGCAATTATCAGCTGTGAGGTGCGGATATACACTGTTTTTTTACGGTTTCGATTATACAGCAGGACCCCGCGAACGTTTCCCTCGTCAAGGTCAATATCAAGGAAAAAGAAACCGGTCAGTCTGTTGACCAGTCCTTCCTCTTCGTATCGGCGCAATTCGTAGATAAGCGCCGTCACCAGTTGTTTGCCTGTCGTCGAATCGGCGTGGGCCGTGCGGTTCACGCTTTGCCCGCCGAAGGGACGGAGCGCCGGTTTTCCGTCTGCGCCGAGTGTAAACGCCATTGCCAAATGTTGTAATTCACCGATTACTTCGGGCGCCCTGTCGGTAAGATGATGGACCGCCTTTATGTTGGCGAGGCGGCAACCGCTTTCCCATGTATCCCTGAAGTGGAGGGAAGGACTGTCGTCGGGACCGATAGCCGCATTAATACCCCCTTCGGCCATGACAGACTGACTCCGCACGGACGGATAGGGGGCGACGAGAGTGACCGGAATATTTTTTTGAGCCAAGTGCAGGGCCGCACTCATGCCGGCGATGCCGGCACCGATAATAACGGGTTGCAAGAGATTCAGCGTCCTTAGTCAGGAGAAATAAAAATAGAGATTCGCAAAAGTGAAGTAAGCGAAGAAAACGGATAAAAAAACAAGCAGATCGACAACGCGGCGGTGATAATGCTGTGCGCCGTGAGCAATAATATACGCGTCCACATTATAGCGGATGTGAATATATGTGACCAGTAGAAGCAGTATATTAACTGCCGTGTACAGGGCCAGTTGAATTTGAAAATCCAGGCCCGTAAGGAAACGGAACAAATATGCGTGGCAGAGGGCCAGCACCAAAAGGAGAAGACCGCTGATGCGGCGTAACCACAGTTTTCTGTTCAGCTTAAAGTAGTGTTTTCCCGGTCCTTTTAAGGAGCGGATAACATAATACAGGCCGCAGAGAATATGCAGGCCCAGGAAGAGTAAAAAAGCGATAAGCATGGGATAGAGACCGATATTGCTGATGCCTGTCATTGATGTGGCGCCGAGAATACCGTGCAGGATAAAAAGGATGAGGAGAATGGTTGCGGTGATGCGTTGGACTGTTCTCATCGGTGTGACCTCGTAGGGCTTGAGAAGTCGTCCACTGCCCGGATAACGGGTAATTTCGGCAATTCCGCGTAAAAGGCGGCACAGGCCGTGATAATGAGACATGCGGCCGCAATCAGACCGAGCCTGTATAGTATACTGTGTGCGTCTTTGAAAGGTATTTTTTTTTCCGGGCACATATCTCTCATCCTCAATCAAGCCGGGGTTACTGTTAAGAATAGTATGACTTAATTATAAAAGGTAGGGGAAAGCCGTGTCAAACGGGAAGAGAACCCGTAAATCCCGTTGACAGCACATGGTGTTCGTATATTTGACCACAATAAATTTATCAAATATAACAGTAATGGTAAAAATGTTCGTGTCCTGTCGTTTTCAAAGAGCGAAAAGCGTATCGTGTTTCCATGGACGGTGCATAGTTGGAATGTATGATGATTTGGGTTTTTCAAGATGATCTTGCTCAAATTCAGGGGAAAAGTCCGCCTGGGCGAATAGCCGGATCGTAAGGAAATTCCCGGTTGTTGGCAGGCAGGGGCTTTAGGGGATAAGCGGTCATATTTTTAATATTGTGTAGGTATTGCAGAGAGTAATCAGGATATCCCGAATCGCGGCGGCCGGTCTATGGACCTGATTATCGTGAGAAAAATAACGTCCGCCACGGGTTTGACGGTCGTGGATATGACGATATATTGTACGTAGAGAACACCCCGATGCATGGCCGCTTGTGTTTTATTCCCGTTATTATCCACGCAGTTTTTAATAGTCCTATACTTGTTTTTTCAGTCATAATCAGTATTATCTTGCTCATAGCGTACCTCCATAGAAATAGTATGCGATATGTGTGATAAACTCATTTGCGTTTTACATGGTATTTATTAATATGTATTTTACCTATTGACAAGTATCTTTCAGAACGGTACAATAACGTCAATCATTACTTAATTGATGAGAGGGTTTTTCAAATGAACGAATTGTCTATGTTATTACAGACAATTGAATATGTTGCTGCATATTTTGGCTGGGGCTATTATTTTTATAGCGTCGGCTACTTTTGGTACGACAAATTCAATTGCATAGTAAACGACATGAGACGGGTTCAATCGAATGGAATGATTCGCGCAGTTTATGCATAGTTTTTCTGTTTGACAATCTATTTTTCAATGATACTTGAGCAGGCTCATGAGGGCCTGCTTTTTTATTTACGCGGAGGGAGAGGAAACTATGGTCATCATTGCGAAGGAAGGTATATCAGACGAAAAAATCAGAGAGATCATTACGGGATTGAACAGGCAGGGCTTGACTACTGCAGATGTCCGGAAAACTGCGGATAAAACGGTTATCGGCATCGTCGGAGACACGCAAGCGGTTGATACCGAGAAAATGGCTGCGCTTGACTATGTGGAAGATGTTATTGCCGTCAAGACTCCTTATAAGCGGGCAAGCAGAGCTTTCCATCCGGAAAATACGATTGTCCATGTTGGCGGTGTTCCCGTAGGCGGCAGGAAGATTGCGGTTATTGCAGGCCCCTGCTCTATTGAGACAGCCGATCAGATTACGGGTGTCGCCTGCGATGTTCGTGCTGCCGGTGCGGTCATGCTGCGCGGCGGCGCCTTTAAACCGCGGACATCGCCTTATGCGTTCCAGGGACTGGGCGATTCCGGCCTGGATATGCTTTTGGCTGCCGGCAAGAAAGCAAGGCTGCCTGTCGTTACGGAAATCATGTCTGCCGATAAACTGGATCTTTTTCTTAAAGAAGATATAGACCTCATTCAGGTGGGAGCACGGAATATGCAGAACTTCGATCTTCTTAAAGCGCTGGGGAGGACGAACAAGCCAATCCTTTTGAAACGCGGTCTCAGCGCGACCATTGAAGAATGGCTCATGTCGGCGGAATATATTATGTCTGAAGGCAACAGTAACGTCATTCTCTGCGAACGGGGCATCCGTACTTTTGAAACATATACGCGCAACACCTTGGATCTCAGCGCTGTCCTGGCCGTAAAAAAGCTGAGCCATCTGCCGGTTGTCGTCGACCCGAGTCATGCCGCCGGCAAACGCTGGATGGTGGCTGATCTTGCCAAAGCCGCCATAGCGGTAGGCGCGGACGGACTGATGATAGAAGTGCATAATGATCCCGACAAGGCGCTGTGCGACGGCGCTCAGTCGATAACGCCGGCCGTGTTCGAGGAGCTGATGAAAGATTTGCGGAATCTTGCCCCGCTTGTGGGCAGGGCCGTATAAGGAAGGCGAGAGAATGGAAATGGACAGCACACGATTTTTACGGGACAGTACAATCGCAGTGATCGGTCTCGGGGTAATGGGCGGCTCTTTTGCCGGGCGGCTGCGCCAGATAGGCGCACATAGAATTATCGCTTATGATGTCAACGAAGAAACCTTGGCGGCGGCGCTTGCAGACAAGGTTATCGACGCGGGATATGCAAAAGGAAATGCAGTGCTTGCGGAAGCGGCCTTGCTCATCTTTTGTCTGCCCCTTCACGATATGATAGAGTTCATGAAAGTGAACCGAAGCTTCTTCCGTCCGGGACAGATTGCCACGGATATTATCGGTATCAAAGGCGGTTCCGCCGAAGAGGTGGAAGCCGTTTTGCCGGAATATGTCGACTATGTACCGGGTCACCCTATGGCAGGCCGTGAGGGGTGCGGTTATGAAATGGCGGATGCGGCTGTTTTTGAAGGCGCCAACTATATCATCGTCCCGTCAAAACGATCCGGACAGGAAAGCATCCGACTTATCAAATCCCTGGCGAAGGCGTTGGGATGCGGACATGTAAGTATTGTTACGGCGGCGGAGCACGACAGGCGTATTGCCTATACGAGCTGTCTGCCTCACGTATTGGCGACAACTTTGGTGAACAGCGCTTCCATGAATGACGAAATGAAGTGTTTTATTGCCGGCAGTTTTCGTGACGGTACGCGCGTAGCCGATATTAACGCGCCGCTGTGGACAAAGCTGCTTCTGAGCGACAGAAAAAGTTTATTGACGGAAATAGAACATTTCCGTACGGCTTTATCGGAAATGGAAAATGCGTTACAAAATAAAGATGAAGCGCGTTTATACGCGTTCCTGTCGGAAGCGGCCAAACGCAGAAGGAGATTGATTCATGCGGACCGTAACGGTTAAAACGGAAAAAGACACGTATCCCGTACATATAGGTTCAGCTATAATAAAAGAACTGCCGGATCTGGCGAAGCCGATTCTTGGTACCGGAAAAGCTGTCGTTATTACGGATGAGAATCTTTTCGGATTCTACGGCGGCAGGCTTTCACGCATTTTCACTGATTCCGGTACGGCACCGCATTTTATTGTCCTGCCGCCGGGAGAAGAAGGAAAAAATCTTGCGGCTCTTTCCCGGCTGTACGGCAGCCTTGCAGACCTTGACGTCACACGGGACGATACGATTATCACCTTCGGCGGCGGTGTCAGCGGTGACCTCGGCGGGTTTGCGGCGGCTACTTATCTGCGGGGAGTGCCGTATATTCAAGTGGCGACATCCGTTATCGCCCAGGTGGACAGCAGTGTCGGCGGCAAGGTCGGTATCGATCTTGAAAGCGGCAAGAACCAGGCGGGCAGCTTTTATCAGCCGAAAGCCGTGATTATTGATCCGGACTTGTTGCGGACCCTGCCGGACCGATGCCGACGCGACGGCATGGGAGAAGTTATTAAATACGGCTGTATCCGTGACGGAGAGCTTTTTGAAATTCTTGAAAAGAACTGTTTTGACACACTTGCGTGGGAAGATATCATTTTCCGCTGCGTACAGGCCAAGGCCGACATTGTGGCAGGCGATGTTTTCGACAAGGGAGAGCGCATGCTGTTAAATTTCGGGCATACTTTCGGACATGCGGTGGAAAAATACTACGAATTTAAACATTATATGCACGGCGAGGCTGTCGCTATAGGCATGGTACGGATAACTGCCGGAACGGAAGCAAGAGGGCTGACCGATGCGGGAACGACGGGGCGTTTGAAAAAACTTTTGAAAAAATACGGCCTGCCTGTTGAGACGCAGGCTGCGGATAAAGATGTACTGCCTTATGTCAGACGTGATAAAAAACGACGAAGCGGGCGTGTAACGCTGGCAATTATCACGAGGATCGGACAGGGTAAACTTCTTCCTGCGGATTTAAGTGATATAGAGATGTATTTACAAAGGGGCTTATACGATGAATTTAGTGCTGACACCGAATAAACTGAACGGAACCGTCGTTGTTCCGTCGTCGAAAAGTGCAGGGCACAGGGCGTTAATTTGTGCCGCTTTAACCGACGGAAAAAGTATTATTCGCAACATGACCCCTTCCCGGGATTTGGAAGCGACGGCCAGCGTGCTCCGTGAATTCGGTGCAGCCGTAAATATTCTCGAAACATCGTCCGACGGTCGGTTGGCCGTTGCCGTAGCGGGCGGCTTAAACGCATCGAAGGATACGCTCCGGGCCGATTGCGGCGAATCCGGATCGACTGTCCGCTTTCTCATTCCCGTCGGCCTTCTGACCGGGAAGGAAGTGACCTTTACAGGGCGCGGACGGTTAAAAGAAAGGCCTCTCGAACCGTTTTTACGGATGTTCGAGCAAAAGGGGATTTTTTATAAAAAAGGAAAGGATTCTCTTCCCTTAACCGTTCAGGGCCTGTTGAAGGCGGGAATATACGAGCTGGCAGGCAATGTGAGTTCCCAGTTTTTTACGGGACTTCTCATGATTTTACCGCTGTTGTCCGGTGATTCCGTCTTGCGCAGTACGACGGCTGTCGAATCTGAGAGTTACATTAACATTACGCTAGAGTGTCTTAGGAGGCACGGTGTATATGTGGAAAAGGAACGGGAAGGGCAGTGGCTTATACGCGGCAATCAACGGTACAGGCCGGGAGAATATACGCTTGAAGGGGATTATTCGCAGGCCGCGTTCTGGCTTGCGGCGGGAATAATCGGCGCTCCCGTCACGCTGAAGGGACTGGGGTCTCATACGCTGCAAGGCGATCGGGCGATCATTTCTTTTATCGAGTCTATGCGAGGCCGGATCGAGCGTGACGGAAGCGATCTGCGGGCTGTACCGTCGCGAACGGAAGGACGTACCGTTGATGTGGAGGACTGTCCGGATCTCGTGCCGGTCCTGGCCGTACTGGGCGCTTTCAGCAGGGGTATTACGAGAATTGTCAATGCTAAACGCGTCCGCCTCAAGGAATGCGACCGCCTGCATGCGCAAGACGGAGCTGACCAAGCTGGGCGCAACGATAAGGGAAAAAGAGGACGGGTTGGTCATAGAAGGCGCTGCCCGTCTTACGGGCGGCCGTGTTTCCGCCTGGAACGACCACCGTATTGCCATGGCCTTAGCAATTGCGGCACAGCGGTGTGACGGGCCGGTTATTATTGAAGGCGCTGAAAGTGTAGATAAATCGTATCCCTCGTTTTGGCAGGATTTCAAAGCGCTCGGCGGCGCGGTAACGGAAGAAGGTATATAACGATGAATACAATCGGTGAAAATCTTAAATTAACAGTATACGGTGAATCACACGGCGTATCGGTCGGCGCAGTCCTTGACGGTTTACCGCCGGGAGAAACTGTCGATTGGGATGAAGTAAGGCGGGAAATGGCAAGACGCGCTCCCGGAAAGAACAGCATGTCCACGCCCCGTGCCGAAGGTGATGATTTTGCCGTGCAAAGCGGTTACTGCAACGGGCATACGACAGGTACTCCGCTGGCCGTTATGATTGCCAACAGCGATGTCCGTTCCGGAGATTATGATGATTTACGTCATCTCATGCGTCCGGGCCATGCCGATTATACGGGGAAAATCCGTTACGGCGGCTATAACGATTATCGCGGCGGCGGTCATTTTTCCGGCCGGTTGACGGCACCGATTGTATTTGCCGGAGCCGTGGCAAAACAAATTCTGGCACGGCGCGGTATCCGTGTGGGGGCTCATATTTTACAGATAGAGAAAGTTGCGGATCGCCCGTTTAATCCGTTGGGGGAGGAACCGGCCGTCTTTGAGAGGCTGACACGAGAAACGCTGCCCGTTCTGGATAAACCGCAGGCAGGGCGTATGGCGGAAGTCATCACAGCCGCCAAAGAGGATAGCGATTCTGTCGGCGGCTGTATCGAAGCGATGATAACGGGGCTTCCTGCCGGGTACGGTGATCCTCTCTTTGATTCCGTCGAAAGCGGTCTTGCACGCATGCTCTTTGCCGTTCCGGCCGTCAAGGGACTTTCTTTCGGTGACGGCTTCGCTCTTGCCGCCATGAGAGGCTCCGTAAGTAACGATGCGATGTATTATGATGCGGACGGGACCGTCAGGACGAAAAGCAACCATAACGGCGGTATTAACGGCGGTATTACCAACGGCATGCCCGTTCTTTTCCGCACCGTGATTAAGGCCGCCGCTTCCATCGGCAAAGAACAGGACACTGTTGATACGGACGATAAAAAGAATGCCAAACTGATTATAAAGGGCCGCCATGATCCGTGTATTGTACAACGCGCCGTGCCGGTTATCGAAAATGCCGCCGCCTGGACGATTTTAGACATACTCCTCACGCAGGGAGGGAGATATACATGACCGACAACGGCAGGAACCCGTATACGCTGGGCTGTTTCGGCGCTCCCGGTTCTTACAGTGATGCGGCTATGCGCCGGCATTTTAACGACGTGGGCCGTGTCATGTATTACGATCATTTTGAAGACCTCGTCCGGGCCGTTGCTTCGGGAGAACGCACGTACGGGGTCCTGCCGGTAGAAAACTCGTCTACCGGCGGTATTGCCGAGGTATATGACCTTGTCTGGCGCTATGAGTGCCGCCTTGTCGGCGAAGAATACATCCGTGTGCAGCATCAGTTGCTCGGTCTTAAAGAAGCGGCATTGAGCGATATAGAAGAAGTGTATTCACATCCTCAGGGGTTCGCGCAATGTTATGATTTTCTGCGAAAACACCCGGAATGGCGTTTACATACGTATTTCAGCACGGCTCAAAGTGCCGGCGAAGTGGCCGCGAAACGATCCAAAACGGCAGCCGCCATTGCGGGTGAGCAGGCGGCGGAGCTGTACGGGCTGAAAATTCTCGTCCCGGACATTGCGGCGAATAAAACGAATTATACCCGTTTTATTATTATCTCGGCGGCGGATTGTGCCGCAGTACGTAAAGACAAGCTTACTGTCGTAGTTATTACGGAACATGTTCCGGGTGCGCTTTATCACGTATTGGGGCATTTTTTTCACAGGCATATGAATATGACGCATCTGGAGTCACGGCCTATACCGGGACGCCCTTTCGAATACTCCTTTCATATTGACGTGACCGGCAGTCTTGATGAAGTGGGTACGGCAGAGGCCGTGGAAGAATTAAAAAGACATTGCAAGTACCTTAAAATTCTGGGTAATTACCCGTCAGCCAAGGGAGGAATGGTAACATGAAATTAGGTCTTATCGGAGGAAAACTGGGGCACAGCGCTTCGCCGGAAATTCACAAACGCTTGTTCAGAATGCTTGACATTTCCGATGATATGGAATACGGCTTGTTGGAAATGGATCGCAATGATATACCGAATGAATTGAAGGTATTGGCGAATGAGTACACAGGTATGAATGTGACCATTCCTTATAAATTGGACGTTATGCCGCATTTGACGGAAATTTCCGAAGAAGCGCGCCGGATTGGCGCGGTAAATACCATTCATATTCGCGAGGACGGCTGCTTCGGTTACAATACGGATTATATCGGTTTCGGACGCTCACTGGAACACGCCGGCATTGCCGTAAAGGGCAGGACCTGTACCGTACTCGGATCAGGCGGTGCGGCCAGAGCGATTACGCAATACTTGACGGATAACGGGGCGGCTGCCATTACGGTAGTATCCAGACGGCCCCATTCCAAACCGGATTTTGACAACTTTATGCATCATACGATTGCGGATATCATCGATTATAACGAATTGAACCGCCATCCGGGCGGCGATGTCATTGTCAATTGCACGCCTGTCGGCATGTATCCCGACAGTGATGCCTCGCCCGTGAATGAAGCCGTTGTCGGGGAATACGGCGCCGTCGTCGATTTGATTTATAACCCCAGAGATACTCTTTTCCTGCAATATGGAAAGAAGCACGGTGCGTGTACGTTGAACGGCATGTATATGCTCGTAGCCCAGGCTATCGGTTCGGAAGAAATCTGGCTGGACCGGGAAATCGAGTTTTCAGTTGTTGAACAGCTGGCCCGGGAAATGGAGGATTTTATGTAATGAAAGACAGGAATATTATCATTATCGGGATGCCCGGAAGCGGGAAAACGACATTCGGTGCGGCCCTGGCCGAGGAATTGGGACGGGAATTTTACGATGCCGATACGTATCTGGAAGAAACGGAAGGAAAGACGATAAAAGAGCTTTTTGCCGTCAGCGAAGACTGTTTCCGCGACGCCGAAACGAGGACGGCGCGGGCGCTGGCTTGTAAGGAAGGAATCGTCGTGGCGACCGGCGGCGGCGTGGTAAAGCGGCCGGAAAATATTGCTATTTACAAGGAAAACGGGATTATCATTTTTCTCGACAGAGATCCTGCCGATATCGCCGCTGATGTGGATGTATCCAAACGCCCTCTTTTAAAAGACGGTCCTCAGAAGGTCTTTGATCTTTACCGCGAACGGATCGATACGTATAATGCATCGGCAGATTATAAGATGGCCAATCATCAAACGATTGAAGAAGTTTCGGGACAGTTGACGCGGCTTGTGAAGCGTGTCTTAGAATACAGATAACGGGTACTGAATAATTTGCAGCCTGAATTGCGGTGTATGTTACTTTGATATACGGCGGCTGCTTATTTACAGAAAAAATGGTATATAATGGACGGGTACAGGTAATTGTTTCAGTATACCTTTAAAGGGGGACCCGTTATGGCGGAAGTACGGATGACAGAAAAAGACGGACGAACGAAGAAGCGCTGGTTTATGTTGTTACTGCTGTTTATTTTGACTGCTATTAATTATTTGGATCGTACTAATATGGCGGTGGCGGCGCCGAGTATGAGCGCCGATTTGGGATTTGATGCGGCCGCTATGGGGTTTCTCTTCTCCGCTTTTTCCTGGTCTTACGGCCTGATGCAGATCCCCGGCGGTTGGTTTTTGGAGCGCTTCGGTTCGCGCATATCGTATACGCTGTCGCTCTTTTTCTGGTCCGCTTTTACTGTAGTCATGGGCTTCGGCAGAAACTTCGCGTCCCTTTTCGGCATACGGCTTGCCATCGGCGCCGCTGAAGCCCCCGCATTCCCGACAAACAGCCGTGTTGTCGCCGCCTGGTTCCCCGATAAGGAACGTGCCACGGCAACGTCTGTCTATACGGCCGGAGAGTTTATAGGCCTTGCCTTTTTAACGCCTGTGCTGTTTTGGATTTTGGAAAATTACGGTTGGCAGGAAATTTTTTATGTAACCGGATTTATCGGCGTTATTGTCAGCGTTATCTGGTACCGTGCATACAGGGATCCCGGTGAATGCAAAGAAGTGAGCCGGGCGGAACTGGATTACATCCGCGCAGGCGGCGGCCTTGCCGAAAAGGCCCGTGCGGCGCAGCATATTTCGCGGGCACAGATTGCAGAGCTTTTTAAACATCGGCAGCTCATCGGTGTTTATTTGGGACAGTTCGCCAATACGAGCACCATGTTTTTTTTCCTCACGTGGTTCCCGACGTACCTTATTGTTGCAAAACAAATGCCTATGCTGAAAGCCGGGATCTATGCGGTCATTCCCTATATGGCGCGCTTTGCGGCGTGCTCCTCGGCGGCTGGTGGTCCGATCATATGCTGAAGCGGGGCGCGTCCCTGTCGAAGGCTCGGAAAACGCCGGTTATATGCGGTCTTCTTTGCTCCATGACGATTATGACGGCCAATTATGTCGATTCTTTTCATGCGGTAATCGCGATTATGGCAATCGCCTTTTTCGGGCAGGGGATGGCGGCCATCATTTGGAGTACAGTCGGCGACATGGCTCCGGCCGATTCTGTAGGACTTGCCGGCGGCGTGTTCAACTTTGTCGGTAATCTCGCCGGTATTATTACGCCTATCGCTATCGGTATCATCGTTCAGACTACCGGGTCGTTTGTGGGCGCGATGATCTTTGTTGCTTGCATTGCGGCTCTCGGCGTATTTTCTTTTGTTTTTATTGTCGGTGACATTCACCGCATTGAATCGAAGAGAACCGAATAAAACGGGCAGACGCATATTTTCGGTCGTGTAATACAGCAGTGAGTAGACGCAATAAAAAAGACCTTGCAACGTCTAATGCGGTTGCAAGGTCTTTTTGCGGTTTTAATGGAGAATTTCAAGAATTTTCTGTAAGGCCGTAACCTCAATCTGACCGGGTGCGGAAGCTTTCTTTGCCGAGCCGAAGGTCATGGCCGAGCCGAATATTTCACCGCTGATGCGGCTGACGGCCCCGAGTTTTCCCATAGACATAGTGATGAGCGGCTCGTCCGGATAGAGGGATTTAACGTTTTCCGTTGCTGAAAGAAGCGTGAGCACGTCTTTTGCCGACCGGGGCATGCAGGCCAGTTTGGCAACGTCGGCGCCGCGTTCTTTCATGCCGATAAGGCGATCGGATATCTCGGTGAAAGACGGTGTTTTTTCGAAGTCGTGAT
This sequence comes from Megasphaera geminata F0357, assembly GCF_000239275.1. Taxonomy (GTDB): domain Bacteria; phylum Bacillota; class Negativicutes; order Veillonellales; family Megasphaeraceae; genus Megasphaera; species Megasphaera geminata. The sequence goes on along the minus strand of NZ_JH417562.1, from coordinate 5,707 downwards.
TGCTCATCACAACCGTTACACCCGCCTTATTGGCGAGTTCAACCGTTTCTTTTATTTTGGCGGCGCTGCGGAAATATTCCACATCGACGGCGTCGACCCGGCCGCTGTTGACGGCATAGCGGATGAGTTCAAAGTAGTAGTCTTCCGATACGTTCGTTTCACCGCCTTCTTCTTTCGTGCGGAACGTGAAAAGGAGCGCGCTGTCGGGTAATTCTTTGCGGACCTCGTCGAGTGCGTCACCGACGGCGTCAAGATTTTCCACGTCACTTAAAAAGTCGATACGCAATTCGACTACGTCATATATTTTATCCCGAAGATAGCGGCATTCCTGTGTGAGTTCAGCCGGGTCGACGCCGACGATGGGAACGCAAATTTTAGGAATACCGTTATCCAGGCGGACATTACCGATTGTAATCATGGTTAAAACCTCCGTATTTTAGTTAAACTGCTTTTTTTACTTTTATAACACTATTGTAGCGGACATAAATGATGCAGGCGACGATGAAGCCGGCAAGAGCGATGCCTGCGTCAAGCCCCATAATGGAGTTGATACCGCTGTCTGCCATACGGCCCGTTATGACGGGAATTGTAAAGGAGGCGATAGAGCCGGTTGTGTAGAAGATACCGGTCATCGTGCCCTTGCCTTTGGGGAACATTTCCGTCATCATGACGAGACCGAGCTGCATTACGCCGCCGGCCGCGGAGAAACCGACAACGGCGGAAAGAATCGGGGCGAGCGCCGTCGATGGATAGTAATAAAGACCGCTGATTGCCAGGGTAGAAATAAGTGTATAGACGACGAGAAGCGTAATAGACTGTACTCCCTTTTTTGTAATGAATGCCGTAAAGAATACGCAGGCCAAGGAGCCGACAGAATAGTAGCTCATGAGTGAACGGGCGGCCATATCGCCCATTTGAGCGACGGCGGCGCCGTATTTTGTCAGCCATTGACTGATCAGATAGAAGGTCGCCTGGGAAATATACCCGTAAAGGACGAAGCAGATGCCTTCAATATACCATTTTGATTTCGGTACGTCTTCGACGGCTTCTCCGGACGAGTTGGCCGATTTTTGAACCTGGTCCATAGACGGATAGGTCATCTTCAGCATAATGAGGAAGTTGACTGCAAGGATGACGGCGGCAATGATGAAAGACCAGCCGTACCAGGCATTCATGGCAACGAGTACGCCGATAAAGAGCGGTAGGAGAAACTGGCCGGCAGAGATGAATGCTTTCAAAAGAACCGTCACGGTGCTGGCGCTTTCGGGATATGATTCAATAAGTGCCGGATAGGTGCCCGCGTCCAGGAAGGAATTGGCAATGCCGGCAAGAATACCGAACACGCAGGCTACCGCCGTTGTCGGGCTGAGCAGAATGCCGATGAAAAAGGCAATATATGTAATCATACCGAGAAGTACGAACGGTTTGCGGCCGTATTTATCGGAAAGCTTGCCGGAAACGAAGAGGACGATAAGGCGTCCGATACCGAGCATGCCGATAACGCTCATAACATCGGCGAGGCTGCCCCAGCGCGCCGCTAAGGCGTCCATATTTTGGGCAAGAATGAGCACGCCGATGCCGTGTACGAAGTAGTTCAAGTACAAACTCAGGCATAAGGGACGATACGAGCGGGTTTGTTCCATAGTAATACCTCTCTTTTTATGTCTTTGCAACGAAATTAGAATAAAATATCTTTAATATAGTCAACGGGCATATCTTTGCCGGTCCAGAGTTTGAAAGCGGCCGCGCCCTGATAGAGCATCATGCCGAGACCGTTGAAAGTATGGCAGCCGACTTCTTCGGCCCATCTCATCAGTTTTGTTTCACGCGGCGCATATACTGTATCCATAACGATGAGTTCTTTATGGAGATACGACTTATCGGGAATGGCGACTACGTCTTCAAGAGGCTTCATGCCGCAGGACGTGCCGTCAATATAAATATCACTGCTGTCGAGCTCGCGTTTAAGATTTTCATGGTCGGCAAGATCGTATAAGGTGACTTTGCAATCGGTACGGTCATTTAACTGAGCGACTACTTTTTCGGCTTTCGGGAAAAATTCATCCCGACGGTTGAAAACGGTGATTTCCTTAGCTCCGTCGAGCGCCGCCTGGACGATAATGGCGGTAGCGGCCCCGCCGGCGCCGACAACTGTCATTTTCCCGCCTACATAGTCGACACCTTCTTCTTTTAACGACTGCATTGCACCCGTACCGTCCGTAATCGTGCCGGTAAGCACACCGTTGTCGTTAACGACCGTATTGCAGGCCCCGACGATTTGAGAAACGGGTGAAAGTTTATCCAGGTAGCGCGTAATAGGTCCTTTGTTCGGCATGGATACGTTCCAGCCGCGGACTTTCATGGCACGCAGCCCCTTTACCGTATCCTCCAATGTGGAGTTATCCACTTCAAAGCAGACATACACATAGTCGAGTCCTAATTTTTTGAAGGCTTCGTTGTGCATTGTCGGAGACATGCTGTGACGAATCGGATAGGCGATGAGGCCGATTAATTCGGTATGACCTGTAACACGTTCTGTAATTGCGATTTTACCCATAATACATTCCTCCTGTTGAATCAATTTAATATATATGTGTGAATTTTCACTTTACGCGGTATGAAAATACCGGTGAACCCGTCCGTCAAGCGGAGATTCGAGAGAATCTCCGCCGCGGATAAAATTATAAATCGAAGCCGCCGATGGCGTCAATTGTATTGATAATGTCCCGGCCCAGTTCCGTGCCGTGCATAATCTGGCCGGTTTTGCGGCTGTTGCCGATATTGTTGAAGGGAATGCCTTTTTTACGGGCATATGTTTCAAACGGATTGTCTTTCGGAATATCCGGTACCAGGCCCATGCAGATAAAACCGAAATCAAAGGGGTATTCGCTTTCTGTGCCGTCTTTCGCCGCAACAAATTTGTCGGGGCAGACCTTCTGCAGTGCCGTGCCGAGATGCATGTCGACGGGGTGAGTTGCCAATAAGTCCTTAAATGTCGATTTGGAAACGACATCAAGGTCTTTCCCGAAGGCGGGCATCATTTCGATGACGGTCACGTGCGCTTTGCGGAGGGCGAAGAATTCCATAACGTCCAGGCCTACGGCGCCGGCACCGATGATGACGACATTTTTTCCCGCCGCGTTGGCTTCATAATATGGAATGGCGGACATGAATCCTTCGATGGAGCGGATTTTTGAATCTTTTGCATCCGTTAATTCGCGGAGGCCTTCGATAGGCGGCAGCATCGGTACGGAACCGGTTGCCGCGTAGAGGATATCCGGATTCAATTCTTCCAGGAGTTCTTCGGTAGCCTTCGTGTTCATGCGGATTTCCAGGTTAGGCAAAGCGGCCGCGCGTTTTTCAAGGTATGCCGGAAAATCTTCAATTCGGGATTTTTCGGGGAAGCGGGCAATTCGACGTGCCATACCGCCTACTTCGTTGCGCTTTTCCAAAACCGTGACGCTGCAACCGATTTCCGCCGCCGTGCAGGCCGTTTCCAGGCCGCCGGTACCGGCGCCGATGACGACGACGTGCAAGGGGCGCGTGATCTTCGTGCGCTTATATGCTTCCCCTTCAATAACGGCGGGATTAACTGTACAGCGGATCGGTTTGGATTTGGCAATGCGGTGATCGGCGCAGCCGATGTTACAGCTGATACACTTACGGATACAGTCCGTTCGACCGTGCTGCGCCTTATTACACCAATCCGGATCGGCAATAAGGCCGCGGCCGATTGCGAGGAAGTCCGTTTTGCCCGCGGCAATGACTTCATCGGCGATTTTCGGATCGCGGATATTGCCGGAAAGGATTACGGGTTTGCCGAATTTTTTCTTAACCGCTTCGGAAAGATAAGCTCTCCATGCATCGGGAAGATCGCATTTATCAATCTGATATTGGATGGAGTCGTTTACAGCGGCGGAAACATTAATGATATCAACTTCAGGAATAATGTATTCGAGAAGTTTCAAAGTATCTTCCAGCGTATTGCCGCCTTCTATGAATTCATCGGCAGAGATACGGAAAGAAACGCGCGTCCATTTACCTACCTTGGCCCGTACCGCTTCGATGACGAGACGGGCGAAGCGGGCTCTGTTTTCATAAGAACCGCCGAATTCGTCCGTCCTCTTGTTGTAAAGAGGAGAAAGGAACTGGTCTAATAAATAGGAGTGGCCGCCATGGATCTCAACCATATCGAAACCCGCACCGATTGCCCGTTCTGCCGCTTCGGCATATTTGTCGACGATGTTCAGGATTTCGCGCCGGGTTAACGGACGCGGCGCCGGATTGCCTGCCTTGGAAGGAACGGAAGAAGAGGATACGGACTGTAAGCCGCCGAGACGTTCCGGGTAAGCGGAGGCGCCTGCATGGTTCAGCTGGATGGAGGCCAGCGCGCCGTATTTGTGAATGCGCTCGGTTAATTCAAACAGGCCGGGCATGAACTGCTTGCTGTCGATACGGAGCTGCTTTGTACCGTTTGTAGCCAAAGGATAATCAATACAGGCGTTTTCAACTGTAATTAAAGCCGTGCCGCCTTTGGCACGAAGGCCGTAGTAGTTTTTCATTTCCTCTGAAACTTCACCTGAAAACGTAGCGTAGTTGGAGCCCATAGGCGGCATAATAACACGGTTTCTGAAGGTCGTGCGTTTTACCGTGAAGGGTTCGAAAATATGCGGGAATTGCGTGGTCATATAGGAGAACCTCCTTACAGTCCAAAAAAACAAAAGTGAAAAACAGAACTAACTGTGCCTGTTGGGACTATTATACGGGGATAGAAAATCAACAACAATACTTTTATTTTGAATGTTTTTGTTTAAAAAAACTATTAATTGTGATACCCTATGTGCATGCAAGGTCTGTTTTTAGTAAGTAAATCTACTTTCGGACATATCAAGAATATTGAAAACGGCGGAAATGCCTTCCGACCGGCTTGAACAGGGGAGGATACTTTAAGGGAGATACACAGATATCAATAGATGAAGACTATTGAAGTAAGGCATAAATGCTATCAAGTGACGGCATTTTTGTAAAGTCGTTGTTACCGGAGGTATAAAATTATGAATTTAAAGCAGCTTCAATATTTTACCGTCCTTGCCGAAACGGAGCATTACCGCAAAGCTGCGGAGCAGCTTTATGTTACGGAACCCAGTTTAAACAGGGCGATTCGTGATTTAGAAAAAGAAATGGGCGTCCACCTTTTTGAAAAACGGGGGCGTAATATATTTCTTACTAAATACGGTAAGATGTTTTATCCGTACGTTACCAAATCGTTGGAGGAGCTGACTAAAGGCGTGCAAGTAATGAAAGCCTATACGCGTCCCGATAAAGGGCGTATTAATTTAGGCTTCGTTTATACGATGGGATACACGATAGTTCCTGAAATGATTACCCAGTTCCATAATACGGAGGGGAACGAAGAAATAGAATTCGATTTTACACAGGGAACGACACGGGAGCTGATCAGGAGCTTAAAGGAAGAAAAGACGGATATTATTTTTTGTTCCTCCGTTGTAGACGAGCCGGAGATCATGTTTTACCCTATTGTAGAAGAGCGCCTGGTCCTGGTGGTCCCTAAAGGACATCCCTTGGGGAAACGGGCTTCCGTATCTTTGAAAGAAATAGAACCCTATCCTTTTATTGATTTTCAGCAGAGCAGCGGCATGCATGCCATGGTGGTGGAACTGTTAACGCGTGCTGACGCTCATCCCCG
>NZ_JH417561.1 GCF_000239275.1 Megasphaera geminata F0357 | reverse complement strand
CGTACGAGTATATGGTTCCGTCCGTTTAAATTTGCCGCAGGGCTTGCTCCAGATCGTCCAGGAGGTCGTCGGCATTTTCTATGCCGACGGAGATGCGGATCGTGCCGGCCGTGATGCCCGCCGCTTTTAACTGCTCTTCATTAAGCTGGGCATGGGTTGTCGAAGCGGGATGGATGAGGAGAGACTTGGAGTCGCCGACATTGGCGAGATTTGAAAAGATATGCGCGGCGTCAATGAAGGCCCGTGCGGCCCGGCGGCCTTCTTTCAATTCGAAGGAGAAAATGGAGCCCGTGCCTTTGGGAAAGTATTTTTTTGCCAGGGCGTTGTATGGGGAGGAAGGCAGGGACGGATAGTTGACGTTTGCGACCTGCCGGTGATTTTCCAGGAAAGCCGCGATTTTCCGTGCGTTTTCTACATGCCGTTCAATGCGGAGCGATAACGTTTCCGTACCTTGGAGTAAAAGCCAGGCACTGAACGGGCTGATTGCCGGTCCCAGGTCGCGGAGGCTCTTGGCGCGGATACGCGTTACGAAACCGGCACCGGGAACATCTTCGATGAAAGTAATGCCGTTGTACGATTCGTCGGGCTGTGCGAGTTCGGGGAAACGGCCCGAGCCGATCCAGTCGAATTTGCCGTTTTCCACGATGACGCCGCCCAGGGTCGTGCCGTGACCGCCGATGAATTTTGTGGCCGAGTGCAGCACAATGTCGCAGCCGTGTTCCAGGGGACGGAAGAGGTAGGGTGTGGCAAAGGTGTTGTCCACGAATACGGGCAGGCCGTTCGCGTGGGCGATTGCGGCAATCGCTTCAAAGTCGGGGATATTGATTGCCGGATTGCCGAGGCTTTCAATGTATACGAGTTTTGTCTTATCCGTAATGGCGGCCCGTAATGAATCGGTATCGTCGGGATTAAAAAACCTGGCGGTAATGCCGAGGTGTTTGAACGTTTCCGTAAACAGTTCCACCGTGCCGCCGTAGAGGGTGGGGGCGGCGACGATTTCGTCACCGGCGCCGGCTATGTTTAATACGGACAGCGTGATGGCCGCCGAACCGCTGGCTGCAGCCAGGGCTGCCGTACCGCCTTCCAGCGCGGCAATACGTTTTTCAAAAACTTCCTGCGTCGGGTTGGCAAGGCGGGAATAGATATAACCGGGTTTGCGGAGGGCGAACTGATCTTCGCCGTCCTGCGTGCTGTCGAACACATACGACGTCGTCTGATAAATGGGGACGGCGCGGGCCCCCGTCGTCGGATCGGCGATCTGGCCGGCATGCTGCTGTAAGGTCTCAAATTTGTAGGCTTTCGTGTTTTCACTCATAGTACACATTCCTCCTCTTCAATAGAATAACAACATAGGATTACCTTCACTTGACCGTTAACATAAAAAAACTTCCGCCCCCTCAATAAGGGACGGAAGTACCGTGTTACCACCCGATTTCACGCAGATCTCGCGATTTGCGCCTCTTCAAGTACGCGGGCCGATCGGCCTTGAATACTCTAACACTGTAACGGGTGTGCCCGGGCAGCTTAACTATTCGGCTGTCAGCTCGGAGGCCATGTTCCACAAAACGTCATGTACTTCCTTGCACCGGTTCGGAAGCTCTCTGCGACAATCTTTTTTGTGTACTCTTCTCTTCATTGCAACGTTATCAAGTTGATGACGTAAGTCTACCATGAGAATTTTTTGGTGTCAAATAATTTTTCAGCGGCCCCGCTTTTCGGCCGCCTGTTTCAAAGACAGGCCGACGCGGTTTCGTTTGGCGTCTACCGAGATGATGCGCGCTTCGACGGTTTCGCCGACACGGACGATATCCAGGGGGTGTCGGAAGGGATGACTGCACAGTTCCGAGCGGTGGATAAGGCCCGGCGTTTTCAAGCCGAAATCGACAAAGACGCCGAAGTCGACGACGTTTTGCACGGTCCCTCTGACGAGGGTGCCCGTCTGCAGCTCAGCGAGTGAGAGTACCTTTTTACGTGTCGGCGGCAGGGGCCGGTCACGGCGAATGTCGCGGCCCGGTTTGCGCAGTTCTTCGAGGATATCGCGGATTGTCGGTTCGCCTGCGCCTAAAGCGGCGGCTAACTTCGGCGCCGCATTCATTTGCAGTTTATTTTGCAGTTCCCGGAGTTTATCGGCGTGTTTCAGGTCTTTTAAGGTGAACCCGTATTCGCTGATGATTTTTTTTGCCAGGTCATACGATTCGGGATGAACCGACGTGTCGTCGAGGGGATCGGTGCCGCCTTTGATGCGCAGGAAGCCGGCGCACTGCGTATACGTTGCGGGGCCGAGCCGGCTGACATGGCGGAGCTCTTTTCGGCTGCGGAACGGGCCGTTAGCATTGCGGTAGGCGACGATGTTGCCCGCTGTCGAAGCGGTGAGGCCGGAAATATGCTGTAACAGGGCGGGAGATGCCGTGTTCAGGTCGACTCCGACTCTATTTACGACGGATTCGACGACCGAGTCCAGTGCGGACGAGAGGGTTTTCTGGTTGACGTCATGCTGGTATTGGCCGACGCCGATGGATTTTGGATCAATCTTGACCGCTTCGGCCAGGGGGTCTTGAATACGGCGGGCAATGGAGACGGCGCCCCTGACGGTGACATCCAGATCGGGCAGCTCTTCGCGGGCCAGGTCGGAGGCGGAGTAAACGGAGGCGCCCGATTCGTTGGCAATAATGTAACGGCAGGTCAGTTTTTTTTCTTCAATAAGGGTTGAGACAAACTGTTCCGTTTCATATGAGGCCGTACCGTTGCCGATGGAAATGAGCGTAACTCCGTGCTTTTTTATGATATTCGCAAGTGATTTGGCGGCTTCATCCCTTTGTTTTGCCGAACCGGTGAGATGGTACGTGCCATAATCGAGAACGGTTCCCGTTGCGTCAATGACAGCGGCTTTGCAGCCCGTGCGGTAGCCGGGGTCAAGGCCGAGAATGATCTGTTTCGGGAAGGGCGGCTGCATCAGGAGGCTGCGCAGGTTTTCAGAGAAAACGGAAATAGCCTGTTTTTCCGCTTTACTGAAAAGATCGCTGCGGATTTCTCTGTCCATTTGCGGGAAAATAAGGCGTTTGTAGCTGTCCGCGGCCGTAGCCATGAGGATCTGTCCGTATGGTGACGGGCCGCGGATTATCATGCCGGCGAGGAGGCCGATATAGGCATCGTTATCGGCAGTAAGGGAGACTTTTAAAATTTTCTGTCCTTCACCGCGGGTGATGGCGAGAATACGGTGACTCGGTATGGCGGCAATGCGTTCGCTGAATTCTTTGTACGTTAAAAAGGGGCCGGCCTCTTCTTCGTCCACAGCCAACGAACATGCAAGGACCGCATTTTTCCAAAGCCGTTCCCGCAGAATCTTACGATATGCCGTAAGCTCTGACAGGCGTTCGGCAATAATGTATGCGGCCCCCCGGATCGCGTCTTCCGCCGTCGGCACGGTCCCGCTCAGATACGGGCGGGCGGCTTCTTCCGGCTCCGGGCCCGCGGCGTCTTGTGCCGTAAAGAGGTCGGCGAGCGGCTCGAGGCCGGCCTCACGGGCCATGGATGCCCTGGTGCGTTTCTTCGGCTTATAGGGCAAGTAAATATCTTCCACTTCTTGTATTTGTGCCGCTTTTTCCAAGGCCACCGCCAATTCTTCCGTCCAAAGGCCCAGTTCTTTCACGGCCTGTTCCACCGTTTCTTTGCGGGCACTAAGCGCCCGTTCATAGTCGAACCGTTCCTGAATACTGCGTAATTGGACTTCGTTCAACAGACCTGTCGCTTCTTTGCGGTACCGGGCGATGAACGGTACAGTATTGCCTGCGGCAAGTAAAGCCAAGGCGGCCTTTACCTGTTTCGGGAGAATTTGCAAGTCGGCGGCGATGCGGCGTATTATCTGTTCTTCCTTCATGACGGACTCCTTTCTGTCTTACTTATTATGAGCGGAAACGGCTGTCCCGTCAAATGAGGACAATTTTTTTCACAGTTTGATAAAAATTTTCGGCGGGCCTATTGAAATTTTTATTGATAACGGTTACAATTTAATAAGGATTTTGTTGTTGCGGAAACGGAGCAGCTTATCCTGAAACGTGAGTTTAGAGAAGGGAGGGCGGCTATGATGGATATTGCCGAAGTGTTGCGGCAAAACGGGTACAAGGTTACGCCGCAGCGCCTTGCTGTCTATGCGGTAATCGAGCATAACCCGGCTCATCCGAATGCGGAAGCCATTTACAGAGAACTGCAGCCTCAGTATCCTTCCATGAGTTTGGCTACGGTGTATAAGACGATGGAGATCTTTGCGAAGATCGGCGTCGTCAATGTGCTGCAGTGCGGAGAAGACGCTCATCGTTACGATTATAACACGACGCCTCATGCGCACATTCGGTGTACCGAATGCAATCAGGTTGCGGACGTGCACCTGGATCAGGAATCCCTGACCGAGGCGGCGGCTGAACAGACCGGATATACTGTAGGCACGGTAGGGATCGCCTTTACGGGGATTTGTCCAGCATGCCGTGAAAAAAAAGCATAGTCCGATGCCGGGAAAAAAGGTTGTGAGCAAATATCTCTCACAACCTTTTTTTATGCCGTTCGGGCAGGTCGGGACAGTCATACAGAGTGATACCGGAAAAGACGAACCCCGCGTTTATGATATAATTTATAAAAAAGATCGGCCCGGCTGAAGACGAAAGGAATGTATTATGAGGATCATACATACTGCAGACTGGCATTTGGGGAAGATGTTTTACGGCGAATATTTAACAGCCGTGCAGCGACGTATCTTGGAAGAACAGTTCATACCGCTTGTCGAGTCGTACCGGCCCCACGCCGTCGTACTGGCGGGAGATGTGTACGACAGAAGCCTGCCGCCTGTCGAAGCGGTTGAGGTGTTCAGCCGCATTGCCACGATTCTTGTTAAGGACATGGGGATCCCTTTTTTGGTTATTGCCGGCAATCATGACAGCGGGCAACGGCTGTCCTTTGCCGGTGAACTGCTGGAACGGGAAGGGCTGTATATAGCCGGCGAGCCGTCGGAAATGGAAAAGCCCGTCACGCTGTATGACGAGGCGGGGCCTGTCGATTTCCTGTTGATGCCCTATGCCGATCCGGCTAAAGTCAGAACGGCTTTTGCGGATACGGCAGTGTGCGATCATGAAAGCGCTCTTATTCGTTTGCGTGACGAACGGTGTAAACATCTGGCGCCCCGCAGGCGTACCGTCGCCGTGGCCCATGCTTTTTTGGCGGGCGGTACGGGCAGTGATTCGGAGCGGCCGTTGGCCGTAGGCGGTTCGGAAGCGGTCGGAGCCGATGTGTTTTCGTCGTTTACGTATACGGCGTTGGGGCATTTACACGGACCGCAGCAGGCCGGAAGCCCTGTTGTCCGCTATTCGGGCAGTCTGATGAAATATTCTTTCGGAGAAGCGGGTCAGGACAAGGGCGTCGTTCTCGTTGACATGGACGGCGACGGCACGGTGCGGACAACATTCCGTCCTTTGGAGGCAAAGCGGGACGTCCGTATTATAAAAGGATATTTTGCCGATATTATGGCGGCTGAAGACGGGCGGACGGACGACTATGTGCTGCTGCGCATGGAGGATCGGGAGCCGATTCTCGACGTCATGGGCAGGGGCAGAAAAAAATATCCCCATCTGGCGGCGCTGGAAATGCCGAACCGTCAGGTCACGGAAACGGACGGCAGAAGGAACGGGAATTTCCGCAAGTATTCGGATGACGAACTTTTTTCGTCCTTTGCCGCAGCCATGCGCCCGGATATGCCCCTGTCCGATGAAGAACGCCGCCTGGCGTCGGCGATATGGGACAGTATTCATAAAGAAGAGGGAGATACGCCATGAGGCCGGTTTATTTGGAAATGAATGCATTCGGGCCGTATGCGGGAAGAGAAGTCCTTGATTTTCGCCGCCTCGGCGAGCGGACGCTTTTTTTGATCTGCGGCCCGACCGGCGCCGGCAAGACGACGATTCTCGACGCCGTAACATATGCTCTGTACGGTGACACGAGCGGTGACGAGCGGACGGGGGCCCATATGCGCAGTGAATACGCACCGCCTACGGAAGAGACGTACGTTTCTTTCCGCTTTTCCATAGGCTCCGCGTATTACCGTGTCGAACGGCGCCCCGAACAGGAACTGGCCAAAAAACGGGGCGAAGGGACGAGAAGGGTTTCGGCCGGGGCGGCTCTTTTCGAAACGGACGAAGAAGGGCATGAGCTAAAGGCGATTGCGACGAAAAGTGTCAGCGTTACGAGAGAAGTTCAACGGCTTCTCGGGTTCGAGTCGAAGCAGTTCCGACAGGTCGTGCTTTTGCCGCAGGGGGATTTTCGCAGGCTCCTTCTTGCCAGATCCGACGAACGGCAGCAGATTATGCAGACTCTGTTTCGCACGCAGAAATATGAAGTCTTCCTGACCAGGCTTAAAGAACGGTATGACGGGTTGAGGAATTCGTATAATGCGGGCGAAGACGAGGTGAAACATGTCCTTGCCGGCGTCGGCATGGAAGGCGAAGAAGAAACGGCGAGTGAAGTACGGCGCCGCCGCCGGGCCGTTGCCGCCGCCGCAGTGCAATCCGACGCTGCGGCTGAGGAACTCGACGGGCTGCGCCGCAAGGCGGCGGAAGCGCGCCTCGTTGCAGCGCATTTCGCCGCCCTGGACAAGGCCGAGCGTGAACTGGATGAGCTGCGCCGTAAAACGGGCGAGGCGGACGAGTGGAACAAACAGATTGAACGATTGGAAAAGGCCGCTTTTTACGGGCCCCGGTTCGCGCATATGGATGAAATCGGCGCCGAAGGAAAGGATGCGGCGCAGCGCCTTGCCGCGGCGGAAGAAAAAAACGAAGCTGCCGCCGCGGCGCTGGCGGAGAAGAAGAGACGCCTGGGCGAGCTTGCGGATACGGAAGGAAAGAGGAACGACGCCGACAGGGAAAGGGTTCTCCTCAAGGCGCTCCTGCCGAAGATAGAAGCGCTGGCCGCAACGGCAGGGGAAGCACGCCGCGCCGCGGCCGCCGCAAGTGACGCGAAGCGCGCCTGCGACGCGGCCGAAAAGGAGCGGCGACGTCTGGCCGAACGGGCCGAAGCGTTGAAGAAAGAAACGGACACGTTGAAGGATGCTCCGGCGGAGGCGGAAAAGGCGGCCGAAACGGCTCGCCTTTGCGAAGCGCGCGTGAAGACGGAAGAGCGGGCGGCGGCAATGGAAAAAGAGGCGGCCGGGCTCAAAGCGGAGTGTGCCGAAGCGCGGCTCGAGGCGGAACAGGCCGCAAGGGCGGCAAAGGAAGCGGACTTGGCGTACAAAAACATACAGATCGCCTTGCTCAACGGACAGGCGGCCGCTCTGGCTGCCGCCCTGGAAGCCGACAGGCCGTGCCCGGTTTGCGGCTCGACGCACCATCCCGCGCCGGCAGCCGGCAGTACGGCCGTGCCCGCGCCCGACGAGGTGGAGCGGGCGGAAAAAAAGGCGGCCGAAGCAAAGCTCGTCCTGACTCGCAAGGAAGCGGAGCTGTCGCGGCAGGAAGCTTTTGCGAAAGCGAAAGAAGCCGAATACGCGCGGCTGCGTGCCGATGTGCCCGCCGACGGCGGCCCGGAAGAATGGCGTGAGAAAACGGCACGGGCCGAAGCACGGGCCGCCGCCTTGCGCGAAGAGGCCGCCGCGTACGCCGCCTTTGTCAAAGAAGCGGAAGAAACGGCGCGCCTTTTACAGGAAGCCGCAGTCCGGGCGGAGGCGGTAAAGGACGACTTCGACCGGAAAGAACGGCTTCGCATTGAAAAGGAAGCGGCCGCCGCAAGCCTGTACCGCGACATACCCGGAGAATTTCATGTTCAGGGGGCGGCTGCCCGCAAGGTGAGGGAACTGGACGCCTTCATCGCCGCATACGACAGGGAGCGGAAAGACCTGGAAGGGACGGTGCTGGGGGAAGAGAAATCCCTGGCCGCCGCGCAGGGTGCGGAAGCCAATCTGCGCAGGGAAGTCATACGCCTGCGTGAGCGCTACGGCGAGGCGCGGGAAAAGCTGAAAGAGGAGATCCTGGCCGCCGGCTTTGCGGACTGGGAAGAATGCCGCCGCCTTCAGGGGGAAGGAGAGCGGAAAGAAAAGCTGAAGCAGCGCCTTGACGGCTATCGTACCGCCCTTCATCGGACGGAAGGCCTGGCGGAAGCCGAAAAAAAAGCGACCGCCGGACGGCAGCGTCCCGATATGGACGCGTATGAAGCCCGCCTTGCCGAAAAAGAAGGAGCGTACAAGGAACTTCTCGCAAGGGTCGAAGGGGCCCGGGCGGAGGCGCAAAGCCTGGACAGGGCCGTGAAACGGATTGAAGCGCTGCGGCGGGAACAGGAACGGCTCCGGGAGGAATTCCGTACCGTCGGCAATCTCTACGATCTGACGTCGGGAGGACAGAGCGGCGTCAGTCTGGAACGATATGTACTGGGCGCTCTTTTGGATGAGGTCCTGGCGGCGGCCAACCTGCGGCTTGCCGTCATGAGCCGCAGCCGCTACTCGCTGCAGCGTTCCGTATCATGGGAAGACAGACGGATAAAGAAAATCGGCCTGGATATTGAAGTATTTGATCAATACACGGGGTATGCGAGGCCGGCCAATACATTATCCGGAGGGGAAAGCTTTCTCGCGTCCATGTCCCTGGCCCTGGGGCTGGCCGATGTGGTGCAGGCCTATTCGGGCGGTATCCACATGGATACGATTTTCATTGACGAAGGGTTCGGTACGCTCGACGGGGAAACTCTCGACACGGCGTTGAAAGTGCTTGTGCAATTAAAGGAGAGCGGCCGTCTCGTCGGGATTATTTCCCATGTGCCTGAATTGAAAGAACGGATCACAACACGGCTGGTTATTGATAAAACGGATCGCGGCAGTACTGCAAAATTTGAAATAGTCTAGTCCCGACGGACCGTAAAAAGGGATGTATACGGCGTTTTGCACTGATACAAGAGGAGATACGGCATGCAATTTACATTTAAACATACGAACTTCAACGTTCTTGATTTAAAACGCAGTATGGAGTTTTATGAAGCCGCGCTGGGACTTAAAGAAACGGCGCGGATCGAAGGCGGGGACGACTTTACCATCGTGTATCTCGGTGACGGCGTCAGTGATTTCCGCCTGGAACTGACTTGGCTGAAAGGGCGTAAAGAACCGTATAATCTCGGTGAAAACGAATTTCATACGGCTTTTTCCGTCAATGATATGAAGGCGGCGTTGGCAAAGCATAAAGAAATGGGCTGCGTCGTGTATGAAAACGAAGCGATGGGCATCTACTTTATCGCGGATCGACGGACGGCTATTGGCTTGAAATTGTTCCGGAGGAACCGTAATGGAACGTAACTGTACGACGCGTACGGAAAAGCTCATAGGCGCGGCGGGAGTTGAACTGCTGGCCGCCAAGGCCGTTCTTGTTTTCGGTCTTGGCGGTGTCGGTTCCTTTGCGGTTGAAGCGCTGGCCCGTGCCGGTATCGGCCGGCTTATCCTCGTCGATAAGGATGTATATGATGAATCCAATGTCAACCGCCAGCTCGGCGCCCTCGCGGAAACGATAGGCCGTAAGAAGACCGATGTTATGGCCGAACGTGTGCGTTCCATCAATCCGGATATTATAGCGGAAACGTATTATAAATTTTTTCTGCCCGCAGAGGATATGACGTTTATTGCCGATATGAAACCGGATTATATCGTGGATGCCGTTGACACGGTGAGCGCCAAACTGGGCATTGTCGAAGCGGCATATGCCGGGAAGATCCCCGTCATCTCTTCTATGGGGGCGGGCAATAAACTCCATCCCGAGCTGTTTGAACTGTCGTATATTGAAAAAACGTCCGTCGATCCGCTGGCAAAGATCATGCGTAAAAAATTGAAGGAGAAGGGTATACGCCGTCTTAAAGTGGTTTATTCGAAAGAACGGCCGCTGCCGCCTTTGACTGATGACGGTCCGGGACATGCCGGACCGGGCAGCATTTCCTTTGTTCCGTCCGTCGCCGGTTTGATCATGGCCGGAGCGGTGGTACGGGATCTGTTGGGTATAGACAATTAGAATAGGAACTTTGCGGCAGTTTCATGCCGTCTATAAGTACAGCGCCGGCGGTGCCTGCGGCTCTTTCCCCGCTCCGCGCGCAGCTATTATGACAACATGATATAGTAGTTTATAGTTGACACCGCCTACTATCAGTAGTATTATTTTGATAAACGCTTAAATGCGGGAAACGGCATATATGGTATAGATAACCATCGGCCCTGACGTATAAACTACTGTATTTTGTATGGAGGAAAGACTATGTTGGAAGTAATTAAACGTGACGGCACCAAGGTCCCTTTCGACCGGGAGAAAATTGCGGCGGCCATCGAAAAGGCGATGAACAGCAGCAGCGGCGTTTATGAAGACGGTCAGGCCGATCGCATTGCCCGTGAAATTGAAGACTACGCCAAAGAGATGCACAAGGAAATGACGATTTACGCTATTGAAGACCAGGTGTACTATCGTCTTATTCAGGCCAATAACCCGGCTACGGCAAGAGCATATGAAAATTACAAGACCATTCAGGCTTTTAAGCGGCAGACAAACACGACCGATACGGATGTTTTCGGGCTGCTCGACAATACGAATTTCGATGTGCTGGATGAAAATTCCAATAAGAACGGGCACGTCGTTTCAACGCAGCGCGATTTGATTGCGGGCGAAATCTCCAAGGATATTGCCCGCCGCAAATTGATCCCTGCCGATATCGTGCAGGCCCATGACAGCGGGGCTATTCATTTCCATGATATGGATTACATTATTCAGCCCATGTTCAACTGTTGCCTTATCAATCTGGAAGATATGCTGGCGAACGGCACGGTTATTAACGGCAAGAAAATTCGATACACCGCGTTCTTTCCAGGTGGCCTGCACCGTTACGACGCAGATTATCGCACAGGTGGCCAGCGGTCAGTACGGCGGCCAGTCCATTAACGGGATCGACCGTATTTTGGCGCCGTACGTGCGCAAGTCGTTCGGGAAATACCTGGAGGCCGTCGTTGAAGAACAGCGTGATGTGTACGGTATTGAACCGGATATGGAAAAAGCCGAGGAAATTGCCTGGAAACGCGTTAAGAAAGAAATTAAAGACGGGATTCAGACGATCCAATACCAGATTAATACGCTTATGACGACGAACGGGCAGGCCCCCTTCGTTACGCTGTTCATGTATTTCCGTCCGGATTATGAATATGCCAGGGAGGCGGCGATGATTGATGAAGAAATCCTCCGTCAGCGTATCCAGGGGATCAAGAATGAAGCCAATGTTTACGTGACGCCGGCGTTCCCTAAACTGATCTATGTCCTGGATGAGCACAACGCCCGCAAGGGGTCGCCCTATTACTATTTGACGGAGCTTGCCGCCGAATGTACGGCAAAGCGCATGTATCCCGATTATATTTCGGCGAAAAAAATGCGGGAAAGTTATGAAGGCAATGTTTTCAGCCCTATGGGCTGCCGTTCCTTCCTCAGTCCGTGGAAGGATGAAACGGGTGCGTATAAATTCGACGGCCGTTTCAATATGGGCGTCGTGTCCCTTAATTTGCCGCAGATCGGGATTCTTGCCGGCGGTGATGAAGAAAAGTTTTTCCAGATTTTCCATAAACGGCTGGAACTCTGTAAGAAGGCTCTTTTGCTGCGCGTAAAACTCTTAAAGAGGATTACGTCCGACGTTTCCCCTATCCACTGGCAGTACGGCGCCATTTCGCGCCTTAAGCCGGGCGAAACGGTAGAAAAATTCATGTACGGCGGGTATGCGACCTTGTCCCTCGGTTATATCGGCATGTATGAAGCGACACTCCTCACGAAGGGCGTTTCCCACACGGCTCCGGAAGGAAAGGCCTTCGCTCACCGCGTTATGGATGATTTTAACGAGCATATCCGGAAGTGGCGTGAAGAAACGAATATCGGCTTTGCTCTCTACGGCACGCCGGCAGAAAGCCTGACCCATCGTTTTTGCCAGAAGGACCGCGCCCGTTTCGGCGACATTAAGGATGTTACGGATAAGGGGTATTATACGAACAGTTATCATGTGGACGTCCGTGAGCCGATCAACGTGTTTGATAAATTTGCCTTCGAATCGGAATTTGAGGATAAATCGACCGGCGGCTGCATCAGCTACGCCGAAATTCCGAACATGACGCATAATGTGCCGGCTATTTTGACGATGATCGAATACATTTACGACCGTATCAGCTACGCCGAGTTCAATACGAAACTTGATTATTGTCATGAATGCGGGTTTGACGGGGAAATTAAATTGAATGAAGCAAACGAGTGGGAATGCCCCCGTTGCCATAACAAGAATAAGTCGAAGCTGACCGTTATCCGCCGGACATGCGGGTATTTAGGGGAAAATTTCTGGAACGAAGGCCGTACGAAAGAGATAAAAGACCGTGTCATGCATATTTAGGAGAAATAAATGAAATACGGACAGATTCGGAAAATGGACATAGCCAACGGTCCCGGGATCAGGACTTCCGTTTTTGTAACGGGGTGTACGCATCATTGTTATAACTGTTTCAATGAAGCGTATCAGGATCCCGCGTTCGGCACGGAATGGACCGACGCCGAAACGGAACGGATTATCGGGTATCTGAAAGATAAGACGATCGCCGGGCTTACTCTCCTGGGCGGTGAACCGATGCAGAATACGGAAGGGCTTATCCCCGTTCTTGAAACTGTCCGCAAGGCTGTGGAGACGAATATTTGGATTTATTCAGGCTACATCTACGAGGAGCTCATTAAAAACGAGGACCGCAAAAAATTGCTCAGTCTCTGCGATGTACTCGTACGGCCTTCGTTCAAAGATGAATTAAAGGATCCGGGACTTTATTTTCGCGGTTCGTCGAACCAGCGTGTCATCGACATTCCCCGGACGTTGGCAAGCGGTGAGGCGGTTCTCCTCTGGCCGGACGGCAGATGATCCGATTGAGGTATAAGCAGAGTTATATATGGCTCTGCTTTTCTTTTTTTGTTGCAAAGTGAAATTCATTCGCTATAATTAAATATATTAATTTCCAGAAAAGGGGCAGTGAAAGACGTGAAGTTGTTTATTTTTGATATGGACGGCACGCTTTTTGATACAGAGCCTATTTCGGCGCATATTTGGAAAGAGGTCGGCAGGGAAGCGGGATATGTCGTTCCCGACCGCGTTTTGCAGTCGATTATCGGTATGAGCTATCCCGGCGGGCGCCGTGTTTTTAAAGCCGCCATGGGAGACGACTTTCCCTTTGATACGCTTTGTGCCGAAAAGATTCGGCGCCAGAATCAGTGGTAAAACACACATGACGTGCCCTTGAAAAAAGGCGTGCATGAGATTCTTGACTATGCGGCGAAAAACAGGATCTCTTGTGCCGTTGCGTCGTCGTCACCGATCATGCAAATTGAAAAATTGCTCGGACAGGCCGGTATTTCCGACCGGTTTGCCTATTTGCAGAGCGGTGAAGATATTGTCAGGGGAAAGCCTGAGCCGGACATCTTTTTAACCGCCTGCGCTCATTTCGATATCGATCCCGCCGACGCACTTGTTTTTGAAGATTCGGCAAACGGGTTGAAAGCGGCCGCGGCAGGCCGTATTCGTTCCGTCTGGATTCCCGATATAGCCGTTATTCCGGAGAACGTGGCCGATACGGTCTGGCTTCAGGCTTCTTCACTTGCCGAGGTTCCCCGATTGTTGTCAAATGGATCCGCTGAAGGAGGCGGCCGGTAATGGAACAGGAAGATAAAAGACGGCATGTGCCGGTATCGCTCGTGGTATTTCTCGGTATGCTGGCAGCTATTGCTCCCTTATCGACAGATATGTACCTGCCCGCATTGCCGGAAATGATGGGGAACTTTAACGTTTCGTCGTCTATGGTGCAGCTGACGCTGACCTTCTCTATGGCCGGCATGGCGGCGGGACAGCTTTTTGCCGGGCCCGTGAGCGATGAGAAAGGGCGGCGCATGCCTTTGCTTACGGCGATGGTTGTTTTTGCCGTTTCCACGTTGGGGTGCTTTTTTTCAAATACTGTTTATGTATTTCTTCTGTGCCGTCTTATACAGGGGTTATCGGGAGGCGCGGGTATTGTCATTGCCCGTGCCGTCGTTCGGGACGTGGCGAGCGGGCCGGCCCTGATGAGACTCTTTTCCATGCTGATGCTGGTCAACGGGTTGGCTCCCGTTTTAGGGCCTGTCATCGGCGGTCAGATTTTACGGTTTTTCTCATGGCGCGGCGTTTTCGGCTTCCTCTTTCTCATTGCACTCTGTTTAACGGCGGGCGCCGCCGTTTTCAGGGAAACGCTGAAAGAGAAAAAGAAGGTAACGGGCGGTATTACGGAGAGTATCAAAAACTACAGGCCTCTCTTCAAAGACTCTTATTTCATGGGGCATTGCCTCATGCAATGCTTTTCTTTCGCCGCCTTTTTCGGATACATATCCGGCTCGTCCTTTGTGTTTCAGAATGTTTACCATGTTTCCGCACAAACGTACAGTTATATTTTCGGCGTCAACGGCATAGGATTGTTGTTGACGGGGGCTCTTACCGGACGCTTGGCAGGTCATATAGCGGAATGGAAACTTTTGCGCGTGGCGCTGACCGCCGCCTTTTCGGGGAGCCTCGTTTTATTGGCCGGCTTTATCATGTATGCGCCGCTGTTCGTGATTGCCGTGACTATTTTTATAACCGTGTCCACTTTATCCGCAATGGGGTCGGCAAGTTTTTCTCTGGCTATGCAGAAGCAGGGGAAGAGCGCCGGCGGTGCAGCCGCATTAATCGGCTTCTTCTCTCTTATCTCGGGTGCGGTTATGGCTCCCGTCGTCGGTATCGGCGGCAGTGATACGGCGTTGCCGATGGGAATCATCATAGTTGTCGGTGAAGCGGGCGCGCTTCTCATGTTTTATAAATTTATATATACCCATCATAAAGACGAGCATAAAGATGAGGCATAAAAATACCGCTGTCCTTTGAGGGCAGCGGTATTTTTGCAATTACACGTTTCGGGTAATGACTTCTTCAAGGGGGAGATCAAGAGGCGGCACGGCCGGGTGCGGTTGCTTGTCAAGAAATTCAAGCGTATAAGCGAGGCATGCGGCGACGCCGGCGGGCAGCCCTTCTTCGTCCATATCGAATTCCGCCGTGTGATGATTGGCTCCGCAGCCCTTGGCGAGGTTTTGAATACCCGTGAAAGACAGTACGGACGGGAAGAGACGAGCCGTAATGGCGAAAGACTCGGAGGCCATCCAGGGTTCGCAGTCATAAAGGACATTTGCCCCCAGGTGACGCGTAATCCCTTCCCGCGCTAAAGCAACGCATTCCGGATGATTGCGTACTTCGTAAAGGGGCGGCGGCAGGTGGATGATTTCGTAAGAACAATGATAATTTGCGCATTCCCGCTCTAACAGAGCGAGCATTTCATCGTAGAAGGGCTTGCCGGCTTTTTCGTAATTGAAAAAACGGGCCGTGCCGCCGAAGGTGAGTTCATCCGGAATGATATTGGGGGCAAAACCGCCGTTTACCATACCGATGGAAACGGTGAGACATTCGCGAGGCGGGACGGCTCGCATGCGCAGCGCCTGGAGAGCTCCGTAAAAGGCGTGAAAGCAGTCAAACGGGTTTTCTGCCAGATCGGGGCGGGAACCGTGGCCGCCGCGGCCTCTCAGTTTAAAAATGAACCCGATACCGCCGGCCATGGGCGGCGCTTCGGAAATGACGATTTTGCCGACAGGCACGTCCCAACGGACGTGCGTCGCATAGGCCGTATCTATGGTGAGCCCGCTTTCGTTGACCAAATAACGAAGGAAGTTCGCAACGGGGCCGGCCTGTTCTTCTCCCTGTTCAAACATGAGGACGACCCGGCCTTTCCATTCATCCCTGTGGGCGGCAAGGATTTTAGCGGCAACAAGCAGCATGGCCATGTGCCCGTCATGGCCGCAGGCGTGCATAACGCCTTTTACAGTCGAACGGGTTACCCGCTGCCGGGAAAGGTTCATTGCGCTTTCCTCTATGGGCAGGGCGTCTATATCGGCGCGGAGAAGGACCGTCCTGCCCGGTCCCTTTCCCGTGATGACCGCAAGAATACCGGCGTTCGGAATATGGTTGATCACGATTCCGTAAGACCTCAGTGTATCTTGTATATAAGCCATTGTTTCCGTTTCCATGAGAGAAAGCTCGGGGTGTTCGTGGAAATGACGGCGCAAGGCGATGAGTTCGGACGTATGTGATGATACTTCGGCCGGAATATCCAGCATAAAGGCCTCCTATTCTTCAATACCTATACGGGCACTGATGTTGCGGTCATAAGGATGTTTGATTTTTTTTACTTCCGAGACGTAATCGGCTGATTCTATAAGCGCTTGAGACGGGTTGCGGCCTGTCAGGACAACTTCCGTTCCGGGCGGCTTTGTTTTCAGAAATTGAATGACGTCCCGCTCGTTGATTAAACCGATAGAGCAGGCGTCAAGTATTTCATCCATGACGAGAAGATCGGGCAATTCCTCGCGGCACCGTTCCGTTATCGTGCGGAATATTTTTTCCTGGATGACTTTAGCCGCAGCCAGCTCCTCCGCGTTCATTTGAAAGGTGAATTTGCCCGTGCCTTTCCCGCGGCGGATTTCTACATTCGGCAGAGCCGAGAGAACAGTCAATTCACCGGTCATGCGTTCTTTGAGAAACTGTGTGAAGAAAATCCGTCCTCCCCGGCCGGCGCAGCGGACTGCCAGGCCGATAGAAGCGGTAGTCTTGCCCTTGCCGTCGCCGCAATAAATATGAATTAAGCCCGTATCCATGTAGCGCGCTCGGAAGTAAAAAAAATCTGTTATTATTGTAATAGTATACCACAGCCTGCCGGTATATATAAGATTACGGGCATAAACCGAACTGAAGCGGGTAAAATAATCTGATCGACGCACGATATACAGTCGGCCGATTATACCGTGACAATATCATTGCGGGTCAAGGCCCGTAAAAAGAGGTGAAAAATTCTTGACAAGACCAAATGTTATCTATAAAATAGAAAAGTAAGCTTTTTGCTTGGACTCCACAAGCCCCGGAGAAATAGGTCTGAAGCTTAATTGAGATAGTCGAACAGGGAGGAATAAAACAGCATGAAAACTACATTTATGGCCAATTCCGGCAATGTTGAACGGAAATGGTTTGTTGTTGACGCTGAAGGCCAAATATTAGGCCGTCTTGCTGCCGAAGTGGCCAAAATTCTTCGGGGAAAACATAAACCTACTTTTACCCCGCATGTAGATACAGGCGACTTCGTCATCGTGATCAATGCGGACAAAGTTAAACTGACAGGCAAGAAATTAATCCAGAAGACATATTTCCATCATTCCGGATATCCCGGCGGATCTACGTTCACTCAGGCCGGTCATATGCTCGAAAAGCGTCCTGAACGCGTAGTGGAAATGGCGGTTCGCGGTATGCTGCCGAAAAACAAATTGGGTGCGCAAATGTATCGAAAGCTCAATGTTTACGCAGGCGCAGAACATCCGCATCAGGCGCAGAAACCTGAAGTTTTGAAGTTGGATATTCGTTAATACCGGGAGGAAGATTTCATGGCAGTAGCACAATACTACGGTACTGGCCGTAGAAAAACATCCGTTGCCAGAGTTCGTTTGGTTCCGGGTCAGGGAAAAATCACAGTAAACAAAAAAGGATTGACGGAATATTTCGGCCGTAAAACGCTGGAATTGATTATTAAACAGCCTCTTGTTCTTACGGGCGTAACGGAACAGTATGATATCATTGCCGACGTCAAGGGCGGCGGTCCTTCCGGACAGGCGGGCGCTATCCGTCACGGCATCAGCCGTGCCCTTCTCGAAGTGGACATGGAATTCCGTCAATCCTTGAAAAAAGCGGGCCTCTTAACGCGCGACCCGCGTGAAAAAGAACGCCGTAAGTACGGTTTGAAGAAAGCCCAGCAAGCTTCTCAGTTCTCGAAACGTTAAAATTTGTTCGTTCAGCGGCACAGGTAGTTTACCTGTGCCGATTTTTTATAAAAAAGAGAATAATCGTTTGAAGTATAGCTGTTGAAGCTTTTATGATATAAGCGAAAGAATGTGAAAATTCTGAAAAACAGCCTTGACACTCACATGGAGAAATGCTAGAATTTTTATTGTCGCAAGGGAACGGTGCGGATTGAAAGAAGCGGCACTGTTAAGCGGCGGCGCGGGAGATTAAAAATCTTCGCAATCAATCTTGACAAAGCAAAAGGGCTTTGGTAAGATAAACG
>NZ_JH417560.1 GCF_000239275.1 Megasphaera geminata F0357 | reverse complement strand
GTTAATCTGAAATCCATAATTAATTCCTCCTGACTGTTAATATACGTCCTGATATATAAATTATACGCTTATCTATCCGTGAATTTAGCTTTACGTTTTTCCACGAATGCAGCCATGCCTTCTTTTTGATCTTCCGTGGAGAAGCAGAGGCCGAATACTTCATCTTCATATGCAATACCGGTGATCACGTCGCAATTGATGCCGCGGTTAATAGCCGCTTTGGAGAGCTGAACCGCAATCTTGGCGTTAGAAGCAATCTTCTTGGCTGTCTTCATAACGGCCTCCATAAGTTCCTCCTGAGGAACAACTTTATTAATCAGGCCGATACGATATGCTTCTTGGGCATCAATCATATTAGCCGTAAAAATCAGCTCTTTACCATAGCCGCGACCTACGACACGAGGCAGGCGCTGTGTACCGCCGAAACCCGGTGTAATACCGAGGCCCACCTCAGGCTGGCCGAATTTAGCCGTTTCAGCTGCATAACGGAAATCGCAGGCGCATGCGAGTTCGCACCCGCCGCCGAGAGCGTACCCGTTAACGGCCGCAATAACAGGTTGGGGAAGGTTTTCAATACGTGTAAACGCATCCTGCGCAATTTTGCCGAAGAAACGCCCTTCTACAGCATTTTTGGTAGACATTTCAACAATATCTGCCCCGGCGACGAAGGATTTTTCACCTCCACCTGTAATAATCAAAACTTTTACTTCCGCATCATGTTCAATTTCTCCTATGCACTGATTGAGTTCCGTCACAGTTTCCGTATTTAAAGCATTCAACGCTTTAGGCCGGTTAATCTTCAAAATACCGATACCGTCTTCTTTTGTGAATTCAATGTTATTGTACGTCATGACAGTACAGCCTCCTTTATTAATGAATAATAATTCTGCAATAGCGGACATATATCCACATATCGCTCCCTATGTCCCCCTCAGTATAGGTCTTTATTTGATTGACTAAAACAGGAAATTTTTGCATCTTATCGACTTCTTTTGGCCCTTTATGGACTGGCTATGTCATAGCTTACTCCGGGTTATGCATATTGCGCATATTTTTTTACGTTAGCATAATAATTATGTTATAATAATCACGTTATCAGCGGATAAAAATTTATATGTCCCGGAGAGAGGATGAGACTCATGGGCCCAGATAACTATGCGGAAACATTGAAAAAATTACTGACTTTTACACAGGCAAAGTTTGTGTCTCTTGCCGAAGTAGTCGGTTATGACGTATCGTATGTCAATAAATGGAGCAACGGCACAAAACTCCCGTCATCCCGTTATATAGAGCAGATAAACGAAGATTTAGGCCGATATTTCGCTACCCTTATTAAAGAAAATAAAAAAGAAGAAAAGTTTATAAAAGCATTCTCCTTCCCCGACGATATAACCGATTTGGCCTTTGCCATTACACAGTATCTATGTGCAGCATATAGGGCCAGCATCCATCAGACTCATCCGACAAAAACAAAGGACGGTAAGTCTGCCTGCCTGCAAGTAGTGACGGGCACACACGACACAAAGGCTTTTTTATCCGACTTACTTCATAAAGAGGCGGCTAATGTAAACGAAGACCTTGAGCTTCTTGTCTTTGACGACTTCTGCACCTTATATCAGGCAGGATTTTGGAATTTTTTCAACGATATCTCTTTACAGCAAAAATGCCTGACCGTCCGCGTCGGACTTGATTTGGACAGACTGGAAGAAGACTGCCGTCTATTTGAACACGTCTATGCAACCTTAAACAGATTGCTTGATATCAACTTTATTTTTTATGACATCAAAGATATTGAGCGATCCAATTTACTTATTATGAAAGACGTCTTTGTCATCCAATACGCGCTTTCCAAGACCAGCCGTTTCATGATGTGTACGCATATTTTTGACGAGACAACGATTCGGGATATTTACGAAAACTTCAATTTTATTGATTCGGCTAAGCGGCCGCTTATAACTATTTCCAACTCTCTCGGTATGGATAACACGGGTTACCGCACGGCTTTTTACGCAAATAACCGCTTCTTTTTCCATCTTACAAACGGTTTTGATTTTCTTTTGCCCCACGATGTTTTCGAAAGCATTAAGGAAATCAGTTCCCCCGAGCAGGCTGTTTCTATTCAGCGCCTTTGTGTAACTTGGGAAGAGATCGTAAATAATGCGGAGATCGAATTTATTATTCCCGCATCATCCCTCATGCGTTATCTTGAAAACGGGTACATCTATCTGACAGATGTAGAATATTCACTGACACCGGAAGAACGCAAGGAACATATACAAACCGTCTTGGATACAATGCAGGAAAATCCTCATATCATTATGGGAGTCCTCTCAACGCTGGGGACGGACAGAAGCTATAAAGGGGAAAACCTCTCCTTCTACTCCAATTACAAGACAGGCTTCATGAAAAAAAATAAACGATATATCCACAACCGGGCCAGTCCGTTCTACTTGATTACGGATCATCACCTGCATACGATTGTTCTTGACTATTTTCGCTCCTTAAAAGAATCATCTCTGTTCCGCCAGTACGATGTAACCGAGCTGATTCCGATCTACGAACGAGTCAAACCGCTTATTGAACGAACGTTATGCCTGAAATAAAAACGGCTTCCTTCAGGAAGCCGTTTTTATTTCGCCTTATCTCTTCGCTTTCATTTCTCTCAATCCCATCAATTCATCTTTAAAGAGAAATTCCGGCATTACTTTCACATCTTCCATAATAGGTGTAAATCCCATCTGGTCGAGAACATCTTTCTGAAGATCAATGCCCGGAGCAATTTCCGTCAAGTGAACGCCGTCTTCTTTCATTTCAAATACGGCCCGTTCTGTAATATAGTAAACGGACTGGCCGTGTTTACGGGCATATTCCCCGCTGAAGGTAATGTGGTCTACGACCGGTACGAATTTGCGAACCGACCCTTCTTGAATAATAGTAAGCTTACCGTCTTTTATTTCTTCCTTCAGCTTACCGGTCGTAAAAGTACCGCAGAAAACAACATTCTTCGTATTCTGTGTAATATTGACGAAACCGCCGCAACCTGCAATCCGGGGCCCGAACTTAGAAACATTAATATTGCCGGTCCCGTTGCACTCAGCCAGCCCGAGGCAGGCAAGGTCCAACCCGCCGCCGTCATAAAAGTCGAATTGGCTGGACTGGTCAAGAATAGCTTCCGCATTGACGGAAGCTCCGAAACGAACACCGCCCTGAGGCACGCCGCCGATAGGTCCGGCTTCGACAGTCATCGTCAGACTGTCACCAATCCCTTCTTCATTAGCTACGGAAGCAACGAATTCAGGAATACCGATACCGAGATTGATAACAGCTTCACTTGATAAATCAAGAAGAAGAAGCGATGCGCGGCGGGCAATAACTTTCTTGGTATTCAGCGGAACCGCATCCAGCGCCTGCAACGGGACCGTCACTTCA
Source organism: Megasphaera geminata F0357 (assembly GCF_000239275.1). Classification (GTDB taxonomy): domain Bacteria; phylum Bacillota; class Negativicutes; order Veillonellales; family Megasphaeraceae; genus Megasphaera; species Megasphaera geminata. Next base: position 54,963 of record NZ_JH417560.1, on the reverse strand, counting down.
CCGGTAAGGGCCGCATCATATTCACAATCAAAGGATTGTCCCAATATTTTGACTCTGCTGTTTCTACGATATAATCGACATATACACCGGGAACCTTAACAAGTTTCGGATCCAATACACCGCCTTTGAAGATTTTTTCAACCTGAACGATGACCGTACCGCCGCTGTTGCGTGCCGCCTGAGCAATGGCTGTGGCATCAAGAGGCGCCACCTCCTTGGACAAAACAACATTCCCCCATTCATCGGCATAGGTACCGCGAATTAAAGCGACATTAATGTCCATGCGCGGGTAGAACAGCTGGTCCTGACCTTCAATTTGAATCTCTTTGACAAAATCTTCCTTAGTTACGTCATTAAGACGTCCGCCGGAAACACGCGGATCGGCAAATGTTTCCAAGCCGACATGTGTAATCGTGCCGACGCGATGCGCAGCGACATCGCGAAAATATTGGGACAATGTGCCTTGCGGTAAATTATACGCTTGAATCTTATTGGCATTAACCAATTTCTGCAATTCCGTAACCGCATTCCAGTGTCCGAGAATTGCTTTCTTCAACATGCCTTCATGAGCAAAATGATCTCCGCCGCGACCGTCCGAATTCCCTTGAGATGCAGCATAAATAAGAGTCAAATCTTTCGGAGTCCCGGTTTCAAGAAAACGGGATTCCAAGGCGCTCGTCAACGCTTCCGGTTGAGCGGAGCCTACAAAACCGTTCGATGCGACAACGTCATTATCTTTAACGAGTCGGGCCGCTTCCTGCGCTGTAATTACTTTTACCTGCTTCATGATCTCTTCACTCCCTAATCAACGAATATATACTATGTGCTTTTATTATACGTAGTTGACAATGGAATAATAGACAAATCCTTTGACTCATTTTGACTAAAAAAATTCCATGCAGTTCATACAGGCGACTAATTAATCTCTGTTTCTCTATCAAACAAAAACGACCTGTACTATATCTGTACAAGCCGCCTGTTTAATACCATTCATTGATATAGCAGTCCGTCTTCGGGAAAATACGTTGCAAGGTATCCAATCCTTTACCCGTTACTGTAAGTTTATCATAAAATTGTAATTCCCCCGCGTCTGCCGCACCCAATACAAGCAGCGCCAGAGATCCGACGGGAATTGTCACTGCCGCAGCCGCATCGGTCGTCCTTTCAACATGGCCTATACCGTCTTTTACTGAAAGTGCAAAAACACCTGTATTCCAATCGGCAATAGGGTCATTTACGGCAAAAACAACTTTTTCCTGCACAGTTTTATCATAGGGAATCGCTTCAAGAGCCGTTTTTACATCAACAATACGCCCGGTCATAAAAGGCATTGTTTCATGTCCCTTTTTGCCGTCCGGATAGAAACGATAAGATTGATCACGGAGGCCTTCATTCCACTGCAAGACCTCACCTTGAGAACGATGGTTATAAAAATAGCCTAAAAGACCCTTTTTCCCTTTATATGCGGAATAAACAAATTCACTGCATCGGATAGTCGGCCCCCCGAGTTGATAAAAAGCATACGCAATCGGTTCGGCACCGTCAAAGACAACGGCAATATTACCTTCTGCCAGCTGTGCATCAATATGGCGGCGCCATGATGCTTCATCGCGAACGGCATACCCCGAAAGACGAGCGGTATATTTTTCATATACTGCCGCTAAGTAATACCATTGATCCGTCGAATTTACGAATCCGTACTGAACGGAGCGATCCGTCAACAGACGCAGCTCTTCAAGCGGCAGCGTTTCCCGCCATTGGTGACAATAGAGTTCATAGCCGTATTGCTGATAAAACCCGGCCTTTGAAGGCATGAGGATATGTATGCCCTGGCCGCGACGTTTCATTTCTTGAAGAGACGCTGAAAGAAGCTGTCCGCCTAACCCGCCGCGGCGAGCGGCCGGATGAGTGGCCAGTCCGACTACATAAGACACGGGCAACACTGTATGGCGCACATTAATTTTATACGGATTAAGGTGAGCCAGGCAGGCAAGATTGTCTTCCCGAAACCCGAGAAGAACATTCTCGGGTTTATACATATTGGTAAAATACCATCGAAAAAAAGGATGTTCTTTCGGCTCAAAGCAATAGGCCCAAAGGTTCTCCACCAATTCCCGGTCGTCCGGACCAGCTAAACGAAAGTCGAGCATACGTCGCCTCTTTCTTTATTTTGCCAGCGTTACACTGAATTTTTCTACATAATGATCCGGATTATACGATTCTTTTGACTGACGCAATCCGGGTAAGCCCATATCTTCTTCGCGATTAATATACTTTGTATGACTCCATGCATGGACGACAAATTCATGATTAATAGCCTGGTAAAGACCGCGAATAGAAGGATCGCTTTTCTCAAAATGGATGATCGCCGTATCATCGTTCAGCATCTCACCAATAGAAAAGGCCGCAATCCTGTTAAAAATACGAATGGCACCGCCTGTAGCGCCCAAGGCCTCCCAATGGTTGAATATTGTTTCAATGGCAAGACGTTCACCTTTCATATCTTCTTCATTTTCACCGGCCGTTTCTCTGTTAATACGGTTATCCATCCACCGTTTGTCGGCATCCAGACATTCTTCAAATACATCCGGCGTTATGGTCAGGTACTCATACCCCATATACTGATTACGGAAATGATTAAGGTTATTTTTCTTTTGTCGAAATTTTTTGCCGGACAGATTAATAAGATCCTGTGTTAAGTAAACATATTCATAGTTATCCCGGTCGGGCGCTATAGTATAACAATCGGGACACAGAGCATGCAACTTATCTACAACAGGCTGTGTAACCCCTTTCATAAGAAAGGGATGGTCATGCGCCACAAACCATTCCTGCATCCGTTCTAAACCGGCTACAAGACCGCCGTCTTTACGGGAAAAAGGAGGCAGCCAGAACTGCTCGTTACCTCGACCCGAGCGAACATAAAGGACCTGATCTTCTTCTGCCCATTGAATATCATAAGGATATTGCCATGCAAGCAAATTCATAAATGTAGCATCCGCCTGTTCATATCGCTTTTCATGAAAATACGAATCCAAGACAGGCTTATCTTCAATAGTAAATCCTCTAAACTGAATTATTGTAATCTCCCTCCGATTATATAGCTACCCCTTAGAAACAAATGGATTATTTTTTATATAAAAGCGCCAAGGGAAATATTTTCCCTTAACGGCATAATCAATATTAATACGCCTGGAACGCTCCGTATGCATCAGTATACCAGATTCTCCATGAAGAATAAATAATGATTCTCCGCATAAATCAATCTTATTTTCAGCCAATCCGATTTCCATAGCCATACATAATTTTCCCGGCCCGTTCGTTAAATTTTTTGTAACTTTGGTTGCTTTCCGGTTTACAAGCATTCTTTCAATACCGTCTACAGGTTCTACCGCTCTGATCAGGACGGCTTGTGCGTCTCCGGGCGATGCAGTCACAATATTCATACAGTAATACATGCCGTAAATGAGATAAACGTAGGCAATTCCGCCCGCACAAAACATCGGTTCCGTCCGCGCAGTTAATCCTTTATGACTATGCGCGCCATCATCAACTTGCCGTCGATAGGTACCGCCGTAGGCTTCCGTTTCAACAATACGTCCGACGAAGGTCGTATCGGGCCGGACATGCACCAAATAAGACCCCAGGAGTTTAGGCGCCACCTTAGCGGCAGGCTCCTGGAATTCTTCATATTGCCATTTTCGCATCATTCTTTTCTACGACAACCGAGTGCATAGGAAATTTCATAGGCATACTGACTCATTGTGAAAAGCATTTTTTGTCTGATAGAATCATAAAACCGCATAGACGGCCCGGCTATAGTCAGAGAAGCGACTACCCGTTCTTCGAAGTTGAAAACGGGCACGGCCAAAGCAAAAAGACCGTGTTCGCTCTCATCCTGTGTAACGGCATACCCGTTATGACGAATCATGGAAAGCTCGCTCTCTGTAAGATTGCCGTATTCCGAACTGATACGTTTTTGTTCTTTTTCATTAGACCAAGCAACGAGAACCTTACCGGCTGCGCCTTTATAAATAGGCAGGGACTCTCCGAGAGAGATAACCCGCCGTAAAGAATGTGTGCTTTCGACATGATCAAGACAAATACGATTATCTCCTTCAGCAATATAAATACTTGCCGTTTCATTAAATTCCCGTTGGAGTTTGCGCAAATACGGTTTGGCCAAAGTAACAAATTTTCTGTCCAATGAGATGAATACCCGAGAGCCAACGATTTAGGACCCAGGCGATACTGTTTTGATTCTTCATTACGCGTTAAATACTGACGTCGCTCCAAGGTATTGACGATGCGAAAGGCCGTCGACGTATTGAGTTCCGTTTGTGCGGCAATTTCTTTCAGGGCCATGCCGGCATTGCATTCAACAAAAAGATCCAATACGTCCAGGCTCTTTTCCAGAGATTTGAGAAGGCTTTTCTCTCTATTTCCATCATGATGGCATGTATCTTTCATCATTGTTCCTTCCATTTAATTTTACACAGAAATTTTCATACCTATTTCTAACGAATCGGGCGGATCCGATACAATCGTCTCTCCTTCACGGAGACCGTTGAGGACGACAATACGGCCGTTTTCTTCATCTCCCGTGAGGACAGCGCGAACATCAACCACATCGTCACTATTGACGACATAAACAAAATCGCCGCTGTCTTTTGTACGAATCGCCTCTTTCGGTACCGTGATCTGTTCAATTTCCTGCGGTGTAGAAAGACGAATGTGATAAAATTCCCCGGGTACAAAAAGATTCTTATTGTTATTAAACGTAATTTTAGCTAAATATGATTCTGTTGCCCTGTCTTCTTCCGTCGCCAGGAAAGTGAGTTCACCGACCTCCGTTTCACCGGCCGGAGTCAGGACCAGCACACGCAGGCTGCCATTGCCCCTAGCCGTCCGGATAACCTCAATATAGTCCTTCGGTACGGCGAAAGTAGCTACAAGCGGCGTAAGCTGTTGAACTGTTGCCAGGACATTTCCTGCAACAGCGATGGAATTATTTTCAGTAACAGCCGTTACCTTACCGTCAATAGGAGAATAAATCGTGGCATTGCCGAGCATCTCCCGGGCAGTTTGAATCGTCTGCTGCAGCTGAGCAACTTTTTCTGTATCTACAGACGGCGCTGTATAATTTACACGACCCGACCGGGAACGAAGCTGATTATATTCGGCATGAGAGAAGTAGCCGTCCTTATAATATGCATTTAACTGCACCCGCTCGGGCGTATTTTCTTCTGTATCTTCATAGCTCGGTGCAGGTGCTGCCGAAACGGTTAGCGACATCAATTCCGCTTCAGCACTGCCGACGCTTTGTTGATACGGTGTCGGATCCACTTGAACAATAACTTCACCGGCCTTAATATCCTGTCCGACAACCAGGGGTGCCGAAATAATCTTACCGGACACCTTCGGCATAATTTCTGCCGAGTGAAGCGCTGTAATATTGGCATCCAAGGTAAGTGCTACAGGATATTCCGCTTTGCTAACCTTTTCGGTCTTTGTGGAAATTGAATTCCCGCACCCCGTCAATACGGCGAGGGATATAATGAATATGCAGAAAAGGCCTGTTACATGTTTTAGTTTCATTTTATCCTGTTCCGTTTCTTAAACAAAGGTATAAAACAAAGTAACGATTATGACACCGGGCACACCAAAAAAGCCGATGACAAGCCCCACCAAAGGGTTTACATCAACATGATGCAAGCCGACTATTGAGCCGTACGAATTAATAATATATAACATAAATAAACCTATCACCGTATTTATGGCAAGACGGCGAATAGGTGCCAAAATAAATTTATTAACGATAAAGAGAAGTACAATCCCCACTGCTATGGATGCATATTCCATATAAACCTCACATCTCCTATTGACGGTTTGCTACGGCACCGGCTAAAGTGGCTTCATCAGCAAATTCAATATCGCCGCCTACGGGAATACCTCTGGCAATTCGTGTTACTTTAACTCCTGCAGTCTTCAAGAGGCGGGCCAAATATAAGGCCGTCGCTTCGCCTTCCACGTCCGGGTCGGTAGCAATGATAACTTCTTTCACCGTCGTATCACTCAGACGCTGTAACAGCTCTTTAATACGCAAATCTTCAGGCCCTACACCATCCAACGGTGAAAGCGCTCCGTGTAAAACATGATAGAGACCGCGATAATCCTTACTCCGCTCTATAGCCGATACATCTTGCGGCGTCTCGACAACACAAATAACAGATTGATCGCGGCGTGAATCAGTACAGATGAAACACGGATCGGAAGAAGAAAGATTGAAACAAACGGAACAAAAACGCATCTGTGTTTTTGCTTGACGAATAGCTTCAATGAACGCGGTCGTCTTTTCCTCCGGTTGCTGCACCATAAAATAAGCAAGTCTGCGCGCCGTCTTAATTCCGATACCGGGCAAACGACGGAACTGCTCAGCCAATTGATCTAACGGCGTATCCATTAGAACATCCCCGGCAAATTCATACCGCCCGTGATTTTACTCATTTCCCGAGCCATCAAATCATCAACTTTTTTGCTCGCTTCATTAACAGCGGCAACAATGAGATCTTCAAGCATTTCCTTATCTTCCGGATCGATAACGGACGGGTCAATATTGACACTTTCTACAGACTTCTCCGCGTTCATGACAATTGTCAACGTACCGCCGCCAACGGTTGCCTCAACAGTACGTGTTTTTAATTCTTCCTGCATTTTCTTCATATCTTTCTGCATTTTCTGAACTTTTTTCATCATGCCTTGCATATTTCCACCAAACATATGTATTTCCTCCTTAAACTAATCCTTATATTCAACATATATATTACAATCACCAACAGCACTGAGCAAGGAATCCAATACCGTCCGTTCCGTTTCCGGTAATCCTGCCGCTCAATGAGAACGGGATCTTTACTGCCGTCTGCCTGGCTTTCCAGAACAGTTTCTGCCGGGACTCCAAGGGGATCAGGTGAAACCGGCCGTGTCATCATTGCCGGCAGAATGTCGTTTTTTTTTTCGTATTCCGCCAGCTCCGCATCGCCTTCAAGATAGCTATGCATATGATATCCCTTCCCGAGGACTTGAGCAAGTGCCGCATCAACACAAGCATAATAATCTTCCCGGTTGGCTCGCGTCACCATAAATTCCGTTTTTAGAGCTAAAATAAACTCGGTTTCACCGATATAGGCAACACGACCGTTGCGCACGCACGAAAGAACGGCTTTCTTTCGGTCTTTGTCAAGAACTGTACATACTTTATTCCAAATAATCGCATATTCCGCCTTTTCCGGCCGTGTCCTTCTCTTCTTTACTGTCGGAACCTCGCACATATCTGCAGCCTCTGGTGATACGGCAGTTGCAATTGTCGTCACGGCTTCCGCTTCAGGCGGTTCCGTAACGGACTCCGCTATCGTTGACTGAGCAGCCGGTATTACAGGCGCAGGTATTTCACTCCGCGTACTGCAACCAGATGCTGACCGTACCTGCATGGCGGCGGCAGATACCGGCGGCTGCCCCTGTTCAAGCTGTACAATACGATCCATTATATCCTGCGGCACAGTATAGGCCCGTTCCTCCAACGCTTTGACACGTTTAGTTAAATCTTCCCCCTCATGACTGTACGTACGTGCTGCCATAAGCAGGCCGGCTTCTACGGCTATGCGCGGTAAAGGGGAGGTTTTTACACGCAATAAAGCTTCTTGTAAAATGTTAAGGACCGCAAAAACTTGCCCCGCCGACACGGTTGCCGCCTGCTCCTGCAATTCTTTTTCCGAATCGGCATAGGCGGCAAGAGTATCCGAGCCGGGCGCCGCCTTATAAAGCATGACGGCGCGCAAATGAGCTATAATTTCCGTCAAAAGAACTTGCGGTTCTTTGCCCATAGCAATGATTTCATCAACACCTTTAATAAGTATATCATTATGCCTGTGAAAAAGGGCCGTTGTCATCATAAAAAGCCAGTCTTTCCCTACAAGGCCGAGCAATTGACGTACGAGAACTTCATCAACCGTACCGCCACCGTTACCGATACATTGGTCCAGAAGGCTTAGCGCATCACGCATGCCGCCGTCAGCCTGAACGGCGATGATATGAGCCGCCCCCTCGGTGAGAGCAATGTGCTCTTGAGAGGCTATGTACATAAGTCGCTCACCTATATCATGACTTGTAATACGACGAAATTCATAGCGTTGACACCGGGAAAGTATCGTCATCGGAATACGTTCCGGTTCAGTCGTTGCCAGGATAAAGATAACATGCGACGGCGGTTCTTCCAGCGTTTTTAAAAGTGCATTAAAGGCTTCTGTCGTCAGCATATGCACTTCATCTATAATATAAATCTTTTTATCCCCTTCTGTCGGCATAAACTTAACCGTTTCTCTGAGTTGGCGAATATCTTCAATACTGCGATTCGATGCCGCATCTATTTCTACGACATCGAGTGATTCTCCACTCGTAATATGGCGACATACAGGACATTCATTGCACGGACGTAATGTCGGGCCGTGTACACAGTTCACGGCTTTTGCAAAAATTTTAGCCGTACTCGTCTTACCGGTTCCACGCGGTCCGGAAAATAAGTAAGCATGTGCTACTTTATCATTTTTTATGGCTTGTTGTAAGGTTTCCGTAATATGTCTCTGACCGACAACATCTTCAAACAGCTTCGGTCGCCATTTACGATAAAGAGCAATATAGGCCATATTCTTCCCCTTTTATATAAAAAAAGCAGCTCTTCCGCTGCCTTTACCATCCCCTGTAAAAGCACTCGTGTGTGATAGCTTGCCAGGTTCCCTCGTGGCACATGAAAATGGCTACTTATCGCTGCTTCCTTTCGGACCTGACGAGGTTCATAGGTCTTCATTGCACAAGCCCCAACAGGCTATCACGCACCAATACTCTTAAATATATACTTGATAATTATAGCGTATCAACACAAAAATAGCAAGGCTGAATGCCTGTATACAGGTACTCAGCCTCGTTTATTTATACTCATTTCAATAATTTATAAAATAAGATTTCTCCTTGGAATTCCTATTTTATTTATGATGCCAAATATCTACACGGCGATTGTCGGCACGGCCTTGATCCGTTTCATTTGTTGCAACGGGATCATGCTTACCTTCGTACTCAAGTACGAGCTGTTCGGAATTAACGCCGTGATCAACGGCATATTTAGCAACGTTCACTACGCGGCGTTTAGAAAGATCGTCATTGTAAGAATCCGTGCCCTTAGCATCCGTATTGCCGACAAGTTTAAATGTGTCATGCGGATATTCTTTTGCTACCGCTACGAAGTGATCAAGTTTACCCTGGTCGTATGCCACGGGCGTATCAACATCGAAGTCGAAGTGTATGCTTTCAAGGTAGTAATCATTATAAGTATGCGGCGTTTCTGCCGGTTGTGCCGGCGCAGTCGGTGCGGGAGTTACATACACGGGAGCGGGAGCCGCATCCTTATGGCCGCCGAAACGATAAGAAAGCGTTACGAAAGGCCCTTTATACGAAATGTTCGCATCGTCTGTCGCCCCCAACGTCCCTTTATCGACTAACTTTGTATTCACATAGCGGTAGCCTGCTGAAAGATCAAAATCTTTAGCAAACGTATACCCCAAACCGGCTTCCCAAATTGTAGTTTTTTTCGTACCGATGGCCGCCTTGCCATAAATATCAAAGTTTTTAGCAAGCGGTGCTTTAGCAATAAGACCGAGCTGTGCTATATTATTTGTTTTACTGAAACTATCTACATCTACAGAGTTCTTAATGCGATTCCAGCCGCCATATACGGCAAAATTTTTATTGAGCGAATATACGAGGTTTACTTCGTGTTCATCACCGTCAGTTGCTTTGGCGCCATCATACTTAGTATTCAAATCATGATACACATATTCCAAATTCCACTTATCACTCAACGCATACCCTAATCCTCCCTGAAAATTCCATTTGGAATCAGTAGTGGCGGTTCTGTAATAACCGAAATTCTCACCGTCCACACTTGCCTTTACATCCCATGCACCAAGATCCAACTGAAACTGGCCTTTCTGGAACTATGTTTGCGGCGTAGCAAAGGCTGCAGATGTTACACACGCTGCAGCAAGGGCTGCTAAAACCAAGACTTTCTTTTTCATATTTTTCCCACACTTTCAAAAATAAAAAAATATACCGGTTATTCAGTAATTTTATCACTAAAAATCACTGAACTCAACTATAAAATACACGGGAATAAAATATTTTCCTGAAAAACAAGAGCCAAACTGCAATAACCCTTTTTTTATTACAGAACGCACTAAAATATCCATTTTTTTCGAGTTAAATAATTCCACGCCGTAACAATGGCACTGGACAATACCTTCGCCGGCAGGGGCGGTAAATTGCCAAGCGACGGCATTGTTAAAAACCACATGAGAAGAAGATTCCACAATAATCCCATAGAACTGACGAGAAAAACGAGCGACAGTTCCACCCTTTTATCATAACGACGCCCGCTTTCAAAAACAAAAATATTACCGAGAATATAATGATATATAGTTGCCAGGGCAAACGCTGTCGCCGTTGCAGTCAATATCTGTATAGTGCCGCCCACTGTCGGAAAGAATGCCCTATAGGCAAGATAAAGAAAATAGAAGAGTATCCATTCCAAAACAGCAGCAGACCCGCCGATACAGAGATAAAAAAACACTTTTATATACTCGTTATTTGTGTAGTCCCATTCAAAGAGCGTTTTTTTTCGCATTATTCCTCTTTTTCACCATGGTCTTTCTTCCACTGCTTAATTTGTTCAAGTCGGGTCTTACAACGCACCTCTATACCGTGTTCGGTCGGCCTGTAATACATTCTGCCGCGCAGGGAAGGGGGCAGACATTCCATTGCCGTCAAACCGGCGGGATTATTGTGAGCATATTCATAATCCTTGCCATAATTAAGCTCTTTCATCAGCCTCGTCGGAGCATTACGGATTTGCAGCGGCACCGGTTCGGCGAATTGTTCGAGTGCATCCTTTCGTGCCGCCAAATACGCCACTTCCACAGCATTCGATTTGGGCGCCAACGAAAGATAAATGACAGCCTCCGTCAAATGAACGGAACATTCAGGCATACCGATAAAATGGCAAGCCTGATAAGCAGCTATAGAAATTTCCATGGCCCGCGGATCGGCAAGCCCGACGTCTTCTGCTGAAAAACGTACGATTCGTCGCGCTATATAAAGCGGGTCTTCACCGGCTTCAAGCATACGCGCCAACCAGTAAACGGCCGCATCAGGATCGGAATTACGCATTGATTTATGAAGTGCTGAAATAAGATTATAATGCTCTTCGCCCTTCTTATCATAAAGAAGTGACTTCTTGGAAATGCACTGTTCCAACGACTCTTTGTTCACCGTTATGACATCACCTTCCAAATCACCGTTAAGGACGGCCATTTCCAATGTCGACAGCGCCGAACGGGCATCCCCGTTGGCAAACTCGGCAATAGCCGCCAAAAATTTGTCAGCAATGTGTATCTCCTGTGCGCCGAATCCGGACGGATCGGCTATGGCTCTTTTCAATAGAGTCAGTATATCGTCTGTCGACAGTGCCTGTAATACAAAAACTTTACACCGCGATAAAAGGGCGCCGTTAATTTCAAAAGACGGGTTTTCCGTCGTCGCACCAATAAGAATAATACTGCCTTTTTCCACAAAAGGTAAAAAAGCGTCCTGTTGTGCCTTATTGAAACGGTGTATTTCGTCAACAAATAAAATTGTTCTTTCACCGTACCGCGTATTTTCATCGGCTTTTTGCATAACCTGACGAATCTCTTTAATACCGCCCGTAACAGCGGAAAAATCTAAAAACGAGGCTTTCGTGTGATTGGCTATGACACGGGCGAGCGTTGTCTTTCCAACCCCTGGCGGCCCCCAAAAAATCATGGAAGGTACTGTATCATGTTCTATGAGCCGACGAAGAACCCTGTTCTCACCTAAAATATGGCGTTGGCCGATTATATCGTCGATTGTCCTGGGCCGTAAACGGGCAGCCAAGGGCTGCTGAACGGCACTCGTTTGAAAGAGAGATATTTCTTCCATAATCTTTCTCCCCGCAGCTGTAATATTACACTTCCTGACCGGTCAATATCGAATATTCAGCACGCACGTCGTCTTCACAAGAACGCATGGCAAGGATGGTTTTCTCCATAAGATCCGATAATTCCCACCCGAGAATTTCCGCTCCGTTCGTAATAATCTCACGCGAACAGCCGGCTGCAAACTTTTTATCCTTAAATTTCTTCTTCAAACTTTTAACTTCCATATCCTTCGTGCTCTTCGAAGGACGCATGATGGCAGCCGCACCGATAAGACCGGTCAATTCGTCGGCAGCATAGAGAACTTTTTCCATTTCATGTTCCGGTGCAAGATCGACGCAGATACCGTAACCGTGACAACATACGGCATGGACAAATTCAGGTGACGCATCGATTTCGGCCAATAATTCCGGCGCTTTTTTACAATGTTCTTCCGGATATTTTTCAAAATCCACATCATGAAGCAAGCCTACAAGACCCCAATAATCGACTTCATCCTCATATCCGAGTTCATGAGCATACCATTTCATCGTTCCTTCCACGGTAAGAGCATGCAAAATATGAAACGGATCCTGATTATATTTTTGTAAAAGCGCAAGCGCTTCCGTTCTTTTCATATTATCTCCTCCGACATATAGTGAGTGATTGCAGTTAATTTATATAAATTGTTCAAGCCGATTCATGCGAAAATCTTCCAGCATTTCTATAAACGCTTTGCAGTGAACCGGGTCCGCTGTAAAGTAAAACAGGTGAGACGGGCAACTGCAATCCGTACAGCCGAAATGATCAATATGCCGCTCTGCAATATCTTCCAAACGATGCGACAACCTGTGTTCCAAATCGTCAGCTGTACGAATCGGTATCGTCGCCGTCACAATCGTAATCGGTCTTAAATAATCAAGATCAATGCATCTTCTTGCGAACTCGTCTATGTCTCGCCAAGCGGGCGGCCAGATTTCTTTTCGCCGAGCCGACGTAAACATAGTAGCCCGGTACAAAAGTTATCGTTCCGAGAGCGCCTATATAAGCATTTTTTTCTTCCGGCACTTGTAATACAACCATATAACTGCCGCTGTCGTGATTTTCCCTCTCTAAAATATAGCCGGGATAGATAAGCTGTCTGCCCGGCTCAGGCAGGGAAAACCTGTCATTCCAGCCAACAGAAAAAGCTTTCCAATCAAGTTTATCTTGATAAGCCGCAAACGTGTCGGCAAAATCAGGATCCGTATGATAATCCGGCAGAAACCAGGTGGCCTTACGCCATTGAACAAGAAACAGAATACCTGTCCGATAGCCCTTTTCCTGTAATGAAACAAGATGAAGAATATGTTTGCGCCCCCGCTCCGTAACGGCGTCGGGAAACATGGCCCCTGTTTTGCTGAAAAGAGTGCAGGATTTTACTTCAATAAAAAAAAGTTCTTCATCTTTATGGAGAAGCAAATCGAAACGGCTGCCTTCAATAGTGACTTCCCGCCGTAAAATCTGCCAATCCTCCCAACCGGGTATTCTTTTTTCGCGAATAAGCGCTTCCGCCACATCATTATTATACTGCGTATCCATGAGAACGGGCGTATTGTCCCGCTCAACACCGACAACATCATACAGCGTCTTGCGTCCGGGATTGGCAGCTCTCCTGATCCATAAAACAACTCCGGGAAAAAGCAGCTCCCAGAGACGTCCGGGATTGGGCATATGGCAAGTAATGGTCTCACCGTCTAAATCCGCATGGACAACAAAACGATTCGGTCTGTCTATGAATTTCCCCTTGTATAAGGGCTCATGTCGTATCATAGTTTTCACTTTCTTTATATTTGTTTATTTTACACGCTTTCCCAAATCTTGTCATATATAAGAGAAGATAGCCGCCCTGTAGTAAGTACCTGCTTTTCAAAATTATACTTCATCCGGCCATTCACCTGTAAAAGAGACGGCTGCGGGACCTGTCATGTAAACATTACCGTCATCCTCATTATACTCTACATGGAGCGACCCTAAATAGAGCTGTACATCAACATTTCTTCCTGTATACCCGTTCAGAAAAGAACTGACCGCTGCCGAGCAGGAGCCGGTTCCGCAGGCAAGAGTAGCGCCGGCGCCGCGTTCCCATGTACGAACCTTTATGGTCTTGTCGTCGATAAGCTCTGTAAAATTAACATTGGTATTCTTCGGAAAAACTTCATGTGTTTTGAAAAGCGGTCCCCATTTATTAATATCAACAGCCTCTACGTCGTTCACATACGTAACTGTATGGGGCACGCCTAAAAAAAGAGACGTAATCTTCCAAGGTTCACCGCCAACTGTAATTTCCTCATTGAGAACGGGACCCGCAGAGCCTGCCATGGGAATGGAACCTCGGTCGGTAAAAGGCTTGCCCATGTTGATGGTAACAAGACCTGCATCACCGTTTTTATCAACTATGATCTTCGGTTTCATGATACCGGCCAGCGTTTCAACGGAAAATTCGGTTTTCGTAATTATTTTGCTGTCATATACATATTTGGCAAAACAGCGAATGCCGTTGCCGCACATTTCAGCTTCACTGCCGTCAGCATTGATAATGCGCATACGTACATCGGCCGCATCACTGCCGGCAATGATGATCAGTCCGTCGGCGCCGATACCCGTATGACGCTTACACATGCATCGTGCCAATTCAGAAAAGTTTTTGTCTCTGCCGTCCTTATTTTCAATAAAGACGAAATCATTACCTAAACCATGCATTTTTACAAATTTCATCGTCAGCTCCCCGTACACAGCCCCAAGGCATGGTACTTATCTGTTTCTATTAAAATTGATCAGACAGCCTGCCTGGATGATACGCCGTTCTTCAGGCGTCAGCTCTGTAATGTATAACTTAATTTCCGAAACGAATTTACCGCTTACAACATAAGCCGTAATGTCATCGGTCCGCCCCTCCAAAATATTGCGAATATGAGGAACATAAATATAATCTCCCACTTCAAAGTTCGCATCTTTCTTCATCTGAAAAGGAAGCATCCCCCAGTTAATAACATTGGAACGATAGCGTTTTGTCGCATATTCCTTGCAAATATTGGCCAACCCGCCCAAAACACGCTGACAGCTGGCAGCCTGTTCACGTGCCGAGCCGTCACCCGGCTTAATACAATATATCATACTGCCTACTTCTACAGCGTTACGATCAACCGGCCCGATAATATCTTCGAGGGCATCATAAACAAGATTGAGCTCTTCTGCAATCACTCCTTCTTTTCGGGCGGCTTCCCAAGATCGCACCACTTTTGCGCGACCCACATAGTCGGGATCGCGACGAGAAAGCGTAAATTCGGCAAGCCCGAGCGGATTGGAACGATATGACGAGGTTTCACCGGACGGAATCAGTTCATCTGTCGTTGTAACGGGATCCAAAATTTTGGAACATACTCTGACAAGAATCGAGTCCGCCAATTCTTCCTGTTCAGGCCAATCTTTGATATTCGGCCCGTAAATGAGAGCCGCTTCGGCATCGGCCTTGTTAAACCCATAATATATACGGTTAGCATAAGGTGAATCATCATATTCATAACCCGGTTCAATATAATCATCCATATACCCTTCAGCTGAGGTGAGGACGCCATCGTTTGCAGCTGTTGCCGCTATAGAGCGGGCATCCATGAGCGCCACTGCCGAAAACTGCCCGGCCCCGGGTTTACTGCCTTCACGGTTCGGGAAATTACGCGTTGTATGACGAATGCTGAAAGCATTGTTAGCCGGCGTATCTCCGGCGCCGAAACAGGGGCCGCAAAAAGCCGTTTTCATGACCGCACCGGCCGATATCAAATCGACTGCCGTCCCCTTACGAAGAAGATCCAGGTAAACCGGCTGAGAAGACGGATAAATATCAAGTGTAAAAACATCATTCGTCAGGCCGACATGTTTCAACACATGGGCAGCTGCCATAATGTTTGTATAATTACCGCCTGCGCAACCGGCAATTACACCTTGCTGAACAAGCAGGCGGCCATTTTTAATTTTATCGGCCAGGCTAAAATGAACGGACTCGGTATTAAGACGCTCTTTAATTTTTTCTTCCACATCATGCAAAATATCTGCCGTATCGGCATTTACTTCATCAATAGTAAACGCGTTGCTCGGATGCATAGGCATGGCAATCATTGGTTTGATCTTGCTTAAATCGACATAAATCATGCCGTCATAATACGCGACGGAGGCGGGATTCAGTTCCTTATAATCATTCCCGCGACCGTGCATGGTAAGGTATGCTTTTGTGTCTTTATCTGTACGCCATATGGAGGAAAGACAGGTTGTTTCTGTGGTCATGACATCAACGCTGTTACGATAGTCCGTATTCATAGAGGCAACGCCGGGGCCGACAAATTCCATAACCTTATTCTTTACATACCCGTTTTTAAAAACTGCACCGATAATGGCGACAGCAATATCATGAGGACCAACTGCCGGACTCGGCTTGCCTTCAAGATAAACGCCGATAATATCCGGATAAGCAATATCGTATGTATCGCAGAGTAATTGTTTTACAATCTCGCCGCCGCCTTCACCTACGGCCATGGTCCCGAGAGCCCCGTAACGAGTATGACTGTCCGAACCGAGTATCATCTTGCCGCAACCGGCCATTTTTTCGCGTATATATTGATGAATAACCGCAAGGTGGGGCGGGACAAAAATACCTCCATATTTCTTGGCTGCCGAAAGACCGAAAACGTGATCATCCTCATTAATCGTACCGCCGACGGCACACAACGAATTATGACAGTTTGTGAGAACATAGGGCACCGGGAATTTTTCTATACCTGATGCCCGCGCAGTCTGAATAATCCCGACAAACGTAATATCATGGGACGCCATAGCATCAAATTTTATTTTCAAATGATCCGGTGATTCGGATATATTGTGACTCATTAAGATAGAATAAGCAATTGTCCCTTTACGGGCTTCTTCTTTGAGAACGGCTTTCCCCGTCAGTGCCTTGATTTTGCTTGCTTTTTCTTCAGCTACAATACGACTGCCGTCAATCAAGTACACGCCGCCTTTATACAACTTAATCACGTTGACCTCCTTATATGACGAAAAACTTATTATTTCTCATTCTGAAATTTATGTAATTTGTTTTCATATTATAAAAACAACAAGCAATATAATATGTATTATATCATAATTATTCTATATGAAAAGTCAGATAACTTACTTTTTAATCATGGTCACATCATTTTACAGTATGTGGTTTTATGCTATAATTACTTATGCATAGACCTATGGGTTCACAAAAAAGGATTATATAAATATTTATAGATTTAAAAGAATATTTAAAAACAATAACCAAGCCCCTTGGAAAGGAGCCTTCGGAATGGACCAAAACATCCATGTTGCTCAATTTTACGGTAAATCCCAAAACTTCACACAAATCCCCAGAGCCCTCTATACGAAACACGGTGTAAAACGAGGACTGCGTAATGAAGACCATACAGGCGTTCTTGTCGGTTTGACACGTATTGCCGATGTCGTCGGGTATCGAAGAGATGCGGACGGTCACAAAGTAAATTGTGAAGGTACACTCTACTATAGAGGTATTGATATTTCGGATTTTATAAAAAAAGATATATATAACGGCTATCTTTATGAAGAGGCCTGTTTTCTTCTTCTTTTCGGGTATTTACCGAATAAAAAAGAGCTTCACGAATTTTGCAAGAATATTTCCGATTCATATGAACTTCCTGATGATTTCTTAGAAATGAATCTTCTTCGTATGCCCGGCAGAAATTTGATGAACAAACTGCAACATGCCCTGCTGACTTTATATAATTACGACGAAGATCCGGATAATACGGATGTATACCAAACTTTATTAAAAGGGTTAAATATTATGGGCAAGCTTCCGTCGATCGCCTGCTATGCTTATATGTCCAAGGTCCATTACTACGACAGACGCAGTTTGATTATACACTATCCGCGCAAAGATTACTCAACAGCCGAAAATATTCTTTCCATGCTGCGGCCGGACAGTTCTTTTTCAGAAGCAGAGGCACATCTTCTTGATTTACTCCTTTTCTTACATGCTGATCACGGCGGCGGTACGAATTCAACCTTTACAAATGTTGTCGTCGCTTCAACGGATACAGATATTTACTCAACCATGTCCAGCTCCATAGGCGCGCTCAAGGGTCCCCGCCACGGCGGTGCTAACGTACGCGCTTCAAAAATGATGGAACAAATCATTGATACGGTCGGTCTCAACGCTTCAGAAAAACAGCTGCGTGATACGGTTTACCGAATTCTTAATAAAAATTTCCCCGGCACGGACGGTCTCGTATACGGTTTCGGTCATGCCGTCTATACGATTTCCGACCCGCGTGCCGAGATTATGCGCAACTACTGCGGCGAAGTAGCTCATAAAAAAGGCCTTGATAAGCACTTCGACTTTTATCAGCGTTTTGAAAGCGTAGCTAAGGATATTATCAGTGCCGAAAAAGGTATGGATATTTGCAGTAATGTCGATTACTACAGCGGTTTTTGCTACCATATGCTCGATATTCCCCGCGATTTATATACGCCTTTATTCGTAGTCAGTCGACTCGTCGGCTGGTTGGCACATAATTTGGAAAATAAACTCTATGACGGGCGTATTATGCGTCCTGCCACAAAGTATGTCGGCGATTTACTTCCTTATATATGCAGAGAGGAACGATAACCAATGAAAACAATTACAGTCTTTAAAGGAGACGGAATCGGCCCGGAAATAACAGATGCGGTCATTTCTATTTTAAAAGCGGCCCACGCCCCTTTGACGTATGAAATATTCAATGTCGGCGCGGCCGAATATGAACGCAACGGTGCTCTCATCCCGAATGATGCCTTCGTCTCCTTCGAAAAGACACATCTGCTCTTGAAATCGCCTATTACAACACCGATTGGGAAAGGATTTCGATCCCTTAACGTGACCTTGCGCAATAAATACAATCTCTATGCCAATATCAGGCCAGCTAAATCAAACGATGCCGTAAAAACCCCCTTCCCAAATGTCGATATCGTTACATTCCGAGAAAATACGGAGGATCTCTATGTCGGCATAGAAACACAAATTGACAGGAATACGGTTCATGCTACCAAAATCATTACTCGTACTGCAAGTGAACGAATCATTCGCGATGCTTTCATATATGCACGGAAAAAAAAGCGGCACAAAGTAACATGTGTACATAAAGCAAATATTCTTAAACTGAGTGACGGTCTTTTTCTTTCTATTTTCAAAGAAATCGCTAAAGAGTTTCCTGATATTGAAAGTGACGATAAAATTGTCGATAATGTATGTATGCAACTTGTCATGCATCCTGAAAATTTCGATATCATGGTCACTCCGAATTTGTACGGTGATATCATTTCCGATCTTACAAGCGGTCTTATCGGCGGTCTCGGTCTCTTACCGTCCATGAACATCGGTACGGACTATGCCATGTTTGAAGCAGTCCACGGCAGTGCTCCCGATATTGCCGGTATGCATATCGCCAACCCGACGGCGCTCCTCTGGTCGGCATGCATGATGCTCGAATATATGAACGAAAATGAAACGGCAGCAACGATTCGGCATGCCGTAGACCTCATCCTCAGTGAAGGCACAACGCTTACTCCCGATCTCGGCGGTACAGCTAAGACGGAAGAGTATACAACAGCTATTATTGCTAAGTTATGACATTTTAATTTTAAGCTCTCTTTATGGGGTTACCATAAAGAGGGCTTTTTATATATACCTGTAAACACATATACGCTATAATAAGACCATTACAAGAAAAAGGAGTAGGTACATGAATATTTCCGTATTAGGCTGCGGCCGTTGGGGCAGTTTCCACAGTTGGTACGCAAATCATATCGGTCATAATGTTACTTTATGGGGCCGTGAAGGGTCATCCAATTTAAAGCAGTTAGCAGAAACACGGCAAAACGAATATCTCTTCTTGCCCGAAACTGTTGTCTTAACAAATGATTTAGAAAAAGCTGTAGCTGCGGCCGATATTTGTATCATCTCCATTAAAGCACAGGCATTTCGTAACTTTACCAAACAATTAAAAACTATTAAAACTATTACAACAAAACCGCTTCTCCTTTGCATGAAGGGACTCGAATCGGAAACAGGTAAGCGCCTCTCTGAGATAGGGTATGAAGAATTGGGTAAAAACGCAACTTTAGCGGTCTGGGTCGGTCCCGGGCATGTTCAGGACTTTATTAAGGGCAT
Source organism: Megasphaera geminata F0357 (assembly GCF_000239275.1). Lineage (GTDB taxonomy): Bacteria > Bacillota > Negativicutes > Veillonellales > Megasphaeraceae > Megasphaera > Megasphaera geminata. Next base: position 34,683 of record NZ_JH417560.1, on the reverse strand, counting down.
GCCGAATTGCATGGTCATTGCTTCAGAAAATACGGAATTGACAAAAGTGCTGGTCCAAACGCTTACCAGCCCCCTTATTCGATTTTATTACGGTCATGACCTGCTGGGAACGGAAATCGGCGCCGCTGCCAAGAACGTCATCGGTATAGCGGCAGGCATGCTCGACGGTCTCGGTTGTTCAAGCCTTAAAGGAGCTCTTATGTCCAGGGGAACGCACGAATTATCCAAACTTATCGCAGCCATGGGCGGAAATAACATGACCGTTTACGGACTTTCCCATTTGGGCGATTATGAAGCAACCCTTTTCTCACCATACAGCAATAACCGCCGCTATGGAGAAGGACTGATCAAACATGAATTTTTTGAAAAGTTGGCCGAAGGATTTTACACGGCCGAAGCTTTAATTAATCTGTCGGACAAGTACGGCGCAGAACTTCCGATCAGCCGTACAGTTTACGAAATAACACACAACAATAAAGACCCGAAAGAAGGACTGGAAGGGTTGTTCCTCAGATCCTTAAAAGACGAGTAAAAAAGGAATGGAGTTAACTCCATTCCTTTTTACTCTCTCTTCTTACATTCCTTCACTTTTACTCAATTATTTCTTCTGTCTTTGCACGGAATACAAGAATTTTATCGACACGAAGATTATCCATATCGATAACTTCAAATTTGTAGTTTTTCCATTCGTATATATCCGTTTCTTGGATAATTCGGCCTATTCCGTATGTGACAAAGCCGCCCATGGTTTTATAGAGGTCTTCTCCTTCACCGGGGAGTTCTTCATCTATCAGGAAGAAATCTTTAAATTCTTCAATCGAAACCAAGCCGTCAATAAGCCACTCATTGAGTCCTCGTTGAACGATTTTATTGGCTTCTTCCGCCTTCTCCGCTTCCCCCACGGGCATGATCCCGACGAGCTTTTCTAAAATATCGTGAACAGAAAGAATCCCGCTCAAGTTACCATATTCATCAAGGACGGCCGCTTCATGAATCCCCTTCTCCTGGAATATATGAACGACTTTCATTATATCCATGGATTCGGGGATATACTCGGGATTACGACAGGAATGTTCCAGGATAGCATGAATAGAAACATATCTTTTTAAAGCTACGCCTTTATAGTATTGACTAAATACCTTATTAATAGACGCAATGCCGATGAACTCATCAATAGATCCGCGACAGACAGGAACATTAATGTGGTGAAAAGCAACCAAATCTTTCATGATTTTATTTTCATCATCTTCCAAATCGATCCAATCCATTTGGGTTCGGTTCGTCATAATATCGCCTGCATCCATATCAGAGAGACGAAATACGCGTTCGACCAGTTTCGGTTCTTCTTTATCAAAAGCACCGAGTTCAGCCCCTTTTTCCAAAAGCAGCCGAATTTCATCAGCCGTTACGGGCAGCACTTCCGGATTATCCGCACCGATAAGTTTCGTAACAAAGGCGGTAGACGCAGAAAGAATCCAGACGAGAGGAGTACATAGCTTGGAAAACCAAAGCATAGGACGCGCTAAAAAACAAGCGATCCGTTCCGGGCTGTCTATTGCAATCCGCTTGGGAACAAGTTCCCCAAGAATTAAGGTCAGGTAAGTAATAATAATAACGATTGCGGTTAAACTGATGGAATAAGCATACGGCTCGGCCCCGGGTATAAGCGCTACATATGATGAAAGCGGGCCTGCCATTTCCGTACCGCCGTAGACACCGGTCAATAAACTGACCAAGGTCATACCGAATTGGACGGTCGAAAACATTTTATTCGGATTCTCTCGTAATTTAAGGACAATTTTCGCCGCCTTATTACCTTCTTCAGCTATCGTTTCCAACCGTGATTGATGACTGCTTACTATAGACATTTCAAGCATAGAAAAAATGCCGTTACCGACAGTAAGTAAGACTATTACACAAAACTGTTTTACCAAAGAAAATTCCAAGTACAATCACTTCTCCTTAAAATTATTACCAATCGCCGAAACCGCCGACTATCCTACGAGGAGAATGCCTGCCAATTATTCCTACACGGATACCGCGGTCTGTGCGCTCGCCGAACTTCTCGGGAAGATACTTGCAGTCAGTTACAACAATCGTCTTTTCAACGTTTTTTGTGACGCCGGCAATTTCAAGAGTGATCAATGCTTTCGTTTTACCTTCAGACACGGGCAATATTAAATTTTTGTCCGACACATTGGCAACGGCGTTATTCAATGTTCGCACATTTAAAGTATAAGGAACAAATGTCGGCACATCGACATAAAACGTTCCTCTGTCAATCAAGGAAAGCACCTGCGGGTACAAGTCTATCTTCGTTTTCTTAACAAGAGTCTCTGTCGTCCCGTAAATAAGTACACCTTTTGTACCTTCAGCAAGCAGCCAAATATTCGTTTTGTCTTTTGCAACCGCATACTCGGTTACTGCAAGACGTGTATGCACATCATATTCCGTAAGATGATAGAAATAGTCATTCATCAATTCATTGTCAATGTGAAAGTACGTGTGGCTATGTTTTTCAGGAATTGCCGTTTTTACAAAAGATATGATTTCATCATTTATTTTACTTTTAGAACTGTGATCGGCATCAAAATGTTTTATTGCAAGCACAGTGTCTGTCTCAGCATTTGTATATGAGATCTCGTTTGCGGCACAGGCAAATGAAGCGAAAAGGATTGTAATTACCAGCGGAATTATTATTTTCATCATTATTCCTCTTAAAAACGTGCCATTTTTTCTTTCATTGATGCCAATCGATCGAGTGCTTTATACAGAGTCTTATCATCCACAGCAAAATGGAGACGAATATAATTTTGTACATCTTCAGCAAAAAAAACAGAACCGGGTACAGCACCGACACCTACTTTTTTCACTAAAGTCTCACAAAATTCTGTATCCTTTTCATATCCGTACTCAGAAATATCAAGAAGAATATAGAATGCACCGCACGGTATATTATGGGTGATATTCAATTCATCGAGTCCATTCATAAAGATATCGCGTTTTTTTGTATACATTTCTATCAGACTGTCGTAATAAGCTTGATTAAAGTCAAGTCCCGTAACGGCGGCTTCCTGTAGCGGACTGGGTGCACTGATCGTCAGATATGCATGAATTTTCTTTATTTCTTCCACTATTACAGGAGAGCCTATAATATAACCGACACGCCAGCCCGTAATAGAGTAGGTTTTAGATAAAGAACCTATGCAAACAGTACGTTCATACATTCCCGGCAATTCACAAAAATAAGTATATGTATGGGGTTTATAAATAATATGAGAGTATACTTCATCAACGATGGCAAACGTATTATATTTACGAACGAAATAAGCAATTATTTCCAATTCTTCCTGAGTAAACACTTTACCGCACGGATTAGACGGATTGCAAATAAGGATAGCCTTCGGTCTTTGTTTAAAAGCCGCTTCCAATTCATCTATGTCAAAAGTAAAGTTTCCACCAAGAAGGGGGACAAAAATCGGTTCTCCACCGGCAAGAAAAACATCCGTGCTGTATGCATCATAATAAGGAGAAAAAATAACGATCTTATCTCCCCGATCAACGATTGTCATAATCGCCGCTATCAGTGCTTCCGTTCCTCCGCAAGTTGCAATGATTTCATGTTCTGCATCAGGTTTATGTCCCGTGAATGTAAAGCGATAGTCCGCCAATGCCTGACGAAAACTTTCCGAACCGGCATCCAAACTGTATTGATGCGGACCTTTATCAACAATGTCTTTAAGGCTATTCAAAATAGGTGCAGGCGGTGAAAATTCCGGAAACCCCGCAGATAAATTGATTGCACCGTACTTATCCGATAAAACGGACATGCGAGCAATCGGCGAATCCGTAAAAAATTGCATGCGTTTCGAAACTTCAGGCATAGCGCCCTCCTTATATTACAAGTCGAGATTTCTTACTTTCTTTGCGTTATCCTGAATAAATTTGCGACGAGGTTCTACTTTATCTCCCATAAGAACGGAAAAAATGCGATTCTGCCTCTACAGCATCTTCCAATTCCACTTTAACGCGTACGGAACTGAGGATCCATAGTTGTTTCCCAAAGTTGTTCCGGATTCATTTCACCAAGCCCTTTATAGCGCTGGACAACAGTATTATCACCGCCGACTTCTTCAATCTTACTTTTCAATTCATCATCAGTATATAAATACCAAATAGAACGACCTTTACGAACTTGATATAATGGCGGCTGTGCAATATAAACATGGCCTTTTGTAATCAATGGCTTCATAAACCGATAAAAGAACGTCAGAAGAAGAGTTCTAATATGAGCCCCGTCAACATCCGCATCGGTCATAATAATAATTTTATCATAACGGCGTTTCTCAATATCGAATTCTTCACCAATACCTGTACCGAAAGCCGTAATCATGGCGCGAATTTCTTCATTCGCCAAGATCTTATCAAGGCGTGCTTTTTCTACATTAATGATCTTGCCGCGTAACGGTAAAATAGCTTGGAACTTACGATCTCGCCCCTGTTTGGCGGAACCGCCCGCAGAATCGCCTTCAACAAGGTAAATTTCCGTTCTGTCCGGATCTTTTTCCGAACAATCGGCAAGTTTACCGGGTAAACTGCTGATTTCCAAGGCATTTTTACGACGTGTCAATTCTCTTGCTTTACGTGCAGCCTGACGGGCGCGAGCAGCATTAATATTTTTATTAACAATAGCCTTAGCTTCTGACGGATTTTCTTCAAAAGTTTGGTTTAACCCGTCGGAAATAATGTTATCAACAATCCCTTTTACTTCACTATTTCCCAATTTTGTCTTAGTCTGACCTTCGAACTGAGGTTCTCTGACTTTAACACTAATAATTGCCGTAAGACCTTCACGGACATCTTCGCCGGATAGATTTTCTTCGTTTTCTTTGATAATACCGGATGAACGGCCGTAATCATTAATCGTACGCGTTAAACCGGACCGGAAGCCGCTTAAATGCGTGCCGCCTTCTTCAGTAAAAATATTATTTACGAAAGTAAGAATATTCTCACTGTACCCGTCATTATATTGAAGAGCAATATCAACTATAATATCATTTTTAATACCTTCCAAGCTAATAACGGTTGAATTTACAGGATTCCTATTTTCATTGAGAAATTCAACAAAAGACTTTAACCCTCCTTCATAATGATAAACTTCTTTTCTGTCTTTACGCTTATCCGTTAATGTTATGGTCAATCCCTTATTAAGAAAAGCCAATTCACGAAGTCTGATTCTTAAGGTTTCAAAATCATAGGCTGTATCAGGGAAAATTTCCGGATCCGGTTTAAACCAAACTTTTGTGCCTCGTTCATCTCCTGCTTCAAGAGGCCTTACCTTTTGTAACGGTTTTGTCGTCAAACCGCGGGCAAAGGCAATATTCCATAAATAACCGTCACGTTTAACTTCAATTTTAGTCTGTTCGGAAAGAGCATTTACAACAGATATACCGACTCCGTGTAAACCGCCGGAAATAGGGTACCCTTCTCCGCCGAATTTACCGCCTGCATGGAGGACTGTCAAAACAACTTCAATAGCGGGTTTACCTATTTTATGCATAGCTACGGGAATACCGCGCCCGTTATCAATAACTGTAACACTATTATCCGCCTCAATAGTGACTTCAATATGTGTCGCATATCCTGCCAAAGCTTCATCAATACTGTTATCAACTACCTCATAAACAAGATGGTGAAGACCTTTAAGCGACGTGCTGCCGATATACATACCGGGGCGTTTCCGAACAGCTTCTAATCCTTCTAAAACCTGTATTTGTTCTGCTCCATAAGAAGATTTCTTTTTTTCAGACATAAAACTGATTGCCTCCTGCTTTATAATCATTAATTATACATCATTGCTGCAAACTCACAAATACTGTCCGCGATTACAAGATATTTATATAAATTTTTGAGATCGGGAAAATATATTTTTATACCGTTTAATGAGGGTTTCCAATGTAATTGGCGAACCATACAAATACTCGTCTGTCAATACATATGATTTTATTTTATTGTCGGAAATATTGCCGACCGCAATAAAAGGTTTATTGAATTTTTTTACACTGTTGGTTTTTACCGATTTTGTCGGGTGACATTTTACGATAGATATGATAGACGTAAGAGGAATAACTTCATTTTCTCCTATATGAAGATACATTATTCTTTCCTCCTATACTTATTTACCAAATGAATAATAAAACTATCTTCCAAATCAGACGGATTTTTTCTTGTAATAAAAATAGCTAAAAAAAGATCGTCTTCTTCCGTATCAACATTATGGTAAACTTTTTCAATCAATCTATAAATACAATTACGGCGTACTTCATTATACATTTCTTCCGTAAATCTTTCGGCACCATAATCATGAAGCACATCTTCCCATGTAAGCCAGGGAAGCTCCTGCAATATGGACGTTAATTTTATTTTTCTTTTCCTCTCAACTGCCAGACTACAAAATAAACACCCTTCTTCTTTTCGCAGCCATCTGCCACAATGCGGGCAAGAATGATATCCTTCCCGCTCGTAAGCAATACGTCTGCGTTCCCTGGCTACAAACAAATTAAACATTTTAGATTGCATAGATTCAGGAAATTTATCTATTTCATTATGAATCTTCTTAATTGTATCCGGAGTAATGACAATTGAAGAAAGATAAGTTTGAAATTGTCCTTCATGGATTTCATCCCATAAGATACTTTTTTTAGGCGGAACTTTTCCGGAACCTGTAAACTTTATATCTTTAACATACCGTTCACCCAGATAAGAATTTATTTTTTCTTTAATCTGCCGTTTATATATAAAAAGTTGGCTCATCCAAGCTGAATTAATAACGCCAATTGTAATAACACCATCACAGATATCATGGATATATGAATACCTTCCTATTTGAGATCCCATAATATGAGACCAATTACTCTTTAAGGTATAAAGACGATACGATTGTAGAAGATTATTTTTTTTCAGTATATTTTGTATAAAATTGCCGGCTTTTTCCGGAATCCCCTTTCTAATATCAGTCATATTTAACCTTTCCGTTGACAACATGTAAAAAATGATATTCTTTTTTCTTGCGAAAAACAGCATCATCTGTCGCAGTAATAAAAGTCTGTATTCGTTCATGAACAAATTCAAGAAGAGAGTTGCGCCGCCCTTCGTCAAGTTCACTCATTACATCATCTAAAAGCAAAACAGGATATTCCCCGCTTTCAGATTTTATAAATTCCAATTCAGACAATTTTAAAGCTAAAACAGCAGTTCGTTGCTGGCCTTGAGAACCGAACCTTCTCAAATTTCCTGCTTCCGTACCTAAAATAAGATCATCTCGATGAGGGCCGACAGATGTAGATATTCTGTATATATCATATTGTCTGTTTTTCTTCAAAAGCCGATAATACCACTCCGGATCAGTTATATTCTGCTCATCACCTATACCTTTATTATAGGGTTGCACATAGGTTAATGTTAAATTTTCCTTATTCCGTGTCAGCCTCTTATATATAATGCCTGCCATGAAACGAATTTTTTTTAAAGACTCCAACCTCTTTTTTACAATTTCCGCCGAAAATTGGGCTAATTGCTCATCCCATTCATCTAACGAAATACACCTCTTATATTTCATTTTCCTTAAAAGAATATTTCGCTGCGCAACAGCACGATTATATTGCAACAGCAAATGATAGTATGTTTGATTTACTTGAGATATTTCCATATCCATAAAACGTCGTCTCAACAAAGGAGTTCCTTTAATTAATTGTAAATCATCCGGTGAAAACATAACTGCCTGCAATGTTCCGAACAGTTCCTTTATCTTCACCTTTGTATTATTTATATATGCAGATTTTTTTTCAAATCGGGAAAAAATTATTTTAACTTCCTGTTCAACATTATTTCGTACAAAATCAATAATAACACTTCCTTCATTCGATCCTTGTCTCAATATATCAATATCCCCGACGCCTCTATATGATTTACCGATACAGCCCGCATACATGGATTCAAGAAGATTTGTTTTTCCCTGTCCGTTACGCCCATAAAAGATAATAATAGACTTTGGAAAAGAAATATCGACACTTTCATAGTTCCTGAATCCCTGTAAACGAACGCGTGTAATTATCATTTACTTCGCTCCAACCAGACGATATTTGCCATTATCTTTAATAATAATAACATCACCTGTAACAAGTTGTTTACGCTTAACCGTACAAATCTCTCCATTTACAATAACTTTCTTATCAGCTATAAGAAATCCTGCTTGTCCGCCGCTTTCCACAATATCGGCCCACTTTAAAAATTGATCAAGCTGTATTTTTTCTGTTTTAATAACTATATCCTTCATTATATTTTCCTATCTCGTACGCATCGGTGTAACGACAAAAACGCAATTTCCCTGGTCTTTATCTTGTACCAACATGGGACTGTTTTCTCTGCATTTAAGAAAAATTTCATCTTTATGGCAATGTCTAAGAAGATCAAGAATAAACCGCCCGTTAAAAGATATTGCAAGAGGTTCACCGGACATATTGCATTCTACAGAATCTTCCACCGTGCCGTGATCCGGATCCTGACTGGTCATCTTTATTTGATTATTTTTTATTTCAAAATTAATAACGTTATATTGTGCATCTTTAGCAACAATAGAAATACGTTCAACAGCCTCCGTAAATTCACTGCGATTTACAGTAATGATATTTTGAAATTCTGTCGGTATAACACGACGATAATCAGGAAAAATACCTTCAATCAATCTTGTCCTCATATATACATTTCCAAACTGGATAGCCAAATAGTTACGTACAGCTGTCACTTTAACAACAACAGGCACATCAGTAGGTAATTGACGCGACACTTCAGTAAGCAATCTGCTGGGTATAATTGCCTGAATATCATCTGTTGCAGATTGTTCCAAAACGGTAGATTTAAGAGCAAGTCGATGAGTATCCGTTGCTACCATGGAAAGAGATTTTTCGGAAACATCCATAAAGGTACCGGTAAAAACAGGCCGAGACGTATCTGTTGCACAAGCATAAGATGTATTATCAATAAGTTCTTTTAAAGTAACACTGTCTATTTCAAATTGAGCATATCCTTGTTCGACGACTTCAACTTCATTAAAATCTTCCGTATTCATAGTAACGTATCGATAAGTCAGTTTACCGCCATGAATTGTCATTTGAGAATTTGATTCATTTTTTGTCAGAATAATTTCATCACTGTTAATGCGTCTGGTCAATTCGGAAAGATGAGGATCCCAAAGGAATACTTCACCTGCTTCTTCAATAATGCCGGGTACTATTGTTTTAATGCCCATGTCATAGTCATTAGCCTGAATTTCAATAACATCGTTTAAAGCTTTAATTAAAAGACCGTTTTCACTGGAAAGATTATTGCTTTTATTAGCAGCTACTTTTTGTACGGACTGAAGTGCTTGTGTAAAATCATTTTTTTGAATTCTGAGTTTCATATCTTATTCTCCTTTTATATGAGTATGAAATGAATTGGGAATTAAATTATAGTAGTAATAGTAATAGGTACTGTGAATTTGTGCAAAAGCCTTATAGATTTACTAATTATAGTATCCACTTATGTGGGTATAAGGTAGATAAATCATATTTCTTTATCCACAATAATACATGTATTTTAAGTGATTTGATTTATAAACAGTATATAGACAACTTGTTCTCCTTAGTTGTTCACATTAGTGATTAATTTTTTTAACTGTTCTATCGTTGTTTTTAAAGATTCATCTTTTTCCATATTTTTAGAAACTTTAGTACATGCATGCATAACTGTTGTATGATCTCTGCCGTTAAAGGTTGCGCCTATATGGGGATATGTATTATCTGTCAGTTCACGACAGAGGTACATGGCGATTTGTCTGGGATAAGCAATTTTTTTCATTTTTGTTTTACTCATGAGGTCTTCATATTTAACCTTGTAATAATGACAGACAACCTTAGTTATTTCATCTATCGTAATATATTTTTTTTCATTTTTATCTTTGATTAGTTCTTTTAACGCGCGTTGAGTTAATTCCAAGGTAATAGGTGATTTTTCTACGGAAGCCTGCATTTGAGCTCGTATAAATGCTCCTTCAAGCTCACGAATATTTTCGCTTACATTAGAGGCAATGTAGTCGATAGCTTCTTTTTGTATTTTTATATTTTCTACTGAAGCACGATTGCGCAATATAGCTGTTCTTGTTTCTAAATCGGGAGGTTCTATACTGACTACTGTACCGCCTTGAAAACGTGAACGCAATCTATCTTCCAATTTTTTAATATCTTGCGGCGGCCGATCACTGGTAAAAACCATTTGTTTATGATCTTGATATAGTTTATTGAAGGTGTGAAAAAATTCTTCTTGAGTATGCTCTTTACTTTCGAGAAATTGGATGTCATCAACGAGTAAGACATCTATATTACGATAACGCTGACGAAAGCTTTCAGAATTGCGATCTTGAATGGATTGAATAAGTTCATTAGCAAAATCTTCACTTGTAATACAACGTAAACACATGGTTGGGAATTGTTTAAGAATATGATGCCCTATGGCGTGCATAAGATGAGTTTTACCGAGACCGCTGCCGCCGTAAATAAAGAAAGGATTATATTTTTTTGCCGGTGCTTCGGCAATGGAAAGAGCGGCTGCATGGGCTATACGGTTACTGTTGCCGATGATGAATGTGTTAAAAGTATAGGCATCATTTAAAGTAGAAACTCCTATATGTGATATAGAAGGATTTTCGGCAGACGGAACTATTTTTGAATCAGTATCGGCAAAGGGCGTTAATTTTATTTTTTGACAATATTCAAGCGGTTCGGATTCATATGATTCAGTAGATTGTTGGTCAGCAGTTTTAAAAATTTTTTCTTTTGATTTATATGTGTTGTCTTCATATATATTATCTGTTTTTTCTACCGCTGCAGCAGTCTCTTTATCTATAATTAAACTTTCGCTGTGAATAAGACGAACCCTTACAGGCCTGCCCAGAGAGGATGAAGCTGTATTTTCGAGAAGCTTTGTATATTTTTTTGTAATGAATGAACAAATGAAGTTGTTTGTCGTATCTAAAGTGAATACATTTTCTTCAAAGGAATAAGGAATGAGGGATGTCTCGATCCATGTATTATAAATTTGCGGCGGCAAAGTTTTTTTCAGTTTATCTAACATGGTAATCCATAATGTTGTAATGTCTACCGTTTCCATATAACCTGTAAATCCTTTCTGTAAGAATGATTATGATTTAAACATGCTGTAATGTGCATAATCGTGTGGAAAGAAACATATATCATTTAATAAATACCACAACTTTAAAGAAAAACAAAGTTATCAACAATTGTTAATAATCTGTTGATAACTTTTAATAGCTATCCACATTTTACACTAAAATAGTTGTAAAGGGAATAGACTGACCTCATTAAATTAATTAACCTGTTGATAGATAAGATGGAAGCTTTCATTGACAGTATGTAGTCGATTGAGTATAATTACACTATTATAGTGTAGGTTCATAAGACTGTGTGTAAAAGGGGGGTGCTTCATTTGAAACAAACATTTCAGCCGAATAACTTGTGGAAGAAAAGAACACATGGCTTTCGTGAAAGAATGAAAACGAAAGGCGGCCGTATGGTTTTAAAAAAACGTCGCATGAAAGGTAGAAAGAAACTTTCTGCTTAATAATTTTACGAGATGAACAGAAGAATTCCATATGGGATTTTTCTGTTTTTCTGGTATTAGTAGGTAACGTTCATGTATGAGTTAAGAAAAGAAGACCGTCTATGTAAAAATAGAGAATACCAGCTAGTGTATCGTTATGGTAAATCGTATGTTACGAAATCAGTTGTGCTTTATGTTATGAGACGGTCATCAAATCAATCTGTACGTACAGGATTTGTGACAGGTAAAAAAATTGGTTGTGCCGTTGAACGTAACTATTGTCGGCGTCTTATGAAAGAAGTATATAGACTTCACAAGGCGGAATTGTCTGACGGATATGATTTGGTATTGATTGGCAGAAGCAGATTGAAAAATGGCCGTTATGCCGATGCGGAACGTGCTATATTGAATCTTTTTGAACAGGCGGGTATATTACGAAAGAAGTAAATTATGAAATATGTTCTTATCTTTTTTGTGCGGTTTTATCGATTATGTATATCTCCGTTGGGATTACCCTGTTGTCGTTTTTATCCCAGTTGTTCTGCTTATGCTGTTGAATCCTTACAAAAGTACGGTATGTTAAAAGGAACATGGTTAGCGGTTAAACGTATTTTAAAATGCCATCCTTTTCATAAGGGCGGATATGATCCGGTACCGTGACGGAATAGACGAAATAAAGGCTGTTCCCGTATGGGGCTTGCACACTTGATTGGAGTTGAGAAATTTGGGCTTTTTCAGCGGAATTATGGATGTATTGGCAAGTTTTATGTCAACATGTCTTGATTACTGTTATGTTTTTACACAAATTATAGGATATCCTAGTTATGGTATCGCTATTATTATGCTTACGGTTATTATAAAATTAATACTTAGCCCGTTAACAGCGAAACAGATTCGTTCTATGGAAGGTATGCAACTTTTGCAACCTAAAATAAAGGAATTACAAAAAAAGTATAAGGGTAATCAGAAAAAATTGCAGGAAGAAATGAGCAAGCTCTATAAAGAAATGGGCGTAAATCCTTTTTCAGGGTGTCTTCCTATTTTGATTCAGATGCCTTTTCTTGTTTCCATTTTTTATGCTCTTCGTTCTTATCCTTATGATCCGGCATATCAGAGCTTTCTTTGGCTGTCCAGCTTAGGAGAACCGGACGGGACATATATTTTGCCTGTACTGTCAGCGCTTTCAACGTTTCTTATTCAGAAGCAAATGACCGGCGCTCAGTCTGATGTAGAAGGTCCTCAGGCTATGCAACAAAAAATTATGAAAGTAGCGATGCCGTTGTTTATCGGTTGGATCAGTTTGACCTTCCCGAGCGGTTTGGTTATCTACTGGATTATTTCCAACATTTTTCAAGGTGGACAGCAGATGCTCATGAGTTACCTTAAAAAGGAGAACTGAAATGACTAGTATCGAAGTTACGGGAAAAACCGTAGAAGAAGCGGTTAAATCGGGGTTGGCACAACTTCAAAGAAAAGAACAAGACGTTCTGACAGAAGTTATCACGGAACCGAGCAGCGGTATTTTCGGTTTCGGTAAAAAAGATGCTAAAGTTCGTCTTACCGTTATTGAAAAAGAAATAATGCCGGATACCCTTACAGAAGCGGTTATGACGGAATCTGTCACGGAACTGGAAGAAATGACAGTAAAGAAAAAAGAAGAGGCCGCTGCAGAAAATATCGCTGCCGAAGGAAAAGAATTTCTTCAGGAAGTTCTTGAAAAGATGGGTATTTCCGTTGTTATTGAGAAAATGATTAAAGAAGATAAAATCATCCTTCATTTACACGGTAAAGATTTAGGAGTTCTCATTGGCAAGCACGGGCAAACATTGGACGCACTTCAATATTTGGTTAATTTGAAAGCTAATAAAGATAGGGAAAATCACTGCTTCGTGATGCTTGATGTTGAAAATTATCGTACTCGTCGTGAAGAAACACTGAAAGCCTTGGCCCATCGCTTGGCAGGTCGAGTCAAACATAATCACGATAAGATGGTTCTTGAACCGATGAACGGGTATGAACGCAAGATCATCCATGTTGCCCTTCAGCATACGGAGCATATTCGCACGGAGAGTGAAGGACAGGAGCCGTATCGCCATGTGGTTATTTATTACCAGTAAAACAAGGACCCGGTGCGTTGCGCCGGGTTCTTTTCCTATATAAGGAGTAGGATTTGATATGTATGATATATCCGACACGATTGCCGCCGTTGCCACGCCGCTCGGAGAAAGCGGTATCGGTATTATTCGAATCAGTGGTCCCGAAGCATATGAAGTAGGCGCAAAAGTTTTCCGTCCTAAAGGTAAGCAGGGTATAAAAGAGTATAAAGACAGAACGATTCATTTCGGAACAATTGTCGATGAAGGCGGAGAAGAAATAGATGAGGTACTTGTTCTTATCATGAAAGAACCGCATTCATATACGGCTGAAAATATTTTGGAAATTCAGTGTCATGGCGGCAGACAGCCTATAGCTTCCATTTTACAACTTGTACTGAGAAACGGGGCCAGACTTGCCGAACCCGGCGAATTTACGCAGCGAGCGTTTTTGAACGGTCGTATCGACTTGGCACAGGCCGAAGCCGTTATGGATATTATTCAAGCGAAGAGCAGGCAGGGACTCAGTGCGGCGGTAAGCCAATTGGAAGGTAAGTTATCTAAGCTTGTCCGTAAAATGAGGACAGACTTAACCGATCTCATTACGCGTTTGGAAGTAACTGTTGATTATCCGGAAGAAGATTTGGAAGACATTGTTGTACGGGATATGATCGGTGCCTTGACGGAAATGAAGGAAAAAATAAGGATAATGCTTGCACAATCGGTAAAAGGCCGGATAATTCGGGACGGTGTTACGGTTGCCATTGTCGGTGCTCCCAACGCGGGAAAATCAAGTCTCTTAAATTACCTTTTGTCTGAAGAAAGAGCTATTGTTACGGATATTCCCGGTACAACGCGCGATATCTTAGAAGAGTGGGTATCCATTCAGGGAATTCCCTTTCAACTTGTTGATACGGCGGGGATTCGTGAGACAATAGATGTTGTTGAGACAATAGGCGTTACCAAGGCAAGAGAGTATTTGGAACGGGCCGATATAGTTCTTGTTGTGGTGGATCGCTCAAAGGCATTGACAAAAGAAGATAAGTGTTTGCTCCAATCAGTTAAGGGAAAACAGGTTGCTTTGGTATTGAATAAAATCGATTTGGCAGATGGTATAAAACATGAAGAATTATCCGAATTCTCTTATCCTCTTATTCTCGTTTCAGCTAAAAATGGTGAAGGTATGGAAGAACTGGAACAATTTCTTGTCGACAGATCTCTTCAGGGCGGTATGAACGGATATGATGTGTTGATCACCAATACACGCCATATAGAATTGGTCAGGCAGAGTTTGGCTGCTTTGGAAAGAGCGGAAGAAACGATTAAAAAGGGTATGCCTTTGGATTTTGCTATTATAGATATTCGTGAGGCCTGGGACCTTTTAGGCTCCATTACGGGGGATACGATTCATGACGATATAGTCGGTGAAATATTCAACCGTTTTTGTTTGGGAAAATAGGAGGCATACTCTTGTTTATTGCAGATACATATGATGTTATTGTAATCGGTGCGGGTCATGCCGGTTGTGAAGCCGCTTTGGCGGCTGCACGTTTGGGTGTACGCACCCTTTTGGTAACTCTCAGCTTGGATAATATAGCGCTTATGCCCTGTAATCCCGCTGTCGGCGGACCGGGTAAGAGCCACCTTGTCAAAGAGATCGATGCACTTGGCGGACAAATGGGGATTAATACAGATGTTGCGACCATACAGACGCGTATGTTAAATACCGGTAAGGGACCGGCTGTATATTCGTTGCGGGCGCAGATTGATAAGAAACTGTATCAGGCAGAAATGACACATACCCTGGAAAATCAGGATAATCTTGATGTGAAGCAGTTGATGGTTACAGAGCTTATCATTGAGGGCCGTGTTGTCAGAGGAATACATACGGAATTAGGTGAAACGTATCTGAGCCGATCAGTTATATTGGCAACAGGCACTTATTTGAGAGGAAAGGTCATTATAGGTGAAACTACTTATGCCAGCGGTCCTATCGGACAACGTTCCGCGGAGGTTCTTTCCGACTCATTACGTCGTGCGGGTATTTTTCTGATGCGTTTTAAAACAGGGACACCTGCTCGCGTAGACCGTCGTGCTTTGCGGACAGAAGAAATGGAAATACAGGCGGGTGATGAAAAAGGATATGCCTTTTCCTTTCTTTCAAAACGCAAAAATCGAAATCAAGTGTGTTGCTGGTTGACCTTTACGAATGAAAAAACACATGAGATTATACGTTCCAACCTTGACAGAGCACCTATGTGTAACGGCGTTATCGAAGGAATAGGCCCGCGATACTGCCCGTCTATTGAGTCTAAAATTCTGCGTTTTTCCGATAAGAAGCGACATCAACTCTTTATAGAACCGGAAGGATTACGAACAGAAGAAATGTATGTACAAGGTATGAGTACCAGTTTACCTATGGATGTACAGTATGAATTTTTAAAAACGATACCGGGGCTGGAAGACGTAAAAATTATGCGGCCGGGCTATGCAATTGAATATGATTGCCTTGATCCTTTGCAGTTGACACCGACCCTGGAAGTAAAACATATTCAGAATCTTTATTCTGCCGGGCAGTCTAACGGGACAAGCGGTTATGAAGAAGCTGCGGCACAAGGGCTGATTGCCGGCATTAATGCCGCTCTGAAGTTGAAAGGTAAAGAGCCGTTTATTCTCACTCGTGCAGAAGCGTATATAGGAGTTCTTATTGATGATCTGGTTACGAAGGGAACGGAAGAACCGTATCGTATGATGACAAGCCGTGCTGAATACAGACTTGTTTTACGTCAGGACAATGCGGATTTACGATTAACCGAAAAAGGCCGTGCTATCGGTCTTGTTAATGATAGACGTTATGCGGCGTTTTGTTGTAAAAGAAAAGCGATTGAAGCAATGATTGAAGAGTTATCAGAATTTCCCGTGACGCCGACCGCGAAAACCAATGAACGGCTGACGGCCGTCGGTTCAGCGCCGCTACGTACAGGCGCGAAAGCTGTTGATTTATTACGTCGTCAGGAGATGACCTATACTCTCTTACACTCCGTATTCCCCGAGCTTTCGGAACGGTCGGCTGAAGTGGCAGAAGAAGTGGAAATAATGATAAAGTATGACGGATATATCAATCGGCAGAAAGATCAGGTTGCCAAAATGAATAGGCTTGAACAGAAGCTCATTCCTCCCGATATAGATTATTCAATCATTGAGACCGTTTCCTCTGAGGGACGACAGAAACTGGCAAAAATTCGTCCTCGTTCACTCGGTCAGGCAAGTCGTATTTCGGGGGTTTCTCCGGCGGATATAACCGCTCTTTTAATTTATATGGAACAATATCGACGAGAGGGTAAAGGCAATGTTTCTATGTAATGGTAAAACGCTTTTTGCAGAAGCACAAGTAGCCATTTCGGAACTCCAATTGGAAAAATTTGAGACCTTTGCGCAAATGCTTATTGAAAAAAATAGAGTCATGAATTTAACGGCCATTACGGAAGCGGATGAAGTGACGGTAAAGCACTTTATTGACAGTCTTACTTGTTATGATGAAACATTTTTTGCTGCCGGCGCATCCGTTCTTGATTTAGGCACAGGGGCCGGTTTTCCGGGGATACCGTTGGCTATCATGCACGATGATTTAAAGATAACCTTTTTTGACAGTTTGCAAAAACGTTTGAATTTTCTTCGCGACGTAACGACTGCTATCGGTTATAAGAATGCATCTTTTCTTCACGGCAGAGCTGAAGAAGAAGCTCATAAAAAGGAGTTTCGGGAATTTTTTGATGTCGTTACGGCACGGGCCGTAGCCCGCTTACCGGTGCTTGCCGAATGGGCGCTGCCTTATGTGAAAATAGGCGGTACATTTATTGCACTTAAAGGGGCCGCATATGAAGAAGAGTTAAAAAATGCTGTCAATGCGCTGAAAATACTCGGTGCTGAAGTAGAGTCTGTGCAGATGAAATCTCTTCCCGGCTTGACGGATATACGGGCTGTCATCTATATTAAAAAGGTAAAAGAAAGTCCATTTGAATATCCGCGTAAACCAAAGGTTGCCGCAAAAAATCCGTTATGAGAACAAGAAGGGGATGTACGCTATGATGTTTTTTAAGAAATGTGCTATTATTGCTTCCGTATTCTGCCTCTGCGGATCTATCGTGACAGCAGCCGAAAATAATATTGATGTACATGCGCAATCTGCATATGTATTGGATGCTGATACAGGTGCTGAAGTATATGCAAAAAATGCAGACGAAAAGCTTTATCCCGGAGGCACGACTATGATTATGACGGCTCTTTTAGGTGCTGAAGCAGGAGATGCTCTTTTGGATAAACCGATTAAGCTTTCCGCTGAGGCGGATACCCTTGACTCGGACGTTGCTGTTCTCGGTCTTTCCCCGGATAAATCTGTTACTGTGCGTAATGCTTTGACAGCAATGATGACTTATACGGGTTGTGATGTGGCTCTCGGTACAGCGGTAACGGTTGCCCCTTCAGTCAGTGAGTTTGTTCGTCGAATGAATGATAAGGCTGCTTTAATCGGTGCTTTAAACACACATTTTGTCAATCCTCATGGACTTCCGGATAAGGAGCATTATTCAACGGCCCGCGATTTGGCAAAGATCGGAGCCTATGCTATGGATAACAGCACTTTTAAATCTTTTACCGGATATACATTCTTTGAAATGCCGTATATAACGGGCGGTAAAGAAGTAGTATATTCATTAAATGAATTTCTTACATCCGGTTATAGAGGTGCTGACGGGATTAAAACGGGTGCAACTGATTTTGGCGGCGCAACGCTTGTGGCATCTGCGACACGCGACGGTAAGACCTTTGTTGTATCCGTCCTGAATTCCGATGATCGTTCCGGTGATGCACGGCGTTTGATGGATTATGCTTTTTCTCAGGTAAAAGATGAAGCCCCGACAGAAACAACTATGTCTGATAATGCGAAGAATCCTGACGATTCGGCATATGTTCTTCGTGATGCTCCGGCAGGACAAACTTTAACCGATATTGCGGCACAGTATCATACTCCTGTACAAAATTCTGCGGTATAATAAATATAAGCTGAATACCGCTCCCATAATTATGAGAGCGGTATTCAGCTTATAAAAACAGAGATACTTTAGTTATTTGTTAGCCCTTACCAATAATAAATTTCTTTGTTACGGCAGGAAGATATACAAAATTTCTCTTTGTGCGATCTTCACAGCCGGCTCCATGCTTCTGTTGCTTAATTATACTGGTAGTAGTGGTATAATTAGAGTACCTATGGTATGAACAGGCAAAGACATGTATTGTTTTTATCCTGTTTTGCGCCAGAGAGCAACTCTTTCCGGTATATAAGGAGGCATTAACATGAAAGAATTTACGTATATTATTACAGATCCCTCGGGCATTCATGCCCGGCCGGCAGGCTTACTCGTCAAAGCGGCAAAAAATTTTGAAGCCGGGATTTTTGTCGAGAAAGATGCTAAAAAGGCGGATTTGAAAAAGATTTTTACGGTCATGGCTCTTGGGGTAAAGCAGGGCGAAACGATTAAGGTCACCATTGACGGCTTTGATGAAGAAGCGGCAGCTCATGAAATTGAGGGGTTTTTAAAAGAAAACTTATAAACGGGGGTATTTATGCTGGTCATTCAGGGAAAGCAGGTTTTTCCGGCTATTGCGACTGGGCCGCTTGCCTTTTTCCGTAGAAATACTGGTTTTACGGCATTGTGTCATATAAAAGATACAGAGGCGGAAGTACAGCGTTTTCAAACGGCCCGTAAGATATCGATCGAACAGCTCAGGTCTTTGTATGCAAGAGCGCTTGGAAGAATTGGCGAAACGGAAGCTGCGATTTTTGAAGTTCATCAGATAATGCTTGACGATAATGATTATATTGAAGGCATTGAACGGCTTATTCGCAATGAAAAGATGAATGCTGAAGCGGCAGTAGAACAGGTAGCACAGCAATTTGCAGAGATGTTTCGGTCGATGAGTGACGCATACATGCAAGAACGGGCTGTAGATATTCTTGATATATCCCGTCGTGTACAGGGACAGTTAAATGGCGGCAAAAGAGACGATTTCTCCGCTTATAGTGGTACGATCCTTGTTGCTGATGATTTATCTCCCGGTGAAATACTTCAGCTTGATACGAATAAAGTTCTCGGATTTGTCACGTCCTGCGGCAGCACGAGTTCTCATGCCGCTATTCTTGCGCGTACGCTGAGTATGCCGGCTGTAGTTAATACCGGCCTCGCTCTTTCTGCTGATGTGGAAGGTAAGCTCGCTATCATTGACGGGTTTACAGGTACTGTGTACATTGATCCCGATCACGCTACGATGGCCGCAATGAAGAAAAAGCAGGATGAAGCGGTAATACATAAGAAATATCTCGATACATTTTGCGGTAAAAAAACATATACTGCAGACGGTAAGAGAATCAACGTATTTGCTAATGTCGATAATCTCGGCAATTTATCGCAAATTATTGCCAACGATGCTGAAGGTATCGGCCTTTTTCGCAGCGAGTTTCTTTACTTTGAAAATACTGGTTACCCGTCGGAAGAACAGCAATTCGTTGTTTATAAAAAAATAACAGAAATGATGCAAGGGAAAACTGTCATTATTAGGACCCTTGATATCGGAGCCGATAAAAAAGTTGATTATTTCGATCTGAAAAAAGAAGAAAATCCGGCAATGGGGATGCGAGCTATTCGTATCTGTCTTACGCGTCCGGAGCTTTTTAAAACCCAGCTTCGGGCTCTCTGCCGAGCCAGTGCGTATGGAAAAATTGCTGTCATGTTTCCCCTGATTATTTCTGTTGATGAAGTGCGACGCAGCCGAATCTTGCTTTCGCAAGTACAGGATGAGCTGAGACAGCAAAAAATTCCTTTTGATAAAGAGATGCAGGTCGGTATTATGATTGAAACGCCTGCGGCAGCTATCATCAGTGATGAATTGGCAAAAGAGGTTGATTTTTTCAGTATCGGATCTAATGACTTGACACAGTATACGTTGGCCATTGACCGGCAACAGAGCGATTTGGATGAGTTCTTTGATCCTCATCATCCGGCAGTTCTCCGACTTATTGATATGACAGTAAAAAATGGTCACAAAGAAGGTATTTGGGTAGGTATATGCGGTGAACTCGGTGCCGATTTGAGTCTTGCGGAAACCTTCCTTCGTATGGGCGTGGACGAATTCTCCGTTAATCCGCCGTCAGTTTTATCGCTGCGCGAGAAGATTTCATCTGTTGATCTAAGTAAATAAACTGCGGAGTAAGAGCGCCCGTAAGGACGCTTTTTGTGTGAAAAGAATAGGCGAGAATGAGAGAATGCGTCAAATTTATGGTGGCAGATGGTTACAACAGCCGGGATATATTTCTATAAGTGGGACATGAGGGTTAAGAATTGAAAAAACTGTAAGTACAGACAGAAAACTTTGTGCTGCTTATAGGAATGCCGGAGAACCCCAACTCTGCCGATCCGTCAAACAGCCGACTTGGGAAAGTAATTCAGAACTGCACGATAAGGATAGATAACCGGAACGTTGTCCAATGAGATTTTCTAAAAGCCTGTATGTGCTTATCGGCTTAGCAGTGAACCACCGGGGCTTACTAGCTGTCAGTGCTCCGGCTGCAATACGATATTTCTGTAAATGCGGTATTAACTGAATCGGTATTGCCGTAGCCATATAAAACACGTTAATACGGTGACAATGGATAAGGAAAATTAACTTAGATGAGTTAAGATTAGAAAGGACATCCGGAAAAAATGCAATTAAAATACTAAAGAGAGGGTGCAGCAGAATAAAGATTTTATCTTACTCTGCTGCACCCTCTCTTTAGTTGTGTATATTTACGAGTTCATAGCCTGCGTCAGCAATTACTTTTGTAAATTCATCAATTGAAATTTCACGTATTGCTTTTACGTCGGCGCTTTTCGTTTCGAGGTCGACTTTTACGGATGTAACGCCATCCATGGCCGAGAGCGCTTCTTCAACATGTTTTTTACAATGATTACACATCATGCCTTCGATTTTTAATGTTGTTTCCATTTGTTTTTCCTCCTTAGGAATGATTAGTGTATAGCCTGCATCCGTAATCGCTTGAGCAAAGACAGATGTTCGGATAGCTTGATTACTTTCAATACGGGCCGATTTGCCTTTCAGGTCGACGGTTACGGCTGTTACACCGGGGATGACCGAAAGGGCATCATGCACCTGTTTTTGGCAATGGGCACACGTCATGCCGTCAATAGTCAAGCAGGTGTGTATAGTAGTTTTTTCGGATTCGTTTGGTTCAGTGCTTGTTTCACGTGAAACATTAGGATAAGTTGCGTTAAAAAAACGTAACCGCAAAGCGTTCATAACAACGCAAAAACTGCTCATACTCATTGCGGCGGCGCCGATCACAGGGTTAAGTTTGATACCGAAAGCGGGATAGAGGAGACCGGCTGCGAGAGGAATACCGATGATGTTGTAAATAAAGGCCCAGAAGAGATTTTCTTTAATATTTTTGATAACGGCTTTACTTAGGCGGACAGCTGTTACGGCATCCAGAAGATCATTTTTTATGAGTACCGCATCGGCACTTTCAATGGCAACGTCCGTGCCGGCGCCGATTGCAATTCCCAGGTCGGCTTTCATAAGGGCCGGTGCGTCATTAATCCCATCCCCGATCATGGCAACTTGATGACCCTCGGCCTGGAGTTTAGCAATATATTTTTCTTTATCCTGCGGTAAAACTTCTGCTATTATTTGAGGAATGTGCAGCCGCTTTTGTATGGCTTTAGCAGTTCGCGTATTATCACCTGTGAGCATAATTACATTGATCCCCATTTTTTTGAAAAGATCGATTGCCTGGGAACTTGTCGGTTTTTCAATGTCGGCGACCGCAATAATACCTTGGACAGTATTTTTTGTAGCGAAGAGGAGAGGTGTTTTGCCGTCATCGGCAAGGTGATTCAATTTTTTTTCTACAGTTGTAACGGAAATGTTGTTTTCCGTCATCAGACGGGCGTTGCCGGCATACCAGGGTTCACCGTTAATGTTAGCGCGAACGCCTTTGCCGAAAATGGCGGAGAAGTTACTTATCTGTACGGGAGATATGCCTTTGTCTTTGGCATAATCCACAACGGCCGTAGCCAGGGGATGTTCGCTTTTACTTTCAAGTCCCGCCGCGATTGGTAAAAGTTTATCAGCCGTCATACCTAAGGGAATAATGTCTGTGACAACAGGCTTTCCTTCCGTAATAGTGCCGGTTTTATCCATTACGACCGTATCAATAACGTGTGCTTGTTCGAGAGCTTCGCCCGATTTAATAAGGATGCCGTTTTCCGCCCCTTTGCCGGTGCCTACCATAATTGCTACAGGCGTGGCTAAACCGAGAGCGCAGGGGCAAGAAATGACGAGGACGGAAATGCCGAGAGAAAAGGAGAATTCAGGATCCGCTCCCATGAAAAAATACCAAATCGCAGTCGTGATCAAGGCAATGGTAATAACAACAGGCACAAAGATGCCCGCAATTTTATCGGCTGTTTTGGCAATTGGAGCCTTACTGCTGCTGGCTTCATCAACGAGGTGAATAATCTGACTGATAGTTGTATCCGCACCGATACGTTTGGCCGTCATATGGATAGCTCCGGCTTTATTCAGTGTCGCCGCCGTAACCGTGTCACCGGGTTGTTTGTCGACAGGAATACTTTCACCTGTGATGGCGGATTCATCAATACTTGTTGTTCCTTTGGAAACAATGCCGTCAGCAGGAATGCTTTCGCCGGGACGAACGATGATTTCATCGCCGATAACGAGTTCGCTAACCGGAATAATTGATTCAATATCATTCCTGATTACAGTGGCATTTTTCGGTGCAAGGTTTATAAGCTTTTCAAGTGCTTCGCTGGTTTTTCCCTTGGCACGGGTTTCCATATATTTACCGACGGTGATAAGAGTGACAATCATACCGGCTGACTCAAAATAAAGATTTGTACTGTACGTTTCAACGAGTAGCATATTGCCGTATCCGAGTCCCCAGCCGATGCGGAAGATGGCAAAAATACCGAAAAAGGCTGAAGCGGCAGAACCGAGCCCGACTAGACTATCCATGTTGGGAGCCCCTTGGAAAAGACTTTTGAAACCGTTTATGTAATAATGTCTGTTCAGATAAAGGATTGGTAAGATGAGAATAAATTGTGCAAATGCATAGGTAATCGCATTTTGCGGCCCGTCAAAAAGGGAGACAATATATTCAGGTACAGGTAGACCAAAAACGGCTTTGAACATATTGTGAGAAGCAATGTACATGGTCGGAATGAGGAAAATAACAGACCAGATAAGGCGTTTCTTCATCGCTGTAACAGCCGCGGCGGCACCGGATGAGGCGCTATTTTTTACCGGCCGTGCTTGAGCGGTGGAAGAAGCGGTTACAAAAGCCTCATAGCCGGCTTTGATAACGGCATTGATAATGTCCTGTTCAGATAAAACCGAGTCGTCAAAATCGACCTGCATACTGTTTGTAAGGAGATTAACACTTGCTTTGTTTATACCGGGTAATTGGGAAACCGCCTTTTCCACACGGCTTGAGCAAGCCGAACAAGTCATGCCTGTGACTTCAAACTTTTCATGCTTCATTTACATCACCTATTTCATCATTTTTTGTAGAAGTACCACTAGCTCATCGACGACTTCAGTCTTTCCTTCTTGAATATCATGAACGACACAGCTTTTGATATGTTGTCCCAGAAGCTCTTTGCTAAACGCGTTTAAAGCAGATTGAACGGCGCTGACTTGAGTTAGGATATCAACACAATAACGATCATCTTCAAGCATTTTTCTTATACCTCGGATTTGTCCTTCAATACGATTTAATCGACAGACAAGTTGTCTATATTCTTTGTCTTCTTTATTGCGATATTTCAATTTTATGTTCGTCGTGCAGCAACACTTGCTCTCTTTTACCATAATAAGTCTCCTGAGCAATATACTTGAATATATCTTATATATATACCCCATGGGGGTATGTGTCAAGAAAAGTTTTTAATAATATAAGAAGGGGTAAGCGCATGTAAATCATATTTTTGGACTATATAAACTTACAAATATGACAAAAATTTCTGAACCAAGGTCATATCAGCTATAAGTCGTATCGGATACAAGAAAAAACACGCTATTATCCACGTGCATTTAAAAAATGACCGGGATAATAGCGTGTTGGAAACAATTTTCGGATTAGTAAAACTGTGAATTTACCATATTACGAGACAGTATATCGTTTACGTAAGCTTTCCGGAAATGACTGAAACGGACTTTAATTGTTATAATATTAAACAAATTAAGATCAAACTAAAAGGAATGAGCCCTGTAGAATACCGACTCATTCCGAAAAAATCACTTTAACTGTAATTGTCCGATAAAACAGGTACACTTCATTTCCAAGCATACCTTTTAGCTAAACTCTTATTTCAACAAAGCGGCGACGGCCTGTGTTTCATCCACTGCGTTATCAGCGCCGGCTATGACGGAACCCTGCAATACAATTGCATCAAGGCCTTTTGCCTGGCGGTCTTGTTCAACTTTAGCGACGATATCTTTCTGAATGGGATCCAGTAACTGAAATTCAAGTTTATTAAGATCTTGACTGAGTTTGTTGCCAAGCTCCTGTTTCTCTTGTTCCGTCTGCATTTTGGCGCTCTTGCTCTTATATTCATCCTGTGCTTTCTTTACGGCATCCTGCATTTGCGCGGTAGCTTTCGGATAGTTTTTATGAGCCTGTATTAACGCATCAAAGTTGACATAGCCCACACCTGCCGCAAATGCGGAAGTTGCTGCCGCAACACCGAGCATACCGATTACGGCAAAAGATGCGAGCTGTTTTTTCAAATTCATGTTCATATACCTCCTAAAACAAATAATCGTTTTACACCAGTTCATTATAGCAAAAATAGCCTGAAAACACAATGGAATGGCTTATATTGTGACGAAATAGTAGATTTATATTATTATACTTCATTATTTTTCGGCTCCGTGTCGGTATCTTTGTCGGGGTCTCCTTCATCGTTAATATAAATATACTTATCTTTTTTCATCTTATCAATAATTTCGGGAGCCATGGCAATAAGCTTTTCAAAGCCTGATGCATGATATCCGTCTTGCTTGATAGAAAACATTTCTACCCGCTCACCTTTGATAACCAGAATAGCCGTCGGTTCCATTTTCGCGCCGCCGCCGCAGCCTGCACTGGCACAGGCGGTATCACCTTTACCGTTCGTTCCTCCTGAGCCGAAGCCGAAGGTAACATCGACAAAAGGGACGAGAATTGCATCGCCGATGTGAACGGCCTCACCAACGACGGTTTCAACTTTAATCATATCCTGAAAGCTTTTAAAAATAGTTTCGAGATTATTCCTGGTGTAATTGTTGTCCATTCTTCTGCCCTCTTCTGAAAATGATGTATTCTTTATATAATGTGCGCACTTCCTGTGTCAGTATAAAGGAAAGCGTATAATAAATTAAGACAAGGGGGATAATTCGGCCTGATAGTGTGCAATGCACGTTATATTCTTCATTTGAATAATTAAAAGATAAGTTACGTATATATTTTGCCATAAAAGTGTATAGCCAGCCTGCAAGCATGCCGGTTTCATGCGGTTTGCTCAGGCCGATTGTGCCGGTGAGCGTAAATTTTCGGATACATGAGTGCGAGATTATTTTATGGAAAAAAACAAGAAAGAGAGTTATGAAATCTTGAGTTAAGATAAAATGTCGCCAAGGAAATCGTTCTTTTACAGTGGCGGATTCAATATTTTTTTGTGTGTAATCCCGCTCTAAAGTTTCTTTTACAGCAACTTCGATTTGTACGGTTTCTGCTTTATTATCTGAAACAGTATGTGTTCTTCCTGTTGAGTTTTCTGGAGCGGTTTTTAAAGTCTCACTTTTTTTTGCCGTATGCCAGCGGATATAGCGCTCTTTAATAGGTCGCTTGCCGTAAGTATAGGAGTAAGAAAATAAAAAAGCTCGCCCTGACCAGGATACTGTAAATTTTCCTGAAAAGGGATCGCCAATATGGCCGTATACGGTATAATGGAACGGGATGGAGAGTATTATTACGGTTACCATTAGAAGTAATGTAATAATGGCCAATACGACCGCCATGGACGGACCTCCTCTATGATATATGCAAATAGTTTATATGTTATTACATTATATAGGGGCAGGAAAAGTTTTGCTAGTCTTTCTTTTCGTTAAAAATACAGTTTACATTCTCCGCTTTAAAGCAGCGAGAACAAGAAATACAGAGTGCAGGGGCTTTATCTCCCTTTCGCCAGCGGTTGGGTAAATCCGGTTCACGGAGTAAGGGACGGCTTAAAGAAATAAATGAAATATTTGTTGTTTGCAGACATTGTTCCATATCCGTAACATTACGGAAACCGCCGACTACACCGATATCGACTTTGCTTTTAAGACAGGCGGCGGCATCGGCGGCATATGAGGCGAAGTACATCGGTTCCTTTGTACGGCGAATAGCGCGGATCGGCCCTTGACGCGGTAAAGAGGCCGTATTGCCGCCGCTGATTTCAATGGCATTGATACCGGCTTTTACGGCCCAGGTCATGACCTTTTTGCTTTCTTCAAAGGTCATACTGCCTTCTTCCATATAGTCGGCACTATTCAATTTGAGCCACATAGGAAAATACGGACCGACGGCTTCACGAGCCGCACGAATACATTCCAGGAGGAAACGTGCCCTGTTTTCCAGAGAACCGCCGTACTTGTCTGTGCGTTTATTAAAATAAGGAGTGAGAAATTTACTTGCTAAATAGCCGTGAGCGCCATGAATTTGAATCCCGTCGTAGCCGGCTTTTTTTGCGCGGACAACGGCTGCAGTCATTTGTCGGACCAGTTGTTCGATTTCATCTGGCTGCAAAACATGCAAAGGGCTTTCTGTGATAACGACTTTTTCGGGAATACCGCTGGGGCTGATAAGCATACCGTCCCCTTCCGGCAATGCGATAGCCGAACCCATAATAACCAATTGAGCGATTATTTTACCGCCATGATCATGAACGTGAGCGGTTAATTTCTGTAACGGCCTGATACAATCATCAGAACTGATGCGAATTTGACAGTGTTGATACGGTTCCATCGGACTGACCGCCATCATACCTGTAATGATGATGCCGCTTCCGCCGTCGGCCAAGGTTTCATAGTTTTGAAATAGCCGTTCTGTCGGATACCCGTTGATATCGGCCATGCCCTCAAAGGTGGCAGAACGAATGATACGGCACGTCGCATCAATACCGCCGATTTGAGTTTTATCAAATAACATAATTATACTCTCTCCTTAGACCGCAAGTATTTTATAACAATATATTTTCTCATTATAACGTAAAAATATTGAAAATGCTAATATATTATTATGTCTATAATTATACCCTTTTATATTAGGAATTTATCAAATCGGGATGATTAAATTCGATAGGCATATAGCGGCCTTTCGTGTATAATGTAAGTATTTGTTAAGTGATTTATGCGCGCGAAGGGATGTTGAATAGATGGCAACTGCTATGGTACTCGGAACCCAATGGGGTGATGAAGGTAAAGGTAAGATTGTTGATTATTTAGCGCAACAGGCTGACGTAGTTATTCGCTCTCAGGGAGGTAATAATGCAGGTCATACCGTCGTCGCAGACGGTCAGTCATTTGCGCTTCGTCTGTTACCGTCGGGAATTTTATTTTCTGATAAGACGTGTATTATTGGCAACGGTGTTGTTGTAAATCCGGGAGTATTAATAGAAGAAATCGACGGCATGGTAAAAAAAGGCATACAAATCAGTAAGCTTGAAATATCTACGCGTGCTCATGTCATTATGCCATATCATATTCGGATTGATGAAGAAGATGAAAAATTGAGGGGTGATAATCAAATCGGTACAACGCGAAATGGTATCGGCCCTTGTTATGCAGATAAAGTGAATCGCATGGGCATTCGTATCGGTGATTTAATGGATGAAAAGATATTCCGTCAAAAGTTGAAACTTAATTTGGAGTTGAAAAATCGGCTCTTTAAAACTTATTATAATTGTAAAGGATTTGATTATGATGAAATCTTGCAGAGATATCTTGTTTTTGCCGAACGTATTCGTGGATATGTAAAAGATACGGAATATTCGGCAAATCTGTATATTGAACAAGGGAAAAAAGTTCTTTTTGAAGGAGCCCAGGCAACGATGCTTGATTTGGATCACGGAACCTATCCGTTCGTTACCAGCTCTAATCCTACAGCCGGTGGTGCGTGTGTCGGTTCCGGTGTCGGTCCACGTAGGATGCAGAAATAATCGGTGTTGTCAAGGCGTATACAACGCGTGTCGGTGCGGGCCCTTTTCCTGCAGAACAGGTAAATGAAGTCGGTGAATATCTTCGCCGGACAGGTCATGAATTCGGTACCGTAACAGGCCGTTGTCGTCGTTGCGGTTGGTTTGATTCGACTGTTGTGCGGTATGCGGCAATGTTGAACAGTCTTGATTATCTTGCCATTACACGTCTTGATATTCTTGATGGATTTGATAATATTAGTCTTTGTAAAGGCTATATATATAAGGGTAAGGAATTGCAGGAATATCCTGAAAGCCTTGATGTACTACAGAATGTGGAACCGGTTTATGAAGAATTACCCGGTTGGAAATCTGATATTTCCGGTTGCCGGACATATGAAGAATTACCGGAAAATGCTCGTTATTATGTAGAACGCATCAGACAGCCCTTCGGTGTGCCTTTGGGGATTGTTTCAGTCGGTCCTGATCGTGCGCAGACTATTGTTTTACATAATGTTTTCTAAGCAATAAAACGATAATTAAATAGCTCTAAGTAAATGAATTGGGTTCAGAGACTTTTTGAATGCGTTTATAAATCAAGAGTCGTTTTTTCTGCGGTTATATGACCAAAGAAAAAACGACTCTTGGTTTATAAAAAGATGGTAAGCAAAGCAAAGTAAGTTCCTTATTCCCGATTTTATACGGTTAGAGAGCACTTCTATATATCGTCTTCATCACCGCAATGTCCCGACATGGAGCAACCGCCGCAAGAGCCGTTACACATCTTTTGGAGAGAACTAAGTCCTGAAAGAGCCGTTATCGTTTTACGCGGTTCAATCATACGGCTTTTTGAAACGGTGATACCTATCTTAGCGGAATCAAGTGCCGTGAGAATTGACACTTGCTGGCTCAGAGGGAAATCTCCTTCTCCCGGGCAAACTCGCCATGCAGTTTTAAATTCATCACGAGAGTAAGTAATATCAATAATTTCAGTCAGCTTATTCAGAAGAGATTCTAGTGCCGCTGCTGCTGTGCAGTCAAGAATCATGCCTTCGGTGAACTTTTGCTCTAGGAAGAGATTATCTATGGCAGCATCTACTTTTTTTCCTAAAGTTGCCGTCATGGCAACGATTATTTCTGCTTGCTTAAGGAACGGCAGGATCTGTGTCCCTTCGACACCGAAGGGCTGTCTACCTAAAAAGGTATGAGACGGTATATCATATGGGAGTTCTTCATAAAGGCCTCGGGGTTCCGCAAAATCGAGAATACAGGTGATTGCCTTATCAATAGCGGTGCCGTCCATTTCAGATATATTACGCTGTATACCGTAGTGGATAATTTTTTCCTTTTTTATTTCATCTATATGCAAGGCTGTTTTTGTCATTTATAGTATCCTTTTCGCACTAATTAATATAATTCCTTATTATTATAACACTGTAATAATTGCGGCGATAGAGATGTGGGGACTAATAATTTCTGTCGTATAAAACGCGTCTTTATGCTATACTATACGATAGACTATGTGAGTATTGTCCCCCACTATTTTATACGACGAGGTGAGTCCGGTGGCTAAGGTTATAGCCGTTACAAATCAAAAGGGCGGTGTAGGAAAAACAACGACAGCCGTTAATTTAAGCGCCTGCCTGGCAGAGGCAGGCAAACACACTCTTTTGGTCGACCTTGATCCTCAGGGCAATGCGACAAGTGGTCTTGGTATTGATAAACACACTCTTCAAGGCGGTACATATGATAGTCTTATCGGTGCTATGGATATGAATGATGTCATCGCGGAAACAGCTGTAAAAAAACTTTTTATTGCTCCTGCTACAATGGATCTGGCCGGTGCGACTGTGGAGCTCGTGGCGATGGAGGAACGGGAAAGCGCGTTGAGAAAAGCTTTGATTAATGTATGAACGACACGCGGAAGGGCTTTCGATTATATTCTCATTGATTGTCCTCCGTCTCTTGATTTACTGACAATCAATGCACTTGTGGCAGCCGACTCGGTTCTTATTCCCGTTCAATGTGAATTTTATGCGCTTGAAGGGCTGGCACAGCTGACGGAGACGGTGCAGGCTGTAGCTTTGGATATGAATGCGAATCTTGCTGTTCTCGGTCTTTTACTGACTATGTATGATGGCAGGACTAACCTGTCTTTGCAGGTAGCGGAAGAAGTGAAGAAATACTTTGGCGATCAAGTCTTTAGGACAATTATTCCTCGCAATGTACGCCTTGGAGAAGCTCCCAGCTATGGTGAACCGATTATAACCTATGACCCGCATTCCAAGGGGGCTACAGTATACAGGAAAGTGGCGAAAGAGGTGATTGAGCGTGTCGGCTAAAAAGGCCGGTTTAGGCAGAGGACTAGGGTCTCTCGGCTTAGATCAGAAAAGAGAGATATCTTCAATTGAAGGCATAACGTTGCTTGCCGTCACATCTATCACGGCTAACCCGCGACAGGCCCGTCAGATTTTTGATGAAGAAGCTTTGCAGGCCTTGGCGGATTCCATTCGGCGTTACGGTGTTGTACAGCCAATTGTTGTACGTCCGCTCGCTGATAAAACGTATGAACTGATTGCCGGCGAGCGACGTTGGCGTGCGTCACAGCGTGCTGGGTTGAAAGAAATCCCCGCTCTTATTCGGACCTGTGAAGATACCAAAGCTACAGAGATAATCTCTTATTGAGAACATCCAGCGCGAAAATTTGAATGTGATTGAAGAAGCGGCAGCATATAAGCTCCTTATTGATATGAATAATTGGAAACAAGATGAATTGGCTGCAAAAGTCGGGAAAAGTCGTTCTCACGTTGCCAATATAATGCGCCTCTTGTCTCTTGCTCCGCCTGTGCGGAAACTTATTGAGAACGGAGCTTTAACAATGGGACAGGCGCGACCTCTTTTACAGTTAAAATCACCTGAAGTACAGGAGAAAGTTGCTCAACGTATTGTTGCGACCGATTTGAGTGCGCGTCAGGCGGAAACTTTGGTGAAGCACCTTTTGAAAGGCAAGAAAAGAACGGTTACGAAGGGTGTCGATACATATATAGAAGACTTGCAAGATCGTTTGAAAATGCGCTTAGGAACGAATGTTGCCATCCGTGTTCAAAAGGGAAATACAGGGAAAATCGAGATCTCTTTCTCATCAGAAGCGGAATTTGAACGACTCTTAGCCCTTCTTACAGAGGAAAACGAGAAAAACCGTCCGGATGAGACAATGAAATTTACTGTATGATGATGAATTATGAAAATCTCTTTATCAGAGATTAGCGTATACATAGCAGGAGGATATCATGTTTGACGGATTGAACATGCAGCTTTTTAATTTTATAGCTGTCTGTGTCGCAGGCGGTCTGTTTTTGCTCTTGCTGATATATATCGGCTTCTTGAATTATCGTGTTGTTAAACTGCAGAAGAAATATACTTTCTTTATGCAGGATGAAATCGGTCAGAGCTTGGAAAAAAAGCTTCATGCGGATGTAGCAAGTCTGCATGAAGTACGGAGTACATTGGAAACGATGCGGACTGCACAAGAAACCATTTTATTCATGCAAAATCAATGTTTTTGTAAAATCGGCTTCGTAAAATACAATGCTTTTGATAATATAGGTAATAATTTGAGTTTTGCCTTTACACTCCTTGATGGTAAAAATAACGGGTTTTGTTTATCCAGTGTATATGGTCGTAATGAATCACGTATTTTTGCCAAACCTGTTGTAGACGGAAAATGTCTTTACAGTATGAGCGAAGAAGAAAAGGAAAGCCTCAGAAATGCGCTGCATTATACGGGAATAATCAGTCCCGTTCAGAAAGGATAGGAAGGCGATTTTTTGAATATACGGGATAAAGCGATACTTTTGTGTGAAATAATACGGGAACGGATTGCTTTCATTAAAATGCTTTATGCGGAACAAATGAAAGCTCCGGATAAACCGGTTGTTATTTCACCGGAACAATACAAGAAATATAAAAGGGTAATTCTTGCAGGGGCTGTTGTTGGCACAATCGGTGTTATTGGTGCTGTTTACGGTATTGTAGCCTATAATTCGATGCGGCAACAGGAAGAGTTGCATCAACAGCAGCTCGAATTATTGCGGGATAAAACAACATCGCTACAAGAAAAAATGGATAAAATGGATTCTCTTGATCAGGAACTTCGGCAGATGGTTAAAGGCGCAGGCGCCGGTGAATCCCCAAAAGGTGACGGCAGCGTAGCAGGCCAACGTAAGAAGAATGAAGATTTGTCGCATGCCGGCTATAATAAATTACTGCACGCTGCCTCTCGTTTAGAAACGAAGAGCAATGCCCGCATCATCAGTTTTATAACATTGAAGACGGTTCTTAGTGATACAGCGGGGCAGCAAGTCGTACACATGCAACAATCAGCCGGAAAATACAATACTTCCGCGTATCCGTCCATTTGGCCTGTAACCGGCGCGATTACATCTCAGTTCGGATATCGCTCCAGTCCTATGACGGGTGCCAGCACCTTTCATGAAGGGATAGATATCGGTGTTGATTACGGTACTCCCGTACGATCGACGGCAAGCGGTAAAATATCTCAGGCCGGCTGGGTCTCGGGATACGGAAACCTTGTTGAAGTTGATCACGGTAACAGCATGGTAACACGTTACGGTCATAACTCAATGCTTCTCGTCGTGGAAGGGCAAGAGGTTAAAACGGGAGATATCATTGCCCTTGCCGGAAGTACGGGTAATAGCACAGGCCCGCATGTTCACTATGAAGTACGCATAAACGGAGTACCGACAAATCCCATTTTATTCCTGCCCTGAGAAGGACAGCAGACCAAGAGGAGAGAAAAGAAATATGGCAGATACATTATATGCGCATTTTAAGACAAGTGAAGGCGATTTTACGGTTGAATTGTTTGCCGATAAATCACCGATTACAGTAGATAATTTTAAAAAATTGGCCGATAATAAATTCTATGACGGTACGATTTTCCACCGTGTTATTAAAGATTTCATGATCCAAGGCGGCGATCCGGAAGGCACAGGCTTTGGAGGCTCTAATAACATGATTCCTGACGAATTCGCGCCGGGACTTACTTTTGCGGAGCCGGGTATTCTTGCAATGGCTAATGCAGGGCCCAATACGGGCCGCTCTCAGTTTTTCATTACCGTGATACCGACACCGTGGCTGCAAAATCATCACTCTATTTTCGGCAAAGTTATAGAAAACTATGATGTTGTTGAAAGAATCAGTAAGGTTAAGACAAACAGTGCAGATAGACCGTTGAACAATGTTGTTTTGGAATCTCTCTCCATTACGGACAGTCTCTAAACGCAGATGTATTATTACACATATATGCTTCGTTGCGTGGATAATACGTTCTATACGGGATATACGGCAGACGTGGAGAGACGTTTGGTTATGCATAACCACGGCAGAGGAGCCAAATATACAAGATCACGTCTGCCCGTTGAGCTTGTGTGGAGCAAAGCTTTTCCGAGTAAGCATGCGGCCATGCATTGGGAGTGGCAAATTAAAAGGTGGCCGCGCCGGAAGAAAGAACTCCTTTTTACAAAGGGAAGATTTATTTTGGAAAAAGCAATGGAAAGTACCAATATATAAAGAAAGATATTCTTGTAAACAGCCCCTTCAAAAATTGAACGATTGTCGTT